>NZ_JAOWFA010000051.1:0-265342 GCF_030333885.1 Citrobacter sp. Cf132
TGTAGATTCAATCTGTCAATGCAACACCCCTTTCAATTATCTCTTTCGGTGTTTTGAACTTCAGTGTCTTTCTCGGTCTGTTGTTTAGCTGAGCAGCAACCAGATCTAGTTCATGTTGAGTATATTGGGCAAGACATGTCTTTTTAGGAAAGTACTGCCGAATTAGCCCATTTGTGTTCTCATTTGTTCCCCGCTGCCAAGGACTCTGAGGATCGCAGAAGTAAACTTTAACGCCGGTGCTGACAGTAAATTCTAGATGTCTGGCCAGTTCCATTCCTCTGTCCCATGTCAGTGATTTTCTGAGTTCTGACGGTAAACTCAGGAATTTGTCGGTAAGAGCCTGATTTACTGAGACAGAATCTTTGCCCCTGAGTCTAAGGATGATCGTATAACGTGATTTTCGGTCTACAAGTGTGGCTATATGAGAGTTTTTTGTACCTGAGACTAAATCGCCCTCCCAATGCCCCAGAGAGCGTCTGTTATCGATATTTCGGGAACGTTCGTGAATTGGTGTTCCGTTCACTATGTTAATCGTACCTCTTTCGCCTTTGCGGGTATGACGCCTGCCATGGCGAAGGCTATGCGACCGTCGCAGATGCTGTATATTCAGGTGGTGTAGCGCTTCACGGCTACGAAAGTACAGCGTTTTATAAATTGTCTCAGGTGATATTCGCAGCGTTTTTTGACGTGGTTTTGTTCGCCTTAACCATCCTGATATTTGCTCTGGAGACCATTTCATCTCCAGCTTTTCCAGAACAAGCTTTCGCAATGGTAAATTTTGATCCAGTAAGCACGGTTTTGGCCTTTTCGCCATTCTGTTGGCTCGGTTATTAGCATCAACAGCTTTGTAATAGCGTCTGCCCCGATTACGCTGAACTTCACGTGAGATCGTCGAAGGACTGCGATTCAGCGCAGTAGCTATCGCACGAATGCTCATTTTGGCTGACAAACCAGCTCGTATCTCCTCGCGCTCAGACAGTGTCAGGTGAGCTACAGCCCGCTTACGCTCATGGGGTTTTATGCCGCCAGTATCCCTTAACATAGTGAAGATCGTTCCGGGTTTTGAACCCAGGATATTCGCTATTTCACTGAAGCCTGTTCCGTTCTTCCATAGTTCAAAAACAGAGGCTTTTTCCTCTGCTGTAAATGTTCGTCTCATTCAAAAAACCTCCGCAACCCCATGTTTTCACATAACTGTTGCGTTGACCAATTGAATCTACAACCGCTATTTTTAGACAACTCCGTTCTGCAGACGCGCAACAAGTACGTACAATCCCGCAGCGGCGACATATAAAGACAACAAAAAACCCTTAAGTCTGCTTGCTGGCAGGCTTAAGGGTTCCGGCCCCATCCGGCGCTTATCTCCGGCACTCACGATGGCTTAGCTCTTGAAGGGGCGATAAGAAGAATCTCATACACCGATAAGTTTTTTTTAACACAACTTGCGGTTTGACTATTTTGTGAGCACGTTTAGCTACCTTTTTAGCATTGCGCCGCCCCACTAAGCGCATCCAGCAGCAAACGTAGCCCCGCAGGCTGATGCTCCCGAGAAAGGTATAAACCATAAATTGGCAAGCATTTAGGTTGAAGTTCTGGCAGTAATCGAATTAACGCTCCCTGCGCCAGCCCTTCCTGCGCCTCCAGCTCTGGCACCAACGCGATCCCCATTCCTGCCACCGCCGACTCGCAGGGCAGCGAAGAGATCCCTGCACTTAAATTCCCTTTGATTGCAACCGAGACAGACTGCCCCTGGGCATCCAAAAAGTGCCAGGATTGTCCGGCAAAACCGCTGTAGTACAGGCAATTGTGCCGAGTGAGATCGTCGACTGTCTCAGGCGTGCCATGTTGATGCAGATAATCTGCGGACGCGCAAAGTACCGATTTACAGTCGCCCAACCGGCGGGCGATGGTCCCAGGCTCGGGATTATCCGTTATGCGGATCGCCACATCGATGCGTTCCCCCACAAGGCTTACCGGTTGATTATTGATCTCCACCTCAATACGTAATTGCGGATATTGCTCCATAAACGCCGGCAGAACCGGAGCAAGAATATGCATGGCGGTAAAATGGGCGCAGGCCACACGTAGCGTGCCGGAGGGAATTTGCGCGCCACTGGCGGCACCAATATCCAGCGAAAGTTGCGCCAGAGAACGCGTTTTCAGTAATGCCTCTTCACCCGCTGGCGTGATCGTCAAGCGACGCGATGAGCGATGGATAAGCCTTGCGCCTGCCCATTTTTCCATCTCGTCGAGGTAACGACTGACCATCGGACGGGAAAGCCCCAATGCACGTGCAGCGGCGCTCAGACTGCCCAAATCACAGATATGGTTAAATACCGTTGCCGCCATCACTCTGTCCATTGCATCCCATCCGATCGTTTTATGAAACTCAGCATGTCCTAATGAGGGAATTCTAACAGATACGAATATGCTTAAAATACGGGAACTATCAAAAGACAATTCCCTGCATAAGGTTACCTGGTATGAAAGTTAAATCTCTGGCCCTGCTGTTACCTCTGTTTGCGTCTTCAGCTTTCGCCGCACCGCTACAGCTGGACGTCTATAATCCGCAGGAGAAGGGTATTTTCCCGGTCTCTTCGACGCTGGTGTCTGGTCCCAAAGAGGCGATTCTGTTTGACGCCCAGTTCAGCACCAAAGATGGCGAACAGCTGGTGCAGATGATTCGCGCCAGCGGTAAAACGCTGAAGGCTATCGTGATCACTTCCGGCGATCCGGATTTCTATTTCGGTCTGCAACCCATCGTCAACGCTTTCCCACAGGTAAAAGTTCTGGCAACACCGCAGGTGGTAGACCATATCCGCGCCACCAAAGAGGCCAAGCTGCAGTTCTGGGGCCCGCAAATGAAGGACGGCGCGCCAACATCGCTCACCGTTCCGCAGGCGACGACGCAAACGCAGTTCACGGTTGATGGCGAACCGCTAGAACTGCGTCACTCCAACGATTATGCAGCGTATATCTGGATCCCGGCGAATCGGGCCATTATTGGCGGCACAGGCGTGGCTTCAGGTATTCACGTCTGGACGGCGGATACACAATCTGAAGAACAGCGTAGTGCATGGCGTAACGTACTGAGCGAAATGCAGAGCTTACAGCCCACTCAGGTGGTCCCGGGTCACTACATTGGCGAACGCCCTACTGGCGATAAAGCTATTCGCTTCACCCAGGACTATTTGCAGTCGTTTGAGCAGGCGTTAGGGGCGAAGAAAGGATCGGATTATGTGATTAAAACCATGACGGCAGCATGGCCAGGTCTGGCGGACGCAAGCTCGCTTGAACTAAGTGCGAAGGTTAACAGCGGTGAGATGAAGTGGTAATGAAGATTTAAGGCAAAAATAACCCCGAACACGTGTCGGGGTTTCGTTACGATAAGCATACCGGAATCAATGAACGCCCATGCGCCAGGCAAAATAGATCTCTTCTTTCAGTTCAGTTGAAGAGAGCGCCAACAGATCAGCAAACTCCAGCTCAAGCTGTTTCAGCCTTTTCAGGTACTGAGCCGGTGAAAGATCGGTTTTATCACGACGTAAAAATTCTATTGCCAGTTGGGCAGGGTCTAATTGGGTAGACATATCATCCTCGCTTGTGTTCAAAACCTGCACAGTATAACACCATTCCCTGTGCAGATAATGACCAAAAGCAATATGCATCACAAAATTGCGGTCGTCAGACGCGACGTACAGCACAATCGTCCCTGCTCATCGAAGATCTCTATTTGCCAAACCTGGTGACGAGAGCCGGTATGTAACGCGCGACATACGCCCCTGACGTGCCCTTCCCGCGCAGAACGGATATGGTTGGCGTTGATCTCCAGGCCCACCACTTTCTGCTCACCCTGAGTACACAAGTATCCCGCTACCGAACCAATACTTTCCGCCAGCACCACGGATGCGCCGCCGTGCAGCAACCCAAAGGGTTGTTTGGTGCGATGGTCCACCGGCATTGTAGCTTCCAGCGTATCGTCACCAATGTGCACAAAACGAATATCGAGCAACCCAACCATATTTCCTTCACCCATGGCATTGAGCGCCTCGAGTGTGACTTCACGTTTCCAGATCATCCTATAATCTCCAGCAGTGCCTGTAATGGGTGGCGAACGCCCGTACCTTCAACGCGTTTAACCTGACTGCGACAGGAGTACCCGGTAGCCAGACAACGGTTACGCGGCAATCGTTGCATTGCCTGGTGCCATGATAGCTCATAGATCCCCAATGAGTTTTGGTGATTCTTTACTTCGTGGCCGTAGGTGCCAGCCATACCACAGCATCCCACGCTGACGTTCTCCAGCTTTGCGCCAAAACGGGCAAAAATAGCCGCCCACTGCGCAGGCGCGCCTGGCAAAGCCGTCACTTCGGTACAGTGGCCAAAGAAGTACCACGGTTCACCGCCAACAGCGACTGGCTGCTGTGCTTCCACAGCTTTCGATAACCATTCGTTGGCTAGCAACACATGGAAATCACCCCGTTGTTCGCCCAGCGCCAGCTTGTATTCATCGCGATAACAAAGCACCAGCGCCGGATCAACACCCACCATCGGAATATTCAGCTTCGCTACCCGGTTAAGAAACTCGGATGTCTTTTTCGCCGTTTTGGCAAAACGGTTTAAGAAGCCTTTAATGTGCTGCGCCTTGCCGTTTGGTGAAAACGGCAGCAGTACCGGCTGCATGCCCAGCTTCTCTACCAGACGTATAAAGTCAGCAACCACCTGCGCATCGTAATAGCTGGTGAAAGGGTCCTGCACCACCAGCACCGTACGCGCTTTTTGCTCAAGGCTGAGTAATTCGAGCTGTTCCAACGTCATATTGGCGGAACGATGCCCCACCAGTTGGCGTTGCAGCGACGGTGCAGACAACAGCGGTAAATCAACCATTCCAATGTGCTTTTTAGCCAGGTTTCGCACCAGCGGCTGGTTGATGAAGAAGTTAAACGTTTTGGGCGCTCGTGCCATTAACGGCGCATAGCTCTCAACGGTCGCCACCATGTGATCGCGCAACGGGCGCAGATAACGCGTGTGGTACAGCTGGAGGAAGCGCGAACGGAACTCCGGTACATCAATTTTAATTGGACACTGTGTTGAACATGCTTTACATGCCAGACAGCCGGACATTGCCTCTTTTACTTCATGCGAGAAATCGTATTCACCCTTGCGCGCATGCCAACTGTTGCGGGTACGGGCAATCAGCGCACGTAAACTGGCGCGTTTTTCCGGTAGCTCTTTTTCCAGCTGTATTGGGTCGATCCCGCGATCCGCTAACAAACGCAGCCATTCACGCACCAACGTGGCTCGCCCTTTTGGCGAATGAATACGGTTGAGGCTGATTTTCATCGACGGACACATGGGACTTTTCGCATCGAAGTTAAAGCATAACCCGTTGCCGTTACACTCCATTGCCCCGCGCCACTCCTGGCGTACGGCCAGAGGGATCTGACGGTCATACGTTCCGCGTTTCACCGCGTCCACTTTCATCATCGGCGCATCTACGCCTTCCGGTGGACAAATTTTCCCAGGATTCAGCCGGTTTTGCGGATCAAACACCGATTTCACTTTGCGCAGTTCGCGATACAGCTCCTCGCCGAAGAACGCCGGGCTGTATTCTGCACGAAAACCTTTCCCATGCTCGCCCCACAGCAAACCGCCATATTTCGCCGTCAGCGCCACAACATCATCAGAAATGCGTTTCATCAGCACTTCCTGCTGCGGGTCACACATATCCAACGCCGGTCTGACGTGAAGCACGCCTGCGTCTACGTGACCAAACATGCCATAGCTCAGGCCATGGCTATCAAGCAGCGCACGGAACTCGGCAATATAGTCAGCCAGATGTTCCGGTGGAACACAGGTGTCCTCGGCGAACGGAATTGGCTTCGCGGCACCTTTCGCATTGCCCAGCAAACCGACGGCTTTTTTACGCATGGCGTAAATACGCTCTACGCCCGCGAGTTCAGTACACAGTTGCCAACCAATGACACCCGCTTCCTGACGGGCAATTAACCCATCCAGACGTTCACACAGCGCACTAACCTGAGCATCGATCAATGCTTCATCGTCACCCGCAAATTCGACGATATTCAGGCCCAACATCTCTTTATCAGGAACATCGGTAATCAATTCACTGACCGAGTGCCAGACAATATCTTCCCGCGCCAGATTAAGCACTTTGGAGTCGACGGTTTCTACCGACAATGCCCGCGCTTCCACCATCACCGGTGCATTACGCAACGCCGAGTCGAAAGAGTCGTACTTGACGTTAACCAGTTGTCTGACTTTTGGCAGAGGCGTGATATCCAGACGGGCTTCGGTGATAAACGCCAGCGTACCTTCAGAGCCGGTGAGAATGCGGGTTAAATCAAATTCGGTCATCTCATCGTTAAAGACGTGCCGTAGATCGTACCCGGTCAGGAAGCGATTAAGTTTCGGGAATTTATCCATGATCAGTTGTCGGTTATCGCGACAACGTTCATAAACGGTCTTATAGATGCGGCCAATGGTGGTATTGCTTTTCCCCAGCATTTCGGCAAGCTCGATCGGCATTGGCTGAGTATCAAGAATATCGCCGCCCATCAGCACCGCACGGATGCCCAACACATGATCGGAAGTTTTACCGTAAACCAACGATCCTTGCCCGGACGCATCGGTGTTGATCATCCCGCCGAGCGTTGCCCGGTTACTGGTGGATAATTCCGGGGCAAAGAAATAGCCGTAAGGCTTCAGAAACTGGTTGAGCTGATCTTTTATCACCCCGGCTTCTACCCGCACCCAACCTTCTTGCGGGTTGATTTCAATAATGCGGCTCATATAGCGGGACATATCAACAATAATGCCCTGGTTCAGCGCCTGACCGTTGGTCCCGGTGCCGCCGCCGCGCGGGGTAAAAATCAACGACGAGAAAAGCGGTTCTGCCGCCAGACGGGCGATTAGCGCCACATCTGCGGTTGAACGAGGGAAAACGACAGCATCAGGTAGCAGCTGATAAATACTGTTATCCGTCGACATTGTCAGACGATCGGCATAGCTCGTTGCCGTATCGCCCGTAAATCCTTGCTGCTCCAGCGCCTGCAAAAAGTTGAGCACCAGTTGAACGACACCTGGTGCCTGAGAAATTTGTGGAATCATTATAGTGACCCTTTCCTGCGGTCTGTGTTGTGAATTTAATCGTTTGCGTGTTGCTTTGTTTGTTGTATCACATTTTTTTCTAATACGCTCAGCAGATTTACAGGCAGAATCCGCCTGTTCAAAACCGCTGAAATTGCTCATCATTACAGGGTGTCATTTAAGTATTCACGTCGCGTCAACGTTCTGGCGCAAAGACAAAGGTGAAAAGTATTTATGGTAAATTTCCGTCAGCCCAGGGATATTGCACAAGTGCTGCTATCGGTGCTGTTTTTAGCCATCCTGATTGTGGCCTGTCTCTGGATTGTTCAGCCCTTTATCCTCGGTTTTGCCTGGGCAGGCACGATTGTCATTGCAACCTGGCCTATCCTGCTACGCTTACAAAAATTGCTCTGGGGACGCCGTTCACTTGCCGTACTGGTGATGACGCTGTTGCTGGTGCTGTTGTTCATCATCCCCATCGCGCTGCTGGTTAACAGCATCGTCGATGGCAGTGGGCCGCTGATCCATGCCGTAACCGCAGGTGATATGACGCTACCGGATCTGGCATGGTTGAACAGCATTCCACTGGTGGGTGCCAAAATGTATGGCGCATGGCACAGCTTACTGGATATGGGCGGTTCGGCGATTATGGCCAAGGTTCGTCCTTATATCGGCACCACCACCACCTGGTTCGTCGGTCAGGCCGCGCATATCGGCCGCTTTATGATGCACTGTGGCCTGATGCTGCTGTTCAGTGCCCTGTTGTACTGGCGCGGTGAACAAGTCGCATTAGGTATTCGTCACTTCGCCTGCCGTCTTGCCTCAAAACGTGGAGATGCTGCCATTCTGCTGGCAGCACAAGCCATTCGCGCCGTCGCATTAGGCGTTGTGGTCACCGCTCTGGTACAGGCAGTGCTCGGGGGTATTGGTCTGGCGGTAACCGGTGTGCCGTATGCCACACTGCTGGCGGTATTGATGATCCTGTCATGTCTGGTGCAACTGGGGCCGCTACCGGTACTGATTCCGGCCATTATCTGGCTATACTGGACGGGGGATTCAACCTGGGGCACCGTGCTGCTGGTGTGGAGCGGCGTGGTCGGAACACTGGATAACGTGATTCGACCGATGCTGATTCGCATGGGCGCCGATTTGCCACTGCTCCTGATTCTCTCCGGAGTCATCGGCGGATTGATTGCCTTCGGCATGATTGGTCTGTTTATAGGTCCAGTAGTACTGGCCGTTTCCTGGCGTCTGTTCTCCGCGTGGGTAAATGAAGCCCCTGCGCCAGGTACCAATCCGGATGAAATCCTCGAAGAAATTGCTGAAATCGAACGCAATAAGTAATCCAACATCAGGCGGCAACGCCGCCTGATTGTTTAACAATACTAATCAATCCCTCCCTCTTACGGGATTAGACCCAACGCCGTCCTTCTTTCAATACTCATTTGTGTCGCAAATTCTTTACAGTTTTTAAACTATTGAGATGAATCTGATCGACGTAAAAAAACAGTATGCCTACTATTAGCCCATGGCTTTAGATCAACACATTGATTTATAAGCATGGAAATCCCCTGAGTGAAACAACGAATTGCTGTGTGTAGTCTTTGCCCATCTCCCACGATGGGCTTTTTTTGTCCTTCGTACCATTCTAATCGCCATACTCTCCTTTCTTAACTTTCCCACCATTCAAAGGTCTGTACCAATTAAAAAAGTGGTTTCGATATCAAGCACAAAACCGTGATATTGTTGAAGGCTCAGGGGGCTGACGGACAGATATCAGCCAATATTTATAGGGTAATCAATGAAAACCGTAACTGTAAGAAATGTCGTAATTGGCAAGGGTGCGCCGAAGATCATTGTCTCACTAATGGCTAAAGACATCGCAATGGTAAAAAGTGAAGCGCTGACCTATCGCGAAGCGGATTTTGATATTCTGGAATGGCGCGTTGACCATTTTGCCGATGTCGCATCCATTGACGCAGTACTGGACGCTGCGCGCGCCATCCGCGAGATTCTGCCTGACAAGCCGTTACTTTTTACCTTCCGTACTGCGCAGGAAGGCGGCGAGCAGGCCTTACCTGCTGAAGACTATTTCGCACTAAACCGTGCAGCGATAGACTGTGGTCTGGTGGATATGATCGATCTCGAGCTATTCACTGGTGATGTGCAGGTTAAAGCAACCGTTGAGCAAGCTCACGCCAAAAACGTCCTGGTTATTATGTCGAATCATGATTTTCATAAAACGCCGGCCGCAGAGGAGATTGTTCAGCGTCTGCGTAAAATGCAGGAACTGGACGCCGATATCCCCAAAATTGCGCTGATGCCGCAATGCAAAACGGATGTGCTGACGCTGCTCAGCGCGACGCTGGAAATGCATGAACGCTATGCCGATCGTCCAATTATCACGATGTCGATGGCAAAAAACGGGGTGATTTCTCGTTTAGCTGGCGAGGTTTTTGGTTCAGCAGCCACGTTCGGTGCAGTGAAAAAAGCATCTGCTCCGGGGCAAATCGCAGTGACCGATCTGCGCACTGTACTGACAATATTGCATCAGGCTTAAGCGTGGAAGGATAGAATACCGGATGACGATGCTGCCGCATCTTATCCGGCCCACGAATGATACTCACCGTAGGCCGGATAAGGCGCTTACGCCACCATCCGGCATGATGTTACTTGTTCAGTTCAGCCAGGCTCAGCCAGGTCTGCACGACGGTATCCGGGTTCAGCGACAGGCTGTCGATCCCCTCTTCCATCAACCAGGCCGCGAAGTCTTCATGGTCAGAGGGACCCTGACCGCAGATACCCACGTATTTGCCTTGTTTCTTGGCTGCGCGAATCGCCATCGACAGCAGGGCTTTCACCGCGTCGTTACGCTCATCAAACAGTTCAGAAACCACACCAGAGTCACGATCCAGACCCAGCGCCAACTGCGTCATGTCGTTTGAGCCGATGGAGAAGCCGTCGAAGTACTCGAGGAACTGCTCGGCCAGCAAGGCGTTAGACGGGATCTCACACATCATGATGATCTTCAGTCCGTTCTCACCGCGTTTCAGCCCCTGGCGTGCCAGCTCTTCCACCACCGCTTTCGCCTGGGCAACGGTACGTACAAACGGTACCATCACTTCAACGTTAGTCAGGCCCATGTCGTTACGGACACGTTTTACTGCGTCACATTCCAGCGCGAAGCAGTCGCGGAAGCTATCGGCAACATAACGGCCCGCCCCACGGAAGCCCAGCATCGGGTTCTCTTCATGCGGCTCATAACGCTCACCGCCGACCAGGTTAGCATATTCGTTGGACTTAAAGTCAGACATACGCACGATGACGCGTTTCGGATAAAACGCCGCCCCCAGCGTCGCGATCCCTTCCGTCAGACGACCAACGTAGAATTCACGTGGAGAATCGAAACCTTTCATCATGGCGCGGATTTCATTTTGCAGCTCAGGCGTCTGGTCATCAAACTCCAGCAGTGCACGCGGGTGTACGCCAATCATGCGGTTGATGATAAATTCCAGACGCGCCAGACCGACACCTTCGTTTGGCAGGCAGGCGAAGTCGAAAGCACGGTCCGGGTTACCGACGTTCATCATCACCTTCAACGGCAGATCCGGCATGGTCTCCACGCTGGAACTCTTCACGCTAAAGTCGAGCATGTCAGCGTAAACATAACCGGTGTCGCCTTCGGCACAAGAGACAGTAACCTTCTCACCATCTTTCATACGCTCGGTCGCATCGCCACAGCCCACCACGGCTGGGATCCCCAGTTCACGGGCAATGATTGCCGCGTGACAGGTACGACCGCCACGGTTGGTGACAATCGCCGCTGCTTTCTTCATGATCGGTTCCCAGTCCGGGTCGGTCATGTCGGTAACCAGTACGTCGCCTGGTTCGATACGGTTCATTTCGCTGATGTCTTGGATGACTTTGACCGGACCCGCACCAATGCGGTGACCGATGGCACGACCTTCAGCAATAATTTTACCCTGCGCATGCAGCGTATAACGCTCCATCACCTGGCCACGAGAACGCACGGTTTCCGGGCGCGCCTGCACAATGAACAGCTTACCGGTATGACCGTCTTTCGCCCATTCGATATCCATCGGACGACCGTAGTGCTTCTCGATCTGCACCGCCTGCTTGGCCAGTTCCTGCACTTCTTCGTTAGTCAGGGAGAAAATGTCGCGTTGTTCCTGCGGCACATCTTCGATCGTTACCTGCTTACCGTGTTCCTGAGTCGGCGCGTAGATCATGCGGATTTTTTTCGAACCCATGGTGCGACGAACGATAGCCGGACGGTTAGCCGCCAGCGTCGGTTTATGCACGTAGAATTCATCCGGGTTAACGGCCCCCTGCACGACCATCTCGCCCAGGCCCCATGCAGACGTGATAAACACCACCTGATCGAAACCGGATTCGGTATCGATGGAGAACATGACGCCGGAAGACGCGAGGTCAGAACGCACCATCCGCTGCACACCCGCAGAGAGCGCTACGCCACGATGGTCATAACCCTGGTGGACACGATAAGAGATCGCACGGTCGTTAAACAGCGAGGCAAATACGTGTTTGATGGCAACCAGCACGGCATCAAATCCCTGGACGTTGAGGAAGGTTTCCTGCTGACCGGCAAATGACGCATCTGGCATATCTTCTGCGGTTGCGGAAGATCGCACAGCAAAAGAGGCATGGGCATCGTCCGCTGACAGCTGCGCGTAGGCATCGCGGACGGCATTTTCCAGCTCCGGCTGGAAAGGAGTGTCGATAATCCACTGGCGGATCTGCGCGCCGGCTTTTGCAAGCTCGGTGACATCGTCAATATCCGTTTTATCCAGCAGCTCATAAATGCGCTGGTTTACACCGCTCTGGTCCAGAAACTGGTTAAACGCGTCGGCGGTCGTTGCAAAACCATTCGGTACGGAAACACCCATACCTGAAAGGTTAGTAATCATTTCACCCAGGGAGGCATTTTTGCCCCCAACTCTGTCTACATCATTCATGCCGAGTTGGTTATACCAAAGCACCAGCGGTGACGAGCCATTGTTGGACATCGAACAATCCTTATATTTGAACGAGGTTAGGAAACTCAATTTTGCGTAATTATCTTTGCATATTTACTCCAGCGAAAAAAACGGTGAATCGTTCAAGCAACTTTATTTTTTATTTTTTCAGATTGTTTCCGCATTTGCGCAAACCCGCGAGCCACAGGGGATCTCCACAAAAACTACCGGTATAAATATTTGTTCCGAAAAATGAAATGCACTTTTCATTAATTATAAAAATACCGTTTCATTTTATAAAAAAGATGCAGCAATATTCGCTTCTGGCGAATTTTAATTTATGCTTTCAGAGAATTATGTCTGCCCAGGATGAGCAAAATGGATAATGCTGTTGATCGTCACGTATTTTATATTTCTGATGGTACGGCCATCACCGCCGAGGTCTTGGGTCACGCGGTGATGTCGCAATTCCCGGTCACGATCAGCAGCATTACGCTGCCGTTTGTGGAAAATGAGAGTCGTGCGCGCGCGGTTAAAGACCAGATTGACGCGATCTACCAACAAACTGGCGTGCGCCCTTTGGTGTTTTACTCCATCGTCCTGCCAGAAATTCGCTCAATCATTCTGCAAAGCGAGGGATTTTGTCAGGATATCGTGCAGGCATTGGTTGCTCCGCTGCAGCATGAGATGAAGCTCGACCCTACACCTATCGCCCATCGCACGCACGGTCTGAATCCCGGTAACCTCAACAAGTACGACGCGCGCATTGCCGCCATTGACTACACCCTCGCCCACGACGACGGTATTTCGTTGCGCAACCTCGATCAGGCCCAGGTGATCCTGCTCGGCGTTTCTCGTTGCGGCAAAACCCCAACCAGTTTGTATCTGGCCATGCAGTTTGGTATCCGCGCCGCCAACTACCCCTTTATTGCCGATGATATGGATAATCTGGTGCTGCCAGCGTCACTGAAGCCGTTGCAGCATAAGCTGTTCGGTCTGACTATCGACCCTGAGCGCCTGGCGGCCATCCGCGAAGAGCGCCGTGAGAACAGCCGTTACGCCTCGCTGCGACAGTGCCGAATGGAAGTTGCTGAGGTAGAAGCGCTGTACCGGAAAAACCAGATCCCCTGGCTGAACAGTACCAATTATTCGGTAGAAGAGATTGCTACCAAGATCCTCGATATCATGGGACTGAATCGCCGCATGTACTAGAATGCTAGTGCATTGGTTCGATTTTTTGTTATTATGCTCGCCACCAGGCAGGATGAGTGTGATATTGTGATGTACATCACTTCCCGGTAGTCCTGCCGTTGAAGCAACAAATTTCTGAGACAAGTAATGAACAGAACCGATGAACTCCGTACTGCGCGTATTGACAACCTGGTCACTCCAGCAGAGCTTGCGCAACGGCATCCTGTTTCATCCTCCGTCGCCCGTCATGTTACGGACTCCCGACGTCGGATAGAAAAAATTTTAAATGGTGAAGACCCCCGTTTACTGGTGATCGTAGGTCCCTGCTCGATTCACGATCTTGATGCCGCGATGGAATACGCGACACGATTACAGGCGCTGCGCACAAAGCACCAGGCGCGTCTGGAAATCGTGATGCGTACCTATTTTGAAAAGCCACGCACCGTCGTGGGCTGGAAAGGCCTGATTTCCGACCCGGATTTGAACGGCAGTTATCGTGTAAACCACGGTATTGAACTGGCGCGAAAACTGCTGTTGCAGGTCAACGAACTGGGCGTCCCCACGGCGACTGAATTCCTCGACATGGTGACCGGCCAGTTTATTGCCGATTTAATCAGTTGGGGAGCTATTGGCGCGCGCACCACCGAAAGTCAGATCCATCGTGAAATGGCCTCCGCGCTCTCCTGCCCGGTCGGTTTTAAGAACGGAACGGATGGCAACACGCGCATCGCCGTCGATGCGATTCGCGCCTCCCGCGCCAGTCACATGTTCCTCTCGCCGGATAAAACCGGTCAGATGACCATTTATCAGACCAGCGGTAACCCTTACGGGCATATCATCATGCGTGGCGGTAAAAAGCCGAATTATTATGCTGAAGATATTGCCGCCGCCTGCGATACCCTGCACGAATTTTCCCTGCCTGAGCATCTGGTGGTCGATTTTAGCCACGGCAATTGCCAGAAGCAGCATCGTCGTCAGTTGGACGTTTGTGATGATGTGTGCCAGCAAATTCGTAACGGTTCAACGGCAATTGCCGGGATCATGGCGGAGAGTTTCCTCCGTGAAGGTACTCAAAAAATCGTTAGCGGCCAGCCGTTGGTTTACGGTCAGTCTATTACCGACCCGTGCCTGAACTGGGAAGATACTGAACTGTTGGTTGAAAAACTCGCCTCTGCGGTTGATAGCCGTTTTTAATGCTGTTCACCGGGCAATATCACTTTGCCCGGTGCTAATCCTTTGTTTTTCCCCAATTGTTGTGCAAAAAACGTTCTCGTCACAATTATTTCACAAAAACGCTTGCCGCAAATTTGCAGTTTGATGATAATGATTATCATTGTTACATTGATTGTTATTTTTAAACACTATGTCACGTATGGATAACACAACGGCTACGCCTACAAAAGACACAACACCGCCTTCCGTCGCGCCAAACGAGCGACGAATTGACAGTAAAACCCTGCTGGGTAACGAAGGACGCGTGATCATAGAACATGATGGTCAGCACTACCTGCTGCGCCAGACGCAAGCCGGAAAACTCATTCTGACTAAATAAACAACACATTTCGCCAGCCACCCAGGTCATACCCAGGCAGCCAGCGCTTTTCGATTTCCTAATGGAGAGTTGCTATGCCTTACCTGCACACCGCTTCCCTGCGCCCATCGCTGTTGGCGCTGGCGATTGTCAGTAACCTGCCCGCCGTAGCCTATGCGGCGGTCGAAGATATGACCGTTACCGCCACCGGCAATGCCCGTAGTGCCTTTGAAGCGCCGATGATGGTCAGCGTGATTGATGCCACCGCCCCGGAAAACCAGACCGCCAGTTCGGCAGCAGATCTGTTGCGGACGGTTCCGGGTCTAACCCTCGATGGAACGGGTCGTACCAATGGCCAGGACGTGAATCTGCGCGGCTACGATCGACGTGGCGTTCTGGTACTGGTTGACGGCGTTCGTCAGGGAACTGACACCGGACACCTGAACAGCACCTTCCTCGACCCGGCGCTTATCAAACGTATCGAAGTCGTGCGTGGCCCTTCCGCACTACTGTACGGTAGCGGCGCGCTGGGCGGCGTGATCGCCTATGACACTGCGGATGCCAAAGATCTGCTGGAAGCCGGACAAAACAGCGGTTACCGCGTGTTCGGTACCGCGGCAACCGGCGATCACAGCCTCGGTATGGGCGCCAGCGCATTTGGGCGCACCGATACGCTGGACGGACTGCTTGCATGGTCGAGTCGCGATCGCGGTGATTTGCGCCAGAGCGACGGTACTACAGCGCCAAACGATGAAGCGATCAACAATATGCTGGCGAAAGGTAGCTGGAAAATTGACAGCGCCCAGACGTTGGCCGGCTCGCTGCGTTACTACAACAATGACGCCCGGGAACCTAAAAACCCGCAGACCAGTGCGGCGGATGCCAGCAACCCGATGACCAACCGTTCAACGATCCAGCGTGATGCGCAACTGACCTACTCGCTTGCTCCTGCAGACAATGACTGGCTGAACGCGGATGCCCGTATCTACTGGTCAGAAGTGCGCATTAATGCTCAGAACGCAGATAACACTGGCGAATTTCGCAAGCAAACCACCAAAGGCGGGAAGATCGACAACCGCAGCCGCCTGTTTACCGACTCTTTTGCATCTCACCTGTTGACCTACGGCGGTGAATACTATCGCCAGGAACAACAACCGGGTGGTTCAACCACCGGTTTCCCGGAGGCAAAGATCGATTTCAGCTCCGGCTGGCTACAGGATGAAATCACCCTGCGTGACCTGCCGGTTACGCTGCTGGGCGGTACCCGTTATGACTCTTATCGCGGCAGCAGCGACGGCTATGAAGATGTTGATGCTGACAAATGGTCGTCCCGCGCCGGACTCACCGTTACGCCAGCCGACTGGCTGATGCTGTTCGGTTCATACGCTCAGGCCTTCCGTGCGCCAACCATGGGCGAGATGTATAACGATGCGAAACACTTCTCGATTGGTCGTTTCTACACTAACTACTGGGTGCCAAACCCTAACCTGCGCCCGGAAACCAACGAAACACAGGAATACGGATTTGGCCTGCGCTTTGACGATCTGCTGATGGCGAGCGATGCGCTCGAATTTAAAGCCAGCTATTTCGACACCAAAGCAAAAGATTACATCTCCACCAGCGTCGACTTCGCCGCTGCGACAACCATGTCCTATAACGTTCCCAATGCCAAAATCTGGGGTTGGGACGTGATGGCGAAATATACCGCCGACCTGTTCAGCCTCGACATGGCCTATAACCGCACACGCGGCAAAGATACTGACACAGGTGAATACATTTCCAGCATTAATCCGGACACCGTCACCAGCAAACTGAATGTGCCGGTTGCGCACAGCGGTTTCTCCGTAGGCTGGATCGGGACATTTGCTGACCGTTCAACGCATATCAGCAGCACCTACGCTAAACAGCCTGGCTATGCGGTAAACGATTTTTACGTGAGCTATCAGGGCCAACAAGCACTGAAAGGCATGACCACCACGCTGGTACTGGGCAACGCCTTTGACAAAGAGTACTGGTCGCCGCAAGGCATTCCGCAGGATGGTCGTAATGGCAAAATTTTCGTGAGTTATCAGTGGTAATCACTTTTCCCCGGTTCGCCGGGGCCGCAATCTGGAAGGAAGAGACAATGAATCATTACACACGCTGGCTGGAACTGAAGAAAGAAAATCCCGGAAAATACGCACGTGACATTGCAGGATTGATGAATATTAGCGAAGCCGAACTGACCTTTGCGCGCGTCGGCCATGACGCCTGGCGCTTACGTGGCGAAGTCCGCGAAATCCTCGGCGCACTGGAAGCGGTTGGTGAAACCAAATGCATTTGCCGCAACGAATATGCGGTGCATGAACAGGTTGGCGCTTTTACCAATCAGCACCTGAACGGCCATGCCGGGCTGGTTCTTAATCCGCGTGCACTCGACCTGCGTCTGTTCTTAAATCAGTGGGCAAGCGCTTTTCATATCAGTGAGACCACCGCCCACGGCGAGCGTCAGAGCATTCAATTCTTTGACCATCAGGGAGACGCACTGCTGAAGGTCTATACCACACAAAATACCCTCGTTGAGGAATGGGCGGCATTGCTGACCCGTTTCATCTTTGCAGAAAACCCGCCGCTGGTGCTGCAACCCGTCAACAATTCTGTGCCTGCCGCCGTCACTGTCGACGCACAGACTGTTGATCAAGAGTGGCGAGCCATGACCGATGTCCATCAGTTCTTCGGTCTGCTGAAACGCCACGATCTCACCCGTCAACAGGCGTTTAATCTGGTTGGCGACGATCTGGCCTGTAAGGTTTCTAATAGCGCACTGGCGCAATTACTCGACACCGCGCGTCAGGATGGCAACGAAATTATGGTTTTTGTGGGTAATCGCGGCTGTGTACAGATATTTACCGGCGTGATTGAAAAACTGGTACCGATGAAAGGCTGGCTGAACATCTTCAACCCAACCTTTACCCTGCATCTACTGGAAGAGAGCGTGGCAGAAACGTGGGTGACGCGTAAACCGACCGCCGATGGTCACGTCACCAGTCTGGAGCTGTTTGCTGCCGACGGCACGCAAATCGCCCAGCTGTATGGTCAACGTACGGAAGGCGAGCCGGAGCAGACGCAATGGCGCGCACAGATTGACGCACTGACGCCGAAAGGACTGGCCGCATGAAAAAACTGCTGGCCCTGATCGCGCTGCTGCCCTTCGCGGCGCTGGCTGCGCCCGAGGAACGGGTTGTTGCGCTCGGTGGCGATGTCACCGAGATTGTCTACGCACTGGGAGCACAACCCTCCCTTGTAGCGAGAGACAGCACCAGCCAGTGGCCTGTTGCGGCAACCGCGTTACCTGATGTTGGTTATTTGCGCCAGCTCAACGCCGAAGGGATCCTGGCTACCCGCCCTACGCTGGTCCTTGCCAGCGCGCAGGCACAGCCCTCTTTAGCGCTAAAACAGCTTGAGCAGAGCAACGTCAGGGTTGTCACGATCCCAGCAAGCAACGATCTTAACGCGATTGATGAAAAAGTTCGGGTTATCGCTGAGGCTACTCATCGGGAGGCCGACGGCGAAACGCTGCGCGCAACGTTACGTCAGGAACTGGCGACGCTCCCGTCGTCTGAACTTAATAAACGTGTGCTGTTTATTCTCAATCATGGCGGGATGACCGCGATGGCGGCGGGCCAGCAAACCGGAGCCGATGCGGCGATTCGTGCCGCAGGTCTACGCAACGCGATGCAGGGCGTTAATCGCTATCAGCCGCTGTCACAAGAAGGCGTCATTGCCAGCCAGCCCGATCTGGTGGTGATTTCGCAGGACGGCGTTAAGGCGATGGGTGGCGAAGATAACCTGTGGGCGCTACCGGGACTTGCGCAAACACCTGCCGGAAGGAATAAACAGGTATTGCAGGTTGACGATATGGCGCTGTTGGGCTTCAGCGTTCGCACGCCACAGGCTATTTTGCAGCTTCGTGCTAAAGCGGAGCAATTGCCCTGATGTCCCGGCGGATCACCTGTTCGTTGTGGATGTTGGCATTGATGCTGATTGCAATGACGGTTCTGGCTACCGGTTTTGGCGCGTTGCGCCTGCCAGTAAGTCTGCTCTGGCGTGATGGCGATGAGGCACTGCGTCAAATCTGGCTCACGATTCGTCTTCCCCGCGTCCTGCTGGCACTGGTGATTGGCGGCTCTCTGGCGCTCGCTGGCTGCGTGATGCAGGGGCTGTTTCGCAATCCGCTTGCAGACCCTGGATTACTGGGAATAAGCAGCGGCGCTGCCTGCGCTGTGGCCCTGTGGGTGGTGCTGCCTGTCTCTTTGCCCGTGCTGATGATGTTGTATGCTCCAATGCTGGCCGCTTTTTTCGGCGCGCTGGCGGCAACCGTAGTGATTTTTATCCTCAGCCAACAGCGCGACGGTTCGCTCTCCCGCCTGCTGCTGGTCGGCATTGCCATCAACGCGCTCTGCGGGGCGGCGGTTGGCGTACTGTCGTGGGTCAGTAATGATGCGCAACTGCGCCAGCTGTCGCTATGGGGAATGGGAAGTCTGGGGGCCGCACAGTGGTCCACGCTGTTGGCTGTCACTTCACTGACAATCCCGACAGTGCTGATCATCTGGCGACTTGCTCCGGCGCTGAATCTTCTGCAACTGGGTGAGGAAGAGGCGCATTATCTCGGCGTTGATGTACGTACAATCCAGCGTATTTTGCTGCTTTGTAGCGCATTACTGGTTGCCTCAGCCGTGGCGGTAAGCGGGGTGATTGGCTTTATCGGGTTGGTAATCCCACATTTAATACGTATGTGGCTCGGCTCAGACCATCGGGCCGTTATTCCGGGCTCCGTGCTGGCGGGCGCGTTTTTATTGCTGATTGCCGACACCCTGGCTCGTACGGCGGTTGCGCCTGCGGAGATGCCGGTCGGTCTGTTGACCAGTCTTCTCGGTGCACCGTGGTTTTTATGGCTTATTTTTCGTCAGCGAGGAGCGCATGGCTGAACATTTCATCGCTGAAGGGCTTCACTATCACGTAGCTGGCAGAGCGGTGATTGACGACGTATCGCTCGCCCTTACAAAAGGTGAACTGGTTGCACTCATCGGCCCAAACGGTGCGGGGAAATCCACCCTGCTGCGCCTGCTGACCGGTTTTCTCAAACCAGCAACCGGGCGCTGCGTGCTGGCAGACAAACCGCTGCATGAATGGTCTACCCAGACCCTGTCGCGGCATCGGGCAGTGATGCGCCAGCAAACACTGTTGGGATTCGACTGGCCGGTAGAGGCCGTCATCGCGATGGGCCGCGCGCCGTGGACCCAACAGCAGGAGCCCCGGCTTATCGCTCAGGTGATGGAAATGACCGGATGCACACCGTTGGCGGGTCGGCAATACGCCGCGCTTTCCGGCGGTGAGCAACAGCGAGTACAGTTGGCCCGTGCGCTGGCACAACTATGGTGCGACGGTACTCCTCGCGGTTGGTTATTCCTTGATGAACCGACCTCCGCGCTGGATCTTTACCACCAGCAGCATCTGTTGCGCATGCTAAAAACGCTTACCTCTTCGGGAGAGCTGCATGTGTGCATTGTGCTTCACGATCTGAACCTCGCCGCACTGTGGGCAGACAGAATAGTGCTGCTGCACAACGGCAGGCTGGTATCGCAGGGAACACCGGAAACTGTGTTACAGGCCGATGACCTGAAGCGCTGGTACGGTGCTCAGGTACACGTTGGCCAGCATCCGGCCAACGCCTCCCCGCAGGTATTTCTGGCCCCTTAGCTTGAACAACTCACTTCCAGCCGTTTTCCCCAGTCAGGTGGACGGCTGACATAGTCATCATCACGATCGGCAAACGGGGTACGCAACGCCTGGTGCAACCGATGCAGCTCGGCGTAATCCCCCTGCTCTGCCTGACTAATCGCCCGTTGCGCCAGCCAGTTACGTAATACCATCGCCGGGTTAGCCGCCTTCATCTGTGTTTGTCTGGCAGCATCGGCAATATTGTCTTGCTGAAGGCGTGAGCGATACCGCGTGAACCAGTCGTCAAACGCTGCGCGGTCGATAAACTCATCGCGCAACGGAGATTGCGCACTGTGTTGTTCCGTTTGGCTGAGCATGCGAAACGTTCGCGTATAGTCGCTTCTTTCCCGCGACATCAGACTAAACAGCTCGCTAAGCAGTTCGTTATCGTCTTTCTGCTCGCTAAAGAAGCCGAGCTTTTGCCGCATCCGCTGACCGTAGCGAGTTAACAGCGCCAGTTGGTAACTGTCCAGCGCATCATTGAGCGCCTCGACCGGGATAAACGGCGACAGGGTTTGCGCCAGACGTTGCAGGTTCCACAACGCGGCGGCCGGTTGATTATCGAAACTGTATCGCCCCTGGTTGTCAGAGTGGTTGCAGATATAATCGGGCACGTAATCATCAAGAAAACCGAATGGACCGTAATCCATCGTCAGACCCAGAATCGACATGTTGTCCGTGTTCATAACACCATGCGCAAATCCTACCGCCTGCCAGTCAGCGATTAACGTCGCAGTACGCGTGACAACATCGTTAAACCACAGCTGATATTTATCGGCGTCTTCCTGCCATTGCGGCCAGTAATGGCGAATCGCAAAGTCAGCCAACTGGCGCACTTTTTCCGGCTCCCGGCGATAGTAAAAATGCTCAAAATGGCCAAACCGCATATGGCTTTGCGTCACGCGGATAAGCATCGCCCCCGCTTCGACCGTTTCGCGATACACCGGCGTGTCGCTGGTGACAATCGACAATGCCCGCGTGGTCGGTATTCCCAGGTAGTGCATCGCTTCACTGGCCAGGCTTTCGCGAATGGTCGAGCGCAGCACGGCGCGCCCATCACCCATGCGGGAATACGGCGTGAGTCCGGCGCCTTTCAGGTGCCAGTCAAACGTTGAACCATCCGCAAGCTGTTGTTCGCCCAGCAGGATCCCACGTCCGTCGCCAAGCTGACCAGCCCAGACGCCGAACTGATGCCCACTATAAACCTGGGCTAAAGGCGACATTCCGGGAAGCAGCGATTCGCCTCCCCAAACGCCCGCACCAGTTGGAATATCAAATAGCGCCGCAGGAATAGCTAATTGCTCCGCCAGCGCATCGTTATGCCAGATAAGGCGCGCATTTTTCAAAGGGGTGGGTGAAAGCGCGGTATAAGTTGCTGGTAGTTCATCACGCCAGCGAGTGGTAAAAGACAGGGTCATAGGGCCTCCTGCCTCTAGTGTAGACTGTTAATAGCTTGTTAAACACCAGCAAATAAAAGGGTTATATCTTAGCAAGCGAAATTATCTGCGCAGGAGGCACTGCAGGCCACAATCCTCCCTGCATGGCACTGAACCCCACAGGCAAAACGCGCTCCAGCATCTCTTGTGTATCAATTCCGCTAATGATTATTGACTCACAACTGGGAGATAGTTGCGCCAGAATAGCCCGCATAAACGGTTCAAACGAAATATGTGCAATCCTTTGTTGAACAAAGTTTTTATCCAGAACGACGCGTTTGAACAGGCCGTCAAAAATTGCCCGGGTTGATATACCGCCAGCACCATAGTTTGTCAGGACTAATGGAAATCGCGCAGCAAGTGCGGCCAATGTTGGATTATCTTTGCCTTTGTTTAACTCCGGATAGCTTTCATTAATAGTCAGCTCCAGAAATGAAAATCGTTCAACTTGTGAAGCAAGTTCAGTATCTGATAATAAAGTATTAGCAATTGCTGGCGTTAAATTAATCCAGGCAAATACTTTTCGCTGAATAAAAAAATGTTGGCACGTTTCGATTAATTCTAGTTTTTCTACAAATAAACGACATTGTTCGTCGTCTGACATCCGAGGTAGGACCAGCTCGGTGGGTATACGCACATCCCCATGTGCACTGGCGAAATTGGTGATGATGTCGACGAATTCAAGATCGCCTTTTTCGCTTCTCGCAGGAAGAAAAGAGAACTCAGAATGGTAAAGATTATCCAGTGAAACAATCATCGTGCCAGCCCCGCTGCATGGGTGTTATCCGGCATCCTGTAGCAAAGGATGAAGAAATACGTTACTGCTGATGCAAGTAGAGGCCCTTTCATTTTTCCCTTTTTAGCCGGTAAATCGAATCCTTTTTTTTAGCTTATCCTGATTATAAGCGAATATCCAGCTTTGCACTTTTTAATATCTCGGAATAAATCATATTTTTAGCAAGATACGCTCTTAATGTTCATGGGTATTGTCTAACCCAAAGCAGAAATAAAAGTTAACTTTCAAACGGTGATGTCGAGGCTGCCACTCGATGGCAGCCTCGGAGTTGTGGGGATTAAATACGTCGCGCCTGCCAAAAGTTTTTACGCCAGTAAACGTTATCCAGAGACGAGCGCATCACTCCACGGCTGGTTGAAGCATGAATAAATTGATTATTGGTATCGTAAATACCGACATGCAGACCGCTTTCCCCAGACCCGGTTTTAAAGAAAACCAGATCGCCGGGCAGCAAATCGTCTTTATCAATTTCGGTACCAATCTTTGATTGCGTACGCGTATCGCGTGGGAGTTGCAGATCGAATTTATCGCGCATCGTCATCAAAACAAATCCAGAACAATCCACCCCGCTACGACTCATACCACCATAACGATAGGGTGTGCCATGCCAGGTTTGTAGCTGATCATTAAGACCGGCGATAACGGCGATTGAATCCGACAAGCGGGCATTTGGCGCAGGCGCACGATGGCTGCTGCAGCCCGCCAAAAACAATGCTGTGATTAAAAGGAGCCAAAAGCGCATTCAGTACGAATCCTCTGAATTTTATTTTTATACCAATTTAGCGTGGAAATTATATGATTTTCAAGAACCCATTTAACTTAAGTGGTTGATATGAGCATTCTGTGCCCTTCAATATCCAAACGTCGGAAGTTGACGCCATAGGCCGCAGACAGATTAGCCGGCGTCAGTACCGCATCTCGAGAACCACTGGCAAGCAGTTTCCCGCGTTTGAGTAGCCAGGCTTTATGCGCATGGCGTAAGGTGTGATTAAGGTCGTGACTGCTCATCACAATCGCTATGCCCTGCAAACACAGCTGACTCAACAATCGATCCAGTGCGTTTTGTTGCGCGACGTCCAGACTGTTCATCGGCTCATCCAGGAGTAAAAGCTGACCTAATGGATTCGCTTGTGGGCAAATCTGCAGGATAACCGCAGCCAGGCGCACACGCTGCCACTCACCGCCGGAGAGTTGGTTCACGCCGCGCCCCAGTTTATCTCCCAGGCCGAGCGCATCGGCGACCTCCTGTAACAGATCGGTACGTGCTTTGTCGGGTTGATGCAGCGTCAGAAAATGCCAGACCGGCATCGCAAACGGGGGATTTTGCTGTTGCGCAAGATAGGCACGATATTGCGCCAGCCTGGCAGCCGGCCATTCCTCCAACGGCATATCACCAAAAGTGATGCTGCCCTCTCCGCTCGTCAGACCCGCCATACGCGCCAACAGCGTACTTTTTCCGGCACCGTTTGGTCCCACTAAATGCAGGATCTCTCCTGCTTTTATCTCACCAGAAAGCGGGCCAAGACGGGTCGATTCCGCGACGTCCTGTAGCTGCATCAATCGAGACATTAGTTTGCCAGCGCCTGCTTGATGGTTTGCACCAGAATGGGATCCTCAGGCGTCATATCCGGTGAGAATCGTTGCAGCACTTTTCCATCGCGCCCCACTAAAAACTTCTCGAAATTCCACAGAATATCGTCCGGGTAGAGCGGCGCACGACCTTTGCTCGCCATTCGCTCATAGAACCCACTGTCCGCAGGTGCAACGGCCGTTGGCGCGGCATCAATCAGCTTCTGATACAGCGGATGGCGTCCCTCGCCGTTGACGTCAATTTTGCTGAACATCGGGAAAGTTACGCCCCAGGTGGTACTGCAGTACGTTTTTATTTCCTCTTCGCTGCCCGGCTCCTGGCCCAGAAACTGATTGCAAGGGAAACCAAGAACGCTGAAGCCCTGTTGGTGCCAGGTTTTCTGCAGATTCTCCAGTTGCTCGTACTGCGGCGTCAGTCCACATTTTGAAGCAACGTTGACGATTAACAGCACATTTCCGGAATACGGCTGCAGTGAGGTAACCTCGCCGTCGATGGTCGTCACTTCTGTATCGAGGATAGTGTTTTGCATAGCATCTCCAGAACAACAGGTGGATTTTCAGTTTTTAATCATAGACCGAACCAACGCGTTCTAGCGCGCGGCTTTTAACAATAGCCAGATAAATACCGGTGCGCCCATGGTGGCCGTCACCACGCCGATAGGTAACTCAGCCGAGGCCAGCACCAGACGCGCGACAACATCAGCAAACAGTAATGCGATTGCGCCAGCCAACGCACAACCTGGCAATAAAACACGGTGATCGGTGAGGCCGCACAGTCGCAAAATATGCGGGATCACAAGCCCAATAAAACCAATCGCCCCTGCCAGAGCCACGCTCACGCCGACCATCCAGCCCGTGGCGACCACCAGCAGGTTGCGCCAGAACCATAGGGGCAGCCCCAGCTGACGAGCAGACGTCTCTCCTAATGCCAGCATATTCATCGGCTGCGACTGACAGCAGATCCACACCAGTACCGGAATCAACGCTATCATGAGCCAGGCCTGATGCCAGTCTACGCCACCGAAGCCCCCCATCATCCAGTACATCAGCTGTCGTAAGTCAAATGAGGTGGAGAAGTAGATGGCCCATGTCATCAGCGCGCTACAGATAATCCCCAGCGCCACCCCTGCCAGCAGCAGACGGCTGGTAGACAAATGGCGGCGGGCGAAACGTAGCAGTATGAGCGTGATAATCAGCGCCCCGGCAATGGCGCAAAGGCCCAATGCCCAGCCGGGAAGTTGCCCCTGCCCCAGCAGCACCGCCGCGATGAGCCCGACTCCCGCACCGTTAGACACGCCTAATAATCCCGGCTCGGCGAGCGGATTTTCAAAGAGAGCTTGCATCACTGCGCCTGATAAGGCCAACGCAGCGCCTACCAGCAAAACGGCAAGGGTACGGGGAAGTCGGATTTGCCAGACGAACAGATCGCCGCGGGCGCTGAACCAGTCGCCGGGAGCGATCCATTGTTCTCCTGCGCACAAGCTTAGAATCGTTGCCAGTAGCATAAGTACTGACAGTGACAGTATCCAGCGCACATTTCGACGCTGCTGTTGATGGGCGAAAGTCAGCATGTTTTCCATTCTGCTGAAAAGAGATGAAGGTGATTCTACGGTGCTGATTCGGTAGTGAAAAGGAAAAAGGCCGCAGAGCGGCCTTTTTAGTTATATATCATGGTTTGCGCTGCCGCTTTGATGGCAGAGCAAGTGACTTAACGGATCGTTAAATCACTCTTCTTTGGGCGTTGCGTTTTCGACCCGGCTTTTTAACTTCTGTCCGGGTCTGAAGGTCACCACGCGCCGTGCTGTAATGGGAATATCTTCGCCCGTTTTCGGGTTACGGCCCGGACGTTGATTCTTATCACGCAGATCGAAGTTACCAAAACCAGAGAGTTTTACCTGCTCACCATTTTCCAGAGCACGACGGATCTCTTCGAAAAACAGCTCGACCAGTTCTTTGGCATCCCGCTTGCTAAGCCCAAGCTTATCAAACAGATATTCTGACATTTCAGCTTTTGTAAGCGCCATAGGTTCAATCCCTCAATGATGCCTGGAATCGCTCTTTTAATGCCTCTACACATTTGGCGACGGTAGCGGCAATCTCCTCTTCTTCAAGTGTACGGCTGGTATCCTGAAGGATCAGGCTGATAGCGAGGCTCTTATAACCCTCCGCAACACCCTTACCGCGGTACACGTCAAATAAGTTTACGCCAACTACCTGATTTACGCCAACTTTCTTACACTCGGATAAAATATCCGCAGCGGGAACGTTTTCGGCCACAACAACCGCGATGTCGCGACGGTTCGCCGGGAAGCGAGAAACTTCACGCGCCTGAGGCACCACGCGGTCTGCGAGCTTATTCCACTCCAGTTCAAACACCAGAGTGCGACCGTTCAGATCCAGTTTACGTTCCAGTTCAGGATGAACAACCCCAATGAAACCAATACGTTCACCTTTCAGATAAATCGCCGCAGACTGACCCGGATGCAGTGCTGGATTCGCTTCAGCTTTGAACTGAATGTCTGCCAGTTTGCCGGTCAGGTCGAGAACCGCTTCCAGATCGCCTTTCAGATCATAGAAATCAACGGTCTCTTTTGCCAGATTCCAGTGTTCATCATGACGGTTACCGCAGATCACGCCCGCCAGCATCAGATCCTGACGGATCCCGAGATTGGCCTGTGTATCCGGTACGAAACGTAAACCCGTTTCAAAAATACGTACGCGGTTCTGCTGACGGTTCTGGTTATACACTACCGTAGACAGCAAGCCGGTCCACAGGGACAAACGCATAGCCGACATATCAATAGAGATTGGGCTTGGCAACAGCAGTGCTTCTTCACCCGGGTGCAGCAGCGACTGGACTTTCGGATCGACGAAGCTGTAGGTAATTACTTCCTGGTAGCCTTTGTCATTCAGCATGGTTTTTACACGTTTCAGCGACAAATCCGCTTCACGATGCGTACCCATGATAAGACCCGCCTGAATCGGCGTGTTCGGGATATTGTCATAACCGTATACGCGGGCGACTTCTTCGACCAGGTCTTCTTCAATTTCCATATCGAAACGCCAGCTCGGCGCGACCGCTTTCCACTCATCCTGCCCTTCCGTCACGTCACAACCCAGACGACGCAGAATGTCGCTCACCTGCTCATCCGCAATATGGTGTCCGATCAGACGATCCAGTTTGCTACGACGAAGCGTAATGGTTGCGCGTTTTGGCAGCGTGTCTTCGTTCGTCACGTCAATGACTGGACCCGCTTCGCCGCCGCAGATATCGATCAGCAGGCGCGTTGCACGTTCCATGGCCTTATGTTGCAGAGCCGGATCGACACCACGCTCATAGCGGTGAGAAGCATCGGTGTGCAGACCGTGACGACGTGCGCGACCGGTAATAGACAGCGGGCTGAAGAATGCACATTCCAGCAGGACGTTTTGCGTTTCATCATTCACGCCGGAATGTTCGCCACCAAAGATGCCGCCCATCGCCAGCGCTTTGTTATGGTCCGCAATCACCAGCGTATCCGCATTCAGCTTCGCTTCGCTGCCATCCAGCAATACCAGGGTCTCACCCTCTTTTGCCATACGGACAACAATTCCGCCTTCAATGCGGTCTTTGTCGAATGCGTGCATCGGCTGGCCCAGTTCGAGCAGCACATAGTTAGTCACGTCAACCACGGCATCGATTGAACGAATACCGCAACGACGCAGTTTTTCTTTCATCCACAGCGGGGTCGGCGCTTTAACATTGATGCCTTTAACCACGCGGCCCAGATAGCGTGGACAGGCTTCCACGGCTTCAACCTGAATCGGCAGGACGTCGCTAATGGTTGCCGCTACAGGCGCGATTTCCGGCTCAACCAGCGGAGCTTTGTTCAGCACAGCAACATCACGTGCGACACCGATAATGCCTAAGCAGTCGGCGCGGTTCGGCGTGACGCTGATTTCGATAGTGTTGTCGTCAAGCTTAAGGTATTCACGGATATCGGTGCCAATTGGCGCATCGGCCGGCAGTTCGATAATACCGTTATGATCGTCGGAAATCCCCAGCTCAGAGAATGAGCACAGCATACCTTCAGACGGCTCACCGCGCAGTTTCGCGGCTTTGATTTTGAAATCGCCCGGCAGAACGGCACCAACGGTTGCCACAGCCACTTTCAACCCCTGACGGCAGTTTGGCGCACCGCAGACGATATCCAGCAGACGGTCGCCGCCTACATTCACTTTGGTGACACGCAGTTTGTCAGCGTTCGGGTGCTGGCCACATTCAACCACTTCACCCACCACAACGCCGTTGAACGCGCCGGAAACAGGTTCCACACCGTCAACTTCCAGACCCGCCATCGTGATTTGGTTTGACAGAGCATCACTGTCAATCGCCGGGTTTACCCATTCGCGTAACCACAGTTCACTGAATTTCATTGTTTTATCCTGCCTTTATTTAAACTGTTTGAGGAAACGCAGATCGTTTTCGAAGAAAGAACGCAGATCGGTAACACCGTAACGCAGCATGGTCAGACGCTCCATCCCCATACCAAATGCAAAGCCCGAGTAGATTTCCGGATCGATGCCAACATTACGCAGCACGTTCGGGTGAACCATCCCGCAACCCAGCACTTCCAGCCACTTACCGTTTTTGCCCATCACGTCTACTTCCGCAGAAGGTTCAGTGAACGGGAAGTAGGAAGGACGGAAACGAACCTGCAGGTCTTCTTCAAAGAAGTTGCGCAGGAAATCGTGCAGCGTGCCTTTCAGGTTGGTGAAGTTGATGTTGGTATCAACAATCAGCCCTTCCATCTGATGGAACATCGGGGTGTGAGTCTGATCGTAATCGTTACGATATACACGACCCGGGGCGATAATACGGATCGGCGGCTGTTTTTCCTTCATGGTGCGGATCTGCACGCCGGAAGTCTGCGTACGCAGCAAACGCGTCGCGTCAAACCAGAAAGTGTCGTGGTCAGCGCGCGCCGGATGATGGCCAGGAATGTTCAGCGCATCGAAGTTATGATAGTCATCTTCGATTTCCGGACCAGTCGCCACGGTAAAGCCCAGCTCACCAAAGAAACTTTCAATCCTGTCAATTGTACGCGTTACAGGATGCAGACCGCCGTTTTCGATACGACGCCCTGGCAGGGAGATATCGATAGTTTCTTCTGCCAGACGGGCATTCAGGGCAGCACTTTCTAATTCGGCCTTACGCGCGTTCAGCGCTTGCTGCACCTGCTCTTTGGCTTCGTTTATCACCGCACCTGCTGCCGGGCGCTCTTCTGGCGGCAGTTCGCGCAGGGTTGTCATCTGAAGGGTCAGGTGCCCTTTCTTGCCCAAATATTCGACGCGGACATTGTCTAACGCGGCAACATCTGAAGCCTGGTTAATGGCGGCCGTTGCACTGGCAACCAGCTCTGCGAGATGTGACATGGTTTTCCTCGTTATGTTGCGATATTCACTAGTCGCTCATATATACGCAAAATCATTCAAGTTGTATCAACGCAGCAAAAGAGCGAATGCAGCCAATACAGAGACAACTTGAAGGATGACGCGTATAAAAAAAGCCTCCACCAGGGAGGCTTTTAGGCGCTGTTTTCCGTTTCTTCTTTCACGCACAAGCCTCCTGATTTCAGGTGCTAAAGTAAAAGAAGAAGCGGAAAATAGCAGCATTCATGCTTGCGTTACCTTGTGTGGTAAAAACCGGACAACCTTTATTGAAAAGGCTTACGGATAAATTGTCAACTAATTGATTGTACTGCAAATAAAAGAGAGGGAGCCAGGCTCCCTCTTTTCACCGGCTTATGCCAGAGCTGCTTTCGCTTTTTCGACCAGAGCGGTGAACGCTACTTTGTCGAATACTGCGATGTCAGCCAGGATCTTACGGTCGATTTCAACAGAGGCTTTTTTCAGGCCGTTGATGAATTTGCTGTAAGAAATACCGTTCTGACGTGCTGCTGCGTTGATACGCGCAATCCACAGTTGACGGAACTGACGCTTTTTCTGACGACGGTCACGATAAGCGTACTGACCAGCTTTGATAACAGCCTGGAAGGCAACGCGGTATACGCGAGAACGCGCACCGTAGTAGCCTTTAGCTTGTTTCAAAATTTTCTTGTGACGTGCACGGGCAACTACACCACGTTTTACGCGAGCCATATGTGCTCTCCTGTATCTATATTCTTAGTAAAAAAATGAATTAAACGTTAACGACTTATGCGTACGGCAGGCACGCGATAACCAGACCCAGATCGCCTTTAGACACGAGGCCTTTTGGACGCAGGTGACGTTTACGCTTAGTAGATTTTTTGGTCAGAATATGACGCAGGTTTGCGTGCTTACGCTTAAATCCACCACCACCGGTTTTTTTGAAACGCTTAGCAGCACCGCGTACGGTCTTAATTTTTGGCATTTTAATAACTTCCACTTCGCATTGTTAATAAACGAAACGTAGGCGAACAACGGCTGTGGAACCCGTAGGCTCCACAGACATTGCTACTTGAAGGCCTTACTGTTTCTTCTTAGGAGCGAGCACCATGATCATCTGGCGGCCTTCGATCTTCGTAGGGAAGGATTCGACTACTGCCAGTTCACTCAGATCGTCACGGACACGGTTGAGCACTTCCATACCGATCTGTTGGTGGGCCATCTCACGACCGCGAAAACGCAGTGTGATCTTAGCCTTATCGCCATCTTCCAGAAAGCGTACCAGGCTGCGGAGTTTTACCTGGTAATCGCCATCGTCGGTGCCAGGACGGAATTTAATTTCCTTAACCTGGATAACTTTTTGCTTTTTCTTCTGTTCCTTAGAAGACTTACTCTTTTCATAAAGGAACTTGCCGTAGTCCATAATACGACAAACTGGCGGTTCGGCGTTAGGGCTGATTTCAACTAAATCTACTCCAGCTTCTTCAGCTTTTTCGATCGCTTCTCTCAGACTCACAATACCCAAAGCTTCGCCTTCCAGACCTGTTAAGCGAACTTCCAGGGCGCGAATCTCGCCATTGATACGATTCGGACGTGCCGTTTGAACTCGTTTTCCGCCTTTAATACCTTATTCCTCCAGTTGTTGAAGACTGCGGCTGCGAATCTCTTGTTGCAGCTTCTCAATCACTTCATTTACGTCCAGGCTGCCCAAGTCTTTGCCACGACGGGTGCGCACGGCAACTTTGCCTGCTTCTACCTCTTTGTCGCCACAGACCAACATGTAAGGGACACGACGTAAAGTGTGCTCGCGGATTTTAAAGCCAATCTTCTCATTTCTCAAGTCTGCTTTTACACGAATACCCGCATTTTGTAGTTTCTGCGTTAATTCGTTAACGTATTCAGACTGAGAATCGGTGATGTTCATGACCACAACCTGAACCGGCGCAAGCCAGGTCGGGAAGAAGCCAGCGAACTCTTCGGTCAGGATACCGATGAAACGTTCCATCGACCCAAGAATTGCACGGTGAATCATAACCGGCACCTGACGTTCGTTGTTTTCGCCAACGTAAGAGGCGCTTAAACGGGACGGCAGGGAGAAGTCCAGCTGTACAGTACCGCACTGCCATGCACGATCGAGGCAGTCATACAGGGTAAATTCAATTTTCGGACCGTAGAACGCGCCCTCACCCAGTTGGAACTCAAACGGGATGTTGTTTTCTTCCAGCGCAACGGCCAGGTCAGCTTCAGCACGGTCCCACATTTCATCGCTACCGATACGTTTTTCGGGGCGAGTGGACAGTTTGACGACGATTTTCTCGAAGCCAAAGGTGCTGTACATATCGTAGACCATACGAATGCACGCGTTAACTTCATCACGAATCTGCTCTTCAGTACAGAAGATATGCGCATCATCTTGAGTGAAGCCACGAACACGCATCAGGCCATGCAGCGCACCTGACGGTTCATTACGGTGGCAGCTACCAAACTCAGCCATACGCAGCGGCAGATCGCGATAGGATTTCAGACCCTGATTAAAGATCTGTACGTGACCCGGGCAGTTCATTGGCTTAATGCAGTATTCACGGTTCTCAGAAGAGGTGGTGAACATTGCATCTTTGTAGTTATCCCAGTGACCTGTTTTTTCCCACAGCACGCGGTCCATCATGAACGGACCTTTCACTTCCTGATACTGGTATTCTTTCAGTTTTGAGCGAACAAAGACTTCCAGTTCACGGAAGATAGTCCAGCCATCGTTGTGCCAGAACACCATACCCGGTGCTTCTTCCTGCATATGATACAGGTCAAGCTGCTTGCCGATTTTACGGTGGTCGCGTTTGGCCGCTTCTTCCAGACGTTGCAGATAGGCATTCAGGGCTTTTTTATCTGCCCATGCAGTACCATAAATACGCTGCAGCATCTTGTTATTGCTGTCGCCACGCCAGTATGCCCCAGCGGTCTTCATCAGTTTGAAATGATGGCAGAAACGCATGTTCGGCACGTGCGGGCCACGGCACATATCGACATATTCTTCATGATGGTACAAGCCAGGCTTGTCATCATGGGCGATGTTTTCATCAAGAATAGAGACTTTATAGGTCTCGCCACGCTTCACGAAGGTTTCACGCGCTTCGTACCAGCTGACTTTCTTCTTAATGACATCGTAGTTTTTCTCAGCGAGCTCGTGCATCCGCTTTTCGAGCGCGTCGACGTCTTCCTGGGTTAACGTACGGTCAAGATCGATATCGTAGTAAAAACCGTTATCAACAACCGGTCCGATCGCCATTTTGGTGTGCGGCCAGAGTTGTTTGATCGCGTGCCCTAACAGGTGCGCACAGGAGTGACGAATGATCTCCAGACCTTCTTCATCCTTCGCGGTGATGATGGAGAGCTTCGCATCATGCTCAATCAGATCGGAAGCATCTACCAGCTCACCGTCAACACGGCCAGCAATAGTGGCTTTCGCCAGACCAGGACCGATGTCCAGCGCAACATCCATGGGGCTTACAGCGTGGTCGTAATGGCGTTGGCTGCCATCAGGAAGAGTAATAACAGGCATGTTATATCCTTATTTGCAGTGGTGACCCACACGTAAGATCACATACAAAGATTCAATATTTAAAATTATCAAAAAGGTGTGGGCTGATTCCCGCTTCACTCTGCGAAATATGTCACTGATTGCTTCAATGGCTACACTGGACCTACACCCGCTTTTTGATAACACCGTTTCACAGTGTACACGGCATTTCGAGCCGATCAAAGCAACAATCAACGCGCGCTCTATGATGTAAATCAATTCACTGACACCCTGACGTCTTTGTTACACTTGCAGAAAGTCATCTAATCTGAGCAGGAAAAGAACAATGCCAACAAATCGCTTTGCAAAGAAACACTGGAAGATGGTTGTGATCCTGCTCGTTATTTGTGCAGCAATGCTAATGCTACGTTGGGCAGCGATGATCTGGGGTTAAATGACGCTCACCCGCTATTCCAGTTTCGTTTATTTATCAATTAAATCGAATTCGTCTGAAAAATAGCGCGTTATTGATAAGTACTAAAAATAAAACACAGATTATCTATTAAATAACCTTAACTTTAATAGATAAAAGCCGGGCCAATTATTTGACCCGGTTTGTCATTACATCCGGTAGCCGAGTGAAACAGTAGTACGACGATCGGTATGTTCCGGCGCTGTTGCCGGTGGTTCAGAGTTCCAGGTGACGTTGTAAGCCACCTTTAACCCAAAGTGTTCGTTGATGGCAACGTTCAAGGCCGTTTCAGAGTTGAGCGTTGTATCGTCCGCACCGAATACCGACACGCCTTGCGTAAATTTAGTATTGTCCGTCATCTGCCACGCATAGGCCCCGGACGCATAGCCCAGCGGCTGTGTTTCGGTGGTGCCATCCGTATGCTCGTCATAGCGCACGCCAGGACCGAATTCAAAACGGAAGCTATGTACTGGCCCGTTAAGGAACTGACGACCATAACCGGCGGTCAGCACGTCACGCTCGCGATAGCCGTTGTAACGGTCGGTCAACCAGCTTGCCTGCCCAAAGAGATAGTCATAGTCAGTCATGTTGTAACGACTACGACCACCTACGGCATATTTCTCTGATGAACGCTCATCATTTGAGGAGGTATTGCTGGCATTTCCCCACAGAGACCACGCCGTGGTTTCACCGTACCAGGTCATGGTGGTGTCTGCGGTTAAAGAAGAACTTTTTGTGTTGCCTGACTGGGCGAGATATCCCGCGTTCAGGTTACCTTCAAAGGGTTTTTTCGCGCTGGAAGGGTCATCCATGACAGTAAAAACGGAATCATCGGCGGCAGCATGCATTGACGCAAGCAGGCCCCCCGTCAGCAGTAATGCTGCGGGCACTGTCTTCAAAAGCTTCATTTATTAAGAGTCCGTACAACAAAAAAAGAGACCATTACGGTCTCGGAAACTTTCATATGGATCAATGACAAAAGACCCTTGAAAGGTAACAAATTATAAAAAGACTCGAATAACATAGCAATAAATTCTTATTTCATTTTTTGAATAAGAGCGTTCCTAAACCTTTATTTTATTTATATAACTTTATGACGATAATTTTAAATAAAGATATGAAAAATCATGTTGTTAATTACTTCACTTTCGGGAGGTTAAGTGCCAGACTGAGGACAGCCTAACAGGAGGTAAAGATGGTACGTATCTATACGTTAACACTTGCGCCCTCTCTCGATAGCGCAACAATCACTCCACAAATTTACCCGGAAGGTAAGCTTCGTTGTACCTCGCCGGTTTTTGAACCCGGCGGCGGCGGCATCAACGTCGCTCGCGCAATTGCCCATCTTGGCGGAACCGCAACGGCGATTTTCCCCGCGGGGGGTGCAACCGGAGAGCATCTTGTTGCATTGCTCGCCGACGAAAATGTTCCCGTATCCACCGTCGAAGCCAAAGACTGGACCCGACAAAATCTTCATGTCCACATTGAGTCCAGCGGCGAACAGTATCGTTTTGTCATGCCTGGCGCTGCGCTGACCGATGACGAGTTCTACCAACTTCAGGATCAGGTGCTGGAAATTGAATCTGGTGCATTGCTGGTCATCAGCGGTAGTTTGCCGCCCGGCGTACAGCTTGAGAAGTTGACCCGACTGATTACCACCGCACAAAAACAGGGGATCCGCTGTATTGTCGACAGTTCAGGCGAAGCACTGACGGCGGCGTTAGCCATCGGCAATATCGAACTGGTCAAACCCAACCTCAAAGAACTGAGTGCGCTGGTAAACCGCGAACTGACACAGCCCGATGATGTGCGCAAGGCCGCGCAGGAAATCGTACATAGTGGGAAAGCGCACCGCGTTGTGGTCTCGCTTGGGCCGCAAGGGGCGCTGGGCGTAGATCGAGAAACCTGCGTTCAGGTGGTTCCGCCACCGGTGAAAAGTCAAAGCACCGTAGGCGCGGGCGACAGCATGGTCGGGGCCATGACGCTTAAACTGGCTGAGAATGCACCTTTTGAGGATATTGTCCGTTACGGCGTCGCCGCAGGTAGCGCAGCAACGCTCAATCAGGGTACGCGCCTGTGCTCTTTGGACGACACGCAAAAAATTTATTCGTATCTCACTCAGTAATGACACCGTCCCTCTTATGAAGAGAAAGAGGGATTCTCGCGTAAAACTGTCAGCATGGATGTTATGCGACTATGATAAAAAATCACGTGATTACAAAGAAGTGAATCATGTGCAGTCAGACGTCTCCACAACGGTACGGGGTGAAGAAGAGCGACAAACATTAAGTGCCTTTCCAGCGATGACGCGTCCGTGGTGTGCGTCAGTTCGTGTTTTTTAACCGCATTCTTGCGCTAACCTTATGATCTGGCAGACAACATGGGGAGAGACATCATGTGGCAGGCTATCAGTCGTCTTTTAAGCGAGCAATTAGGTGAAGGCGAAATCGAACTGCGTAATGAACTGCCCGGCGGAGAGATTCACGCCGCATGGCATTTACGCTATGCGGGGCGAGATTTTTTCGTCAAATGCGATGAAAGAGAGCTGTTAACCGGCTTTACGGCAGAAGCCGATCAGCTGGAGCTACTTTCCCGCAGTCAAACTGTATCTGTACCGAAAGTCTGGGCAGTAGGCGCAGACAGAGATTACAGCTTTCTGGTGATGGATTTCCTCCCTCCCCGTCCGCTTGATGCGCATAACGCGTTTATCCTCGGTCAACAGCTTGCGCATTTGCACGAATGGAGCGACCAGCCTCAGTTTGGCCTCGACTTCGATAACGCGCTCTCTACCACGCCGCAGCCCAATACCTGGCAACGTCGCTGGTCAACCTTTTTCGCCGAGCAGCGAATAGGCTGGCAACTGGAACTCGCCGCTGAAAAAGGCATTGCGTTTGGCAATATTGATGCCATCGTCGAACATGTCCAGCAACGTCTCTCTTCTCATCAGCCGCAGCCGTCTCTCCTGCACGGTGATTTGTGGTCCGGGAACTGCGCCCTCGGTCCTAACGGTCCGTACATCTTTGACCCTGCCTGCTACTGGGGGGACAGAGAGTGTGACCTGGCAATGCTGCCGTTGCATACCGATCAGCCGCCGCAAATTTATGACGGTTACCAGTCTGTCTCACCACTACCGCTGGACTTTCTCGACAGGCAGCCAATCTACCAGCTCTATACGCTGCTGAATCGAGCAATTCTGTTCGGAGGGCAGCATCTGGTTGTGGCGCAGAAAGCGCTGGATAGATTACTCGCTGCTTAGCTACGTACCGCGTTGATTATCAGGCCTGCCGTTTCGCAACGTGGCAGGCCCGATAGAGCGGCACTTACAAAAAGCCCAGCAATGAGAAGAAGAAGTAGCCGATCACGATAACGATCACCGGCAAAATATAAAGCGGGAAAATTTGTAAGAAGATCGTATGGTGCGGTACTACAATTCGCGATTCAAGTTGCTCGCGGGATAATCCTTCACTGCCTTTTGCCTGTTCCAGAATCAGTTGATCCTCAACGCCTTCGCGTAAGAAACGTGCCTGGCGGCTCATTCTGGCGCCTGAATCCTGCAACGCCAGACCGATAAAAATCAGGATGAATATCAGCCAAAAAACGAGATTCAGTCCACTTTGAAAATCGGGTGTCGGCGAGTTATACCAAAACACATTAAGAAAAGGTGTATTAACCCGCATCATATCGATCATCACGTGAGCAAAATCGAGCATGACCGCGTTAATTCCCTCCTGCTTTTCGCTGTGCGCATACATAAATTTCAGTACAGAAACCAGTGTTGAAATCAGCGCGGGAATGAAAATTACCCATCCCGCCAGCCTTTTCAAGACGGCAATGCGTCCAGCTTGTTGATACGTCATGAGTTCCCCTTGATAAAGACGTGTCATTTTGGCCTAAGTTTACCCGTTGATAACCGTTTTCGCCTGATCTTTAAAGGCGGTATACTGCTGAATTAGCCATAATGAACGCTCAGAGCCTGTTATGACTGGCTCTTAATCCCTTTTATCACCGTAAAGGAGAGGTTGTGATGTCAACCCCGCGTCAAATTCTTGCTGCAATTTTCGATATGGATGGATTACTGGTCGATTCTGAACCGCTTTGGGATCAGGCCGAACTGGATGTGATAGCAAGTTTAGGCGTTGATATCTCCCGCCGCCATGAACTTCCCGACACCCTTGGCTTACGCATCGATATGGTGGTCGATTTGTGGTTTGCGCAGCAACCGTGGAACGGTCCCTCACGTCAGGAGGTCACCGAGCGCATCATCACCCGGGCCATTGCGTTAGTGGAAGAAAAAAAACCGCTGCTGCCGGGTGTGCGTGAAGCCGTGGGGTTGTGCAAATCTCAGGGAATCAAAGTAGGACTGGCATCCGCCTCGCCGCTGCATATGCTGGAAAAAGTGCTGACCATGTTTGATCTGCGCAGCAGCTTCGATGCGCTGGCTTCTGCAGAAAAACTGCCTTACAGCAAACCGCACCCGCAGGTTTACCTCGATTGTGCGGCGAAACTGGGCATTGACCCGTTAAACTGCGTTGCGCTGGAAGACTCGGTAAACGGCATGATTGCTTCAAAAGCCGCCCGTATGCGTTCCATCGTCGTACCAGCGCATGAGAATCAGGACGATCCTCGCTTCGTTCTTGCCGATGTCAAATTAACCTCACTCACCGAACTCACTGCCGTTCATCTGCGCGGCTAATCCTGTAACGGGCAATCATCGTATTGCCCGCCCTCTCAGATTTTTTATTTTTAAAACATCGTTTCATTTTTAATTGTGTTTCTGTTTAACCTCTCCTATCCTTGCCCTATAGAGCAAGCGTTAATGACATAAATAGTGAGGTAAACATGATTCAGGAAGCTTTTCGTCTCGAAGGTAAAGTAGCCATCGTCACTGGATGTGACACCGGCCTTGGGCAGGGTATGGCAGTGGCGCTGGCTGAAGCGGGCTGCGATGTAGTCGGCGTGAATCGTAAAATACCACATGAAACCGCAGAGAAAATTAACGCCCTCGGTCGACGTTTTATGGCTATTCAGGCCGACCTCAGCCAACAAGATGCTCTCACCAGCATCGTGACACAATCGGTGTCGGCGTTTGGCCGGGTCGATATTCTGGTCAACAATGCGGGAACCATACGCCGTCAGGATGCGCTGGACTTCAGTGAAAAGGATTGGGATGACGTGATGAATCTAAATCTCAAATCTGTTTTCTTTCTGTCACAGGCCGTGGCGCGCCAGTTTCTGGCTCAGGGCAATGGCGGAAAAATTATTAACATTGCCTCGATGCTCTCTTTTCAGGGCGGAATCCGCGTTCCTTCCTATACCGCATCAAAAAGCGGCGTGCTGGGCATCACTCGCCTGCTCGCCAATGAATGGGCGGCCAAAGGAATTAATGTCAATGCTATCGCGTCTGGCTATATGGCGACCAATAATACCCAGCAGCTGCGCGCAGACAGCGAGCGCAATCAGGAGATTATCGATCGTATTCCCGTAGGGCGCTGGGGCACGCCAAATGATCTGAAAGGCCCGGTCGTATTCCTCGCAAGTCCCGCCTCTGACTATATTCATGGCTATACGCTAGCCGTGGATGGCGGTTGGCTGGCGCGGTAATGGCGCACTTGTGACAAAGGGTTACAACGTCACCTCTTCCGCCTACTGTATAAAACCCCTATACTGTATGAATCGACAGTTTATTGGGTTTTATCATGACGGCGGAAGGCCACCTTCTTTTTTCTATTGCCTGTGCGGTATTTGCCAAGAATGCCGAGCTAACGCCCGTTCTTGCGCAGGGTGACTGGTGGCATATTGTTCCTTCCGCCATTTTAACGTGCCTGCTGCCGGATATTGATCATCCCAAATCCCTGCTGGGGCAGCGTCTGAAGTGGATATCAAAGCCCATTGCCCGGGCATTTGGTCATCGCGGGTTTACACATAGCCTGCTTGCAGTCTTTGCCCTGCTGACCACGTTTTACCTGAAAGTCCCGGACACCTGGATAATACCGGCTGATGCCTTACAAGGTATGGTTCTCGGTTATCTCAGCCATATTCTGGCCGATATGCTGACCCCGGCGGGCGTTCCCCTGCTTTGGCCCTGCCGCTGGCGTTTTCGTCTGCCCATCCTCGTGCCGCAAAAAGGCAACCAACTGGAGCGGTTTCTGTGCATGGCACTGTTCGCATGGGCAATCTGGATGCCGCAGACCGTACAAGAGAACAGCGCGGTACGCTGGTCTTCGCAGATGATTAATACGCTACAAATGCAGTTCAATCGTTTCATAACGCATCAGATTGACTAATAAATCAGCCAAAAAGTCATTTTCGGTATAAACAATTCCATTTGAATATAAGAGGCAAGTCACAGTTCTGCTAATCTTGCGCCAACAGAATCACCTTTAAACGGTGATACGTATAATAAGATCAGGAGAACGGGGATGAACTTTCCATTAATCGCGAACATTATCGTGTTCGTAGTGCTGCTGTTCGTGCTGGCGCAAGCCCGTCACAAACAGTGGAGTCTGGCCAAAAAAGTACTGGTCGGTCTGATCATGGGTGTCGTGTTCGGCCTTGCCCTGCACACCATTTATGGTTCCGACAGCCAGGTTCTTAAAGATTCCGTACAGTGGTTCAACATTGTCGGCAACGGTTATGTCCAGTTGCTGCAGATGATTGTTATGCCGCTGGTATTTGCATCTATTCTCAGCGCCGTTGCGCGTCTGCACAATGCCTCTCAGTTAGGTAAAATCAGCTTCCTGACCATCGGAACGCTACTGTTTACCACGCTGATTGCCGCACTGGTCGGGGTTCTGGTGACCAACCTGTTCGGCCTGACCGCAGAAGGTCTGGTGCAAGGTGGTGCCGAGACGGCCCGTCTGAACGCGATTGAAACCAACTATGTTGGCAAAGTGGCTGACCTCAGCGTTCCGCAACTGGTGCTGTCGTTTATTCCGAAAAACCCGTTTGCCGATCTGACTGGCGCCAACCCGACGTCGATTATCAGCGTAGTTATCTTCGCAGCATTCCTGGGTGTAGCCGCACTTAAACTGCTGAAGGATGATGCACCAAAAGGCGAGCGCGTTCTGGTGGCTATCGATACCCTGCAAAGCTGGGTGATGAAGCTGGTTCGTCTGGTGATGCAGTTGACGCCGTACGGTGTTCTGGCGCTGATGACCAAAGTGGTTGCCGGTTCCAACCTGCAGGATATCATTAAGCTGGGTAGCTTCGTCGTGGCCTCTTATCTCGGTCTGGGCATTATGTTCGTGGTTCACGGGATCCTCTTGGGTATTAACGGCGTTAGCCCGCTGAAATACTTCCGTAAGGTGTGGCCGGTGCTGACTTTCGCCTTCACCAGCCGTTCCAGCGCAGCCTCAATTCCGCTGAACGTTGAAGCGCAAACCCGTCGTCTGGGCGTGCCTGAATCCATCGCCTCTTTCGCCGCCTCTTTTGGCGCCACGATTGGCCAGAACGGTTGTGCGGGTCTGTACCCGGCAATGCTGGCAGTAATGGTCGCGCCGACCGTTGGAATCAACCCGCTGGACCCAATGTGGATTGCCACGCTGGTTGGTATCGTGACCGTGAGTTCCGCAGGGGTTGCGGGTGTCGGTGGCGGTGCAACGTTTGCCGCACTGATCGTTCTGCCTGCTATGGGTCTGCCGGTCACGCTGGTTGCGCTGTTGATCTCCGTTGAACCGCTGATCGACATGGGTCGTACTGCGTTGAACGTAAGCGGTTCCATGACTGCCGGTACGCTGACCAGTCAATGGCTGAAGCAGACCGATAAAACAATTCTGGACAGCGACGATAACGCCGAACTGGCGCATCGCTAAGTCTGTCAGCTAAAAAACAAAAAACCGCCGGAGTATCATGCTCCGGCGGTTTTTTTATATCCATTAATCGCTCAGTTCATTTTCCTGACGAATCTGATTAGCCCAGCGCTGCGCTGATTCCGGGACCGTAAATGCGGGCGAACGTTGAAACGCCTCCCCCATTAAGACAAAAGCGACATATTTTCCGCGCAGTATCCATACGTCACGAAACGCATCCATTTTAATCGCATGCTCTGGTGGAGCGGGCTCCACGCGAGGAACATAGCTGATAACCGGACGATTTTGTTGGCGAAGAGGTTTCATAATCAGTTGCTTCACTAAAGACAAATTCTAAAAATCAGAAAACCACTATCTTAGCCGATTTTGCCTCCTGACGTCCTGCCTTGCGTGCGCTGTTTGCCTGGTTCATCGCGCTTTACGTCATCGGCCTGTACCTGCGCCGCTGAGGTCGGGCTCCCGACTTTCATCGCCGCGAACTGTGGGAAGCGATTGAAGCGGGCGATTATCCGGAATATGAACTGGGGCTACAGCTCATTCCCGAAGAGGACGAATTCAAGTTCGATTTTGACCTGCTCGATCCAACGAAATTGATACCTGAAGAACTGGTTCCGGTACAACTCGTCGGTAAAATGGTGCTAAACCGCAATCCGGACAATTTTTTCGCCGAAAATGAGCAAGTGGCTTTTCATCCCGGACACATCGTCCCGGGCATCGATTTTACTAACGATCCCTTGTTGCAAGGCCGCTTGTTCTCCTATACCGATACCCAGATCAGTCGTCTGGGTGGGCCCAACTTCCATGAAATCCCAATTAATCGCCCAACCTGTCCGTATCATAATTTCCAGCGTGACGGCATGCATTGCATGGACATCGATACCAATCCGGCCAACTATGAACCGAATTCCATCAATGATAACTGGCCGCATGGTCGCCATTTTACTTAATAACCAGGTGAAATCGGCCGATCTGCTCGCCATCATGCAAGCCCTACAGGCCGAAGGTGTTCATGCCAAACTACTCTATTCCCGGATGGGGAATGTAGTTGCCGATGATGGATCTACCCTGACGGTCGATGCGGTTATCGTTCCGTGCGGCAATCTCGCGGATATCGTTACGAACGATGATGCCCGATATTACTTATTCGAAGCGTATAAGCACTTGAAACCTATCGCCCTGGCTGGCGATGCTCGTCAGTTTAAAGCAACGTTGAATATCAAAAAGGAAGGAGAAGAAGGCGTGGTGGAAGCGGACAGTGCAGACACACAGTTCATGGATACCCTGCTGACGCTGATGACCGCGCACCGCGTCTGGTCACGCGTCGGAAAAATAGACACGATTCCGGCCTAAAAAAATGCGGCGCATCAAGCGCCGCAAACTCAGGAATTACACGTTTAGAAAACTGCCAAGACGATAACCGCGCTCCGCAATAGCATATTTCAGTGACGAAGACGTCAGCACGTCGAGCTCAGTTAAGCGGGGGTAACAGTAGGCACTTTGACGAATAATGTCATCGATAAAAGCCGGATGACACATCACTTCCAGCGAGGATTCTCCGCGATCGGCTGACGCATCAAGCATCTGCAAAAACAGAGCTTCAGAAATCGCCTCACCGTAAAACTCGCTGCTGAATCCCTGGGAAGTCCGTAAGGTTTCCGGTAAGTCAGACGCCTGGAATACCGCCTGACGATCGATACGCAACGCAATCCCCTTCTGGGCAGCAAACCCTGCTACGATAGGGAAAATTTGCGGGAACATATGCACATGGTGATGGCTATCCAGATGCGTCGGCTCCCGCCCGAACAGGTCAATAAAACGCTGATACTGTGCGGCCAGTTCCTGAGAAATTTCATCCAGCGGCAGAGTGTCTTCCTCCGCCATCTGCCAGATCCATTTCCCCAGTACCCCGTCACGAGTAAGGCCTGGCATTGCCGTCAACGGCCTGCCCAGCGTCAGAACAAAGTGCATTCCGACGGCAAGTTCAGGTATGTCGCGACTCAGCTGTACCGCATGGTCAATTGCCGCACCGTTAACCAGCGCCGTGGTCGAGGTGACAACACCATTGCGACAAGCTTCAACAATGCCGTAGTTTTGTCCTTTACTCAGGCCAAAATCATCCGCATTTACAATCAGTACGCGTTCCATAGCCGACCTCGGTTAGTGTTGTTCGCTTTTGAGTTTCTCAATGCACCCGGCGAAGTTTGGCAGCCATTTTTCATGCGCCAGAATCAGCTCACGCGCCAGAATTTCGGCATCGCTGTCAGAATGCACCAGCGGGCTCAGGTTCAGCGCCAGCAGCACATCATTCAACTCACCGCTCAACGCTGCGTTGCTCGCCGCCACTTCAAAACCTTTAATGGTATAGATAAGGCCGAGCACTTTCTCATCAAAATGGGTAATTCGCGGATGCGGCGTAGCACCGTTACGCCCCAGCGTACAGGTCATCTCAACCGCCCAGTCCGCAGGAATATTATCAACATGCCCATGATGTGGAATGTTGACATAGTGCTCAGTCTGTTTGTCGTTGTAGATGGCATTGATCACTTCACAGGCCGCATCGGAGTAATAGGCCCCGCCGCGCTGCTCCAGCTCTTTCGGTTTAACGTTTAGCTCAGGATTTTTATAGAGATCAAACAGTTGTTTTTCTACTTTTTGTACTACCTGAGCACGTGCGCCACCCTTATAGTACTCGCCCATTTCGATCGCCAGCATCTCTTTTGGCTTGAAGTAGTACAGCAGATACGAGCACGGCAGCAGCTTCAGCGAACGAATCAACCCTTCGCTGAACGGCAGGTCGAAGATGTTCTTCACGCCAGAGGCTTTCAACTGACCCGAAGCAACGCCGTCCAGCAGTTCATCAAAGCGTGACACACCGTTGACCAGAACATCCTTAATGAAGACCATATGATTCAGACCAAACAGGTCGATAGATAAGTCATCACTCTCTTTCAGCGCCAGCACGTCGCTGATGAACATTTTCATGCCGATCGGAATATTACATACGCCGATGAATTTCTTGAAATTCGTATGGCGATAAACCGCCTCAGTCACCATCCCGGCTGGGTTAGTGAAGTTGATCACCCACGCATTCGGGCACAATTCTTCCACATCTTTAACAATATCAAAGATAACCGGAATGGTACGCAGGCCTTTGAACAGCCCGCCAGCGCCGTTGGTTTCCTGCCCCAGATACCCGTGGCTCAGCGGAATGCGTTCATCCTTTTCACGGGCTTGCAGTTGCCCTACACGCAGCTGGGTGGTAACGAAATCAGCATCTTTCAGTGCTTCACGGCGATCCAGCGTTTTAAACAACTTCATCGGTACGCCGGCTTTATCGATCATGCGCTGGCATAGGTCAAAAATAATGTCCAGTTTCTCTTTTCCACCGTCGACATCAACCAGCCACAACTCAGAAACCGGTAATTCATGATAGCGCTTAATAAAGCCTTCAAGTAATTCAGGGGTGTAGCTGCTCCCGCCACCGATAGTGACGACTTTTAATTTCTGGCTCATACTTTCTCCCTTCAGTGTCAAAACACTGACGTGTATTATGCTCAACCCGTATGTCAGGTATAGCGTGGCTGTCCCGACGCTATTTTGGGCAAGCTATAAAAAATGGGTTATTGGCAAATAATATCTACTGATTAAATTCAGTTAATTTCTTACGGTAGCTATTCGGTGTAAACGACGTCAGCTTTTTAAACGTTTTAATAAACAGGCTTGGACTACTGTAGCCAGACTCGTAAGCAATATCCGTTACAGAATAGTTCGTCATTTCCAGCTGTTTTTTAGCAAAGTTAATGCGGATTTCATTAATAATCTGCATCGGCGTTTTGCTGTAATAACGCTGGGTTGCACGGGTCAGATACTCCTGGGATTTCGCGGACAGGTGTACCATATTTTCCAGCGCGTTCTCGCTAAACTGCCGTTTGTCGTGCATGGTCTCGACGGTGGTTTTAAGCCACTGCGGAATATCATCCAACACCTGCTCTTCGCGATGATGACGTAACCGATTAATAATATAGAAGGTGACCACTTCTACAAATTCATCCAGTCCGCTCTCGCGAAAGTTAAGTGATGCAATAACCGTTTCAATATAGGTAAGAAACGAGTTATTCGCCCGATAGACCTGCGATGCAACGAAACAAAATGGCAGTAGCGGGTGATAGTGCTGTTCAAAAAAACGTTTACTGATGCCGACGTTAAGGATCCTTGTCGCACCAAAATCATAAAAACTTTGGTGGTGCGATCCCAACGGGATAAAGACAAAGTCTCCACGTTCGAGTAGTACGCGTTTACCGTTGATTTCCTGATAATAGCGCCCGGTTAAAACCAGGGTAAATTCATAGTAGTCATGCTGATGCAGCCCGCTGATACTCTCAGTTTTGTTATAGATGAACACATGGAAATTTTTGCCATTAAACAGCTGCTGTTCATAAACGGTTTTGATTTCCGGTGCGTTAATCTGTAGCTGCATTATGCACTCCTCGCTATTTCAGCTTTTCGTGAAGTTCAATCAGTTCAGTCACCAGCTCACGCGCCAGCATTGATGTCATCAGGTGGTCCTGCGCGTGGACTAGCACCAGGCTAACTTTCATTTTACCTTCGCCCTGATCGCCTTCAATCAGTTTCGTTTGCACGAGGTGCGCTTCGTTCAGCGCCAGACGAGACTGGTCCATCATCGCCTTGGCCGACTCGAAATCGCCTTGCTTGGCCATTTTGAGTGCGCCGTACGCCAGGCTACGCGCCTGACCGGAGTTGATGATGAGGCCCATCACCACTTCTTCAAGTTCTTCTGCTTCGGACTGCGTGTCGACGATATTCTCGATGTCCAACATACTTTTTTCCTCTGGTTCAGTCCGGCATGACCGTGAAGCCATGCCGGATTAAATTTAGAATTTCAATGCGTTAGCGATATCTTCTTCGCTTTCTTCTTGGTCAATAACGTTCTGCGCTTTGTTGGCTACAACCACGAACGGCAGGTAAACCAGCGTTGCGATACCGAGGTTGAACAGCGCGACCAGCAGAGCAGCGACACTACCGTTGGTGTTAAAGAACGCGCCCAAACCGGTTGGCATGGTCCACGGTGCAATGTTGGTAATCGGTGGAATAATGCCTGAGTAATAAGCTGCCAGCGTAATCGCCGCCAGTATCGGTTGCACCAGGATGAACGGGATAAACATCACCGGGTTCATGATGATCGGCAGACCGAACAGGATAGGTTCGTTAATCTGGAACAGACCTGATGGCAGTGCCAGTTTAGCAACCTGACGATAGTCAGGACGACGCGATGCCAGGAAGATAGCGATAATCAGACCCAGCGTTGCCCCGCTACCCCCAAGGAAAATATAGGAGTCGAGCATCGGTTTCGCCCAGACGTGGAACGTCTTACCGGCTTCCAGCGCGGCATCTACGGAACCAAACTGTTGGTAGATAGAGATGTTTTCCAGCGCCCATGGCGTCATGATACCGCTGTCCAGCGCAGTCAGCGCCAGTGAACCGTGAATACCGAAGAACCACAGCAGCGGAACAAAAATCACGTAGGCCCAGCCCACCACGCTGCCCAACGACGCCAGCGGAGTTGAAATGGAATCCATAATGATCTGGTGGAAGTTCGTACCCCAGGTGTTCAATGCCCAGGCGATGATCCCCATAATGGAGAGGATAAGGAAGCCAGGAATCAGCGCAGAGAAAGAGCGCGATACAGATGTCGGTACGCTATCAGGTAATTTAATGACCCAATTGCGACGAACCACAAAGGTGAACATTTCCGCGACCGCGAGGCCGATAATGATACCGGAAATAATATTGGCACCGCCGAGCCAGTTCGCGCCAACGGCATAGGCTTCACCCACGCTATAAGGCGTTACGGTCATAAACGCGGCGACAGATAACAGACCGGCAGCCAGTGAGTCGACTTTACGTTCTTCTGCCAGCGCCATGCCGATAAAGAACGGTGCCATCAATGACATGATACCCAGCGTACCGTTATAGACGTTTCCACCAATGCCTTTCAAGCTATTCAGCGTTTCAATAGTTGAAGCATCAAGTCGAATGCCCATTGAATAAAAAAACGACCCCTCCCCAAAGCTCAGGAAAACGTTATTGATTAATACAAACATGGCCCCTGCGAGGGTTAACGGCATTAAACGAATAAAACCGTTCTTGATTGCATTAACGTGTGGCTGCTTTCCAATTTTTACAGCAAAAGGAAGGAGTACCTTTTCAAGTGAAGCAATAGCGTTACTCATAGAAAAATACCCTTAAATACCGCAATTAATAATTGCGGTGAATGTTAATGAAATAACTCTTTGACGGGAAAAATTAAAATAAAATAATTAATTTGCTGCGGCTTTTTTAATTGCTGCAACAGCAGCCTTAAGCACGCCTAAACCATCGACTTTGCCATACAGCAGCGAGTCAATCACTTCCACAGGCTTGTTGGGTAACAAACGCTGAATTTCGGGCAACATATAAGCAATTTGTGGACCTAATAACACGACATCGGCCGTTGGACCTTTTTCTCCGGCCAGCGTTTCAGGAAACGCTTCAATAATAACCGGCACTTCGTATTTTTCGGCCTGAGCACGCATCTTCGAAACCAACAATGAAGTCGACATGCCCGCAGAACAAAACAGATAAATGTGTTTCTTTTCCATTAAAACGATCCTCATATGCGATTATCTGTCAACCAGACACTCCGCAAGCCATAACCTGCATCCATGCTCTGGGTAACTTGCGTCAGCTAAATTACTTTTTTAGATGGCTGAAATGAGTATACGGGATTGCACCAGTGGATGGTATTTCCTTGACCAACTAAATTGTCTCTCCTTGACCTGTCGTTATGACCCCCCTCACATTTCGGGCAAATAATTCGCGGCAATAAATAAGATCGTTCGGCACAAAAAAACCGGCACGATGGCCGGTTCGTCTGAATGCTCAGGCAATAAGCAGTTGTTACTTCTTCGCCGCCTGCGGGTCGGTGTCGTACTCTGCGCAGGTCTGGTAACCGGAGTTAATCACATGTCCGGTGTCATCTAAAGCAACAAAATAGGTTTCAGCTTTACCATCTCGTTGACCCAGGATGTAGGTCTGGCATGTCCCTCGCGCATGAATCATGCTGACTTCAGAAGAAGGTTTACCGGCAATCTGCGCCACCTGCGCCCGGCTCATCCCTTTCTTCACATCTTTCACCACGGGCTGAACAAATTGGTCTTTGGTACGATCGTAAGCCGTACACCCTGCCAGCATAGTCAAAACAGCCGCTGCACTCAGAATTCCTGTTAGGTTCTTGTTCATATTCCGTCCTCTTGTATTTCAGCGTGTTATATAAGCCTGGAGCACAACAACGCATTTTTCAAGCAATCAGATGATACTTAGGCAGTTTCGGAAAATTCTATTAAAACAAAATGATGCTCGCATCCCTTGTCGTTTGGGCCTCAACGCGATAATTTTAACACATCATTTTTTTGATCATTTCATTTTCCATAGGGGGTTAAATGACTCTGCAGCAAGAGATAATCCAGGCGCTTGGCGCAAAACCGCACATCAATGCAGAAGAAGAAATTCGCCGCAGCGTGGATTTCCTTAAATCTTATCTGCAGACCTACCCCTTTCTGAAATCACTGGTATTAGGGATTAGCGGCGGGCAGGACTCAACGCTCGCGGGAAAACTATGCCAGATGGCTATTTCCGAGCTTCGCGAAGAAACGGGGAATGACGCGCTGCAGTTTATTGCCGTACGTCTGCCATATGGCGTTCAGGCTGATGAACAGGACTGTCAGGATGCCATCGCCTTTATCCAACCGGACCGCGTACTCACCGTCAATATTAAGGGTGCGGTACTGGCCAGTGAACAGGCCCTGCGTGAAGCGGGTATTGAACTGAGCGATTTTGTCCGTGGCAATGAAAAAGCCCGTGAACGTATGAAGGCTCAGTACAGTATCGCCGGCATGACCAGCGGCGTTGTCGTGGGAACCGATCATGCAGCAGAAGCCATCACCGGATTTTTCACCAAATACGGCGATGGCGGTACTGACATTAACCCTATTTTCCGTTTGAACAAGCGTCAGGGTAAGCAACTGCTTGCCGCGCTGGGTTGCCCAGAACATTTATATAAGAAAGCACCAACCGCCGATCTCGAAGACGATCGTCCTTCTCTGCCGGATGAAGCCGCATTAGGCGTCACCTATGACAACATCGACGATTATCTGGAAGGAAAAACGCTGGCTGCCGACGTCGCGAAAAAAATTGAAGGCTGGTATCTGAAGACCGAGCACAAACGTCGCACACCGATTACGGTGTTTGATGACTTCTGGAAAAAAGCGTAATTCTTTTAGTCACATATTGCCGGATAGCACTGGGATCACCGCTGTTCGGCCCCCTCCTGGCCTGATGCCGCTTTTTTAATCGGTTCCAAACTGCTACACTGGATGAATAACCAGCATCCGGAGTGAGAAGTGGTACGGCGTCAATCAGCCCCGCGCCTGACATTTGAGGCAGCGGCAATCTATGAATATCCTGAGCACCTGCGTCCATTTTTGAGTGAGCTTCCCGCTGTACCAGGCGTCTATCTGTTTCACAGTGAAAGCGACACTATGCCGCTCTATATTGGTAAAAGCGTCAATATTCGCAGCCGCGTGATGGCACACCTGCGTACCGCAAACGAAGCAGCAATGCTGCGTCAGGCCAAACGCATTAGCTGGATTTGTACCGCGGGAGAAATTGGTGCCCTGCTGCTGGAAGCGCGATTGATCAAAGAACAGCAGCCGTTGTTTAATAAACGACTGCGGCGCAATCGTCAGCTTTGCGCCTTGCAGCTTACCGACCGAACTGTTCAGGTTGTCTACGCACGAGATATTGATTTCTCCCATGCCCCCAATCTGTTTGGCCTGTTTGCCAATCGTCGCGCAGCGCTACAAGCGTTGCAAAGCCTCGCGGATGAACAACAGCTGTGCTACGGCCTGTTGGGGCTGGAACCCCTGAGTCGCGGGCGCGCCTGTTTTCGCTCCGCGCTTAAGCGATGCGCCGGAGCGTGCTGCGGGAAAGAGAGTCATGAAGCCCATCATTTGCGTCTGTTAGAGGCGCTGGAAAGAGTGAGAGTGATTTGCTGGCCATGGAGCAATGCCATTGCGCTGCAGGAAACCCGCGCTGAAATGACACAGTACCATATCATCAACAACTGGCTGTGGCTGGGAACCGTTTCAACGCTGGATGAAGCGGCTACCCTGGCGCGTATGCCGGCCGGCTTTGACCATGATGGCTACAAAATTCTCTGCCGGCCTGTTCTGTCTGGTCAATATGACATTATTGAACTGCGTCAGGAGAATGGCCCGGCATCCAGTTAATCTCGCTGAACAGCAGTTTTCCCTCGCGCTCCAGCAGTCGTAAGGTGTGTTTACCGTCGTGCCAGCTTGCACCCTGATCGGCGGTCAGTAGCTTATCGCCCAGTTGCCAGGCACCGCTGATAACAAATACCACGCCGCCGCGCGAACCAAAAGTCGTAAACGTGCGGTCGGCAACTCTGACTTTCGCCTGGCAGACATCCCGTCGGGTCATGATATTGAAATCCATCGACATCTGCCCTTCTGTCAGCTTCGCTTTTACCACCTTGTCACCGGCAAAGGTAAAAGGCTGATGCTGTTTCAGAGTATGTGTGAAGGTGTTTGACTCTTCCAGGGTCACTTCTCCACCTTCCAGCAGGGTAATCACGCGTTCTACGCCGGGAAAGAGAGAAAACTCTCCGTTGGCTGCAATGGAGGCGATACTCGCCCGCCAGTGAAAATCTCGTGTTGCTGGCGGAAAACAGCAAATCTCACGGGTTTCTCCCGCACCATTTCGCCACAGATTGACCGGCATTTTGCGGATATCAAAGTATTCCATCATCCCTCCAGAAAGACGCAGCACGGCAACCCGCCGTAAACAGGCAGCCATAAATCATCATTGGTATGTTCACCCTGCAGATTATTGTTATCGGCAGCAGAGTTGATTTGCCTTAGCGATGAACCCGGTATTTTGCAAAAAGAATAACGCGCTGATCCAGGTAGAATTTTCACGGGCTTCAGGAGAATAGCTTGTCGTGTGTCCGGTGCAATAGGCAGGAAAGAAAAAACCGCCGATCCTGCCCACATCGTTAAACGTGTTGTGGACAAGAGCGGCGGTCTTGAGTTTGGTTTCACGCTGTGCGGCAATCAGTGCAACACAGCATGAATGATTTAGTGTAGACGCTGATCGATTACTCGGCAGCTTGTGGCATTTTACCTTTCTGCGCTGCACGTTCTGTCAGACGCTTCTCAAAATTGGCATTAAACTGCTTTTTCTGTTCCGGGGTCAGAATGTTGTAAATCTTGTTCTGAGTTTCCATATGCGCCAGCATGTTGGCTTTGCGCTGTTCTTCCATCTTCGCAATCTGCGCTTCGGCTTTCGCTTTATCGAAACTATCGCTGGCAATAATGTCGTGCATCGCGCGACGCTCTTCCAGCGGCGGACGTTTCATCTGGTCGCGTTGACCTTTCATGATCTCGCGAATCTGCTGTTTCTGCGCGTCGGTCAGGTTCAGGTCTTTGAACATCATGTCGTGATGCGGGGCGAATTTACCGTTGTGGTGCATCATCGGTTTGGCATCAGCTGGCGCAGCTGTTGTCGTGTCAGCGGCATGAGCCAGGTTGGCAGCACCCAGGGCCAGAGTAGAGGCAACAAACAGAGCAGTCAGTTTACGCATAATTTCTATCCTTTCTTTCAGTTATTTTTACGACACTCATGCGACTCTTATGCAATGTGATGTCGTGTTGACGAGATTAACTTTACCGGCTTAAGCGTCAATTAATCAGAGCAACGGTAAAACAGTGAAAGTATAAAAAACAAATTTTCATCAATTATGAAGAAAAAAAGAATAAATTGCGCAGAGTTGCAATAAAAAATTACAACAGGATGATTTTGAAAGGATTATGAAGAACTATACCTGAACCCTGCTTATTAAGAAAGCAATTCACCAGGAATAATCCGTAATAAATAAAAACAGCACGCAAAAATAAGCCCTGAAGGATAAACCTGCAAGGCATATATATTTATCACATTTTTTGGAGCATCAGCCCGGCACGTAAACCACAGGCCACGTTGGGATTCGGAAAGAGAACGTATTCAACATTATGGGTGACAATAAAACGTTCATCACCGTCCTGCGCCAGCAAGGTTCCCTCTTTAAAAGGGGTAAAGTTGAGCGTCTGGTTATCCATATGGAGAATAAAATCATCGCTACGTCGCGTGATTTGCGACACTACGCGGTAGCGCAGCGGAGATGTTTCTCCCGTCGATACTCGCTCGCCTCGCAGCAACTGCGCCAGTGCGTCTGCCGTTTGCGCAAACTGGGACAGATCGTTTTGTCCAAACGGCAGCGCTTTACCGAGTTCCAGCGTACAGGCCAGTGCGCCAAAATGTTCAGCGCTAAAATGGGTGAACGTACCGCCAGGCGCCTGATGGAAGACCAGCGCCTCCAGTCCCGCATCCCCCAGCCATTCAAGAAAACCCTCATCCCAGGCAACGTTGCGTTGTGGCAACACGCCAAAGCGCAGATGCTGTGAACCGCGAATCGCGGTGTGTAGATCCAGATGCCAGCGTGCTGGCTCTTTCGCCCGCGAATAAAAATCCTCCAGACACAGCTCAAGCTCATGGGCTCGGCGCGTTTCTTCACTCGCGGTAAAAATCTGCCACCGGCCGCAAAACATACGATTCAGGTCGCTATGACAATACCGTTTTCCCGCAGCAAGCGCCTGCGGGTTTCCCAGAATCACCAGTAGCCGCCATGTTAGTACCAGCTCGCCGCTAAATAACCTGGACAACAATGAGTCGAGTATCTCTACTGGCGCGGTTTCATTGCCATGGATCCCCGCAGACAGCACCAGAGAATGTTCAACGGGTGCAAGCGGCGTCAGTTCCAGAATTCCGTGACCGATCCACTGCCAGTCAAAACCATGAGTGGTTCCTTGCATTTTTTCTGGAGTGGCGCCTGCGAGCGTGATAGCCAGAAAGTTATCCATGGCGCGGCCACTCCTGCTGGAAAGGATACACAGAGCCGAGGTTAAGCAATTGCGTCAGCGTATCCAGCGCTTCACGCCCCTCGCGCAACAGCTGTGGGTCGGCAAGGTCGGCAGCGGTAAGACGATCGCGATAGTAACGGTCAACCCAGTTATTCAACGTGTTAAACAGCATATCGTTCATGATAACCGCCGGATTCACCACCTGCTGTTCCTGCAAGGTGAGCACCACTCTCAGGCGCAAGCATGCCGGACCGCCGCCGTTGGACATACTTTCACGCAGATCGAATACCCGCAGATCATCGATCGGATTGTCTTCCTCGAGAAGACGGTTCAGATACCGCCACACACCAGCATGCTCCCGGCACTCCTGCGGCAGGACCAGCATCATCGAACCGTCATCACGACTCAGCAACTGACTGTTAAACAGATAGGTGGTCACCGCATCCTGCACCGAAACTTCCGCAGTCGGGACTTCCAGCGGGGTAAAACCTGCCACCTGGCTACGCAACTGCTCTAATAACGCCTGCTGTCTGACAAACGCTTGCTGATGACAAAACAACACCTGGCGATTCGACACCGCAATCACATCGTTATGAAACACACCAAGATCGATGACATCCGGATTTTGCTGAGCAAAAATACACTGATGCGGGTTAACCTGATTCAGTCGTGCGACCGCCTCACTGGCCTCACGGGATTGCCTTGCCGGATAGCGCTTCGGCTGGGATGCATTGCCTTCTTCACGACCGTAAACAAATAGCTGTACACCGGGATCGCCGTAATCTCCACCGAGGCGGTTATGGTTTGCCGCCCCTTCATCACCGAAAAGCGCAACCTGGGGTAACGCACCGTGGACAGCAAAACTATTCTCATCACGGAAAATCGCCCGTAGCAAAGCTTCGGTAGTAGGCGCTTCCAGCGAACGGTGGAACTTATTATTCAGATTCGCCACCGTCAGATGCACTTTCCCGTCCAGCGAATCTGCTGAAGGGCAAACCGTTGCCGCATTCGCTACCCACATAGGCGATGCGGAGCTGGCACTGGAGAGCCAGTGAGGTGCCTGACGCGCCACTTTCTCCAGCACCTGTTCGTCACTGCCGCTAAAACCCAACTGACGTAGAACCGGAATGAAAGGCCGCTCGTGGGGGGGGATCACCGCCTGAGGAAAACCCGCATCCGCCAGCGCTTTCATCTTTAGCAGACCTTGCTTCGCCGCCAGACGCGGGTTCGACACCTGAAATCGATGTTTGGTTGAGGCCTCATTACCAAATGACAATCCAGCATAGTGGTGAGTCAATCCCACCAGGCCATCAAAATTTACCTCACGGGCTTTCATAGATTATCCTCGCGAGAAAAATCCAGCCCGGGGCTAAGCGCCGTTGGCAGCGTTAAGACCGGTGATTCCAGACTTGCCATCGGCCAGGCGCAATAATCTGCGGCATACCACGCGCTGGCGCGATGGTTCCCGGAAGCGCCAACGCCGCCAAACGGTGCGGTACTCGCAGCGCCGGTTAACGGCTTATTCCAGTTGACGATCCCTGCTCGAGCCTCCAGCAGTAGCTGTTCAAACTGGCCGCGATCGGGCGAAACTAACCCACACGACAGTCCAAAGCGGGTGTTGTTCGCCACACGAATCGCCTCATCAAAACTGTCATAACGCCATACGCCAAGCAGAGGGCCAAAAACCTCTTCATCAGGTACGTTCGCCGCCCCGGTCAGTTCAATGATTCCAGGGGTCAGCAGTGACGTTCCGGCTTTCACCAGACGTGGCGCCAACAGCGTACGTCCCCCCAACGACGCCAGACGCTGCCAGGCATCATAGACATGCTGCGCGGCCTGTTCGGAAATCAGTCCGCCCATAAACGGCTGCGGTTCCGCATCCCAGTTGCCGGGCATTAAACGCTGACTAACCTCCACCAGACGCGTCAGGAACGCATCACCCTGCGCGCCTTTTTTTACCAGCAGGCGGCGGGCACAGGTACAGCGTTGTCCGGCGGTGACAAATGCGGACTGAATGGTCAGATGTACCGCGGCATCAATATCCTCCGGATTCTCAATAATCAGCGGGTTATTACCCCCCATCTCGAGGGCGAGGATTTTTTCCGGTTGACCGGATAACTGCCGATGCAACTGATAACCGGTATTGGCACTGCCGGTAAACAGCAGACCATCAAGGTCTTCCAGCGCACTCAGCGCCTGCCCTGTTTCACGTCCGCCCTGCACCAGGTTCAGCACGCCCGGCGGCAATCCCGCCTGTTCCCACAGCTTAGTTACTGCTTCACCGGTCCACGGCGTCAACTCGCTGGGTTTGAAAATCAACGTATTGCCTGCCAGCAATGCCGGAACAATATGGCCATTGGGTAAATGACCAGGGAAGTTATACGGACCAAAAACTGCCAGCACGCCGTGTGGGCGATGGCGCAACGTTGCCGCGCCATCCGGTAGTTCACTGTGCTGCTCTCCGGTACGGGCATGGTAAGCTTTGACGGAGATGGCGATTTTATTGATCATCGCCGTCAGTTCAGTCGCAGCTTCCCAGCGCGGTTTGCCGGTTTCCCTGGCGATAATCTGGGTTAGCTCGGACTTATTGCTTTCCAGCAATGAAGCAAACTTTTCAACAATCGCCTGGCGTTCGCTGAAGGGCTGTTTAGCCCAACCGACAAAAGCTGCACGCGCAGCCTGACACGCTTGCGTCACCTGCGTGGCATCGGCATCATTGCCGTGCCACAGCACATCACCACCTACTGGGTTGGTTTTCACCCGACGCTCGCCCAGTCCCGCCACCCAGTCACCGTTTATCCATAGTGTCATGCTGTTTTCTCCTCTGCACAAAGACGCACAAAACGTACATGGTCGCCCGCGTGGCATTTCAGGGCATCCAGTTGTGCCGCCGTCAGTACCAGACGTTGGGTATCCGGGTCTGCGCGAACCAGCATGACGCGGAAGTTTTGATAGTTTTCATTGGCAACCAGACAGGCCGGATAATCGCCGATTGCTGGCTGACCTTCCGCCACTTCCACCAGCCTGCTTTTACGAATCGCCCGCACCCGGTCAATATCGCATTCCAGCGTCGGCCCGCCGTCGAAAATATCGACATAGTTGCGATAGCGAAAGCCCTCTTTCTCCAGCACCGCCCGCGCGGGCGCCGTTTGCGGATGTACCTGACCAATCACGCTTTGTGCTTCATCAGACAGGAAATCGGTGTAAATAGGATGCTTGGGCATTAATTCAGCAATAAACGCTTTTTGCCCTGTTCCGCAGAGAAAATCCGCCCGGCTGAACTCCATTGAAAAAAAGCGTTTGCCGAGGCTTTGCCAAAACGGCGAGTAACCGTGTTCATCGATCACGCCGCGCATCTCAGCCACGACCTTCTCATTAAACTTGTCACGAAACGCGGCCATAAACATAAAGCGCGATTTTGACAACAAATAGCCGTTGCCTTCTTTTCGCCAGTCCGGATCGAGAAACAGCGTACAAAGCTCGCTGCTACCCGTGTGATCGTTACTCAGAAACAGCGTCGGCAGCGCGTTATACACATTCAGCTCTTTCGAGGCGTGGACCAGTGTGCCGACCCGATAGTTGTACCAGGGATCGTTAAGCCCGACTGCCACCTCGATGGCGCAAATCCCGGCCACGGTTCCGCTGGCGCTGTCTTCCAGCACAAATACATATCCCTGCTCACTTTTGGGCAACTCACCGCGCCAGGTTTGTAGCGAACGTTCGATACGCGCCATCAGCGTCGCTTCATTCGCCGGTAGCGAGGTCAACCCACCGCCGGTCTTACCGGCAAGCTGCATCAACGCGGTGATATCAGCACGTTCAATGGGACGAATCACCATCATGATGAACCTCCTGCTTTAATGCGTTCGCAGGCCAGCGCAAAGCGATCAAGTCCGGTGGCGACTTCTTCTTCGCTGACATTGAGCGCTGGCGCAAAACGCACCACGTTAGCGCCAGCAATCAGTACCATCACCCCGGCAACAGCCGCTTCTTGCGAGATGAGTTTCGCTTTCCCGGCAAATTCCGCGTTCAGCACGCAGCCGATCAGCAGCCCGAGTCCACGAATTTCACTAAACAGTCCAAAACGTTCGTTAATGGCGTTAATACGCTCCACAAACCAGTCGTGGCGCTGTTTTACTCCGTTGAGCACTTCCGGCGTGTTAACAATTTCCAGCAGTTTACCCGCCACCGCCGTCGCCAGCGGGTTGCCGCCGTACGTTGTACCGTGCGTACCCACCGTCATCACACTGGCGCAATGCTCTGTCGCCAGCAGCGCGCCGATGGGGAAACCACCGCCCAGCGCTTTAGCTGTCGTCAGCAGGTCCGGCGTAACGCCGTAATGCATATAGGCATACAGCTCGCCAGTACGGCCAACCCCGGTCTGAACCTCATCAAAAATCAGCAGCGCATTATGGCGATCGCATAATTCACGCAACCCCTGCAAAAACGCGTTTGTTGCCGGCACCACGCCGCCTTCGCCCTGGACAGGCTCGACGATGACCGCACAGGTCGTGTCATCAATCAGTTGGCTGGCAGAATCGAGATCGTTATACACGGCATGGCGGATATCCGGCGGCAGCGGCGCGAAATCCTGTGAATAGGCGGGCTGACCGCCGGCGCTGACGGTAAACAGCGTGCGGCCATGGAAGGCATTTTTAAACGCCACAATCCCGCTCTTCTGACTGCCAAAACGATCGTGGGCATATTTACGCGCCAGTTTTAGTGCCGCTTCGTTGGCTTCTGCGCCGGAGTTACAGAAGAAAATGCGCTCGGCGAAGGTGGCGTCAATCAGCTTTTTCGCCAGACGCAATACCGGCTCGTTGGTGTAGCCATTTCCGGTATGCCAGAATTTGCTCGCCTGGTCGTTTAATGCCTCGCGCAATGCCGGATGGGCGTGACCCAGCGCGTTAACCGCAATGCCTCCCGCGAAATCGATATACTCTTTACCCTGCTGATCCCACAGACGTGAACCTTCACCCCGCACCGGAATAAAAGGGGCCGGAGCGTATACAGGCATCATCCATTCATCAAAATTTTCACGCGTAATTGACAGAGACATAGCGACCTCAACGGTAAATAAAAGGTTATTTATATGTTAATAAATATAGTGTTTGCGGTGTAAATGTAGATTGCAGGGTTCGTGCCAGCCAGCGAAAAAAGTGCATAAACGGAGGGCGAGAACGGAATATCAACAGGTTACAACGTGACGATATTCACTATACGTGCATATAAAGTGAATATGTTTGCGCATCAGGTGACTAAACAGAGGAAAAAACGCAGTTTTATTCAGTCGCCAAATATAATTCTGGAATTGTGATCGTATACGAAATTTTTCGGAAATTATTGCTCCATTCCGACGCGCTTCGCGCCAAAACGGTGCAGTTTTTGCTCCATCGTTAACACCATTAGCAATCATTGTTGGAATCAGGTGACAAGAAGCAGTCAGTCTGCAGAAATTCTGCTACCATCCTTGCACTATTCATCTTGCAAAGTGGCAGTGACTATGAAATTTGTCTCTTTTAATATCAACGGCCTGCGTGCCCGTCCCCATCAACTGGCAGCCATTGTCGAAAAACACCAACCGGATGTTATTGGCTTACAGGAGACAAAAGTCCACGACGATATGTTCCCTCTCGAAGAGGTAGCAAAGCTCGGTTACAACGTCTTTTATCACGGCCAGAAAGGCCATTACGGCGTCGCGTTGTTAACGAAAGAAACGCCAATTGCGGTACGTCGTGGCTTCCCGGGCGATGACGAAGAAGCGCAGCGTCGTATCATCATGGCAGAAATTCCGTCCCCTCTGGGCAGCATCACTGTGATCAACGGCTATTTCCCGCAGGGCGAAAGCCGCGACCATGAAACTAAATTCCCGGCCAAAGCCGCGTTTTATCAGAACCTGCAAAACTATCTTGAGACAGAGTTGAAGCGCGACAATCCGGTATTGATCATGGGCGATATGAATATTAGCCCAACCGATCTCGATATCGGCATTGGCGAAGAGAACCGTAAACGCTGGCTGCGTACCGGAAAATGTTCCTTCCTGCCGGAGGAGCGTGAGTGGATGGAACGCCTGCTGGGCTGGGGTCTGGTGGATACCTACCGTCACGCAAATCCTGAAAAGAATGACCAGTTCTCGTGGTTTGATTACCGCTCAAAAGGCTTTGACGATAACCGTGGCCTGCGTATCGATCTGCTGCTGGCGAGCAACCCATTGGCGGAACGCTGCGAAGAAACCGGCATCGACTATGAAATTCGCAGCATGGAAAAACCGTCCGACCATGCGCCGGTATGGGCTAAATTTCGCGTCTGACCTTCTATGTTTTTTTACTCTCCGGGCCCGGCCTGGAGAGTGTGTTTATTTGGTGCAAAATCAATAAAGCAACGGTAATTCATTGTTGTAGTCGGAATTTTACTATATCTTCGCGCGCACTTTTCGCTGATGAAAATGCTCCATTGCACTCGGTTTTACAGGAGAACCCCCATGAAAAAGAAGTTCGCATAAAGCAGAATACCGGCTGCTGATTGTCGCGGTCCTGTTCTGCGTTCTGGCGGGAGTTTTCCATCATTATGGTCTGACCGACCTGATAACCAATTTCCATCATTTGCAAGACGTCATCCGCCAAAGCGGTATGTTCGGCTATACGCTTTATATCCTGCTGTTTATTGTTGCTGCGCTGTGTCTGATCCCCGGCAGCATCCTGGTGATCGTCGGCGGTGTGCTGTTTGGCCCCGTGGCAGGGACGCTTATCTCGTTAGTGGCAGCAACCGTGGCCTCGTCGCTGTCGTTTTTGCTGGCTCGCTGGCTTGGACGGGATCTGCTCCTGAAATACGTTGGGCATACGACAATGTTTCAGGCTATCGAAAAAGGTATTGCCCATAGCGGAGTTGACTTTCTGATCCTCACCCGGCTCGTGCCGCTGTTCCCTTATAACATTCAAAATTACGCCTATGGGCTGACGGCTATTCCGTTCTGGTCATTTACCGTGATATCTGCGGCAACCACTTTACCAGGCATTTTTATTTATACGCTGATGTCGCACGAACTGGCCAGCGAAGGAATTAGTTGGGCATTTATCGGTAAGCTCAGCGTGGCGGGGCTGGCGTTATTCGCCCTCGTTCAGGCAGCCAAAGCCTGGGCCCGGTATAAGTATATCGATCCGTCAGCTCCTCACGAGTGCGCAGATAAATGATAAAACGACGCATCCATTACTACCGCGCAGGAGTGATAATCCTGCTGCTGCTCGCGCTGATAGCGTGGGTGTGGATACCTGGCGTGAGCGATTTTCTCCACGCCAGCCTGGCGGCATTTGCCACGCTCGATCAGCATGCAATTGAGAATTTTATTCGTTCTTACGGAACTCAGGCGGCGGTCGTTTCATTCTTCCTGATGATCTTGCAGGCCATCGTCGCCCCGCTTCCCGCTTTTGTGATCACCTTTGCCAACGCCTCGCTGTTTGGTGCATTTTGGGGCGGCATATTGTCCTGGTGCAGCGCAATGGCCGGCGCGGCGCTGTGCTTTTTTATTGCCCGCGTTTTAGGCCGTGGCGCGGTGGAGAAACTGACCGGAAAAACGGTGTTGAACAACATGGACGCTTTTTTCGAGCGTTATGGCAAGCACACCATTCTGGTCTGTCGACTGTTACCTTTTGTACCGTTCGATCCGGTAAGCTACGCAGCAGGCCTGACCTCGATTCGGTTTCGCCATTTTTTCATCGCCACCGGTATCGGTCAGTTACCCGCCACTATCGTCTATTCATGGGCGGGTAGCCTGTTAACCGGCGGTACATTTTGGTTTGTAACCGGCCTGTTCATCCTGTTCGCTCTGAGCGTAATAATTTCAGTGGCGAGAAGCCTTTATCTTGAACATCAGCGAAAAAAAACCTGAGACTTCCCCCATTTTTAGCCATGGAGATACTATGCGTTACTGCTTATTGTGCCTGAGTTTAATGCTCTGTCCGCTGGCGACGTTTGCCCAGGACGACGGCTGGCAACAAATCAAAAATGATGCCCGCGGTCAGACGGTGTGGTTCAACGCCTGGGGTGGCGACAATGCAGTTAACCAGTATCTCGATTGGGTTAGCGGCGAGATGAAAACGCACTATGCCATTAACCTGAAAATCGTACGTCTCGCAGATGCCGCCGACGCGGTAAAACGTATCCAGACAGAAGCAGCATCCGGGCGAAAAACCGGGGGTTCTGTCGATTTATTGTGGGTTAACGGCGAAAACTTCCGCACTCTGAAAGAAGCCGGGCTTCTGCAAACTCAGTGGGCGCAAACGCTACCTAACTGGCGCTATGTTGATACCCAGAAACCGGTGACCGAAGATTTCTCCGTTCCAACGGAGGGAGCTGAATCACCGTGGGGCGGTGCCCAACTCACCTTTATTGCCCGGCGCGATCTCACCGCGCAGCCGCCGCAATCTCCGCAAGCACTGCTTGAATTTGCGCAGGCGCACCCTGGCACGGTGACCTATCCGCGCCCGCCAGACTTTACCGGCACGGCGTTTCTGGAGCAGTTGTTAATATCGCTCACAACCAAACCACAAGCATTGAAAGTTGCGCCAGATGCAGCGACATTCGCCGACGTTACCGCGCCATTGTGGCATTATCTTGATACCTTGCACCCTGTACTTTGGCGTGAAGGCAAAGATTTTCCGCCCACGCCAGCACGAATGGATGTACTGCTCAATAGCGGCACCCTGCATTTGTCATTGACCTTTAACCCTGCCCACGCGCAGCAAAAAGTAGCCAGCGGCGAATTGCCTAAAAGCAGCTACAGTTTTGGTTTCTCACAGGGCATGCTCGGCAACGTGCACTTTGTTGCCATTCCGGCGAATGCCCGCGCCAGCGCCGGAGCAAAAGTCGTGGCAAACTTCCTGCTTTCGCCCGAAGCACAACTGCGTAAAGCCGACTCAACTGTCTGGGGAGATCCTTCGGTGCTTGATCCACAAAAATTACCTGTCGAACAGCGTGATGCGCTGCTGGCGCGGATCCCACAAGGACTCCCTGCCGTTCTGCCGGAACCGCATGCTGCCTGGGTAAACGCTCTGGAACAAGAATGGCTACGCCGCTACGGTACGCATTAATTTTGCTACTCTGGGCCATCATGGCGGCAGTTTATCTGCCGTTGGTGCCAGCGGCTTTCTCTCTGATAGCGCCAGCCCTTAGCCTACCCCATTGGCTGGCTCTCTTTGCCGACCCTCAACTTCCGCAGGCGTTACTGGCGACACTTGTTTCCACAGGACTGGCTGCCGGCGGCGCGCTAATCATCGCGCTGCTGGCGATCCTCGCTTTATGGCCCGGTGCAGGCTGGGCGCGACTAAGCACCCGTCTTCCGTGGCTGCTGGCGATCCCGCATGTTGCCTTCGCCACCAGCGTGCTGTTGTTTTTTGCCGAAGGCGGTAAAATCTGGCAATGGCTACCGTTCCTCAGCCCACAACCAGACCGTTACGGCATTGGGCTTGGCGTGACGCTGGCGGTGAAAGAGAGCGCTTTTTTGTTATGGATCCTCTCGGCTCTACTGAGTGAAAAACAACTTTCGCAGCAGGTTATCGTGCTGGATTCGCTGGGTTACAGCCGACTGCAATGCCTGAACTGGCTGGTACTGCCCGCTATCGGCCCGGCATTAGGCAAAGCTATGCTGGCGATTGTTGCCTGGTCACTCTCCGTTGTGGATGTGGCAATCGTCCTCGGCCCCGGAAATCCGCCAACACTGGCCGTATTGAGCTGGCAATGGCTCAGTCAGGGCGATGTCGAACAGCAGGCGAAAGGCGCACTCGCCAGCCTGTTGCTGGTGCTGTTACTCCTCATTATCGCGCTGGTGAGTTATCTGTTGTGGCGCGCCTGGCGACGTACTATCCCGGCAGTAAATGGTGAACGCCTGCATTTTTCACCTATAACAATCGCACGCCCGCTGGTACAGATCTTGCCCGTCAGCGGTGTGGTATGCACGCTTGTACTGGCGCTTATCGCCAGCTATTCCTCACTAAACCACGAGGCGCTCAGCAATAGCCTGCAGCTAGGGCTTCTTTCCAGCGTGTTAGCGCTACTGATACTTTTTGTCTGGCTGGAATGGGGCCCACAAACCGGGCACCGCTGGGTCTGGCTACCGCTCATTTTGCCTGCGCTACCATTGGTAACCGGACAATATCTGCTGGCGTTATATGCCGGACAGGATGGACTGATGACGACCATTATCTGGGGCCACCTGCTGTGGGTGATGCCCTGGATGCTATTTGTGCTTAAACCGGCCTGGCAGCGCATTGACCCGCGATTAATTTTGATTGCACAAACGCTGGGCTGGTCGCAGGGGCGGATATTCTGGCTGGTGAAATGCCCGCAGCTGGTGCGCCCGGCATTGATTGCCTTCGCGGTTGGCTTCTCGGTCAGTATCGCCCAGTATATGCCGACGCTGTGGTTAGGTGCCGGACGCTATTCCACTCTGACCACCGAAGCGGTGGCATTAAGCAGCGGCGGTAGCAGCGAGATTCTGGCAACACAAGCGTTGTGGCAGCTTCTTCTACCACTGCTCGTTTTCGCACTCGCAGCCTTTCTCGCCGCGTGGATTGGCCGCTTTCGACAAGGACTCCGCTAATGCTCATTGTGCAAAACGTTTCGTTGTACCAGGGTGCGACTGCGCTGCTGAAGAACGTTACCTTTCAGGTGGACAAAAGTGACATTGTCACGATTATGGGGTCTTCCGGCAGCGGAAAGTCTTCGTTGTTTTCGTGGATGGTCGGGGCGTTGTCGCCTCAGTTTCAGGCATCAGGCGAGCTGTGGCTCAACGAACGACGCGTTGACGCGCTGCCTACGGCGCAGCGCCAGATTGGCATTCTGTTCCAGGATGCGTTGTTGTTTGACCATTTCAGCGTTGGGCAGAATTTACTGCTGGCCCTACCTGCCAGCCTGCAGGGTTCCGCCAGACGACATGCGGTGGAAAGTGCTCTCGCACGCGCTGACCTGGCCGGTTTTTATTCGCGCGATCCGGCGTCGCTCTCCGGCGGACAACGCTCGCGTGTCGCCCTGCTCCGCGCGCTACTGGCGCAGCCCCAGGCACTGTTACTTGATGAACCCTTTAGTCGGCTGGATGCGTCGCTACGCGACACCTTTCGCCAATGGGTCTTCACCGAGGTGCGTAAGCTAGGGATCCCGGTAGTACAGGTGACCCATGACGCGCAGGACATTCCGCCTGCAGGCCGCGTACTTCAGATGGAAAACTGGGCGTGAATGTGGCGATATGCTGCGTTAACGCAAGGTTTTTACGTAACCGGCGGCACAGAATGTCGTCCTCTTTTTTTCAACGTCGGGCTATTCGATGAAACGTGTTTCTCAAATGACCGCGCTGGCACTGGCTTTAGGGCTCGCTTGCGCTTCTTCCTGGGCTACTGAAACAGCACAGACGCTCACCCTCGACCAGTTACAGCAAAAGCAAGGCGCGGCGATCGATACCCGTCAGAGCGCTTTTTACAACGGCTGGCCGCAGTCGCTTAATGGTCCTTCAGGACACGAACCTTCCGCACTGAACCTGTCTGCCGCCTGGCTCGACAAGATGAATGATGAACAACTCAGCGCCTGGGTTCAGTCACATCAGTTGAAAACTGATGCGCCAGTAGCGCTGTATGGTAGCGATAACGACATACAGGCTGTCAAAGCCCGCCTGCAAAAAGTTGGCTTTAACCATATCTCCACCCTCAGCGATGCGCTTACGGACCCAGCCCGCCTGCAACGTCTGCCGCACTTCGAACAGCTGGTGTACCCGCAGTGGCTGAACGACCTGCAGCAGGGTAAAAACGTAACCGCTAAACCGGCGGGTGACTGGAAAGTGATTGAGGCCGCCTGGGGCGCGCCGAAGTTGTATCTGCTCAGCCACATCCCTGGTGCGGGCTACATTGATACCAACGAAGTTGAAAGCGAACCGCTTTGGAATAAAGTTTCCGACGCGCAGCTCAAAGCGATGCTGGCGAAACACGGTATCCGCCACGACACCACGGTGATTTTATACGGTCGCGATGTCTATGCCGCCGCTCGCGTGGCGCAAATTATGCTGTATGCAGGCGTGAAAGATGTTCGTCTTCTCGACGGCGGTTGGCAAACCTGGTCCGACTCAGGTTTACCGGTCGAGCGCGGCACTCCGCCAACGGTGAAACCAGAACCTGATTTCGGCGTGAAAATCCCTGCCCAGCCGCAGTTGATGCTCGATATGGAACAGGCTCGCGGTCTGCTGCATCGCCAGGATGCGTCTTTGGTGAGCATTCGTTCATGGCCAGAATTTGTCGGTACCACCAGCGGCTATAGCTACATTAAGCCAAAAGGTGAGATTGCAGGTGCACGTTGGGGCCACGCAGGCAGCGACTCCACGCATATGGAAGATTTTCATAACCCGGATGGCACCATGCGCAGCGCGGATGACATCGCCGCCATGTGGAAGCAATGGAATATCCTGCCGAATCAACAGGTCTCTTTCTATTGCGGTACCGGCTGGCGCGCTTCAGAAACGTTTATGTATGCCCGCGCGATGGGCTGGAAAAACGTCTCCGTCTACGACGGCGGCTGGTATGAGTGGAGCAGCAATCCAAAAAATCCGGTTGCCAGCGGTGAACGGGGCCCGGACGCCAGTAAGTAAGATTGTCATTATTGCCGGATAAGCATATCCGGCAACGCAATACGCTACGCCTGACGCTGGACCGCTTTCAGTGTCAGGTATCCGCTCCAGATCCGGGTAAACGTCGTCATCCAGCACAGCGCGCCAAAGACCCACGCCATCACGGCAAAATATTCCGGGAACAGACAACCCAACACAAATAGCAAAATCGTCTCAGTACCTTCGGTCAGTCCCCCCAGATAATAAAACGATTTATGCGCGTAGCCCGGGTTATCAATTTGATGTTTCGCCGCCAGCGCGGCAAAGGCCAGAAAGCTGCTGCCGGTTCCCATAAAGGCGAACAGCAGCCAGCCGCCAGCCAGCGAGTTAGCCGCCGGATCGGCGAGCATAAAACCGAATGGCACTAAGGCGTAAAACAGAAAATCGAGCGTGATATCAAGAAATCCGCCTGCGTCGGTTAGCCCTCTGCGCCGCGCCAGAGCCCCATCCAGCCCATCAAAAAGCCGATTGAGCACAATGACCGCCAGCGCTGCCAGATACCAGCCTAACGCCAAAAATGGCAAGGCCAACACGCCAATGGCAAAACCGACCAGCGTAAGCCCGTCCGGGGTAATCGCCGGTTTATCAATAATGCTTACGCAGCGATGCAAAAGCGGTTTTAATCGCGGATGAATATGACGATCAAGCATGCGGGCGTCCTTTAAAGCTGTCGCACAGCCCCTGGGAAGGAATATCGAGAGCAGCATTAAAACGCGCAGAGAGATTTTGAAACGCAATCAGCGCGGTCATTTCCGTAATGGCATCATCGGTAAAATGCTGCTTCATCTGCGCTTTCAGCGCATCATCAACCTGTGGAGGCGTTGCGGTCACCGCATCGGCATAGGCCAGAGCTACTTGCTCTTCTGCGCTAAATAGCGCCGATTCTTGCCAGTTGGCAACCTGTAAGACTTTATCCAGCGCGCCACAGCGTTCAGCCAGCCGTAAACTGTTGGCATCAACGCAGAAAGCGCAGTGGCACACCTGAGAAACGCGGGTCATCAACAGCGCGCGCATCACCGGCGTTAAGCGCGCCTTTTTACGCTCCAGAAACCCGACAAACAGCGCCACCAGCCAGAACAGAAACGGCATTCGCCCCCACCAGCGCGTGGGATGCAGCACATCGCCATAATGTTTTTTCTGCGTAGCAACGAGCGGTTTTAGACTGGAAGGGATACGCGTTAACGGCTTTACCCACGACTGAGGTTCGTTCAACGGTGGCTCCTGAATACTTTAGATAAAACAAAGATAACGATAGTATGTCATTTTCTGCTGTTAGATTTTGATGAATATAATGAAAACCCTCGACGTGGTCGCCGCTATCATTGAACGTGATGGCAAAATTTTACTGGCTCAGCGTCCGCTACATGCGGATCAGTCAGGCATGTGGGAGTTTGCCGGCGGTAAGGTTGAATCGGGCGAAAGTCAGCCCGAGGCGCTGTTTCGTGAACTGCGTGAAGAGTTGGGCATTGAGGCAGTCGTGGGGCGCTACATTGCCAGCCATCAACGCGAGATTTCGGGCCGACTGATTCACTTACATGCCTGGCATGTACCGTCATATCAGGGGGAACTGAAGGCGTATGAACATCAGGATATCGTCTGGTGTTCACCCGAAGAGGCGCTGCGTTATCCGCTGGCGCCTGCCGATATTCCACTACTGGAAGCGTTTATTCTTTTACGCGACGCCAGACAAGTGGATTTGTGCTGATCGTTTTCTCATCGCGTTGGCACTGAAGCAAGACGCCGTCAGCTTTAATCACTGCCCCTTCTGAATAGTTTTGATCCTGATAAATACAGCACTGGCTACAGGGCTGCGCCCGCTGACCGCTGGAACTGAATACTTCCGGCGGTACGTTAACCTGCACATCCGGGCGATAAGGCTGATTTGCCAGCGTCGCGCTAGACACCAGGGCCAACACGCCTGCCACGATTAAACGGCGCATATTCTTTCCTTTTTAACTGACAATTATGCTCAGTATAACGGTATAAATCGGCAGAAACTTTAGCCTCTTCGATCATCGTTTTTGGTTATGACCCACGACGCAATATTAATTTACTTAGCGGGGTTAATTTTTTCTTGCGTCGCGTCACAGTGCTGATGGTATAGTCAAAAACTGCACAACACTTAACACAAAAATCAAAAATATAACCATATCAATACATAAGAGGTTCTTATATCTATGGATCAGACATGTTCTCTGGAGTCATTCCTTAACCATGTGCAAAAGCGCGACCCGAATCAAACCGAGTTCGCGCAAGCCGTTCGTGAGGTAATGACCACGCTGTGGCCTTTCCTTGAGCAAAACCCGCGTTATCGCCAGATGTCATTGCTGGAACGTCTGGTTGAACCGGAGCGCGTGATCCAGTTCCGCGTAGTCTGGCTGGACGACCGCAATCAGGTGCAGGTCAACCGCGCATGGCGCGTGCAGTTTAGCTCTGCCATTGGCCCATACAAAGGCGGTATGCGTTTCCACCCTTCCGTGAACCTGTCGATCCTGAAATTCCTTGGCTTCGAGCAGACGTTTAAGAATGCCCTCACCACGCTACCAATGGGCGGGGGTAAAGGCGGGAGCGATTTCGATCCGAAAGGGAAAAGCGAAGGCGAAATCATGCGTTTCTGCCAGGCGCTGATGACCGAACTGTTCCGCCATTTAGGTCCCGATACCGACGTTCCGGCGGGCGATATCGGTGTGGGTGGCCGTGAAGTCGGCTTTATGGCCGGGATGATGAAAAAACTCTCCAACAACAGCGCCTGCGTCTTTACCGGTAAAGGTCTCTCTTTCGGCGGCAGTCTGATCCGCCCGGAAGCCACCGGCTACGGTCTGGTGTATTTCACCGAAGCGATGCTCAAACGCCATGGTCTGGGCTTTGAAGGCATGCGCGTAGCGGTTTCTGGCTCCGGTAACGTGGCGCAATTCGCCATTGAGAAAGCCATGGAGTTTGGCGCGCGGGTGGTTACCGCCTCCGATTCCAGCGGTACCGTAGTCGACGAAAGCGGATTTACCAAAGAAAAACTGGCGCGCCTGTGCGCAATCAAAGACAGCCGCGACGGTCGTGTAGCAGATTACGCCCGTGAATTTGGCCTGACCTATCTGGAAGGCAAACAGCCGTGGTCGGTTCCGGTCGATATCGCCCTGCCGTGTGCCACGCAGAACGAGCTGGATGTCGATGCAGCACGCGTATTGATCGCCAACGGCGTGAAAGCTGTCGCCGAAGGGGCAAACATGCCGACCACTATCGAGGCCACCGATCTGTTCCTCGAGGCAGGTGTACTGTTCGCACCGGGTAAAGCCGCCAACGCCGGTGGTGTAGCGACATCCGGTCTGGAAATGGCGCAAAACGCCGCTCGTCTGGGCTGGAAAGCGGAGAAAGTGGATGCGCGCCTGCACCACATCATGCTGGATATTCACCATGCCTGCGTTGAATACGGCGGCGAAAGCAAGCAGACCAACTACGTACGTGGCGCCAACATCGCAGGCTTCGTAAAGGTTGCCGACGCGATGTTGGGTCAGGGTGTGATTTAATATTGTCTCTGCAGGCCCGTAGGCCGGATAAGGCACGGGTGCCGTATCCGGCTAAGCCTGATGCGCTATGCTTATCAGGCCTACAAACTTACAGACCCGCCTCTTCAGATGGCGGGCTTTTTTTCGCCGGACGTTTACGCGGCGCACTCTTTTTCTTATCGCCACCACTGCCGCCAGGTGCAGCAATTCCACGAAAGCGTCGTACCGGTGTGCTGCGCGCCTGATCGATAAGCTGATACAGCGTCCCCACCAGCGGCTGCATGAAATCCTGATAGCGACATTGCTTTTCGCTAATTTGGGTCAGTATAGATTCCCAGTGCGCGGTCATGTCCGGGCGCGTCGCCATTTCTGGCAACGAGTGGAACAGCGCTTTTCCCGCGTCGGTCGAATGAATATACCGCCCTTTTTTCACCAGGAACCCGCGCTTAAACAGCAGTTCGATAATACCGGCGCGCGTCGCTTCCGTACCTAAACCATCCGTTGCGCGCAGGATCTTTTTCAGATCTTTATCCTGCACGAATCGCGCAATCCCGGTCATCGCTGACAGCAGCGTGGCATCGGTAAAGTGACGTGGTGGTTGAGTCTGACGTTCAACCACTTCGCCTTTTTCGCACAGCAGTTCGTCATCTTTTGCCACCACCGGCAGCGGCGTCCCGTCATTATCTTCGTCGCGCTCTTTATTGCCGAGCAGCGTGCGCCATCCGGCTTCCGCCAGAAAACGCGCTTTAGCGACAAACTTGCCTTTGGCAATATCCAGCTCAATAACGCACTTCCTGAATACCGCGTCTGCGCAAAATTGCATCAGATACTGACGGGCAATCAGGTTGTAAATTTTCGCTTCGTTGTCATTCAGATTGATGGACGAACTGCGCGCGGTAGGAATGATGGCGTGGTGCGCATCCACTTTTTTGTCGTCCCAACAGCGATTTCGCGTATCGGGATTGACCGCCGGTTGCGGGAGCAGATCCGGTGCATGGACGCTAATCGCGTTCAGTACCGCATGACGTCCGGCAAAATGCTCTTCCGGCAGATAACGGCTATCCGAACGCGGATAGGTAATCAACTTATGGGTTTCATACAACTTCTGGCAGATATCCAGAACGTTTTGCGCACTTAAACCGAAGCGCTTCGCCGCTTCAATCTGCAACGCCGACAGCGAGAACGGTAACGGCGCGGATTCTGATTCCCGTTTATCGTTATAGCTGGTGACTATCGCCGGTTGACCGTTAATTCGGTTCACCACGTGTTCAGCCAGCGTGCGATTCAGCAAGCGCCCTTCTTCATCCTGATACGGCTCACACGCTTCGCTCGGCTGCCAGATAGCGGTAAACCGCTCATCGGCGGGCGTTACGATATGCGCTTTCACTTCGAAGAAGTCTTTGGCGACGAAGTTCTCAATCTCTTCATCACGACGCACAACCAGCCCGAGCACCGGCGTTTGTACGCGCCCGACCGAAAGTACGCCCTGATAGCCCGCGTTACGTCCGAGAATGGTGTAAGCGCGCGTCATATTGATACCGTACAACCAGTCCGCACGCGCTCGCGCCAGTGCCGACACGCACAGCGGAATAAACTCACTGTTGGCGCGCAGCCGCTCAATAGCCCGCTCAACGGCCTGCGGGTTGAGGTCGTTAATCAGGCAACGCTGCACCTTCTGGCGCTTTTCAGGCGCCAGTTGCAGGTAATCCAGCACTTCATCCACCAGCAGTTGCCCTTCACGATCGGGGTCACCGGCGTGAATAACTTCGCTGGCCTCATGCAAAAAGCGCTTAATGACGTTGAGCTGTTTGGTCACCGAGGGGCGCGGTTGCAGTTGCCACTTTTCCGGGACAATCGGCAGATCGACCAGACTCCAGCGAGCATAACGACTGTCGTAGGCATCCGGCTGCGCCTGTTCAAGCAGGTGACCAATACACCAGGTCACCACTTGTCCATTTCCGCATTCGATAAAACCATCGCCTTTGCGATGCGGCTTTGGCAGCACATCGGCGATAGCACGCGCCAGACTTGGTTTTTCGGCAATAAACAACCGCATCGAGTTAACGAATCTCAACCATGGCGCGACCGCCACGAGCTTCCACTAACTCACCAATGGCGGTGAGATCGATACCGAACTGCGCCGCTGCCGCTTTCACTTCGGCTTCAGCTTCCGGCGTTACCGCCAGCAGTAGGCCACCGGAAGTTTGCGGATCGCACAACAGATCGCGTACCGATTGCGGCATTTCACCCATCAGGTGTCCGTAGCTGGCAAAGTTACGTTGGGTACCGCCGGGTACTGCACCCTGCGCGATGTATTCTTCAACGCCAGGCAGCTTAGGAATATCCTGGTAGATAATTTGCGCCTGAACGCCTGCGCCCTGACACATTTCACTCAGATGCCCCAGCAGACCAAAACCGGTAACGTCGGTCATGGCTTTCACGCCGTCGATATCGGCGAATGCCGCACCGGCAATGTTCATCCGACACATCACTTCTGTCGCCAGTCCTTTGTGTTCTTCCTTCAGTAGTGATTTTTTCTCTGCTGTCGTCAGAACGCCAATCCCCAGAGGCTTGGTCAGGAATAACTTACACCCTGCCTCTGCGGTGCTGTTTTTCTTCACGCGTTCGGTCGGCACAACGCCGGTTACCGCAAGGCCAAAGATAGGCTCAGGGGCATCGATAGAGTGGCCGCCCGCCAGCGCAATACCCGCCTGACGGCATGCAAAACGTCCGCCTTCGGTGACTTCGCGGGCAATTTCCGGCGCCAACTTATCCAGCGGCCAGCCCAGAATAGCAATTGCCATAATCGGTTTGCCGCCCATGGCGAAAATATCGCTGATGGCGTTAGTGGCGGCGATGCGGCCAAAATCAAACGGATTATCGACAATCGGCATAAAGAAATCGGTGGTGCTGATAACGCTGGTGCCGTTTCCCAAATCGTATACGGCCGCGTCGTCGCGAGTTTCATTACCCACAAGTAAGTTCGGATCAACAAACTTCGCCTGCTCGCTGTGCAGGATGGTTTCCAGCACTTTTGGGGAAATTTTACAACCGCAACCGGCTCCGTGGCTGTATTGCGTTAAACGAATAGCTTGCTCGCTCATGGACATCTCCTGTCATTGCAATCCGGATATGGTAGCGCTCATTCCATGATGTGGTAAGAGTGACTGTCTGAATTCGAGTGTCTTTGCTCAGAATCCAGACAGTTTTGCCGTTGATATCAGAAATAACGGACGAATGCGCTCGGATCGGCAAGGTTGATCGTCGTGGATGCTTTTAGCTGCGGTGTGCCCAGATAGAGGAAACCGACGATTTTATCTTGCGGGCGACAGTCGAATGCTTCACGAACGACCGCACTTTCGGTTAATGCACCACTGCGCCAGATACCGCCAAAGCCCTGGGCAATTGCGGCCATCTGCATAGCCATCACCGCACAACCGGCAGACATTTCTTGTTCCCACAGAGGAACCTTGTCGTTTTCTTCACATTTCGCCACCACGGTAATAATCAGCGGCGCGCGAAACGGTGCGTTGCGCGCTTTTTCCTGAGCTTTCTCATCGCTACCTGCGGCAATCGCGCCTTTCTCAAGTACGGTGCTAAAGCGTTCACGCCCTTCCCCCTCAATGACATAGAATTGCCATGGTTGCAGCGTTTTGTGGTCCGGTGCGCGCATTCCCGCCCGCAGAATGTTTTGCAGTTGCTCTCCGGCCGGGGCCGGCTCGACAAGACGAGAAGCGCTACGACGGGTGATAAGTAATTCGAGTGCATCCATTTGCTTAACTCCAACAATGAGATTTGTTCACAAAATTAACACGTGAGCGGATTTTGTTACAGCACAGGCGGTGATTCCTGCTGACAAGTGCCTGTCTGGTCATTACGATAGCCTCATCTTATCGCCTTTCTCCGGGATTTCGGGATGGCGTGTTGTTAATCGGTAGGGAGAATACATGCGAACCCTGTGGCGATTTATTGCCGGATTTTTTAAATGGACGTGGCGATTACTTAATTTCGTCCGTGAATTTGTGCTTAACCTGTTCTTCATCTTCTTGGTGCTGGTGGGCGTGGGTATCTGGATGCAGGTCAGCAGCAGCAATACCAGTGAACACGCTGAGCGAGGCGCACTGCTGCTGGATATCTCGGGGGTGATTGTCGATAAGCCGTCGAGCACCAGTCGCTTAAGCGTTATTGGTCGTCAGCTGTTTGGTGCCAGTTCCGATCGCCTGCAGGAAAACTCCCTGTTCGATATCGTGAATACTATTCGCCAGGCAAAAGATGATCGTAACATCACCGGCATTGTGATGGATCTGAAAAATTTTGCCGGGGCCGACCAGCCTTCCATGCAGTATATCGGTAAAGCGCTGCGGGAATTCCGCGACAGCGGCAAACCGGTCTTTGCCGTAGGCGATAACTTCAGCCAGGGGCAGTACTACCTCGCCAGTTTCGCCAATAAAATTTATCTTTCTCCACAGGGTTCCGTTGATCTGCACGGCTTTGCCACCAACGGTTTGTACTACAAGTCCCTGCTCGACAAGCTGAAAGTTTCCACGCACGTGTTCCGTGTCGGGACTTATAAGTCTGCCGTAGAACCGTTTATCCGTGATGATATGTCTCCTGCCGCGCGTGAAGCCGACAGCCGCTGGATCGGCGAGCTGTGGCAGAACTATCTCGATACGGTTGCTGCCAATCGCCAGATCCCTGCTCAGCAGGTGTTCCCTGGCGCACAGGCCATGCTGGACGGTTTGACAAAAGTCGATGGTGATACCGCGAAATATGCGCTCGACAACAAACTGGTGGATGCACTGGCCTCCAGCGCTGAAGTCGAAAAAATGCTGACCAAACAGTTTGGCTGGAACAAAGCGGATAAAAATTATCGCGCTGTCAGCTATTACGATTACTCACTGAAAACGCCAGCGGATACTGGAGACAGCATTGGCGTTATCTTCGCCAATGGCGCGATTATGGACGGTGAAGAAACCCCTGGGAATGTGGGCGGTGACACGACTGCCGCGCAGATCCGCGAAGCGCGTCTTGATCCGAAAGTGAAAGCCATTGTTCTGCGCGTGAACAGCCCTGGCGGCAGCGTCAGTGCCTCCGAAGTCATTCGTGCTGAGCTGGCTGCGGCAAAAGCGGTGGGTAAACCGGTTGTGGTGTCCATGGGCGGCATGGCGGCATCCGGTGGGTACTGGATCTCCACCCCAGCAAGCTACATTGTGGCGAACCCCAGCACGCTGACCGGTTCAATCGGCATCTTTGGCGTGATCAACACCGTGGAGAACAGTCTGGATTCCATTGGCGTACACACCGACGGCGTGGCGACATCCCCACTGGCGGATATCTCCATCACCAAAGCGTTACCACCAGAAGTGCAGCAAATGATGCAACTGAGCATCGAGAACGGCTATAAGCGCTTTATCACACTGGTCGCAGATGCGCGTAAGACAACACCTGAGCAGATTGACAAAATCGCGCAGGGCCACGTCTGGACCGGCCAGGATGCGAAAGCCAACGGTCTGGTAGACAGTCTGGGTGATTTTGATGACGCCGTGGCGAAAGCGGCTGAGCTGGCCAAACTGAAACAATGGCACATTGCGTATTATCAGGACGAATCGACATTCGTTGATATGGTGATGGACAGCATGTCAGGCTCCGTTCGTGCCATGCTGCCTGACGCCATTCAGGCTATGCTCCCACCACCGCTGGCCTCTGCGGCCAGTGCAGTAAAAGCCGAAAGCGATAAGCTGGCCGCATTCAATGATCCGCAAAACCGCTATGCGTTTTGCCTGACCTGCGCCAACGTTCGCTAACTATTGACCCCTCTTCGGGATGAAGAGGGGTTTTCTTTGAGACAGAAGAAAAGTCATGCAGAAAAAATCAATTTACGTTGCCTATACCGGCGGTACCATTGGTATGCAGCGCTCAGAACAGGGTTATATTCCCGTTTCCGGTCATCTGCAGCGCCAGCTGGCATTGATGCCTGAATTCCACCGTCCGGAGATGCCAGACTTCACCATCCACGAATACGCCCCGCTGATGGATTCCTCCGATATGACGCCGGAAGACTGGCAGCATATTGCGGAAGACATTAAAGCGCACTACGACGATTACGATGGTTTTGTCATTCTGCACGGCACTGACACCATGGCGTTTACGGCTTCGGCGCTCTCTTTTATGCTGGAGAATCTGGGCAAGCCGGTCATTGTGACAGGGTCACAAATCCCATTGGCAGAGCTACGTTCTGACGGACAAATCAATTTGCTGAATGCGCTGTACGTTGCAGCAAATTACCCGATCAATGAAGTTACCCTGTTTTTCAACAATCGATTGTTTCGCGGCAATCGAACCACTAAAGCGCATGCTGATGGTTTTGACGCGTTTGCCTCACCCAACCTTGCACCACTGCTGGAAGCCGGGATCCACATTCGTCGGCTGGGAACTCCGCCCGCACCTCACGGTACAGGTGAGTTGATTGTGCATCCTATCACTCCGCAACCGATTGGCGTGGTCACCATTTATCCAGGGATCTCCGCTGATGTAGTACGCAACTTCCTGCGCCAACCTGTAAAAGCATTAATTTTGCGCTCCTACGGCGTGGGGAATGCGCCGCAGAATAAAGAGTTCCTGAAAGAACTTGAAGATGCGAGTTCGCGTGGCATTGTGGTGGTGAACCTTACGCAGTGTATGTCCGGCAAGGTGAACATGGGGGGCTACGCGACAGGCAATGCGCTGGCGCATGCTGGCGTGATTGGCGGCGCGGATATGACCGTCGAAGCCACACTCACCAAACTGCACTATTTGCTGAGTCAGGGACTGGATACGCAGACGATCCGTGAAGCGATGACGCAAAATCTGCGTGGTGAGCTCACGCCTGACGATTAAAGGAGTCTATGCCCATGGCCCGAGCCTTACTGTTGGTCGATTTACAAAATGACTTTTGTGCCGGTGGTGCCCTCGCGGTCCCACAAGGTGACAGCACAATCGATATTGCCAACCGTCTGATTGACTGGTGTGCCTTACGCGGCGACATGGTCGTTGCCAGTCTGGACTGGCACCCGGCTAATCACGGCAGTTTTGCCAGCCAGCATCAGGTCGAGCCCTACAGCCAGGGACAACTCGATGGACTGGCGCAGACGTTCTGGCCCGATCATTGCGTACAAAACAGCGCAGGTGCAGCCCTGCATCCACTGCTGAACCAGCGTGCGATAACTCAAACGTTCACTAAAGGTGAGAACCCGCTGGTCGACAGCTATAGTGCGTTTTTTGATAACGGTCGTCGTCAGGCTACCGCGCTCAATGCTTGGTTACTCGAGCGCCGCATTGCCGAGCTCATCATCATGGGTCTGGCAACCGACTATTGCGTTAAATTCACCGTACTGGATGCGCTCGATCTTGGCTACACCGTCAGCGTTATTACCGACGGCTGCCGTGGGGTTAATATTCAACCCCAGGACAGTGCAAACGCCTTTATAGAAATGTCGGCGGCGGGTGCAACGCTGTATACGTTGGATGACTGGCTGGAAACCCAACCGTAAGCGATGCCGACAGGGTCACTCCTGTCGGCGCGTTATCTCAGGCCAGCGCTGAAATCTCTTCCAGCGATACTTTGCGTGTTTCGATGCCAAAACAAAAAAGAATCAGCGCGCATAGAACCAACATTACTCCTAACACGATAAAGACCGTAATGGATCCATAGCGGGTCAACAAAATAGCGACGCCATAGGGCGTAAACACAGCGACAATCCTTCCCACCGCATTAACAAAACCTGATCCTCTCAATCTTAGGTGCGTGGGCCATAGTTCTGGGACATAAACTGCAGAGGCAAAGCAGACATACATATACAGAAAAAAAATCATCACCAGCCCGTAGCTCAGAATGGCCCACTCTTCAGTTTGAAGTGAATAGAAATACCCGAGCAATGCGATAATAATCAACAAGAATGAGCCAAACAATCGCCGTGGAAAGCGATCGATAATTAACGCGGCAATAAATATCCCAACTGGCGCGCCAATCATAATTATCGCGGTCATAAATATGGATTTCGTTACATCGATTCCCGAATTAACAAATATAGTCGGGATCCATACCGTAATGGTGTAGAGCGAAATATTCATTGCGATAAGCACCGTGATCGCCACCAGTGTACAGCGCAACATTGGCCCCTTAAACAATAGCCAAAATGAACCACTTGCCGTGCTTAAATCCGCCGACGGGCATTCGTTCCGGCAGGATGGTAAAGTGATGTTTTTTTCTAGCTCAATTTGCGATTCAACCTGCATAAGATGTTTTTCAGCTTCGCTTCTCTTCCCTTTACCAGCCAGCCAACGTGGGGATTCAATATAGTATTTTCCTGACAGATACCAGGCCAACAGCATTGCCATGCCACCGAGCAGAAACATCACCCGCCAGCTTAAAAGTGCAATGATCACGACGCCAATTGCCGCAGATAGCATTGGTGCCCAGTTGCCGACAAATGACAGACGGGCAGACCATTTCCCACGTACCGCGGGTGGAATGAATTCTGTAAATGAGGCATAGCCCACCATAATTAGCGCCCCCATTCCAATCCCCATCAGACAGCGGAAGAAGATAAGCCAGTACATGTTGGGCACAAACGTTGCAGCGCAGGCTGAGGCCCCGACGATTAACAAATTAATGCGGAACGCTTTGCGTCGACCGAGATAATCACCAATAAAGCCACCAGCTAGTGAACCGATAAAGTAGCCGAACATCAGCGCTGAGGTAAACGCGGCATTTAGATAATTGTTTGACCAGCCAGTGTTGACTAATTTTGCTAATACCACATTCCCGGAATAGCTGAGAAAACCGGTTATTAACAAACTAAAACTAATAATACCGAAAATACGAAAATGAAATCGAGATAAAGGTAAGCGATCTAATCTTGCGCCGATAGGGTCACATTGTTCCATCTGGATGCCTCAAATTCAGCTAAATAGAAAGTATGGCGATCGCGGCAGAAGCAATTTTGCCGCGCCATCCATCATCATTAGATTCTTATGGCATTTCCCAGGTGCAAACTAAAATAATATCTACACAACCCTCGCTATAGTTAATAAACGAGTTGAATATTATTCTCTTTGCAAAATGCAATCCACTCTGCACCCGGTGCCTTATTGGTTATTAGGTAATTAATATGGCTAAAATCCACGAGCTGAACGAAAGCTTTACGATCAAACTTTGAGTGATCAACTAACAGGGCCACCTCAGTCGCCTGGCGGATCATGGTTTTTTTGATTTCCGCTTCTGCTTCATTAGAATCAAGCGCCCCACTCTGCATATCCAAACCTTTGCAGCTCATCACCATGATATCAACATGATAGCGGCTGATAATCTCCTTGGTGATTCTTCCCTGCAGCGACAGCGTATTCTTATTCAGCTCACCGCCAGTAGAAACCACGTTAATTTCTGACTGCGCCAGCTCATGAAATGCTTCAGCCGAATTGGTAAGCAACGTCAGATCGTTTCTTTCCTTCAACAGCTTTAATAATTCCATCGCGGTACTGCTGGAGTCGGCAGCCATTGTGGTCTTATTTTTAATAAACGGTAATGCATTACGTGCAATGATCTGCTTTTCTTCGAAGAAAGATTTTGCACGCTTATAAAAATGAATATTGTCGGACAACGCGGTGGTATTGAGCACTGCACCACCATATGTTCGGGTCAAAAAACCTTCATCTTCCAGTTTTTCAAGATCGCGGCGAATCGTTTCCTCAGTCACCTGAAAGATTGAACTTAAATTAGATACCACCACTTTCTTATCGTTAGCCACCATTTGCTTAATGGCCTGAATCCTGTCTTTTGCCGCCACGATGATACCTCTGTTTCCTGCAAAGTAATAATAAGACCCTAGTATCTCACAGGCTATATTTATTTTCAAAAGAACATGTCTGAATCACAGATTTTAATACTCTTTTACACAGAAACAGAGGTCAATCCTATCTGAATTAATTTATATCCAACGCTTCCGCCATTCGCCTCATCAATAATGAATCATCATCTGTCAGGGGAATGGTTAACGCCTCGACATTCTCGCGAACCTGTTCAGGTGCGGTTGCGCCACTCAGTAAGGTGATCAAATCGCTTTGCTTTAAAATCCACGCCAGAGCTAGTGCGGGGATTGTGCAGCGGTATTTTTCACACAGCGGCTGCCACTGCCCTAGCATATCAATCACCCGCAGCATATTTTCCCGCTGAAACCAGACCTTGTTAGCCCGCGCGCCGCCAGGAACATAATCTCGGGCGATAGTACCGGTCAACAACCCCTGCTCAAGCGGTGAATAGACCTGCACGATGATGCCATTCTGCTGGCATAGCGGCAGCAGTTCAGCTTCCAGCGCCCGGTCAAGAATGCTGTACTTAGCCTGGATAATATCCAGCTCACCGTGTTTGAGATACTCCCTGATATGCCCGGCATTGACGTTCGCCGCACCAATCGAACGGATTTTCCCCTCTTTTTTCAGTGCGTTCAGCGTGTCTACGGTTTCCGCAATCGGCGTAAAACAGGGTTCGACCGACTGCCAGTGGGTCATATAGATATCAATACTGTCGATGCCCAATCTTTGCAGGCTGGCATCAACCTCTTCGCGAATAGACTCAGGCGTAAGGTTTTTATACAGCTGGCGATCGCCCACTTTGTTAAACAGGCTGCCTGTTCGCTCCCAGACGATGCCGCATTTGGTTTCAACCACTACCTCGCTGCGCGGCAGCTTTTTCAGCGCCTGACCGACAATCACTTCACTGTTGCCAAAGTTGTAGCCTGGCGCGGTATCAATCAGATTGATACCGCAGCGATACGCCTCAACAATGGTATCGATACAAATCTGCAGATCGAGATCGCCATTCCATGCCGGACCACCGCCAATAGCCCATGTGCCTAATCCCATGCGGGAAAGCGTAATATCCGTACTTCCTAAAGGAATCATTTTCATCTGCCGCTATTACCCTTCGTATTCGTCAAGAAGTTGTTCAACCAGCTTTCTGTTCTTCACACCCGTCGTGGCACCCACGCTCAGTACCGATATTGCCGCCGTTGCATTAGCAAACAGCGCGCAGTCACGAAGCGGTTTGCCTTCTAGCAGCGCGGAGATAAATCCTGAAGCAAAGTTATCCCCCGCGCCGATGGTGTCGATGGCGGTAATTCCTGACACCGCCGGGACCTCCATTTTCATGTCAACACGCTTGATAAAACAGCCTCTCTTGCCGGTCTTAATCACGACGGTTTTCACGCCACAGTTCAGAAAACTGTCGGCAATCTCATCCAGCGTCTCTTTCCCAGTGAGCAGTTTTGCCTCTTCAAAATTGGGAAACAGATAATCCACGTAGCTCAGCGCTTCACGGATATCGTCCAGCGTTTCATTCAGTCGCGGTTTAATCATATCCGCGCAGATAATGAGCTTATGCGCTTTCGCCTGCGTGAAAATTGCCGTCAGTGCATCGCCATCCAACAACGGGCTATTAAAAATACTCGCCAGCGACAGCAGCTTTGCTTGAGAGAAACGGTCAAAATCAACATCGTTTATATTCAGTTTCCATAAGCTGCCGTTACGGTTAGTCACAAAGGTGCGTTCACCATCAGCGGTGACTAAACCCACGTTAATGGAAGTATCAATATCAGCATCCTGCTTCAGGCTTATAATATCAATATTCTCCTGACGGCAGTGGTCGACAATAAAATGCCCCGCAGCATCGTCACCTACCCGGCCAATTAACGCCGTGCGATGGCCGAGGCGAGAAATAATCGTCGCCTCATTAATAGCGTCACCTCCCGTGGTCATAGCTATTCGTTCTAATGGATAAGAGTCAACATCAAAGATATTTTTACTCACTGGTTGCAAAGGAATATCAACAATTGCCGCCCCTATACAAATAACCTCGATATTATCCATATTGTCATTCCGCTTTACCGTCTGAACCAAACAATTTGATTTTCTCCAGCGCGCGCTCTTTTACGGCTTTACGTACTTCACGTTCAACGTGCAGGAACGGCTGGCCCTGGTTCTCCTGCACCGCCACCATCGCGGCCTGGCACAGTTCGGTGTGAATATTGATTTTCGAAATGCCTAATGAAATGGCTTTTTTGATATCCGCATCGCTAATGCCGGACGCGCCGTGCAGCACCAGCGGAACGGATACCGCCTGACGCACGCGTTTAACCACGTCAAAGTTCAGTTTCGGTTCGGAGGTGTAGACGCCGTGCTGGTTACCAATCGCTACCGCCAGCGAGTCACAGCCGGTACGCTCGACAAACTCAGCCGCCTGGCTTGGGTCAGTGTAGTGATAACCCGCCAGCGCCTCTTCGTAGACCGTTTCATTACCCACATGGCCCAGCTCTGCTTCGATGGGAATACCCAGCGGGTGGAAGAAATCGACCGCCTCTTTGGTCAGGCGAATATTCTCCTCGAAATCAAAAGCGGAAGCATCACGCATCAGTGAATTCATGCCGTGGGCCCATGCGTTATGGATTATCTCCATGCTGCGTCCGTGATCCCAGTGGGTAATAACCGGCACCGAGGCTTTTTTCGCCATAGAAACCATCATATGCGAAAAATCTTCAAACGAGGTATTACCCACAAAGCCGGTACCGAAGGAGATAATTACCGGCGATTTAGATTCTTCCGCCGCATCAATCACTCCCATTAACATTTCCGCATTCCACACGTTAAAGTGGGCAATTGCATAATGTTTATTTTGAGCATCATTTTCCCAATATTTAATATCTGCCAGCATGGTTATTTCTCCCATTTCAATAGATTAATAATTTACTTTAATAACGCCTTTGATAATTTCACATTTGTTATTAACGGATTCATCAAACGCGCGCTGAACATCTTCATAATCGTAAATATGCGTCACCATCGACTTCACATCAAAACGCCCTGAGGAGATGGCTTCAATCGTGACCGGGTAGCGGTTGGCATAACGGAAAACGGTCTGAATAGACACTTCACGGTTAATTTTGAGGAAATTAATCGCTGAATCACCAGGTACAGTACCCACGATCATGATTTTCCCGCCGCGCATTACCAGATATGGAGCCTGCTTAACAGTGATCGCTGAACCTGCGGTTTCAAAAACAATATCGGCCCCCATATCTCCGGAGAACTGCTGGCAGCGGACAACGGTGTCCTCTTTCGCCCCGTTGATCACGGTCGTCGCGCCAAGTTGCTCGGCCATGGTCAGACGCTTTTCCAGGACATCAACCACCGCAATGTCGGTAGCACCCAAACATTTACAGGCTTGCAGGGTCATTAAACCAATACAGCCCGCCCCCAGAATGACGATTTTCTTGCCCGGTTTAACGTCCGCCAGCATTGCGGCATGCATCCCTACCGCCGCGGGCTCTACCAGCGCGCCTTCCATGGTGTCCATATTATCGGGCAACTTGTAAGTGAAGCTCTCCGGATGGCACAGATAGTGGGTTAGCGCGCCGCGATAATTAGGCTGCGTGGCCATAAAGTCAACATCAGGGCAGATGTTGTATTTCCCTTCCAGGCAGTAGCGGCAGTGACCGCACGGCACGCCCGGTTCGATATTCACCCGGTCGCCGGGTTTAAATTTAGTCACACGGTTCCCTACTGCCACCACCGTACCGGCGCATTCATGCCCCAGACCAATTTCCTGATTGGGATCTTTCGGCGGAATAAAAGGACCCGATTCAAAACCATGAACATCTGACCCACAAATTCCAACGTATTCCACTTTAATCAGCACTTCGTGCTCTTTTGGCACCGGGATATCGGCGGCAATAATTTTCATCGTGCCCGGCGTTTTTAATATCGCTTTTGAATTTTTCATTTTATTTCCCATCAATATTATTTGCTGGTAACTGCATCAATACCGAGACTTTCGACAGAGACGCCTTTGGTTTCAATTCCGATGGTAGCAATGGCGACAGCGACAATAATGGAGACCGCACCCAGCAGTACAAATACACCCGTCACTCCATAACCGTTAAGCAATACCGCGACCGCATAAGGCGCAGCGATACCACTGATACGCCCTACTGCATTCGCCAGACCAGAACCGCGGAGTTTCGCTTCGGTTGGCCATATTTCCGGAACATAGACTGCCGAGGCATAGCAAACGTACATATAGACAAAAGTAATCAGGAAGAAACCAATTAGCGTAATCAGCAGCATGCTGGTTTGCAGTGAATAGATATATCCCAGCACGGCAATTAACACTAATAACCCTACACCCATGGTCTTTCTCGGAATTTTATCCATTACCAGCATGGCGATAAAAATCCCAAACGGTGCGCCGAACATACTCATGGTATTTAAGACAATGGAGTCTTTCAGATTAATGCCCTGCGTCATAAATATTGTCGGTAGCCAATTAATTAAGGTGTACTGGACGACGTTCATGGCAATCAGAACAAAGGAACCCAAAATAACCCGCTTCAGTAACACCCCTGTTAATAATGCGGAGTACGGAACAGAACACGGTTGTTTGCCATCATCATCTATTACGACTGGTGGCAGCGGCCTACCGGTCTGTCGAATGACACCTTCCTCAATTGCCCGCATCACCTTTTCGGCTTCCTGGTAGCGCCCGCGAGACTCCAGCCAGCGAGGCGACTCAGGGAAACTGCGCCAGGCAATAACCGTTGCTATGAGCGACAGCACCGCAGGAATCAACAACTGTACGCGCCAGTTCCATTCCGCGCTGATAAGTGGCGTCAGCCCCATCGCAATCAGCGAACAGAGTGGATAAGACCAGTTGCCGATAAACGAGACCCGACTCGACCATGTACCACGATTTCTGCCAGGCATATATTCGGTAAACCCGGCAAATAAGGTCACTAACAGCGCGCCTAATCCAACTCCCATTACAAAACGGCAGGCGATCAGAAAGGTCATATTGGGTGAAAACGCACCCACGATCATAGAAATAATATGAATCGCTTCATATAGAATAAATGCGTTTTTACGCCCGATTTTATCGCCAATAATTCCCCCACCGAGCGCGCCGAGAAACATTCCAGCCGTCGTAATGGCAGAGAACGTGGCGGTGGTGGAATTATCAGTCCAGCCAAGTTCTTTTAACTGCGCGAGAATTAATCCGCCGACGGCATTACTCCAGCAAACCAGTAATCCGAAGGCAACCATCGCAAACATTGACGTATGCCAGCGACAGTCAGGTAGCCTGTCCAGTCTGGCGCCGCAGTGCGGTTTTGCTATTTGTTCCATGCGATAACGTCCTTTTAATAAACATGTTATTCATCAAAGTCGTAAGTCATGATGACTTTAATCGCGGTTTTATTGACCATGGCGTCAAATCCTTCGCGCCATTGCGACAGGCCGATACGGTGAGTGATCATCGGTTTGACCTTGATCGCTCCGCTGGCCAGCAGGCGTATGGCGTTGCGCCAGGATGTAGAATCGTAGGCCATATGACCAATGATGCTTTTGTTCCACGCGGTGATGTCGTTGATGGAGAAATCGAGAGGTTTAAAGCCCATGCCGACGCGAACGACTTCACCATTCGGGCGCAGCATTTCGATCGATTGTTTCAGAGCGATATTGGCACCAGAGCATTCAATGACTAGCCCCAGATTGTCTTTACCGCAGATTTCCTGGCAGCGTGCAACCACATCTTCGGTCGAACCGTTAACGACAGCTGTCGCCCCCAGCTCTTTGGCGATCGGGAAGCGTACGGCAACGTCCTCTTCCAGCCCGACCATTACGATATTTACGGCCCCCATGATGCGCGCCATTTGCACGGAAAAGAGCCCTAATGGGCCGGTGCCGAAAACCACGACGTCCTGGCCGGGAAGGAATTTGGATTGCTGAGCAATAGATTTGTAGGCGTTACAGATAGGATCCAGCACCGCCGCTTCTTCATAATCAACGCCTTGTGGGATTTCCCACAGCGCATGGCGGTGAATTTTGAGGATTTCCCCCGGCACCAGGCAATATTTAGAGAACCCTCCGCCCCATGTGTTATTGTCGAGACCTAAGTTCACTTTTTCTGTACAACACAGAAAATCGCCTTGTTCGCAGGCCGGGCAAACACCGCAGACATGTCCACTATTGTCAGAAACCACCCGCTGACCGACTTTCCAGTCCTTAACTTTGTCGCCAACGCGGACAATTTTACCGGCGAACTCATGGCCGCGGATGGAGTTAAATTGATCAGAACCGCTATCAACATTGTAGTGTTTCATGTCCGCGCCGCAGATAGCCGCCGCTTTGATTTCAATCACGATGTCATCCGGGCCACAAACCGGTTCCGGTACATCAATCATCTTATAGCCGCCAAAGGCCTTGCCAAATCTTGCCAGTGCTTTCATTGAATTTTCCTTTGTGTTCAGTTTTGCATCAGTGACAATCATACTTATCCATATAATTTTTGAGGTCAACATCAAATCTTTAAAACACAGATTATTATCTGCATTTCACAACCAAGATCACAAATAAATGCAAAGATGAATTGAAAACCAAGTGAACCTGGCAGCCGCTTCGCTAAAATGGCGTGAACCCCTTCGCATTTTTCCTGTTATGAAACTGTTAACCTGCGGATGCTGTTTTTTTCGCCACGCCATTTCCGTGGCGTGTTTACTTGTTTAAATGTCAAAGAGGAACACCGATGAAACTATTGCCTTTGTTGGCAGCATTACCCCTGCTCTGCGCCAGCGTTGTTTCCGCCAATACACTGATGTCAGTTGGCTACTTTAATGGCGGTGGCGACGTCACTGCCGGTCCTGGCGGCGACATCAATAAACTGGATGTTCGCCAGATAACCCATCTCAACTATTCGTTTGGCCTTGTCTACAACAACGAAAAAGACGAGACCAATGACGCCTTAAAAGACGCCAGCAAACTGCATCAAATTTGGCTTTCACAGAAAGTGCAGGATGATTTGCTGAAAATTCCACAGCTGCGTAAACAAAATCCAAACCTGAAAGTGTTACTTTCCGTCGGCGGCTGGGGAGCGCGTGGATTCTCTGGTGCGGCGGCAACGAAGGATACGCGCGCAGTGTTTATTCAGTCTGCGCAAGAGATAATTGCGAAATATGGTCTGGATGGCATCGATCTCGACTGGGAATATCCGGTTAACGGCGCCTGGGGACTGGTCGAAAGCCAACCGGCTGACCGCGCTAACTTTACCGCGCTGCTAACAGAACTGCGGGCCGCATTGGGGCATAAAAAACTGCTGACCATCGCCGTGGGCGCAAATGCAGAAAGTCCGAAAAGCTGGGTAGATGTAAAAGCCATTGCACCATCGCTCGACTACATCAACCTGATGACCTATGACATGGCTTACGGCACCCAGTATTTTAACTCGAACCTGTATGATTCGACGCAATGGCCGACGGTCGCCGCGGCGGATAAGTACAGCGCCGATTTTGTGGTCAGTAACTATCTTGCTGCCGGTCTGAAACCGAGCCAAATGAATCTGGGCATTGGCTTTTATGGACGCGTACCAAAACGCGCCGTTGAACCAGGCATTGACTGGAGCAAACCTGACGCGCAGAAAAATCCTGTTACCCAGCCCTATTTCGAGCCTGCGCAAATTGAGTTGTTCAAATCACTGGGCGTCGACCTGAGCAAAGATACCTACGTGAAGTACAACGATATCGTGGCGAAGTTGATCAACGATCCGCAAAAACGCTTTAGCCAACATTGGGATGATGAAGCGAAAGTGCCGTGGCTGTCGGTGCAGTCTGCAGATGGAAAAGCACTTTTTGCCCTCTCCTATGAAAATCCGCGTTCGGTGGCGATCAAAGCCGACTACATCAAAAGTAAAGGATTGGGAGGCGCCATGTTCTGGGAATACGGTGCAGATGACCAAAACCAGTTGGCGAAGCAGTTAGCCGATTCGTTAGGCATCAAACACTGATCCCAACGCCTGGCACAATAGGTTATGATTAGCCCATTCTGCTGCGTCAACCTTTGGCGCAGCTCTTCATTTTCTACTGGAGGCATGCGCTTTTATGGCTTTTATCCCTAAAAATTACGCCCGTCTGGAAGTCGGATATCGGGAAAAGGCGCTAAAGCTCTTCCCTTGGGTTTGTGGACGTTGTTCCCGTGAGTTCGTGTATTCAAATTTGCGCGAGCTGACAGTACATCACATCGATCACGATCACTCCAATAACCCGGAAGACGGTAGCAACTGGGAGATGTTATGCCTGTACTGTCACGATCATGAGCATTCGAAATACACTGAGGTGGATCAGTATGGTTCTACCGTAGTGGCAGGGGAAGATGCGCAGAAAGACGTCGGCGAGGCGAAATACAATCCGTTTGCCGACCTGAAGGCGATGATGAACAAGAAATAACAGCAACTGCGGGCCCGACACCGATGTTTGTGTTTGCCGGGCCAGGTTAATCAGGATTTAAACGTCGCAATCGGTTCGGGCGTAATACCAAACTCAACCTTCAACTGCTGCTTGCTCTTCATCACCATCTCACCGTTGGTATCAATCGTCATATGCTGCGCGTCAATATTGTTTCGCGCCTGCCATAACATTACCAGCTGTAAGCTGTTCTCTTTTTGTTCTGCCGTTAGCGCTACGCCATCCGGCCATTTTCCGAGCTCAACGGCAGTCGATAAGCGCTGATAAACTTCCGGCGTCATACTGTTGATCATCTCATCAAGATTCATGTTAAATCCACTCTCCGTAGAATAATTTGCTGAATCGTTTCTTCAACCCTTGGTTTGCTCACCGTTTTCACTATCGGTGAAGTTCAAAGACGCTGAGTTAACGCAGTACCGTTCACCGGTAGGTTTCGGACCATCCGGGAAGACGTGTCCCAGGTGCGCATCACAGTTTCCGCAGCGGATTTCTAAGCGCTGCATGCCGTGTGACGTATCTTTTATGTAATGGATAGCCTCATCGCTGACAGGCTCGTAAAAGCTGGGCCAGCCGCAGCCAGAGTCATATTTTGTCTCGGAACGAAATAGCGGTTTATCGCAGATCAGACAGTGGTAGATGCCGTCACGCTTGTTATGCAGCAAACGCCCGGTAAATGGCGGTTCTGTCCCGTGATTCTGCGTCACGTAGAACTGCATTTCGGTTAAATTTTTTTTCAGTTCTTCTGGAGAAGGTTGATTAGCCATTTGCTCACATCTCGCTTTATCTAAACTCACATCGCGAGACAGATTCTAACAAAACATTAACACCGGAGTGCGAACTTTTGTTCTAAACTTGATCCTTGCGAAATGGCAGCCTGCAATTCGTGATCAGAATCACGTTTTTATCTTGATTGCCCTTTAAAATTCGGGCCGCCGACCCCATGTGGTTTCAAGCCCAAAGGAAGAGTGAGGCGAGTCAGTTGCGCAAAGCTTAGGCAGCAGATTGATTTGTCGCAATGATTGACACGATTCCGCTTGACGCTGCGTAAGGTTTTTGTAATTTTACAGGCAACCTTTTATTCACTAACAAATAGCTGGTGGAATATATGACTATCAAAGTAGGTATCAACGGTTTTGGCCGTATCGGTCGCATTGTTTTCCGTGCTGCTCAAGAACGCTCTGACATCGAGATCGTTGCAATCAACGACCTGTTAGACGCTGACTACATGGCTTACATGCTGAAATATGACTCCACTCACGGCCGTTTCAACGGTACCGTTGAAGTGAAAGACGGTCATCTGATCGTAAACGGTAAAAAAATCCGTGTTACCGCTGAACGTGATCCGGCTAACCTGAAATGGGACGAAGTTGGTGTTGACGTAGTAGCTGAAGCGACTGGCCTGTTCCTGACAGATGAAACCGCTCGTAAGCACATCACTGCTGGCGCGAAAAAAGTGGTTCTGACTGGTCCGTCCAAAGATAACACTCCGATGTTTGTTAAAGGCGCTAACTTTGACAAATACGAAGGTCAGGACATCGTTTCTAACGCATCCTGCACCACTAACTGCCTGGCTCCGCTGGCTAAAGTTATCAACGACAACTTCGGCATCATCGAAGGTCTGATGACTACTGTTCACGCGACCACCGCTACTCAGAAAACCGTTGATGGCCCGTCTCACAAAGACTGGCGCGGCGGCCGCGGCGCATCCCAGAACATCATCCCGTCCTCTACCGGTGCTGCTAAAGCTGTAGGTAAAGTACTGCCAGAACTGAACGGCAAACTGACTGGTATGGCGTTCCGCGTTCCTACCCCGAACGTATCCGTTGTTGACCTGACCGTTCGTCTGGAAAAAGCTGCTTCTTACGAAGAAATTAAGAAAGCAATCAAAGCTGCTTCCGAAGGCCCGATGAAAGGCGTTCTGGGTTACACCGAAGACGACGTAGTATCTACCGATTTCAACGGTGAAGTTTGCACTTCCGTGTTCGATGCTAAAGCTGGTATCGCACTGAACGACAACTTCGTGAAACTGGTATCCTGGTACGACAACGAAACCGGCTACTCTAACAAAGTTCTGGACCTGATTGCTCACATCTCCAAATAAGTTGAGATGAGTATCTGATCCAAAAAGGCGACTTCGGTCGCCTTTTTTTATGACCAAAATATTCACATACCAAGGATTGCATCATGATTAACAAAATTTTCGCTCTCCCGGTCATTGAACAGCTTACCCCTGTCCTCTCCCGCCGTCAGCTTGATGAGCTTGAGGTTCTTGTTGTCGATCACCCCCAGGTTAAAGCGTCTTTCGCGCTACAGGGCGCACATCTTCTTTCCTGGAAACCAAACGGCGAAGAGGAAGTCCTGTGGTTAAGCAACAATACCCCGTTTAAAACCGGCGTAGCACTGCGTGGCGGCGTACCAATTTGCTGGCCGTGGTTTGGTCCGGCTGCTAAGCAGGGCCTGCCTTCGCATGGTTTTGCCCGTAACTTGCCATGGACGCTGAAAGCGCACAACGAAGACGACAATGGCGTGGTGTTGACGTTTGAACTGCAGAGCAATGCCGAAACCCGTCAGCTTTGGCCGCACGAGTTTTGCCTGCTGGCCCGTTTCAAAGTGGGAGCCACCTGTGAGATGGAGCTGGAAGCTCACGGTGAGTTTGAAACCACCTCGGCACTGCATACCTATTTCAACGTTGGTGACATTGCGGCAGTGAAAGTTAGTGGTCTCGGCGATCGCCTGATCGATAAAGTGAATGATGCTAAAGAAGATGTGCTGGCTGATGGTATCCAGACCTTCCCGGACCGCACCGATCGTGTCTATCTGAATCCGGAAGCGTGCAGCGTGATTCATGATGATGCGTTGAATCGCAATATCGACGTTGTCCATCACCACCACCTGAATGTCGTGGGCTGGAACCCTGGCCCGGCGCTGTCCGTCAGTATGGGCGACATGCCGGATGATGGCTACAAAACGTTTGTTTGTGTAGAAACGGCTTACGCGACCGCTCCGCAGAAAACCACCGAAGAAAAACCATCTCGCCTCGCGCAGACTATTCGTGTTGCTAAACGCTAAGACAACTCTGCGCATCATGCCGGATGCGGCTAACGCCTTATCCGGCCTACAAACCACACACAGCCGTTGGCCTGATAAGCTGCGTGAGCATCGTCATTTGGCAAATCAGGCCATATCCAGCGCTGTTTTACCTTTTGGCGCCGGACATACCTTATCTAACTGCTTCAGTTCATCCACAGAGAGCGTTATCTCCAGCGCGGCGGCATTTTGTTCGACATGCGCTACGCTTGCGGCTTTCGGAATTGCTATTACACCCGACTGACGAATCACCCACGCCAGCAAAATCTGTGCAGCACTAACATTGTGCACGCGCGCAATGTCATTCACCACTGAATTAGAAAGCAAATCGCCACGCAGTCGTCCCGCCTGGGCCAGCGGACTGTATGCCATGACCGGCATCTGCTGCTGCTGGCACCACGGCAGTAAATCATATTCAATACCGCGCGAGGCTAAATGATAAAGCACCTGGTTAGTTGCACACTCCCGTCCACCGGGTACCTGCCATAACGCCTGCATATCATCATAATCGAGATTTGAGACGCCCCAACGGCGGATTTTCCCCTGCGCAATCAGTGTTTCCATGGCATCGACGGTCTCTGCAAATGAAAAATCGCCCATCCAGTGCAGCAAATAGAGATCCAGATAATCAGTTTTCAGTCGACGCAGGCTGGCTTCGCAGGCGGCAATGGCTTTCTGTCCACCGGCATTCCATGGGTAAACTTTCGAGACTAAAAAAGCGCTATCACGCCGTCCCATTAATGCTTCACCCACCACCTCTTCCGCTGCACCATCAGCGTACATTTCTGCGGTATCAATCAATCGCAGACCGAGATCCAGTCCGGCCTGCAGCGCAGACACTTCATCCCGGCGTCGGCTTGGATCCTCGCCCATGTACCATGTTCCCTGCCCAATAGCAGGAAGCGATACCTGGTCTGTAAACGTCACCTGTTTCGCTGTCATCGCACCCTCCTGTGTTAATGCACCACAGTAAAGCAAAACAACGTGCATGTGTCCTGTTAGGGTGCACAAATTGCACCATCATGATCTGGGGGTTGTCTTAATTTTAATGACGTAAAAAAGCCCGCATATCGCGCGGGCTTGAGTTTGACACCGAGTAGTATCAGAACTTGTAGGTCACACCTACCGAGAAGATGCCAGACCAGGACTTATCGACCATCGGGCTGTCTTTCACTTCATCACTCAAACGCACATAACGGCCAGTGCCGTACACGTTCCAGTTGCCAAGGAAGTTATAGCTCGCGGTCAACTCCAGGTACGGATCCCATCCATCGTCAGCGTTGTAGCTATTCAGACCACTGCGGCGAGACTCGTGATTGGACACACCATAATAGTAGTCGTTGTAGTTTTCGCTGCTGTACTGCACACCGATACCCGGCGTCAGGGTCAGACCACCATTGGTGTAACGGTAGAGCCAGGCCAGATCCCAGATAAAGCCGTTGCTGTTATCCAGGGTATCACCCGCCAGTGCGGTACGCAGGAAACCATACTGGGTGTTATGTACATATGATAGACCAGCCATCAAGCTGCTTTTACGCTTGTCGAGTTGGCGTAAAGCATGGCTATCGCTATCACCCGGCTTGAAATGCGTCGGATCATAGTACGCCATGATGGAAAGCTTATCTGCCGTATCATTCCACAAATAGTAACCGCCACCCAAGCCGCGGAACCACACATTATCGCCTTCATAGGTGACAACCGGAACAGGGTAAACATCGCGGTCATACTGTTTGTACGGGCTGTTAATCACACCAACACCCGCGCCAACAGTCCACTGACTTTCCGCCTGTGCGGTGCTAACTGCGGTTGCGGCAAGGACGCCAAGTGCCAGAAGTTTGAGTTTGGTCACAATCCATAATTCCTTATTCAAATGTGTAGCGGTCAAAGTGTAACCGCCAATACGCTTCAGCCCAACTATTTTACGTATTCACCCCAGAATGTAACCCCCTAATTTCTCAGCGAGTGATGACATTTTGCTTGCAGCACGGTGAACACCGCATGAATCCCGCTCCAATTCTTTACATAAGATGTGCTTTTTTTGCTGATGAGTTATTGATATGCCATTGAAATTCATTTGCGCACACAGGCAAGTTTTGCAAATGCCATCTACGCTTAATTTTAGAAGGTGTATCACCGAATACGTTGATCTCCTGACCACTAAAATGGCATGAGAGTTGCTTATTTCTTCAGCAGCGACGTCGTTCAGTTTACCTCTTCAGGGGCCTCTACTATTCATATGAACGGCTCTTAACATGTGCTAAAAAACGAAAGGACGGCATACCATGAATATATTCGATCACTATCGCCAGCGTTATGAAGCTGCCAAGGACGAAGAGTTCACGCTGCAGGAGTTTCTTACCACTTGTCGGCAAGATCGCAGTGCTTATGCCAACGCGGCAGAGCGGCTATTAATGGCTATTGGTGAGCCTGTCATGGTTGACACTGCCCATGAACCTCGACTTTCTCGACTCTTTTCGAATCGGGTAATTGCACGCTATCCCGCTTTTGAAGAGTTTTACGGCATGGAAGACGCCATTGAGCAGATTGTTTCTTATTTGAAGCATGCGGCTCAAGGTCTGGAAGAGAAGAAGCAGATTCTGTATCTGCTGGGGCCTGTGGGAGGGGGGAAATCATCTCTTGCTGAGCGGCTGAAGTCGCTGATGCAACGAGTACCGATTTATGTCCTGAGCGCCAATGGCGAACGTAGCCCGGTCAACGATCATCCGTTATGCCTGTTTAATCCGCAGGAAGACGCGCAGATCCTGGAAAAAGAGTATGGGATCCCGCGTCGTTATCTCGGTACGATCATGTCGCCGTGGGCTGCTAAACGTCTGCATGATTTTGGCGGGGACATTACAAAATTCCGCGTCGTCAAAGTCTGGCCGTCTATTCTGGAGCAGATCGCTATCGCTAAAACGGAGCCTGGTGATGAAAACAACCAGGATATTTCTGCGCTGGTCGGGAAAGTGGATATTCGTAAACTCGAACACCACGCCCAGAACGATCCTGATGCCTACGGTTATTCGGGCGCACTGTGCCGCTCAAACCAGGGGATTATGGAGTTCGTTGAGATGTTTAAAGCACCGATTAAAGTGCTGCATCCTCTGCTGACCGCCACCCAGGAAGGAAACTACAACGGGACAGAAGGTATCTCCGCCCTGCCGTTTAACGGGATTATTCTTGCCCACTCGAACGAGTCTGAATGGGTAACGTTCCGTAATAACAAAAACAATGAGGCGTTCCTTGACCGTGTTTACATCGTCAAAGTGCCTTATTGCCTGCGGATCTCTGAAGAGATCAAAATTTACGAAAAACTGCTTAACCACAGTGAGCTGACCCATGCGCCTTGCGCACCGGGCACGTTGGAAACGCTCTCTCGCTTTACCATTCTTTCTCGCCTGAAAGAACCTGAGAACTCGAGCATTTACTCGAAGATGCGCGTTTACGATGGCGAAAGCCTGAAAGATACCGATCCAAAAGCGAAATCCTATCAGGAGTATCGTGATTACGCCGGGGTTGATGAGGGAATGAACGGTCTGTCCACGCGTTTCGCGTTTAAGATCCTCTCTCGCGTATTTAACTTTGACCATGCTGAAGTGGCAGCTAACCCGGTTCATCTGTTCTACGTACTGGAGCAGCAAATCGAGCGTGAACAGTTCCCGCAGGAGCAAGCTGAGCGTTATCTTGAGTTCCTGAAAGGCTATCTGATCCCGAAATATGCTGAATTCATCGGCAAGGAGATCCAGACAGCTTATCTCGAATCCTATTCCGAATACGGACAGAACATTTTCGACCGTTATGTCACTTATGCGGATTTCTGGATTCAGGATCAGGAGTATCGCGATCCAGATACCGGGCAGCTGTTTGATCGCGAGTCACTGAACTCAGAACTGGAGAAAATTGAGAAGCCGGCGGGTATCAGTAACCCGAAAGATTTCCGTAACGAGATCGTCAACTTTGTTCTGCGTGCCAGAGCGAATAACAGCGGTCGCAATCCAAACTGGACCAGTTACGAAAAACTACGCACGGTTATTGAGAAGAAAATGTTCTCCAATACCGAGGAGCTGCTGCCGGTCATTTCGTTCAATGCTAAAACCTCGACTGACGAGCAGAAAAAACACGACGATTTTGTCGACCGTATGATGGAAAAAGGCTACACGCGTAAACAAGTGCGTTTACTGTGCGAATGGTATTTGCGCGTACGTAAATCGTCTTAACATAAGTGCCCGGTGGCGCATGCGCTTACCGGGCTTGCAAAACAATGTTCCGTAGGCCGGACAGCGACAGCGCCATCCGGCACTTACAGACATGGCGAACAGTTGGCAGTACGGGGGGCTTATGACCTGGTTTATTGACCGGCGTCTTAACGGCAAAAACAAGAGCACGGTAAACCGCCAGCGCTTCTTACGCCGTTATAAATCGCAAATTAAACAGTCGATCTCCGAGGCCATTAACAAGCGTTCGGTGACTGATGTGGATAGCGGCGAATCTGTCTCTATTCCGACTGATGATATTAGCGAACCAATGTTTCATCAGGGACGTGGTGGCCTGCGCCATCGCGTACATCCGGGTAACGACCATTTTGTGCAGAATGACCGCATTGAACGCCCACAGGGCGGCGGTGGCGGTTCAGGAAGTGGACAAGGCCAGGCCAGCCAGGATGGTGAGGGTCAGGATGAGTTCGTCTTTCAGATCTCTAAAGATGAATATCTTGATCTGTTGTTCGAAGATTTAGCACTTCCTAACCTGAAGCAGAATCAGCAGCGTCAGCTAACGGAGTATAAAACACACCGGGCAGGTTTTACCTCTAACGGTGTGCCTGCCAACATTAGCGTGGTGCGATCCCTGCAAAACTCACTGGCGCGCCGTACGGCGATGACAGCGGGTAAGCGTCGCGAACTGCATGCTCTCGAAGCGGATCTGGAAACCATCGCGAAAAGCGAACCAGCGCAGTTGCTGGAAGAGGAACGGTTACGCAAAGAGATTGCCGAACTGCGGGCAAAAATCGAACGCGTGCCATTTATCGACACCTTTGATTTACGCTACAAAAATTATGAAAAACGCCCCGACCCTTCCAGCCAGGCGGTGATGTTCTGCCTGATGGACGTCTCTGGTTCGATGGATCAGTCGACCAAAGATATGGCTAAACGTTTTTATATCCTGCTGTATCTGTTCTTAAGCCGGACCTATAAGAACGTGGAGGTGGTTTATATTCGCCACCATACCCAGGCGAAAGAAGTGGATGAACATGAGTTCTTCTACTCTCAGGAAACCGGGGGGACCATTGTCTCCAGTGCACTGAAGTTAATGGATGAAGTGGTGAAAGATCGCTACAACCCTGCCCAGTGGAACATCTATGCTGCACAGGCATCGGACGGTGATAACTGGGCAGATGATTCACCGCTGTGTCATGAGATTTTGGCGAAAAAGCTGCTGCCAGTGGTACGCTATTACAGCTATATCGAAATCACTCGTCGCGCCCACCAAACCTTATGGCGTGAATACGAACATCTGCAATCAACCTTTGATAACTTTGCGATGCAGCATATCCGCGACCAGGATGATATTTACCCGGTATTTCGCGAACTGTTTCATAAGCAAAGTACGACCAGTAACAATTAACCTAAACAAATCAGTCAGCGCGTAGATGTGCTGACTGATTTTATAAATAGTGCCCCATCCTGTTTTTATTTTCCCTTAACAGAGCAGCAGGCAATGTAGTTTAGCTGATGACGTTGCGAACGGAAGAAGCGAAACATTTTCAGGAACCGACGACGATTTTCGCTCGTGCGTAAGCCGTTAAACACAATTTTAACTGCCCCTGTAAGCCCTTCATCACGAATTAATCCGCGCGGTGACATCAGCGACATGTTGCCATTCTGCTGCAAAACCTGTTCGAACCCGCAGTTAAGAAACAAATCACGCCAGCCTTGTCTGGTCATTGGGCTAACGTTTGATTTCACCACATCGACAAGCAGGCCCTGATCGCCCGCGCCCAGTTTTTGGGCGGTGAACATAATATCGTGGGTGAGCAGACGCCCACCGGGCTTTAACACGCGATAATATTCGGCAATTAACTTCGCCTTCGCTTTATCGGCATACATTGTCAGCATGGCTTCGTTAATCACAACATCGAAACTGTTATCCGCAAAAGGAAGAGTGTTGGCGTTTGCCGCCATCACATGAATGTGATTTTCCAGACCATTTTCCGCCACGTTATTCCTTGCGTTTGACAGTGCGGTTTTATCCATATCAATGGCGTATACCTTACAGCCATAGCGTTGAACTAACTCTATCGCCGTCGTGGCCATGTTGCACGCCACTTCAAGCACCTGGCTGCCGGGCGTCAGCTGTGACTGGCTAAACAACCATTCTGTTGCTTCAACGCCGCCCGGACGCAGACGGGTTTTGCCCAGGCTGGCTAAAAATGTATGACCCGCTTTTTCAGTCGCGCTCATTGGCCTGTCTCCTTTTTATAAGTTGCATTATAAATACAACATTAAGAGTTAAAGGTGAAGCGCGCGAATGATTTTTATTACAAAATGTCCTTGCCCGTAGCGTTAGAGCGGATGTATGCCGTGTGATAGACTGAATTATCAGACTTACAGGGCTGTAAATCATTATGAAATTGCATCATAAAGCGCTCAGGCTCTTTATCTCCGTCAGCGTAATTGTTTTGACGTCTTCTTTTTTGGTTTATGAGCTCATTGCCAGCGATAAAGCAATGAATGCGTACATGCGCTATATCAATGAGAAAGCCGACTCATCGTTTCTCTATGATAAGTACACAAATCAAAGCATCGCAGCCCATCTGATGCGCACATTTTCGTCCCCCCAGGAGCCAGCCTCTCTCGAACAGCAAAAAGCACTTTGCACCGCTTTCGACAGCGTTAACGGCACTCATGGGCTCAACCTTACTAAGCACAACTATCTGCCATTACACGGTACGTTGCAGACCACCTCAACAAAATGTAGTGAACAGCTTGATGACATTTTTCTGCTGCCTTCTTTTGACCGGGCGGTCAATGTTAATCGTCAGCAGAAAGATTACGGTCAGGGATTAGGGACGTTAGAGTATAAATTTCGATATTACGTCGATCTCAAAAATAACTACGTCTATTTCTATGATTTGATCGACTCGCGGAAATTTGCGATACACAACTGGTCGTTTTTGCAAAAAGGTACGCTGGGAATCGACCAAAATGATATTGATGGTATTTTCACCGGCCGCACGGTGATTTCCAGTATTTATGAAGATAACCTGACCGAGAAAAAAGTGATGAGCTTTTTAACACCGGTCTACTACACCGGTAAGTTAAAAGGTGTGGTGATGGTAGATATTAATAAAGAGAATTTACAGAATATTTTCTATACCAGCGACCGCCCTCTCGTCTGGCGCTATCTTAATGTAACGGTCTCGGATACCAGCTCCGGTAAAGAGATTCTCGTTCATAAAAGTGAAACCGATCTGTTCCGCTATGTTCACTATGAGAAGGACATACCCGGTGGTATACGCATCACACTCTCACTCGATGTTATGTATTTTATTGTCTCGTCCTGGAAGATATTCGCATTCTATTTACTGGCAACGATATTACTGCTGAATATGGTCAGAACGCATTTTCGGCTGTATCACAACGTCACGCGGGAAAATGTTAGTGATGCGATGACCGGGCTCTACAACCGTAAAATTTTAACGCCGGCGCTTGAGCAGCGTTTGCAGCAGTTGGTGAACACGGGAACGCTCGTCACCTTTATCGCCATCGACTGCGATAAACTGAAAGTCATCAATGACACGTTAGGGCATAAAGAAGGCGATCGGATTATCACTCATCTGGCCAAAGCCATTCAAAGCTCTATTCGCAAAAGCGACTACGCCATCCGCCTCGGCGGCGATGAGTTTTGTATTATCCTCATCGACCACCCCAGTGATTTAACTCCCCGCCTGCTGGAGAGAATTCGCTATAACTTACAAATTATTGCGCATGATATATCCATCAGCTTCTCCGCCGGGGTTTATAATATGCAGCCGAACGACACTATTGATGATGCTTACAAAGCATCTGATGCACAGCTCTATCTGAACAAACAGAAAAAACACGCCGGTGCGTGATTATTTTTCTGCAGGATTTTCATTGTTGTACCAGGAGTAAGTCATGACGGAAGTGAACAAAGGTAACGCAACGCATCAGCGTTTAATTTCGCTGTTGTCAGAGCAAGGCGCAACGTACCGCGTGGTAAGCCATGAAGCCGTCGGCAAATGTGAGGCAGTTTCTGAAATTCGTGGTACCGCACTGGGCCAGGGAGCAAAAGCGCTGGTCTGCAAAGTAAAAGGCAACGGCGTCAATCAGCATGTTCTGGCGATCCTCTCTGCCGATCAGCAGGCCGACCTGAGCCGGTTAGCCAGCCATATTGGCGGGTTGAGAGCGTCTCTTGCCAGTCCGGCGGAGGTAGATGAACTGACTGGCTGCGTATTTGGCGCTATCCCACCGTTCAGTTTTCATCCTAATCTCAAGCTGGTCGCTGACCCGCTATTGTTTGAGCGTTTTCATGAAATTGCGTTTAATGCCGGGTTGCTGGAAAAATCCGTGATCATGGATACCGCAGATTACCTGCGTATCGCGCAACCTGAATTAATCCCTTTCCGCCGCGAACAATAATGGTCTGCGTTAGCAGTAAAAAACGTCGCATCGTGCGTTAGCCCAAAAAAAATCATAATCATTAAAAAAAGCCTGTTCCGTCACGCATTTACGCGTACAGTAAGCAGGCTTATTTTTTCTTTTGGCAAGGAAACTACGATGTTTGATGTCACTCTGCTGATCCTCCTCGGACTGGCAGCTCTGGGCTTTGTCAGCCACAACACCACTGTCGCTGTTTCAATTCTGGTGCTGATCATTGTCCGTGTTACCCCTCTGAATACTTTCTTCCCCTGGATTGAAAAACAGGGCCTGACCGTCGGGATTATCATTCTGACCATTGGCGTCATGGCACCGATCGCCAGCGGAACGCTACCGCCCTCCACGCTCATCCACTCCTTTGTAAACTGGAAATCACTGGTCGCTATTGCCGTCGGGGTATTTGTCTCATGGCTCGGCGGACGCGGCGTTACGCTCATGGGCAGTCAGCCCCAGCTTGTTGCCGGATTACTGGTGGGCACGGTACTGGGCGTGGCGCTGTTTCGCGGTGTGCCGGTGGGGCCGCTTATTGCGGCAGGCCTGGTCTCGTTGATTGTTGGGAAGCAGTAGCCAGCCCGTTCAGATAACGGCCTGGCGTCTGCCCCAGGCCTTTTTTGAACATAGTGATAAATGCCGTGGTCGAATCGTACCCGAGCATTTGCGCGACCTGTTGTACATTGCGGCCATCGATCAACGCCTGCAGCGCCAGAATCAGCTGGAGCTGGTGACGCCAGCGGCGAAAACTCAACCCCGTTTCTTTGACGACCAGACGAGCAAGGTTACGTTCACTCATCGCAAATACGCTGGCCCATTGTCCCAGCGTCTGCCATTGTGCAGGCTCTTTCGCCATCGTTGCGACCATTCTGCGAATTTTCGGGTGATCGGAAACCGGTAACTGCATCTGCTCCTGGGGTTGCTGCGGGAGTTCATCAAACAACACTTGCGTCAGCCGCTGAGTTGCCGGCTCCAGTCGCTGAGCATCCGATTTGGACGCCAGCGCCAGAATGAGTTCCCGACATAACGGGGCGATTTTCAGCGTGCAGCAACGTTCAGGCATCACGACAGCCTGCGGCTCAATAAATAGAAAACACAATTGCGCGCCCACGGTAACGTGGTTGCTGTGTGGAATTTCGCCAGGGATCCACACCGCATATTGCGGAGGCACCATCCACATAGCGTTTTCAACTTCACAGGTGATCGCGCCATGCAGCGCCAGGATCAACTGCCCCTTACGGTGCTGATGCAGCGGACTGAAAAGTTCATCTTCCCGAGCCTGAATACAAAATGCGACCGCCGCATCGTGGTGCAAATCGGGCTCATATCCATCCAGTCTCAGCCCCAACATAAGAATGTCCTATTTCAGCGATAATCTGTCATTTTAGCTTGATTCATCCATAGTGTAAAAACGCTAAAGTATCGCCTCGCCTGACGATATGAGAAAAAAATGATTACTACACCTTCCTCCCGTGGCAAAAACGCAGCGTTGCTGATCGCGGGGATCCTGATGATTGCCACCACACTGCGCGTCACCTTTACCGGCGCAGCCCCGTTGCTGGATGCCATTCGCGCCGACTACGGCTTGAGTACCGCCCAGACTGGGCTTCTGACTACCCTGCCGCTGCTGGCCTTCGCGCTGGTATCCCCCCTGGCTGCCGCCGTTGCGCGCCGCTGGGGCATCGAACGTAGCCTGTTTGCCGCGATGCTGTTGATTTGCGTAGGTATTGCGATTCGTTCGCTGCCTTCGTCAGGGTTCCTGTTTAGCGGTACCGCCATCATTGGTTGTGGAATCGCGTTGGGAAATGTGCTGTTACCCGGATTGATTAAGCGTGATTTTTCCCAGCATGTGGCGAAACTCACTGGCGCATACTCGCTGACCATGGGCGCGGCGGCGGCACTGGGCTCGGCAATTGTGGTTCCGTTGGCACTAAATGGTTTTGGCTGGCGCGGTGCGTTGATGGTGCTGATGGCCTTCCCGCTGCTGGCGCTGATTATCTGGTTGCCCCAATGCCGCCAGACCGCTCATGCCAGCCTGAGTAACTCGCGCGCCTTGCATTCCCGCGCGATCTGGCGCTCTGGCCTCGCCTGGCAAGTAACGCTGTTTCTGGGGATCAACTCTCTTGTCTATTACGTCATCATCGGCTGGCTACCCGCCATTTTAATTAGCCATGGCTACAGCGAATCTCAGGCCGGTTCGTTGCATGGTTTACTGCAGCTGGCGACTGCCGCGCCGGGAATATTGATCCCTCTCGTCCTGAACAGATTTAAGGATCAGCGCGCCATCGCCGCTCTGGTTTCGTTAATGTGCGCCGTCGGCGCGGCGGGATTCGCCATAATGCCCGACCAGGCATTGCTATGGACCATCCTGTTTGGCTTTGGCTCAGGCGCGACGATGATCCTTGGCTTAACCTTTATTGGCCTGCGCGCAAGCTCAGCGCATCAGGCTGCTGCTCTCTCCGGCATGGCACAGTCTGTCGGATATTTACTGGCCGCCTGCGGGCCACCGCTGATGGGGAAAATTCACGACCTCAACGGTAGTTGGCTGATTCCATTAACGGGTGTCACCGTGTTAGCGATGCTGATGGCGGTGTTTGGTTTGTGCGCGGGGCGCAATCGGGAGATCGCGAGCGCATAATGCAGAGGGCAGGTTCGCGGACAACCTGCCCAATATTTATCCGCGCGCGGCGCGCAGCATCGCCTGAACCAGAGGTACGGGTTTTCCCGCCAGCGCTCCGCGTTCATGCTGAAAGAGCGTGCCGACATAAAATGGATGTGTCACCAGCTCAATGGCACGAATATCACCAGCCTCATCCCAACCGGTCACACGGAGATCGCCGCGCTCCAGCTCAGCGGCAAAATCTTCCGATACGCCGTAGTTGCAGTGATATCCCTCCGAGATAACATCCCGCCCGTAGGCTTTGGCAATCAGCGTATTGGCCCGAAGCTCAATATCATCCGTTTTTTCTACCAGCGAGCAGGTCAACGGTGCTATCACCATCCGACCCGTGGTGTCCGTCTCCGCGTGGGCAGCGTCGATCCAGCCCAGCACGTTGCGGGCATACTCCAGAATGGCATGTTGAAAGCCGCCACAGGTACCCAGGAATGGGATGCTGTTTTCACGCGCATAGCGTATCGCGATCAGCGCCCCTTCCAGGTGACGATAAGGACTGCCTGGAACGACCCAAATGGCATCATAACCTACAAGGTCCTCACTGCTGCTGATATCAGATGTGGTTAGCCAGTCATAATCAGCCACTAATTCCAGGACGGCAGCGGCATCATCAATGGCAAGAGGAATAGCCTGATGCGCCACAATATCGGGGTTGTAATCGCCCACCAGCGCAATGCGAAGCGTATCTTTAATCGGGGAAATTTCCATTAAACTTTCCTTATGTCCAGACAATGAGGGACACTATAAGGAGCCTCAGCCTACCGATTTTTTGTTGGTATCACAATCCCTTAAATTGGGAGTCAGGGCTGGCGGAATGCTATAATGGTCACGTTTTACGATCTTATTTAACCGTAATAGCGATAGCTTAATGGAGCGGATGAAGAGATGAATATTCAGTGCAAACGTGTGTATGACCCGGCAGAAAAAAGCGATGGTTACCGCGTGTTGGTCGACCGGTTGTGGCCTCGCGGGGTGAAAAAGAGCGATCTTATTTTCAACGAATGGAATAAAGCACTTACCCCGTCATCTGATTTACGTAAGGCATTCCACGCAGAGTTGATTGATTTCTCGCATTTTTCTGAGCAATATCGCGCTGAACTGGCTCAACAGCAGCAAGAAGGAAAGCGCCTCGCAGAGATTGCCCGACAGCAAACCTTAACGCTACTGTATGCGGCGAAAAATACCCAGCAAAACCACGCGCTGGTGCTCGCTGAGTGGCTACGTCAATGCTGACCGCGTATCACTTGCCCGTTATCGGATGATCTCTACGCCAGAGCGCCCATTCATCAATCACTTCCCCACCGGGTAGTTTGCAGTCTGACCTTACGCCTTGCGGAGTCTGCACCGCAACCAGCGTACCGCCCTTTTGTTCGCAATACACCGATGCCGGATTCGCCATGCCGATTTTTGGTGGTTTAGGGGCATCAGGCTGCGTGGTACACCCCGCCAGCACCAGCAAGCCGGGCAAAATAATAGACGCAAGTTTCATCTCTACTCCTGTTTAAAAGCATTATTCCGGCAGGTTACCCCGACTTCCCTTCTATCTCCATGTTTTACGTTCTAATTTCAATTTTATGATTACATTTCAGCCAGAAACACGTGTTTCATCTTGCTCCCTGATGTTCTATCATGCGCCCACGCCAGCCTTGTCATCACTCAGGAGTATTTACACCTCATGTCGGACATGATCCTTGCCAGAGTCTCGCAATCCTTAGCCACGGAGCAGTCAGTTGAGAGTCTGGTACGCCAACTTCTGGAAATGCTGGAAGTAGTGACTGAGATGGAATCTACATACTTGACCAAGGTCGATCTGGATGCCCGTCTGCAGCATATTCTGTATGCGCGTAATAGCTGCCAAATGCAGATCCCCGAAGGGCTGTCCGTACCGTGGGATGAAACGCTGTGCAAACGCGCTATTGAGGAAAACTGTCTGTACAGCGACAACGTGCCCGCACGATGGCCGGAATGTACCGCCGCTCGCGCACTGGACATCACCACTTTTCTGAGTACTCCCGTTCATCTTCCGGACGGAACGTTTTACGGAACGCTCTGCGCCACCAGTCGCCGCCAGCATGCGTTAAGCGAACGTGGTGAACAGGTGTTGCATCTGTTTGCCGGACTAATCGCCCAGTCTATTCAAAAAGAGTCGCTGGTTGCTCAGTTACGTGAAGCGAACGCTGCGCTGATTGCTCACTCCTACACCGATGCCCTGACCGGATTACCGAATCGGCGCGCAATTTTTGAAAATGTAGAGACCCTTTTTTCGCTCGCCCGCCACCTCAGGCAGAAGATAGTTGTCGCCTATATCGATTTGGATGATTTCAAATTGATCAATGACCGCTTTGGTCACGAGGTTGGCGACCAGTTCCTGATACAGATTGGCCACCGCCTGCTGCGTAAATGTAGTGATAATGACATTCTCGGTCGACTGGGCGGTGACGAATTTTTAGTCGCTCGCCTGTCGCCGGAAGATGACAGGGAGCAACGTGTTCGTCTGCAGCAGGTGAAACATCAGTTGCAGCAGCAAATTTGCGGCGACTATCACCTGGGCGATATTCATCTGTTTTATCCTGGTGCCAGTCTGGGCGTGGTGGAAATTGATCCGCTGGAGACTGATGTAAACTGTGCGCTTCATCTCGCAGACAGCGCAATGTACAAGGATAAAAAGCGTCAGGATAAAACCGCTTTTGTCGTACATTAACCCCTGCTATGCTGACTCGTCTTTAAATAACTCTGGTAGATAATCGTATGCGACTCGGTATTATTTTCCCTGTCATTATTTTCATTTCCGCTGTCGTTTTCTTATCCTGGTTTTTTATTGGCGGTTACGCTGCGCCTGGAGCATAACGATGAAAAAAACAACGCTTATTATGATTGGCGTGGCTATCATCGTGGTTCTGGGCACGGAACTGGGGTGGTGGTAACCAAAGAAAAAGGCCACTTATCAGTGGCCTCTATTGTCTTCATGTTTACTTAACTTTTGACTTTTCTATAGATAAACAGCACCACAATCGCACCGATAACCGCTACGACAAAACTGCCAAAGTTGAAACCATCAACTTTACCAAAACCAAAGAAGGTACTGATCCAGCCACCTACTACCGCACCGACAACCCCTAAGATGATGGTCATAAAGAATCCGCCGCCATCTTTACCCGGCATAATCCATTTTGCCAAAATCCCAGCGATAAGACCGAAAATCACCCATGAAATAATGCCCATAATATCCCTCACTTATGTTTTTAAGTTAACGATTCGCTCGTTGTATAAAAGCATAGCATAGCGCTGAAAAATTAAAATTTGTGATCGGTATCACCTGCTATTTTCATCTTTTTCTGATCTTTCATAAGGTTAAACCATTCGATGGCGACATTTTCCCTGACGTAGCTCGTCATTAATGTCGAATCGTCAGTCATTCTGCGTTACTCATTCGCCCTCAGTCCCTGCAATTACTGGGTTTTCACTTCTGGCACGATTTATGCTTAAACAGCCGGTCACTATGACAAATCGTAGTCCGCGATGCGTATCGCGCGGCTCCGTTTACAATTCGCGCTATTTCAGCATTTAACAGGTCTGTTATTGATGAAAAAAATCACCAGTGTATGCCCATACTGTGGGGCCGGGTGCAAGCTCAAGCTTGTTGTTGAGAATAACAAAATCATCCGCGCCGAGGCCGCAGAGGGTGTAACGAACCAAAATCAGTTATGCCTGAAAGGCTACTATGGTTGGGATTTTCTTAACGACACTCGCCTTCTGACTCCCCGTCTGACTCGCCCGATGATCCGTTATGAAAAAGGTGGAAAATTCACTCCCGTTAGCTGGGATGAAGCCATTCGTTACACCGCAAAACGCTTATCTGAAATCAAAAATACCTATGGCCCCCGCGCCATTATGACCACCGGGTCTTCACGTGGAACAGGGAATGAAACCAACTACGTGATGCAAAAATTCGCACGTGGCGTTCTCCATACCAATAATGTCGATTGCTGCGCCCGTGTCTGTCACGGCCCTTCCGTTGCCGGGTTACAGGAAACATTAGGCAATGGCGCCATGAGCAATTCCATCAGCGACATTGAAAACTCAAAATGCCTGCTGATCTTTGGCTATAACTGCGCCGACTCGCACCCGATCGTGGCTCGCCGGGTAATTAAAGCTCGCCAGAACGGCGCAAAAATCATTGTCTGCGACCCACGTCGTATTGAAACTGCTCGTATAGCTGACCAACATTTGCAGTTAAAAAACGGTTGTAATATGGCACTGGTTAACGCCTTTGGCCATGTCCTCATCGAAGAGCAACTCTACGATCGCGAGTATGTACAAAAGCATGCGGAAGGACTGGAAACATACTGGGAAACCGTGAAGGACTATGCGCCTGAAGCCGTTGAACATTTAACGGGTGTTCCCGCGCAGCAGGTTCGTCAGGCGATGCGTACATTTGCCGCAGCGCCATCGGCAACCGTGATGTGGGGAATGGGCGTCACCCAGTTTGGCCAGGCCGTTGACGTGGTTCGTGGTTTGTCGAGCCTGGCGTTGCTGACCGGCAATCTGGGACGTCCTAACGTCGGCGTTGGGCCGGTGCGTGGGCAGAATAACGTGCAAGGCGCGTGCGATATGGGGGTACTGCCTAACCAGTTCCCTGGGTATCAGGACGTGACCGATTTCACCGTCAGGGAGAAATTCGCCAACGCCTGGGGCATTGACGTCAATCAGATGGATGACAAGGTTGGGACGCGCATCACCGAAGTTCCGCATCTGGCTATTGAAGGCAAAATTAAAGCCTACTACATCATGGGGGAGGATCCGTTGCAAACCGAGGCCGATTTAGGTCTGGTCCGCGAAGGGTTTAACGCGCTCGATTTTATTGTCGTGCAGGATATCTTCATGACCAAGACAGCGGAAATGGCCGACGTCCTCCTGCCGGCCACCTCCTGGGGCGAACACGGCGGCGTCTTTACCTGCGCCGATCGTGGATTCCAGCGTTTTGAAAAAGCGATTGAACCCTCAGGTGATGTCAAGCGTGACTGGGAGATCATCAGCCTGCTGGCCAGTGAAATGGGCTATCCCATGCGGTATCAAAGTAACCAGCAAATCTGGGATGAGATGCGCGAGCTGTGCCCGCTGTTCTACGGCGTAACCTATGAGAAAATGGGTGAAATGGGGCATGTTCAGTGGCCATGTCCGGAGCTCGATCACCCCGGCACACCTTACCTTTACGCGAACAGCCAGTTTGATACCGCCAATGGCAAAGGCAAACTGTTTGCCGCACAATGGCGAGCGCCCGCAGAAGTTCCTGATGAAAAGTATCCGCTGGTCCTGTGTACCGTGCGTGAAGTTGGGCACTACTCCTGTCGTTCAATGACCGGTAACTGCGCAGCGCTGCAAGCCCTGGCAGATGAGCCTGGGTATGTGCAAATCAATACTCATGATGCAGAAAAACTGGGTATTCGTCATCGTGACCTGGTATGGGTCAGCTCGCGTCGTGGTAAGGTCATCAGCCGCGCGGATGTATCCGAGCGTATCAATACCGGAACAGTGTATATGACCTATCAATGGTGGATTGGTGCGTGTAACGAGTTAACCCAGGATAACCTCGATCCTATTTCGAAAACGCCGGAAACCAAATATTGCGCCGTAAGTATTGAGCACATTAGCGATCAGGGATGGGCTGAAAAGTATGCCGCACAGACGTATAGCGACATGAAATTACGCTTGTGCGAGGCCATTGCGTAAGTCACCTCGCTAACCGCCTGAGTCTGGTCATCCAGACTCAGGTATTTTCTCGTTACTTCGCCAGCTGTGGTTCACTAAAGCGAATAGCAGCAGATTCTTCCTGCTTATCCCGCTGCATAAAACCGAGGTTCATCAGGAACAATCCTACCATAAACGGGAGTTCATACAGCTCTTCAATGAGATCGCCGTACTGCGCGTTGTGCAAAAAGACAGGGGCCAGCAGACGATGATGCTCTACCGTATCGGAGATCAAAAATGCACAGGTGGTGATCGCTAACAGCCATAGCGGCAGCGGTTCATTGCGTAAGCGACGGGCAATATCCTGGCGTAAGCGTTTTGATATCAGGACAGGCAGAATAATCATTGCAATCAATACCACTGAGATAACTCTGAACAGAAGTTTAGGGTGCTCCGGGAAATAATCACGGCCCCAACTGGTACTGCGACCCAGCAACACCAACCACCACACAGCCGCCCAAAGCCAAAATTGTTTCTCGCCTTCAGGACGTGATAAAGGCCGGATGTAGCTGAGAGTAAAAAGCGCTCCAAACAGCAGCCATAACGCCTGACCATTCTCAATCCATCTGACGACAGTACCGTTGAGCAAAGGTAGATTCCAGTTCGCAGTGAACGGGATCGTTACGATGATCAGTCCAAGAATGAAAGTGGGTAATGTTAGTCGGGTATTCAGTTTCATAAGCGAGGTTCTGTATTGTGACTGTTTCACGATCATAACCCCTGTGAATGATCCAACATTAGCAATCAATGCGGATTTCTTAAGGTATTCTTAAGAAATCTTTTTCCGGATATTTCCAGGTTTAACACGGATAAAAAAACCGCGCGGCGTCGTCAAAACGCAGTGCGGTTATTAGATTAAAATTCAGCGCATTCAATCAGTAGGAGTAATTAACGCCTACCATCCGCACACTTCATGCTCATTCTCGGTATCGTATGAACGTACGGTATTGACCAGATCTTTAACAACTTCTGCTGCCACATCCGGCACCAGTAACGTCATCGGCGCTTCAGTTTCATAATCGACTGACACGCCATTGCTGTTATTGGTCACTGTTACGGTATAGGTTGCTTTGCCCATGATTTACTCCTTGCCGGTACGCACGACTTTTCGTTGATTCGCGCTCTCCATCAGAACTTCCGGGGCAACGAAAAAATCGATATTAAAGTAAGTGTCGTCGGTCATCACTTCGATGTTATGCCATTTTTCCGGTGGAAAAACACCAAACTGACCGGCTTCAATAACCATCACCTCTACGGGCTCCGGGCTATGTTCATCTGCGTATCCGAGATATTTGACCGCCCCCTGCATAACCGAAAGTCGAGGATAAACCCCGGCACGGGTTCCTTTATCAAGGTGGCGTTCGAAAATTCCGGCAGGTGCCGTTTCTTTGTTCCAGAATGGAGTAGAGCGTGTATGGATATGGTTCTGTGGAATTTGAAGCATTTTTCTTCCCTTTTCCAGTCGACAACCAGCGAGTTCTTACTGAACCGCTGCTGTACACAGGGTACGCCTCATAATATTCATTTGAAATACCATTTATTGGTTATAACAATACAATTATAAATGAATTGCAGGGTGTAATATTGAAGGCCCGCCGTAACCAACGGGCCAATGGCGTCACGACTGAAGCGTGGCCAGACGAGCGGCAAAACCAACAAAAATCAGACCAATAAGGGAATTACCCACTTTGGCCAGCTTTTTCTTCGTACGGATATACTGCGTCACGAACGCGCCGGAGAAAATAAGAAAGCTCAGGTAGAAAAAGCTCACTATCTCAAGCGTAATAGCCAAAATAAAGAATGACAGCCCTGAGTGCGGCGCATTGACATCAATAAACTGCACGAAGAACGAAACATAAAACAAAATAGCTTTAGGATTCGTCAGGCTCAGAATTAACGCACGTTTAAAAATAGCGCCAAACGGGACTTCTTCAGGCGCGGCATCGCTTGCTTTCGATTTCAGTGTTGCATACAGGATCTTCGCACCGAGGTACAGCAGATAAAACGCGCCAAGATAGCGAACGATGTTGAACAAAACGGGCGTTGTTTTGATCAATGCGGCAACTCCGGCATAGGCCAAAAACATTAACACGGCATCACCGATAAACACACCGCTTGCGGCGAGATAACCGCCCTTCACTCCCCGACCAACGCTGTTCTTCAACACAAATATCGTATTTGGCCCCGGTACCAGCACGATAAAAATAGCCCCCACCAGATACGTCCAGTAATTCAGAACTCCATACTCTGCGAACACGTTAACCTCTTCCTGAAAAAACACATGCACTTGCTGCGAGACAATATGCTAACGAATGCATCGGGTGATGGAAAGAGAAGGTTATGAATTAAAAAACCCGCCACTGGTGACGGGTGTGTACAGATAAGGTTAGCCCGGATTAATGGTACAGCATCTCATCCACAACCTCTTCTCCCTTCAACTGGTAAGGGTAGTAGGTAGGCCAGTTTTTCATCTCGTCAAGCAAAGCTGCCTGCGAGGTATTTCCCATAAAGATATGGAAGTGGCTCGATTTACGCGGCGCGATAATATGATCGCTGAATTGCACGTATTTAGGTGCTTTGCTGTTAGCGTCTTTACACTCAAACAGATAACGTACACCTTTCTTGCCTGACTTATAGTGCAGAATTTTATAACCGGCGTAGTCGTATTTACATGATGCAACCTGATTACCGGTGTGAAATTCCATTACGTCATTTTCGATGCCGATGGTGTCTACGTTGGTTGCATAACCTTTACGGTAGTAATCTTTAATTTGTTCTGCCGTTTTGCTTTTGTCTTTCTCCGCTTTCTTTTTGAAGACCGGATCAAGCTCTCCGCTGACCAGATACGGATAGACAGATTGCCACATGCCATCCCAGTCGGTCAGCGCCCTATTTTGCACCTGGTTATCATCAAAAACCCCTTCCGACGCCTTTTGTTCTGCTTCGCTCATCGGCGCACCATGGGAATGATGACCGTGCGCCATAACTGAACCACTGACTAAAAGCATCCCCAGAGCAATTGTCAGTTTATTAATACAAATAGCCAAAATTTCACCCTCAAATCATTTGCGAGTGAAATGTTATAATATAACGTATCAATTTAATCAATAGACCAGCTACAAGCCTCTATCTCATTTCACGTTACAATGAGTTTGCTGGAACAAAGCTGATCAAGCAGGGCCTGCTGATGGCTGATAATCAGTATAGCCAACGGTCGACGCTGGCATTCTTCAAGCAGCAGCGCCCAGATATCCCGTTGAATGGAAGGATCGAGCTGGGCGGTAATTTCATCAGCAATAAGAAAACGTGTCCGCGGGTCCAGCGCACGAAGTAAAGCAATTCGCGCCAGTTCACCGCCAGAAAGTTGTCCGGGGCGGCGAGTTAACCACTCTGGGTTGATGTGAAGACGGGTAAGCATTTCAGCATCCGGTCGCCAGGCATCATGAACCGCATCACCGGTGCTGCGTCGGGGGTTAAAAGTTAATTCCGGATGCTGTGGCACCAGTTGCACCGGGCAATACTGGTGCATCGGCAACGGTTGTTCATCAACCAGAATGTCACCCGAAGTTGGTTTCTGCCAGCCCGCCAGGACGCGTCCCAGCGTCGTTTTGCCCGTCCCACTTGGCGCACAAATTCCAATACGTTCTCCAGGGTGTAGAGAGAAGGTTAGATTTTGCCACAGAACCTTTTCTCCCTGACGGATTGTTACATCACGACAGCACAACATCGCGCTCTCCAAAAAGTTGATTTCTTTCAGGCAGCGCCCGCCATTGTCGTTGCAGATGTTCGCTAATCTCTCCGCGTAACAGCTGTTCCCGGCTGACGTTATCCGACACCCTTCCCTGATGCAGCGCGACAATACGATCCGCATGGCGGGCCGCCAGCGTGAGGTCATGCGTTACCCATAAAACGCCAGCCCCTTGCTCACATTGCTCACGCAACTGTTCAAGGAGTTGATTAGCCAGAGGTGCATCAAGCCAGGCGGTAATCTCATCCGCCAGAATATAGCGAGCCTGACTCAGAGACGCATGACAGGCCAGGACACGTTTCGCCATACCGCCTGAAAGCTGGCGCGGAAAAGCATCTAATACGCGACTTTCCAGTCGGCTACGCTGGAGCAATCGTTCAATATTTCCGGCATTCCATTGCTGGCCAGAAAGCTGGCATGCCCTGCGCAGATGCTTTTCAATCGAGAGCAGCGGGTTAAGCGCCTGAACGCCTTGCGGGACATAGCTGAAGGTATTGCCACGACATTGGCGAATATCATCGCTGTTCAGCGTTTTGCCCTCCAGCGTGATAGTGCCCTGGAAGCGCAAATTCTCCGGTAAGAGATCGAGCAGGCATTGCAGCAGCAGGCTCTTACCCTCCCCGCTTCCTCCCACTAACGCCACCATTTGACCCGGTGCCACGTCGAAAGAGATATCCTGCAACAGCGAAGACCAGTTTCTCGCGCCGTACCAGCGATAACGCGCCACCTCCAGCGAGACCTGTCTTAAACTCAACATGCGTCACCTCGTAACCATAAACGATGTACCGCCCTTGCGAGCTGATCGAATAACATCACCAGACTGAACAACATCAGTCCCGGAAACAGCACCAACCACCAATCGCCATGACTGATAAATCTCAGCGCATCCGCCAGCAGCAGTCCCAGTGACGGTTCATGCGGTGCCAGCCCAAAACCGAGGAAGCTTAACGCCGCACTGTGCAACACCGCGTGGGGAAACATCAGTAGTGTTCCCGTTAGCCATTGAGGTAATAAGGCGGGTAGATAGTGATGTCGCCAGCAGTAAAAATGGCCGTGTCCCAGACGCCAGGTCAGCGTCAAGTAGTCACTGTGGGCCACGCGCTGCGCTTCAGCACGCAGGATCAGCGCCAGACGCGGCCAGTGGGTCAGCGCAACCGCCATAATCACGCCGTTTTTCCCACCGCCCAGCGTAAAACAGATCAAAATGAGCAACAGCAGATGCGGCATCGACAGCATGGCATCGGTAATCAGGCGCATAAGCACATCCAGACGCGGATGTATGCGCGAAACCGCCGCCATCACTAACGCAATGAAACCGCTGCACAACGCCGCACCAATACCAATTTGCAGACTGGTTAGTGCACCCTGAAAACAACGGATCCACAGGTCGCGACCAAGGTTGTCGGTGCCAAACCAGTACAGCGCATCAGGCGGTAAATGCCGGGCAAGCAGATTAACGCTCAACGGGTTATCCAGCATTGCGGCACCATACACTGCAATGAATAACAGGCAGCTAAATGAGAGCAAAAGACGAATCAGCGTCGGCGTCGGGTTATAGAGCATCAGGTCGTTCCAGAGCACGGTTCAACATACGGACAAGCCAGGTAGACAGCGAGTTACCAATAAACACCAATACGGTACTGAACAATACAATTCCCATCAGTAACGGCAGATCTCCACGTAATCCAGCATCAATAGTGGCCTGCCCCAGTCCCGGGTAAGCAAAGACTTTTTCGGCCAATAATGCGCCTCCCAACAGCTCCCCCAGCGAGGCAAACTGCAAACACAGCGCAGGCGTAATTGCATGACGCAGAACCTGATGGCGTAACAGTGACCAGCCTTTATCTCCCTGAGAACGCGCAAAACGGACAAAATCGCTTTTCATCACGCTGGCGATGCTTTCCCGTGTATGAAGCGTAATTTGTCCCAATCCCAGCAAACTGAGCGCGCAAACGGGAAGCACCAAATGGCGCAGACGCTCAGTCAGCGTCGCCATATCGCCGCTGTTGCCCGGCTCCCACGCGCAGCAGACCGGAAATACCGGCCAGCGCACGGCAAATAACGCCAGCAACAGCATGCCAATCCAGAAGGTCGGCAGCGAAGAAAGCAGATAACTGAGGCGACAGATTGCTTTATCCGGCCAGCGATTCAGATAGCGACCCGCGACAAACCCCATTGCCGTTCCCAATATGCCAGAGAGCAGCCACGCGCCACCAAGCAGCGCAAACGAGGTAGAAAAGCGTTCCTTGATCACGCTGGCAACCGGTGCGTTAAACAACATTGAATAGCCGAGATCGCCCTGTAATACACGGACAAACCAGTGACTAAAACGCTCCCATAGCGGTTGGTCCAATCCCCAGCGAGCCGCGATACGCGCATATTGCTCCGGCGGCACATGCAGGAGATCGTTGCCGATATAAGCCCGAATCGGATCGACCGGAGAAAAGCTGAGCAGCACAAAAGTGCCAGCCGCAACCAGCACTAATAACACTATCAGCCGTAGAAAATTGCCCACAACAGACTTCATCAACGGCAGGTCCAGGTCCATTCGTCCAGATTATTGAGTAGTGACCAGCTACCGTGAATCTCCGGTGCGCCTTTACCTAAGTCAATACACGGATTTGCCAGGTAGGTATGCTGAATATTCAGCAGCCATGCCCAGGCAGCATCGCCCTGCACGCCAGCCCCTTGCTTGCCATCCCACTCAACTTGTTGCCAGAACGGCAACGCTTTTTGCCAGTCCGGAGCGTCAATAGCCTGTTTAAGATGCTGCTCAACGACAGGATTGCTGTAATAGCCTGGATTGTAGTATTCCACGCCCGCAGCCTGATTACTGTAGTGATGGAAAAGCTCCATCGGATCCAGACTTCCCCAGCCAAACAGCGTCGGGTTGGCATGCATATGCCGCTCAACAGTTTCCCAGCTCCCGGATTGCAGAGAAATCTGAATACCCACTGGCTCCAGCATCGCACGTACGGCTTCGGCTAAATCCCGGCGTGTACTGTCACCGCTGGCGTACCACAACGTTAAGCGAGCCTCTTTACCGTCCTTCACACGTACGCCGTCTTTACCCACCTTCCAGCCGGCTTCTTCCAGAATCGTTCGCGCTTTTTCGCTATCGCCATCTTTGAACGCAACTGATTGTCCCTGCCATGGCAGACCCTGAACCGCGCTATACGCCGGAATCGCATGACCTTCCATGACCTGATCGGCAAGCTGCTTACGGTCGATGGCGTAGTTGATGGCGCGCCTGATGGCAACATCGGCAGTGATATCGTTCCCAATCGGATAGCCATTGGCGTCTTTTTTACCTGCAGGAACCATCGGGAACACAATGCCCCGGTTTTCCACGCTGTCGCGTACCCAAAGTTTCAAATTTTTCTGCTGAGGAGCGACCGCCATCGATGGCGCGATACGTACGAGTCCCAGTTGGCCGCTGCGCGCTGCGGCATAAGCGTTATCTTCATCAAGGAAGACAAACACCAGCTTACTGAAATCATTTTTCTTACCGGCATACCAAGGGTTAGCCTCAACGATCAACTGCTGCCCCGGCTGAAAACTCACCAGTCGATACGGACCCGCGCCAATCGGATTTTTAGCGAATGTTTTTTCGTCATACCGTTTTTGCGGAACAATTCCTAATGAACCCAGCACGTTCACAAAGGTACTTTGCGGGCTACGCAGCGTAATTTCTACCGTGCGGTTATCTTTCAGACTGGCATGGGTGAAGTTCCCCATATCAATTTTGCCGCCGCTTTTTGCTGCTTTGTTATAGGTGAACACCACGTCTTCAGCGGTTAGCGGCGAACCATCAGAGAATTTAAGGTCAGGTTTTAACGTCAACGTCCAGGTTTTGCCGTCTGCGCTGGTCTCTACTTTTTCCGTCAGCAGGTTTCCCCAGCTCATATCTGCATTTTGTTTTAATAATGGTGCATGCAAAAGCAGATAGCTGCCATGACTCCAGCCCAACATCGGGTCAAAACCTTCCGTTGGCTCCGGTCCAATTGCCAGTTTTAACGTCTGCCCTTCGCTCGCATTTTGCGCGGCGAGAAGTGGTGAGGTTAATGCGAGAGTCAATGCGCACGTAAGCAGTGCCAGCTTGCCTTTGATCATTATGTTATCCAGATTTACGTTATTTTTATGCTGCATAACGATTTACAGTCGTTAAGCAGTCTCCTGGGGAAGGGATTATGGCGGACAGAAATGACGAAAAAAATGATGCGGCGCAGAAAAGTATGACGATTTTCTAAAATTATCATACTTTTTTCTGATACTCCGTTATGAGTACGATGTGAATCTCAGAATATAGATTAATCCCTCGCCATTTATTCAAAGAATATTAATCCCTATCTAATAATTACCCATGCGGACTATTTACCCTCCCCGCTATTTCCTTATCTAAAACTCATGACAATTTATGTATATTTATTCAAAAAAAACACCAGAAGTGACAAGTTATGTAAATTTGTAATGATAATTATTTGTATTATCATTACGATCACTTATCTTACTGCCTTTGATTTTTAACAAAGGAAGTTTGACTATGCGTTTAAAACCTGTTGCCTCTGTCGTTCTGTCCTGTTTAGGATTTTCCAGCCCCCTGGTATTTGCTGAAGATGTCATGGTGGTAACCGCTTCCGGTTACGAAAAGAAAATCACCAATGCCGCAGCCAGCGTCTCTGTTATTTCGCAGCAAGAGTTACAAACCAATAAATATAATGACTTAGGTGAAGCCCTGCGTTCTGTTGAAGGGGTAGATGTTGAAAGCAGCACCGGTAAAACTGGCGGTCTGGAGATCAGCATCCGTGGCATGCCCGCCAGCTATACCTTGATCCTGATTGACGGTATTCGTCAAAACGGCAGCAGCGACGTGACGCCAAACGGCTTCTCTGCCATGAATACCAGCTTTATGCCCCCGCTGGCGGCAATCGATCATATTGAGGTTATCCGCGGCCCGATGTCGACGCTTTATGGCTCCGACGCAATCGGTGGCGTGGTGAATATCATCACCAAAAAAAGCACCGATAAATGGAGCACTTCCATCAATACCGGCGTTAACCTGCAAGAGAGTAATAAATGGGGTAACAGTACGGTCGCCAACTTCTGGTCAAGCGGCCCGTTAATCGCGGGCGTACTGGATATGCAGGTTCGGGGGAGCACAACCCAGCGTCAGGGTTCCAGCGTCACTTCGCTGAGCGATACCTCTTCCACCCGCGTACCTTATCCAACCGAGTCGGAAAACTACAATATTGGCACGCGATTCGACTGGAAAGCCAACGAAAGCAATACGCTGTGGCTGGATCTCGACTCCGCCAGACAGCGTTATGACAACGATGACGGTCAGTTGGGTAACCTGACGGGAGGTTATGATAAAACGCTGCGCTATGAGCGTAACAAAGTGACCCTCGGCCACGATACAGCCTTAACGTTTGGCACCTGGAAATCCTCCCTCGGCTGGAATGAGACCGAGAACAAAGGCCGACAACTGGTCTCCTCCGCACTCACACCAGAGAACGCAGGTCGGGCCGGTGACGCGCGTGAACTGAAGAACACCAACGTCATACTAGACTCAGTGCTACTGACACCATTAGGTGATTCGCACCTCTTAACCCTTGGCGGGGAATACTGGGATGCACGAATGAAAGATGGTGTGGTGCTGGCCAATACCGGCGAGACGTTCCACCAAAAAACGTGGGCAGCCTATGCGGAAGATGAATGGCATATTCTCGATTCGCTGGCCTTAACCGCAGGAACACGCTATGAGCATAACGATGTCTTTGGCGGTCATCTCAGCCCACGAGCCTATATGGTCTGGGATGTTTCCGACGAATGGACGCTCAAAGGCGGCGTAACGACAGGTTATAAAGCACCATCACTGAGCCAGTTGCATAACGGGATCAGCGGCGTAACCGCACAAGGAACGGTGAATACGGTCGGGAACCCGGACCTCAAACCTGAGGAAAGCATCAGCTACGAAACCGGGCTGTATTACGAGAACAACGCCGGGCTTAACGCCAACATTACCGGCTTCTATACTGAATACAAAAATAAAATTGTCTCGTATTCTATCGATGATAATACCAACAGTTATACCAACAGCGGCAAGGCGAGGACCGATGGCGTTGAATTTGCCAGCACCTTCCCTCTATGGTCGGATGTGCTGACCTTATCTCTCAACTACACCTACACTCAGAGCAAGCAAAAAGATGGTGACAATAAAGGCGCGCCGTTAAGCTATACACCAAAGCATATGGCTAACGCCCGTCTGAACTGGCAGGCAACGGAAGATATGAACGCCTGGCTGAGCGCACGTTATCGCGGTAAGGCCCCACGCTTCACGGAAAATTACGACAATCTCAGCGCAGTACAAAAAGCCGTCTATGACGATAAAGGCGCTAATTTAAAAGCCTGGACCGTCCTGGACATGGGAATGTCTTACAAACTGACCAAAGATCTGACACTTAATACGGCAGTTAATAACGTGCTGGATAAAGACTTTAGCGAGGTTAAACTTTACCAGGTGGGCCGTAATAGCACCTACGCAGGTGATTATTATCAGACTGCACAATCCACCACCGGATACGTAAACCCGGGTCGTAACTACTGGGTATCGTTAAACTATCAGTTCTAATGTTGTTTTCCCTTCCTGACGGACTGGAATTGATAGCCCGTCAGGAATTATGTTACATCAAATAACAGGCGGATGATGTTATAAAATCGCACTCTTTATAAGGATATGATTAAAACACTCTCAGCCACCTGTAACTAAAAGTAACTAATTTTCATGTTAAATTCTTACCAGGCAAGAACACCAGAATCAGATTTATTCACACAACAAATGCCTGGATTTTAAAAATCGAAAAACAAAAGCCAATATCATCATATTTTTCTGAGTTACCAGACCTTACTCTCAAAAAAAATTTATCAAAATAATAATAAAAATACATTCACATAATCAATTCTTCAAGTTTGAAAAACAAAAAGAAACATCTTCTTTGATTTGGAACGGATACTCAATGTTATTATTTCAAAAATAACATCCACGGTAACCGCCATGCTCATCACACACGAAATACTTAATGGAATAATGGGTGAAAGAGTTTCCGATGATTGTATTATTTACTTGTCTGGACCTTCATCATTAGATACGCCCCTTGAGATAATGCGTAGTAAAAACTGCATTTGCGTAAATGGTAGCGCAGGCTATTTAATTAACAACAATGTCCCTGTATTTATCTATGTTGTTTGTGACGGTTCTTTTTATGAAAACAACAAAGAATTATTTTATAAATATAGCACCTATGCCCAGCATACCTTTATTAGTGAAGATGTTATTAAAAGAGCTGATTCAACAGAGGCAGGGAACTTGCTCAACACATGTTTTCTGTTAAAGGACATTTGCAAATCCAGAGGTGGTATCGGTAGAAAGATTCGCTATAAAATAAAAACAATGACTAACAGGAATCTTCGAATTAAATGCTCTGCATTCAGAAAAGTGAAAACAATTGCATTTTCAACTGATGTAACACATGGTCATTTTGGTAGTGCTACGGTCGCATTTAGCGCGTTACAAATAGCCATTAGTCTAAAATTTGAAAGAATAATTTTTTCAGGTTTAGATTTGAAAGGTGGCTGTAAACGGTTTTACAATGAAGTTAACGCTCAACCCACGACTCTACCCACTGATCTTAGCTTTATATTAAGGTCATTTTCTTATGTAAGTAGCCACTATGACGGTAAGATCTACAATCTTTCTCCACAAACAGCTATTCCCTACGATGTTATTCCATTCATCAATACAGAAGAAGTAGCTTGTTCCACCTCCTACTAGCAATACACCAACGGTAAGAATATTTAAACAATTAATACAGAAACACCCCTTCTTGCGCCATGAGATACAATGCCAAAACAATAACCCCGACGACACCACCTAAAAACAGTACTGCGGCAATCGCAAGCTGGTTGCGGTTTGTGTACTTCGTATTGTTTCGCACATCCAACTCTTTTTTCGCTGCACTGTGACTTGAATCACGCTCCATCGCGAATGTTATATCTGCCATGCCATTATCCAGTTGCTGTATATGAAAACACAAATAACCACCACATCGATAAGGGTATAGATTTTAAATAACAGAATCTGAGATTTGTCTCACGATAAAGATAATCATCGGATTTTTACTCCCGAAGCAGATTTCATCCCCCCTTTTCATCAATAAGGTTATCCTGTACTTATTCGACAAAAACCTTCACTTTAGGCTTTGCCAGCAGAATCATGACGAACTCAGTGAAGGTTACTGGTTTATAGAAATAGTACCCTTGCAGGAAAACAATGTTGTTTTTGTTGAGATAATCGAGCTGAGCCTTCGTTTCAACTCCTTCTGCAACGATGCTTAAAGACAGCTTGCGCGCCAGGTCGAGAACACAATCCAAAATTCGGGTTGAATCGGGAAGCTCATTAACCCTTCCCACCAAGCTCTGATCGATTTTAATGTAATCAATGTGCAGGTCATGCAAATAAGAAAGCCCAGAATAGCCCGTACCAAAATCATCAAGCGCAATCACAAAGCCATTTTCATGCAGGATATTGAGCCTCTGCACAAGTTCTTCATCTACATGTAATGGCTCACGCTCAGTAACTTCAATCACCAGGTTGAGATCATGGCGGCTGAAGCTATCTTTGAATTTCAGACACTCTTCAACAAATGTAGGGGAAGTGATATGGGATGCGCTGAAGTTAATACCAACATGGAATCCAGATGGCAGTTTGCTGGCAATGGCGTTCATATTCGCCGCAACCTGCCTCATCAGACTTTGAGTTAGTGGCACTATCAGGCCTGATTTTTCGGCGACGGGAATGAAGGAGGCAGGAGAGATATATCCGGCTTTTGGATGTTTCCATCGGGCCAGTACTTCAACACCGCGTAACGTCCCTTCACGACCATTTACGATAGGTTGATAAAAAGGCACGATCTCTCCTTTTACTATCGCTCTGCGCAACGTTTCTTCTGGGATATCGTTCTTATTTAGATATTTATCAATGGCATAAGCGGCTGCGAAAGATATTAACAGGATAAAAACCAGAATCCCTGAACCTTGTGTAACCAGCCTTTTTGCACTAAACAATGGCGGTTCATTATAAATAATGCTGAACGGATACTTTGCGGAATTCACCTGACCAGACATCTGTGAGCTTGCTGTAACGGTTTCCACATCGCCCAATAAACCAAGCACTTCGTCACCTACGAGTAGTGAATATGTCACCCCCTTTAACGGAACATTCAATGCTCCACGGATATGCACCCCGCTAATGGTGACAATGATGTGGTTGGTTTGAAAACGAGTTTGATACAGCAGAACGGGTATCTCATTTTCCGTATTTCTTGCGGGAGTAAGCAGCAAATTTGTATCAGCAATCACCGGAATTTGCTTAAGCAAGATCCGATTACCTGGCAGTGACGTACACCATAGCTTCCCCTGTCGGATAATGATCAGCGTTCGCAAATGAGGGCGAAGTGCAGCTTCAGTTCCAAGTTGGTATTGACCCTCCAGATCGCATTTTTTTTCGGCGATGTGCATAGCGGTTCGAGTTGCCTGGAAAGCTTCATCCAGTATGTTATCCATATTTTTGGCGGCATATCTGGCTCCTCCAAGGGTTTCTGTCGAAGAGGAATACCAAAGCTGCATATTAAGAATAAAAACACCTATCAAAAAAAGACACACCGCAGCGGTTACCGGTAAAAGTACTTTGCGCATTCTCATGTCCCGTGGCGAAAACTGATCAGTCGTTGCGATGAGCATTGACGTGTTCTAATTTATCTCTACAGAGCATGGTAGATAGAATCAAAAGTCGCCATGCGCCCAGTCACACTTCCAAAGCCACAACATAAGGAATTGATTTTTATATAAAATTAGCCCAAGAAAGATCATAACAATAATGACATCCCTCCTTCCGATTTTGCTATCATATAAATGTACTAATAAGAGGTAAGCAAATGAAAATCTTTATCACTGACAATGAAGGGAATCTCATTCCTGTTGACGGAAAAAGCGTCGTGATCGAATTGAATAGCGGCGGAACTATTGAGATCGCCGAGGAGTACAGTCGGGACGATGTTCCTGAAGGTATTAATCTGTGGGGAGGACGAGAACCTTCCCCTTCACTCTCATTCGAGGAAATTAAAGCTCGAACAGAAGGCCTTGGTGTTTACCCCATTGCAGCCAATGCCCTGCACGTATTCCCGTACAAATTTTCATCAAAAGAATGATTGCATACAGCAGGCGAAGCGTTTTTCTCAAACCAAATTAAGGCCATTGTTATCATAAATACCTCTGGCCTTGGGGGGAGTCAACTCGCCAATATCTGTTACTTCTGATTGCAGTCCATGCTGGCGCTGCATTATTTCATCACTATATACAGAAAAAAATACGCTTTTGAGAGTGATTCCTGAACATAAGCATTTGAATAATTAATAAATGATTATAATGTTAAGAACATAAACACTCAAGACAGTATGTACGTGGTCTAAAATATTAATCGTCATCATAATGCTTATGTTTCTTGCGATCACTCATAGACTCTTTAAAAGCATCTGCTTGTGTATTAGCAGCCTGCAGTCGACTCATGTTAGCACTGTAATTATTCCAATATTCTTTTTCTTCGTTATAACAAACATCACGGCTAATTCCCTTCGCTTCGCACTTTGCTAAGCGTTGTTCTTCTGATACGCAACCAGACATCAAAGAAACAGTAGAAAACGCAACCAGTATTATCATTAATTTATTCATATAGTAAGTTACATACATAACAAGGAGTCATGCTTTGAATTTTATTTCTCAAACATGTCGCCAAGATAAAAACAGAAAGGTAATAAAAAATCAATCGGGAAAAATGTTCTTTTTTGGACATTATTAGCATTCAGAATAATAATTTATCATAACATGTTGATAAAAACGGATTTAACATTAGAGTAAAATAACATTAAAACGCCACCACCTTTAATATACCCCCAATATTTTCTTGTTTTTAAAACGACTGTTTTACATATAATAATTAATAATATACAAACTCCGCTCAATTATATTTAGTTCTCATACCCGGATCGGTTTAAATAAATATTGAAAGATATGGATATTTTTTATCAATAAATAGAATTGTAATGACAAAGATAAAAATTAAATCTTTAGTGCTATTAAAATGAGTTTAATAGTCTGAGTGCCAGGAAAGCACTTTGCAGGTAAAAAAACGGGAACCAATCGGCTCCCATTCTTATACAACTCAGAATCTGGATTACATGTTTTCGATGATCGCGTCACCAAACTCTGAACATTTCAGCAAATTAGCGCCGTCCATCAGACGTTCGAAATCATAGGTTACGGTCCTGGCGTTGATCGCGCCTTCCATACCTTTAACAATTAAGTCAGCCGCTTCGGTCCAACCCATGTGGCGCAGCATTACATTGCTAAATGTCATAGCAACCATTTGATAAAGTTGAAATTATAATCCTCTCTACTTTCAAATCAGCCAGTAGCTACCATTATAAACTCATTGATTGTCTAAACTTTGGTTTTAGTTTTGGGGAAGAGTTTTCACCAAGAATCCAAGTTTTTCACGCCAGCACATTCATCACACTACCGCTAATGGCAAGCCTCGATGGTAAAGCTGTTACTGCCGCAGAGGTCCGATTTGAGCGAGGAGCGGAAGTTTGCAATCGCTCTCATTGCTGATGGCGGCCGCACCCGTAGCAGTGTAGTCTCGGCCACGTTTTTGTCTGCCATGCATTCTCTCGCGCTTTGCCAGTAGCTAGATTGGCTGAAGATCCGCATTGAGCGAAAACCGGACGCCCGCATAGCGTGAACAGACATCCGATATTTTGAAGTGGGCAGATTACTTAATCTGCTTACCCGTTTCGTCAATGACCTTCTCGCCATCCTCTTTGGTAAACGCTCCTTTCTGACCTTCCGGTAGAATATCCAACACTATTTCTGAAGGACGGCAAAGACGAGTGCCAAGCGGCGTAACGACTACCGGCCGATTAATCAGGATCGGATGTTGAAGCATGAAATCAATTAACTGCTCATCACTAAATTTCTCTTCATCAAGACCCAGGTGTTCATAAGGCTCAACATTCTTACGCAGTAATGCACGCACCGTAATTCCCATATCTGAAATAAGTTGAATCAGCTCATCACGGGTCGGTGGCGTATCGAGATAATAAATTATCGTTGGTTCGTTGCCACTGTTACGGATCATCTCCAGCGTGTTGCGAGAAGTGCCGCAGGCAGGGTTATGATAGATGGTAATGTTGCTCATATCTGTATCTCATTACAAAGTGATGGAGAGCCGCAACGCCAGCGCGGCCAGAGTGACAAACAGCACGGGCAGAATCATGATAATACCCGTGCGGAAGTAATATCCCCAGGTAATCGTTATATTTTTCTGGGCAAGCACATGCAGCCAAAGCAGGGTTGCCAGACTGCCAATCGGGGTGATTTTCGGGCCTAAATCGCAGCCAATCACATTGGCATAAATCATTGCCTCTTTGACGATGCCAGTCGCCGTGCTCCCGTCAATCGCCAGTGCGCCAATCAGCACCGTCGGCATATTGTTCATCACCGACGACAGGAACGCGGTCAGGAAGCCGGTGCCGAACGTTGCTGCCCATAACCCCTTTTCTGCCAGTAGGTTCAGCACGTCAGACAGATACTCCGTAAGCCCTGCATTGCGCAGGCCATAGACCACCAGGTACATACCCAACGAAAAAATAACGATCTGCCATGGTGCACCGCGGAGGACTTTTCCGGTGTTGATGGCATGACCTCTTTTCGCCACTATAAACAGTATTGCTGCGCCACTAGCCGCTATCGCACTGACCGGGATCCCCAGTGGCTCCAGAACAAAGAAACCGACAAGCAGCAATAACAGGACAATCCAGCCCGCCCTGAACGTTGCCGGATCCTTTATCACACTGGCAGGCGTCTTCAGCAGCGAAACGTCATACGTCGCCGGAATGTCCCTGCGGAAGAAGAGATGCAGCATGACCAGAGTGGCCGCAATCGCTGCCACATCTACGGGGATCATAACGGAGGCATACTGCGTAAAGCCCAGACCGAAAAAGTCCGCCGAGACGATATTCACCAGGTTAGAAACAATTAGCGGCAGGCTGGCCGTATCTGCAATAAATCCTGCGGCCATGACAAACGCCAATGTCGTGCCCTGGCTGAATCCCAGTGCGAGCAGCATCGCAATTACAATCGGCGTCAGGATCAGCGCAGCGCCGTCATTGGCAAACAACGCAGCAACAGCGGCACCAAGCAAGACTATCCAGGTAAACAAAAGGCGGCCACGTCCGTTACCCCAGCTGGAGACGTGCAGTGCGGCCCATTCAAAGAAGCCGGACTCATCAAGCAACAGGCTGATGATAATGACCGCAATAAATGCCGCTGTCGCGTTCCAGACGATATTCCAGACAACGGGAATATCAGCGATATGGATGACTCCGGTTCCCAGCGCCAGCGCAGCTCCGATACTCGCGCTCCAGCCAATACTCAGGCCTCTGGGTTGCCAGATAACCAGTACCAGCGTCAGTAAAAATATACTCCCTGCCAAAAACACTTCAGACTCCGTTATATATGATTATGTAAATATGTTTTCCTGCCTCAGCAGGAGGTACAGGCCGACTTTGCCAACCATTCCCGCACATCCTCCCGAAGGCACAGCCAGGATGTCGTGATTGTCTCAGCGGCCCACGCCGGAATATGAGGTGACAGACGATAGTGGATCCATTTCCCTTCCCGACGATCAAGAACAAGCTTTGCCTCGCGCAGGACGGCCATATGGCGTGATATTTTGGGCTGTGATTCGGCGGTAGCTGCACAGATATCGCACACGCACAGTTCTCCGGACTCCCGCAGAAGCATGACAATGGCGAGACGTGTTTCATCTGACAGGATTTTGAAAAGCTGAACAGGTTGTAGCATTTTTCTCTCCGCTCCCTTTAGAATACACATATGGTAAATCATATGTATCAACTTTGAAATCATCTGCTCTCTCTGGAGGAGAAAAATGGAACAATTTCCTGCCCTGAATACTGCATGCTTTGATCAACACATCGCTGAACGCCTGAACGTGCAGGAGCCACCACGGATTCTGATCCTGTATGGTTCAGTGAGAGAGCGCTCCTACAGCCGCTTTGCCGCGGAGGAAGCCGGTCGCCTGCTGACGGCGATGGGCGCGGAGGTGAAACTGTTTAACCCCTCCGGTTTACCCCTGCCGGATGATGCGCCGGACACGCATCCCAAAGTCACCGAGCTGCGCGGTCTGGTCAGATGGTGTGATGGGATGGTGTGGAGTTCTCCAGAACGGCACGGTGCTATGAGCGCAGTCATGAAGGCGCAGATTGACTGGATCCCCTTAAGTGAAGGAGCGATTCGTCCTTCGCAGGGCAAAACACTTGCGGTAATGCAGGTCTGCGGTGGTTCACAGTCCTTCAATGCCGTGAACCAGATGCGTATACTTGGTCGCTGGATGCGGATGTTTACGATCCCCAACCAGTCCTCTGTAGCCAAGGCATGGCAAGAGTTCGACGAAAACGGACGAATGAAACCTTCTTCATGGTATGACCGCATCGTCGATGTAGCCGAGGAGCTGTTTAAAATCACGCTGCTGCTTAAGGGACAAACCAGTTATCTTGCAGATCGTTACAGCGAGCGAAAAGAGAGTCATCAGGAGCTTTCATCCAGTGTCAATCAGGACAAAATATAACGTATGTTCTTCGTGAATCCATACTGCATGAGCTTACCAATGTCCGCTTTGGCAGATTGATTATGCCGGATGATCTCTAAATGTGAACGGCACGATTATGCGGGCTACTTACAATTGCACATATCAGCAATGAGCCATCGCAGGCAGTAAGTGACGCATCCACAACAAACAGCGCCCCCTGAAGTATTCCTTCCCTGAAATGTGAACGCGATGCCCGCATAAAATAAGTCGCTGCGGGCTGGCTGATTAGTTGCTGATCGAGGGAGATTCGTGTTTCAACATAATCTGCCGCAGGTGAAGGAAAGCCCATGTTTATGCCCTCTCTTGAATACCGGATAAAAAATACAGCACAAATACTGTATATCCATCCAGCAATGAAGCGATAAGCAATGTTCGTGGAACTCGTTTATGACAAAAGGAATTTTGATGGTCTGCCCGGTGCAAAAGATATCATTCTGGGCGAATTGACCAAGAGGGTTCACCGGATTTTCCCCGACGCTGATGTTCGGGTTAAACCGATGATGACATTGCCGGCGATCAACACTGACGCCAGCAAGCACGAGAAGGAACAGATAAGCCGTACTGTCCAGGAAATGTTTGAAGAGGCTGATATGTGGCTGGTTTCAGATTAAGTGCGTTCGATTCATCTTCCTTTACCCTATCCCGCCCAACTGTATTCTGCTGCTATACGCAGATAGCTGTCACAGCCGGGATTAAGTGCAGCAGTCAGTAATTCATCTGTGTTGAGGCCTGATTAAGCCGTATCGCGGTTAAATAGCCAAGGAACCTTAAATGGAGAAGCATTGATGGAGTGGGTAAACGCGTTGATGAGCCATTTCGCGCTTCATCCTTTCAGCCTGTGGGGCCTGCTTTTTGGAATAGCATTCGCAAAATCTACGTTCCTCATTTCAGCTGTATTACCGCCAGCATCTGTTATGTTGGTTGCTGTAATTTCCGTCGGCAAGGCGACTATTGCGCCATGGGAAGCGGGAATTGCTGTAATGATTGGCGCATGGTGCGGGACAATTGTTAATTATCACCTTGGAATGATGATGGGACATCTACCCTGGCTGGCACGCATCATGTCGCGTCATGCCGATACAGTAGTACGGGTTCGACGCCGGTTGCAAAACAGTTCTGTACCGATACTTTTTACTTCGCGCTTTATTGCCGTGCTGCGTTACATTGTGCCATTAGTTGCTGGAATGTTGCATCTTCATCCAGTGAAAGTGTATGCAGTCAGTCTGATCTCTGCGGCGACCTGGTCAGCGCTTTATGTCGGAGGCTTTAGTCTCGTTTTGCCTTTTTTTAGCTAAACCAAACATAAATAGACCACAACAAGCCCTGATACCCCCTGGTATTGGGCGGATAAAAAGACAGGGAAAGAATTTATCAGACACAAAAAAACGGGAACCACCTGGCTCCCGTTCACTTACAACCCAGAATCTGGATTACATGTTTTCGATGATCGCGTCACCAAACTCTGAACATTTCAGCAGCTTAGCGCCGTCCATCAGACGTTCGAAGTCATAGGTTACGGTCTTGGCGTTGATCGCGCCTTCCATACCTTTAACGATCAGGTCAGCCGCTTCGACCCAACCCATGTGGCGCAGCATCATTTCTGCAGACAGAATGATAGAACCTGGGTTCACTTTATCCTGACCTGCATACTTCGGTGCAGTACCGTGGGTTGCTTCGAACAGTGCGCATTCGTCACCGATGTTTGCACCCGGCGCGATACCAATACCACCAACCTGTGCGGCCAGCGCATCGGAGATGTAGTCACCGTTCAGGTTCATACAGGCAATCACGTCATACTCAGCCGGGCGCAACAGGATCTGTTGCAGGAATGCATCGGCAATGACGTCCTTAACCACGATCTCTTTACCGGTTTTCGGGTTCTTGATTTTCACCCATGGACCGCCATCGATCAGTTCGCCACCAAATTCTTCACGCGCTAACTGGTAACCCCAGTCTTTGAACGCGCCTTCGGTGAACTTCATGATGTTGCCTTTGTGTACCAGGGTAACTGAATCACGATCGTTGGCGATGGCGTATTCAATCGCTGCACGTACCAGACGTTTAGTCCCTTCTTCAGAACACGGTTTGATACCAATACCGCAATGTTCCGGGAAGCGTATTTTCTTCACACCCATCTCTTCGCGCAGGAATTTAATCACTTTCTCAGCATCGGCAGAGTCAGCTTTCCACTCGATACCCGCGTAGATATCTTCGGAGTTTTCACGGAAGATGACCATATCGGTCAGTTCAGGGTGTTTAACCGGGCTTGGTGTACCCTGATAATAACGCACCGGACGCAGGCAGACATACAGGTCAAGTTCCTGACGCAGAGCTACGTTCAGAGAGCGAATACCGCCGCCAACAGGGGTGGTCAGAGGGCCTTTAATGGCAACACGATATTCACGAATCAGATCTAAGGTTTCAGCAGGCAGCCAGACGTCCTGGCCATAAACCTGAGTGGATTTCTCGCCGGTGTAGATTTCCATCCAGGAGATTTTACGCTCGCCTTTATAGGCTTTCTCGACAGCAGCATCGACAACTTTGATCATCGGTGGGGTTACATCAACGCCGATACCGTCGCCTTCAATGAACGGGATAATCGGATTTTCAGGAACGTTGAGTTTGCCGTTTTGCAGGGTGATCTTCTTACCTTCCGCCGGAACAACTACTTTGCTTTCCATTCACCTCTCCTTCGAGCGCTTCTGGTTCTGCTCGTCTGTCATCGCGCTGCATGTGCGTTTGCGTCCTGCTGCACGAATGCGTTAGAGCAATTTTTTGTTAATGTTTTGTAATGAGCATGTCAATACTACCCTAATGTTCGCCGCCATGAAAGACACTCGTTCTTAGGCTATAATGCGGCAATTGATATAATCTGAAAATACCATGCAAAAAACTTCTTTTAGAAATCACCGGGTTGAGCGATTCAGCTCACGACAAGTCACTAAGCAGCGTAAAGAAAACCAGCCAAAACGCGTGGTTTTGTTCAATAAACCCTACGATGTTTTGCCACAATTTACTGACGAGGCTGGCAGAAGCACGTTAAAAGATTTTATTCCCTTGCCGGGAATTTATGCGGCGGGCCGACTCGACCGGGACAGCGAAGGGCTTTTGGTGCTGACCAATGACGGCGCACTGCAAGCGCGGTTAACGCAACCCGGGAAGCGTACCGGGAAAATTTATTACGTCCAGGTTGAAGGCGAGCCGACGGCAGAAGCGCTGGACGCCCTGCGTACCGGAGTAACGCTCAATGATGGCCCCACGCTACCCGCAGGCATTGAGGTAGTAGAGGAACCCGTATGGCTGTGGCCGAGAAATCCGCCGATTCGGGAGCGGAAAAATATCCCCACCACCTGGCTGAAAGTCACCTTATATGAAGGCCGCAACCGCCAGGTTCGCCGTATGACAGCACATGTTGGATATCCTACGCTGCGTCTCATTCGCTATGCTATGGGGGATTACACGCTGGATAATCTCGCTAACGGCGAGTGGCGGGAACTGAAATCATAACCGTACGGTTTAACGTGAGTGTTAACAGGGAAGAATGAAAAATATGGATAAACAGCTTTTTGCAGCATTCATCCTGCTCGGCGTGTCACCGTTTTGTTCAGCAAAACTGGACTGTGAGGCGATTGCCGGAATTGCAGCAGGAGAGGCAAACTACCTTTATGAGTCTGCCAAAGTAAAAACCGACTCACGTCTGCATTTCTATTCTGCACCAGCAACAGAGTGTCAACTCCCCGCGTTCATGGTCAATGGCGACACTGTTGAGGTGCTCAGGAGTTCACAGCGCTACAAAAGCACGGGCATGCTTTCCAAAGATGAGCCTTATCGTTACGTACGTTATCGGGACGCTAAAGGAACCTTTGCCACCGGGTGGGTCTCGGCTGATGGATTAACACTGTTATCCAGCCCGCTTGCAGCAAGCGCGTCTTGCCAGTCATGGGCAAATAAAGAGATGTCACAGCGTGGGTACTTGCCCTCCTCCTTCGCAAACCACTATCAGGTAATGGGAGACGCCCGCGCATGGTTCTATGCGATGCCAACCGAACAGTGTCGCAGCCCATCCGTATTTTTAGTGCCCGGCGACCTCGTCTCTGTACAAGAACAATCCAACGATGATTTTATGGAAGCGGTCTACTACACCACCGATCGCCATATCGTACGCGGCTGGTTAAAAAAGTCGCAGTTACAGGCTTTAAACAGCGGTGACCGCTATCGCGACGACATCAACCCGCTGTCGACAGACAAGGCAACGAGAGTCGCCACCCTTGGGCTACGTCACGACTATCAATGTATTTTTTATGAAAGCTGGAATGCTAAAAAGGCCATTGAGATTATCGTACGCGAGGATCATCAAACTGCATTGTGTCGCGGAGGGGCCGACCCACAAACGTCGCCTCCTGTGGCTTATATCAGTATCGACAAGACCAGCGGTGAAATTAGCTGGCCAGATGTTGCCGAAGGTTTTGCTGAGGAATAAGGGGGAAACATGTTCAAACCGCACGTCACGGTCGCCTGCATTGTACATGCAGAAGATAAATTCTTAGTCGTTGAAGAAACGATCAATGGCAAGGCCTTGTGGAATCAACCCGCAGGACACCTGGAAGCCGACGAAACGCTGGTGCAAGCCGCAGCACGCGAACTATGGGAAGAAACGGGCATTAAAGCACAGCCACAGCATTTTGTTCGTATGCATCAATGGATTGCACCGGACAGAACGCCCTTTTTGCGTTTTCTTTTCGCTATCGAGCTTGCCAATATGTGCGCTACTGAACCCCATGACAGCGATATTGATTGCTGTCGTTGGGTCAGCGCAGAAGAGATTTTCTCTGCGCCAAACCTGCGTTCGCCGTTGGTTGCAGAGAGTATTCGCTGTTATCAGAGCGGCCAGCACTACCCGCTGTCCATGATCGGTGAATTTAACTGGCCATTTACAGAGGGTGTCAAGTAAAGGGCTGCGTGCTAGAATATGCCGCCTTGAAGTTCAATGTTGTGAGTATTCCTATGTCTGAAAGCCCAAAAAAAGTGATCGTCGGCATGTCCGGCGGTGTCGATTCCTCCGTTTCTGCCTGGCTGTTACAACAACAGGGCTATCAGGTAGAAGGCCTGTTCATGAAGAACTGGGAAGAGGACGATGGCGAGGAATACTGCACAGCGGCCGCCGACCTTGCGGATGCACAGGCTGTTTGTGACAAACTCGGCATTGAACTGCATACCGTCAACTTTGCCGCAGAATACTGGGACAACGTCTTTGAACTGTTCCTTGAAGAGTACAAAGCGGGTCGTACGCCGAACCCGGATATTCTGTGCAATAAAGAAATTAAGTTTAAAGCCTTCCTTGAGTTTGCCGCCGAAGATTTAGGTGCCGATTACATCGCCACCGGTCACTACGTCCGTCGCGCAGATGTCGACGGCAAAAGTCGCCTGCTGCGTGGGCTCGATGGTAATAAAGACCAAAGTTATTTCCTCTATACGCTCGGCCATGAGCAAATCGCGCAAAGCCTGTTTCCGGTCGGTGAACTGGAAAAACCGCAGGTGCGTAAAATTGCCGAAGACCTTGGTCTGATTACGGCCAAGAAAAAAGACTCCACCGGCATCTGCTTCATTGGCGAACGTAAGTTCCGCGAGTTTCTTGGTCGCTACCTGCCGGCTCAGCCAGGCAAAATCATCACCGTTGATGGTGAAGAGATTGGCCAGCATCAGGGGCTGATGTACCACACTCTGGGTCAGCGTAAAGGTCTGGGTATTGGCGGAACGAAAGAAGGGACAGAAGATCCATGGTATGTGGTGGATAAAGACGTTGAGAACAACATTCTGGTTGTCGCTCAGGGTCATGAACATCCACGTCTGATGTCTGTTGGCCTGGTGGCGCAACAGCTGCATTGGGTCGATCGCGAACCGTTCACCGGTACCATGCGCTGTACGGTGAAAACCCGCTATCGTCAGACCGACATTCCGTGCACCGTTAAGGCACTGGATGCTGAGCGTATTGAAGTCATTTTCGACGAGCCAGTCGCGGCGGTTACGCCGGGTCAGTCGGCTGTCTTTTACAATGGCGAAGTGTGCCTCGGCGGCGGCATTATCGAACAACGATTGCCTCTGCCGGTATAATTACTTACACATTTGATACAAGGAAGCAGTGAACGTGGCAAAGAATTATTATGACATCACCCTCGCCCTGGCAGGCATTTGCCAGTCGGCACGCCTGGTGCAGGAACTGGCGCACCAGGGGCATTGTGATGCCGATGCATTACACGTTTCACTGAACAGTGTCATCGACATGAATCCCAGCTCTACGCTGGGCGTGTTTGGCGGCAGCGAGGCCAACCTGCGTTTGGGGCTGGAAACAATGCTCGGCGTACTGAACGCCAGCAGTCGCCAGGGACTGAACGCTGAACTCACTCGTTACACGCTAAGCCTGATGGTGCTGGAGCGTAAGCTGTCAGCGGCCAAGGGCGCTATGGACACGCTGGGAGACCGTATCAGCGGCTTGCAGCGCCAGCTGGACCATTTTGATTTGCAGTCAGAAACGTTGATGAGTGCGATGGCTGGCATTTATGTTGACGTCATCAGCCCACTCGGCCCGCGTATTCAGGTCACGGGTTCCCCGGCCATCCTTCAGAGCCCACAGGTACAGGCTAAAGTACGCGCTTCGCTGCTGGCTGGCATCCGTGCTGCCGTGCTCTGGCATCAGGTTGGTGGAGGCCGTCTGCAACTCATGTTTTCTCGTAATCGCCTGACGACTCAGGCAAAACAAATTCTTGCTCATTTAACCCCGGAGTTGTGATCTATGGAATTATCCTCACTGACCGCCGTTTCCCCTGTCGATGGACGCTACGGCGATAAAGTCAGCGCGCTGCGCGGGATTTTCAGCGAATACGGTTTGCTGAAATTCCGCGTACAGGTTGAAGTACGCTGGCTGCAAAAACTGGCCGCGCACGCAGCGATCAAGGAAGTTCCTGCTTTTGCTGCCGACGCAATCGGTTTCCTTGATGCGATCGTCGCTAACTTCAATGAAGAAGATGCTGCGCGTATCAAAACCATTGAACGTACGACCAACCATGATGTGAAGGCAGTTGAGTATTTCCTGAAAGAGAAAGTAGCGGATATCCCGGAACTGCACGCCGTTTCCGAATTTATCCACTTTGCGTGTACCTCAGAAGACATCAACAACCTGTCTCACGCGCTGATGCTGAAAACCGCACGCGACGAAGTGGTTCTGCCGTACTGGCGCCAGCTTATCGACGCGGTGAAAGATCTGTCTGTACAGTACCGCGATATTCCTCTGCTCTCCCGTACCCATGGTCAGCCAGCCACCCCGTCTACGCTGGGCAAAGAAATGGCTAACGTGGCCTACCGTATGGAGCGTCAGTATCGCCAACTCAATCAGGTTGAAATTCTTGGTAAGATCAACGGTGCAGTCGGTAACTATAACGCCCATATCGCCGCTTACCCGGAAGTTGACTGGCATCAGTTCAGCGAAGAATTTGTCACCTCGCTGGGCATCCAGTGGAACCCGTACACCACGCAGATTGAGCCGCACGACTACATTGCCGAGCTGTTCGACTGCATCGCCCGTTTCAACACCATCCTGATCGACTTTGACCGTGATGTCTGGGGCTACGTGGCACTGAACCATTTCAAACAGAAAACTATCGCGGGTGAAATCGGTTCTTCGACCATGCCACACAAAGTGAACCCTATCGATTTCGAAAACTCTGAGGGTAACCTGGGCCTGTCTAACGCGGTTCTGCAGCACCTGGCGAGTAAACTGCCGGTTTCCCGCTGGCAGCGTGATCTGACTGATTCTACCGTTCTGCGTAACCTGGGTGTGGGTATCGGCTATGCGTTGATCGCCTATCAGTCTACGTTGAAGGGGGTTAGCAAACTGGAAGTGAACCGCGATCATCTGCTGGATGAACTGGATCATAACTGGGAAGTTCTGGCAGAGCCGATTCAGACCGTGATGCGTCGCTACGGTATTGAGAAGCCGTACGAGAAGTTGAAAGAACTGACCCGTGGCAAGCGCGTTGACGCCGAAGGTATGAAGCAGTTTATCGATGGTCTGGCACTGCCGGAAGAAGAGAAAACTCGCCTGAAAGCAATGACGCCTGCCAATTATATTGGTCGCGCCATCGCCATGGTTGATGAACTGAAGTAATCAGCAACTCCCCAGATGCTGAACAGAAGCCGGATAAGCGTAAGCGATTCCGGCTTTTTATCACCCGCTACATTATCCCTTCCCCCGGTTTATTAAATGTTTATCCCCACAGCCACATAATCAGCGTTAAACTATTCATACCATTATTTTAGGGAGAAACGATGATGCGCGTACTGGTTGTCGAGGATAATGCTTTATTACGCCACCACCTCAAGGTTCAGTTACAGGATTTAGGGCATCAGGTGGATGATGCAGAAGATGCGAAGGAAGCGGACTATTATCTGAATGAGCATCTGCCGGATATCGCGATCGTTGATTTAGGGCTCCCCGATGAAGATGGTTTGTCGCTAATCCGCCGCTGGCGCAGTAATGAGGTTTCGCTGCCAATTCTGGTATTAACCGCGCGCGAAGGCTGGCAGGACAAAGTGGAAGTCCTCAGTGCAGGCGCTGACGATTATGTCACCAAACCGTTTCACATCGAAGAAGTGGCTGCGCGCATGCAGGCACTGATGCGTCGAAACAGCGGTCTGGCATCGCAAATTATCTCCCTTCCGCCTTTTCAGGTGGACCTCTCCCGACGCGAGTTATCCGTCAATGATGAAGTTATCAAGCTCACGGCGTTTGAATATACCATTATGGAAACACTCATCCGTAATAATGGCAAAGTGGTCAGTAAAGATTCGCTCATGCTGCAGCTTTATCCGGATGCCGAGCTGCGCGAAAGTCACACCATTGATGTTTTGATGGGGCGTCTACGTAAAAAAATTCAGGCGCAATATCCGCATGAGGTGATCACTACCGTGCGTGGCCAGGGATATCTTTTTGAACTGCGCTAATGAATAAACTATTGCGTCATTTTTTCCCGTTATCGCTGCGGTTACGCTTTTTACTGGCAACTGCAGGCGTGGTGTTGGTTCTGTCGCTGGCCTACGGCATGGTTGCCCTTGTGGGTTACAGTGTCAGCTTTGATAAGACCACGTTCCGCCTACTGCGGGGTGAAAGTAATCTATTCTATACCCTGGCAAAGTGGGAAAACGGCAAGATAAACGTCGAGTTGCCTGAAAATCTCGATATGCAAAGCCCAACAATGTCGCTGATCTATAACGAAAGCGGTGAGTTGTTGTGGGCGCAGCGCAATGTTCCCTGGTTGACGCAAAGTATCCAACCGGACTGGCTAAAAACGAACGGTTTTCATGAAATTGAAGCCAATGTAGACGCCACCAGTACCTTACTGGGCGAAGATCACTCCGCTCAGCAGCAGTTAAAAGAAGTCAGAGAAGATGACGACGACGCCGAAATGACCCACTCCGTGGCGGTAAACGTCTACCCTGCTACTGCCAGAATGCCGCAACTGACCATTGTGGTTGTCGATACCATTCCAATAGAGCTAAAGCGCTCGTATATGGTCTGGAGCTGGTTTATTTATGTGCTGGTCGCCAATCTGTTGCTGGTCATTCCGCTGTTATGGGTGGCCGCGTGGTGGAGCCTGCGGCCGATTGAATCGCTGGCGCGTGAAGTCCGTGAGCTTGAGGAACATCATCGTGAGATGCTAAACCCCGCCACCACACGCGAATTGACCAGCCTGGTTCGTAATCTCAATCGGCTGTTAAAAAGCGAACGTGAGCGTTATGACAAATACCGCACCACGTTAACAGACCTCACCCATAGTCTGAAAACACCACTGGCGGTATTGCAGAGTACTCTGCGCTCAATGCGTAATGAAAAGATGAGCGTCAGCGACGCAGAGCCTATCATGCTGGAACAAATCAGCCGTATTTCCCAACAGATAGGCTATTACCTGCATCGCGCCAGCATGCGTGGCAGCAGTGCCCTGCTCAGCCGCGAACTGCACCCGATCGCGCCGTTGCTGGATAAACTGACCTCGGCACTGAATAAGGTGTATCAGCGTAAAGGCGTCAACATTAATCTCGATATCTCACCTGAAATCAGCTTTGTGGGCGAACAGAATGATTTTGTCGAGGTGTTGGGCAACGTACTGGATAACGCCTGTAAATATTGTCTGGAGTTTGTCGAGATTTCAGCGCAACTGTCTGAGGATCAGCTGCATATTCTGGTTGAAGATGATGGTCCTGGTATTCCGCAAAGCAAACGGGAAGTGGTGTTTGACCGTGGACAGCGCGTAGATACGCTACGTCCAGGACAAGGCGTCGGTCTGGCGGTGGCGCGAGAAATCACCGAACAGTATGACGGGCAGATTATTGCCGGTGATAGCCTGCTGGGTGGCGCGCGCATGGAAGTTATTTTTGGCCGCCAGCAGCCGGGCCAGAAAGACGAGTAATCGTCGCATGTAATAAATATGTACTGACTTCACGCTTGAGGTTAAGTATCCGTTATAATCGGTTGCAGATACCAGCCTGCGGATGCTCATTATGGAATACCAACTCACACTTAACTGGCCCGATTTTCTTGAACGCCACTGGCAGAAACGCCCGGTGGTCTTAAAACGCGGGTTTAACAATTTTATTGATCCTCTCTCTCCTGACGAACTGGCTGGACTGGCAATGGAAAGCGAAGTCGACAGCCGACTCGTCAGCCACCAGGACGGAAAATGGCAGGTTAGCCACGGTCCCTTCGAAAGCTACGACCATCTTGGCGAGAACAACTGGTCTTTGCTGGTGCAGGCGGTCAACCACTGGCACGAGCCAACTGCCGCGCTGATGCGCCCGTTCCGTGAATTACCGGACTGGCGCATCGACGATCTGATGATTTCTTTCTCTGTCCCCGGCGGCGGCGTTGGCCCGCACCTGGATCAGTACGATGTATTTATCATTCAGGGAACCGGTCGTCGTCGCTGGCGCGTAGGTGAAAAACTGCAGCTGAAACAGCACTGCCCTCACCCGGATCTCCTTCAGGTCGACCCGTTTGAAGCTATCATCGATGAAGAGCTGGAGCCCGGCGATATCCTGTACATTCCACCGGGATTCCCGCACGAAGGTTATGCGCTGGAAAACGCGATGAACTATTCGGTCGGTTTCCGTGCGCCAAACACTCGCGAGCTGATCAGCGGGTTCGCCGATTACGTTTTACAACGCGAACTGGGTAGCACCTATTACAGCGATCCGGACCTGCCGCCGCGCGATCATCCGGCCGACGTTCTGCCGCAGGAGATGGATAAGCTGCGCGAAATGATGCTCGGGCTGATTAATCAACCAGAACATTTCCAGCAGTGGTTTGGCGAGTTTATTTCTCAGTCTCGTCATGAACTGGATATTGCCCCGCCGGAGCCACCGTATCAGCCAGACGAAATTTACGATGCCCTGAAGCAAGGTGATGTGTTAGTGCGTCTGGGCGGATTGCGTGTATTGCGTATTGGCGACGACGTCTACGCTAACGGTGAGAAAATTGATTCGCCGCATCGTCCTGCCCTGGAAGCGCTGGCCAGTCATATTGTGCTGACGGCTGAGAACTTTGAGGATGCGCTGGAAGATCCTTCTTTCCTTGCCATGCTTGCCGCGCTGGTCAACAGCGGGTACTGGTTCTTCGAAGGGTAATGCGAAGTGTGCCTGATGCGACGCTACGCGTCTTATCAGGCCGACTGGAGTGTAATAATGTAGGCCGGATAAGCGAAGCGCCATCCGGCAACTACACATACTTTATTTTTGTTTCGCGGCCAGTTCAGCAATACGCACAATCACCTGTACCGCTTTTTCCATTCCTTCCAGGGTTACAAACTCATGTTTACCATGATAGTTGTAGCCACCGGTGAACAGATTCGGACACGGTAATCCCATAAACGACAGCTGCGCGCCGTCAGTGCCGCCACGGATCGGTTTCAGCACCGGCTCAATATCGCAATCGCGCATCGCCTGCTGGGCGATATCCAGTACGTGCGGATGCTCAATCACTTTTTCGCACATATTGTAGTAACTGTCTTCAATCACCAGTTCGATATAGCAGTCGGGGTGTAACCCTTTACCGACCTTCTTGGCGATATCCATGATCTTGCGTTTACGCGCTTCAAACTGCTTACGGTCAAAATCACGAATAATGTAGTGCATATCCGCCCGATCGACCGTCCCTTTCATGCTCGCCAGATGATAAAAGCCTTCGTAACCTTCCGTCTTTTCCGGGCTTTCATCTGCCGGAACCTCTGCATGAATACGCGCCGCCAGCGACAGCGCATTCACCATCACTCCTTTTGCGGTGCCGGGATGTACATTGTTGCCAACAATTTTAATATTAACCGACGCGGCGTTGAAGTTTTCAAACTCCAACTCACCTACGCCACCACCGTCAACGGTATAGGCCCACTGCGCATTGAATGCCGCAACGTCAAAATGCTTCGCCCCTTTACCCACCTCTTCGTCCGGCGTAAAGGCCACGCGGATATCACCGTGCGGAATATCTTTTTGGATAAGCACAGCCAGTGCGGTCATGATTTCCGCCACGCCTGCTTTATCATCCGCGCCCAGCAACGTTTTACCGTCTGTGGTGATCAGCGTCTGACCCAGAAGTTGATGCAGCACCGGGAACATCACTGGCGATAAAACTTCATCACCAATGCCTAACGCAATATCGCCACCGCGATAGTTTTCAACAATTTGCGGATTGACATTTTTACCGCTGAAATCCGGTGAGGTATCCACATGGGAAATAAAGCCGATCGCAGGAATATTGCCAGCAACGTTAGCGGGTAACGTTGCCATCAGCGTGCCTTTTTCGCTCAGTGAAATATTAACCAGTCCCATCTCTTCGAGCTGTTGTTTGAGCAGTTGTAATAATTTCCACTGTCCTTCGGTGCTGGGTACCTGCCGCACGCCCGATTTTGATTGGGTGTCCAGCGACACGTAGTGTAAAAAACGCTCAAGTAGTTTATCCATGCAGTCACCCTCACTTTTTGTGACAACATTATCAATAAGCAACAAAAGACAAATATTGCGTCAGGTCACTTTTATCCCCGCAAGTGAGAATATTTCGCCCTGACATCCCCTCTGACTATAGGGCTAAGTCAGTAATTCGCAACAAGGATTGGCGATTACAATGGTTTGCCGTAGAATAACGGCCCTCATTAAGAGTCATCAAGGTGGTTAACCACAAACCCCGCATCGGTCAGCCATCCGTTGCGTTTACATGGGACAGAGTAAAAAATTGAATAAACAACCGCGTTCGCTTTCTCCACTGGTGCAATTAGCGGGAATTCGCAAAAGTTTCGATGGCAAAGAGGTGATTTCCAGCCTGGATTTGACCATCAATAATGGCGAGTTTCTTACGCTGCTTGGCCCCTCTGGCTGCGGTAAAACAACCGTTCTTCGCCTGATTGCCGGTCTGGAAACGGTTGATTCCGGTCATATTATGTTGGACAACGAGGACATTACTCACGTTCCAGCGGAAAACCGCTATGTGAATACCGTCTTCCAAAGCTATGCGTTATTCCCCCACATGACCGTATTTGAGAATGTGGCCTTTGGTTTACGCATGCAAAAAACGCCCGCAGCCGACATTTCTCCCCGCGTTACCGAAGCCCTGCGCATGGTGCAACTGGAAGAGTTCGCCCAGCGAAAACCGCATCAACTTTCCGGCGGCCAGCAGCAGCGCGTAGCGATTGCCCGAGCTGTGGTCAACAAACCCCGCTTACTCTTGTTAGATGAATCCCTCTCTGCGCTGGACTACAAACTGCGTAAGCAGATGCAGAATGAACTGAAAGCGCTGCAGCGTAAGCTTGGTATCACTTTTGTCTTTGTCACACACGATCAGGAAGAAGCGCTGACAATGTCTGACCGCATCGTGGTGATGCGCGATGGTAAGATTGAGCAGGACGGTACTCCGCGCGAAATCTACGAAGAGCCCAAGAATCTGTTCGTCGCCGGGTTTATCGGCGAAATCAATATGTTTAACGCCACGGTGATTGAACGTCTGGATGAACAGCGAGTTCGTGCTAACGTTGAAGGCCGCGAGTGCAATATTTATGTCAACTTCGCGGTGGTTCCCGGACAAAAGCTGCACGTCCTGTTACGCCCTGAAGATTTGCGCGTAGATGAAATCAACGATGATAATCATATCGAAGGCCTGATCGGCTACGTGCGCGAACGCAACTACAAAGGCATGACGCTGGAGTCGGTTGTGGAACTGGAAAATGGCAAGATGGTGATGGTCAGCGAATTCTTCAATGAAGACGATCCTGACTTTGACCACTCTCTCGACCAGAAAATGGCGATTAACTGGGTAGAAAGCTGGGAGGTCGTACTGGCTGATGAAGAACACAAGTAAATTCCAGAGTGTGGTGATCGTCACCATTGTCGGTTGGCTTGTGTTATTTGTCTTTCTGCCCAACCTGATGATCATCGGTACCAGCTTTTTGACCCGCGACGACGCCAACTTCGTCAAAATGGTCTTTACGCTGGAGAACTATACGCGCCTGCTCGATCCGCTCTATTTTGAGGTGCTGGTTCACTCCCTCAATATGGCGCTGATTGCCACGCTCGCCTGTCTGGTACTCGGCTACCCGTTTGCCTGGTTTTTGGTGAAACTGCCGGAAAAAGTGCGCCCGCTGCTGCTTTTCCTGCTGATTGTTCCGTTCTGGACCAACTCACTTATTCGCATCTACGGACTCAAAATTTTCCTCAGTACCAAAGGCTATCTCAACGAGTTTCTGTTATGGCTCGGGGTTATCGATACACCCATTCGCATCATGTTTACCCCCAGCGCGGTGATTATCGGGCTGGTATACATCCTGCTACCGTTTATGGTGATGCCGCTCTATTCCAGCATTGAAAAGCTCGATAAACCGCTGCTGGAAGCCGCACGCGATTTAGGTGCCAGTAAACTTCAGACCTTCACCCGCATCATTATTCCGTTAACGATGCCGGGGATTATCGCCGGATGCCTGCTGGTCATGCTGCCCGCAATGGGGCTGTTTTACGTTTCCGACTTAATGGGCGGCGCGAAAAACCTGCTGATTGGCAACGTGATTAAAGTTCAGTTCCTGAACATCCGTGACTGGCCGTTTGGTGCAGCCACCAGCATTACGCTGACCATCGTGATGGGTCTGATGCTGCTGATCTACTGGCGTGCCTCGCGCTTGCTGAACAAGAAGGTGGAACTCGAATGATCGGTCGACTGCTCCGCGGCGGTTTTATGACCGCTATCTACGCGTATCTGTATATTCCAATCATCATTCTGATTGTGAACTCCTTTAACAGCTCGCGCTTCGGCATCAACTGGCAGGGTTTTACTACCAAATGGTACGGCCTGCTGATGAATAACGACAGCCTGTTGCAGGCGGCGCAGCACTCGCTGACGATGGCGGTGCTATCCGCCACGTTTGCCACCTTGATCGGCTCACTCACTGCGGTTGCGCTGTACCGCTACCGTTTTCGCGGTAAACCGTTCGTCAGTGGCATGCTGTTCGTGGTGATGATGTCGCCAGATATTGTGATGGCAATATCTCTGCTGGTGCTGTTTATGCTGATCGGCATTCAACTGGGTTTCTGGTCGCTGTTGTTCTCACATATCACTTTTTGTCTGCCTTTTGTGGTGGTGACAGTTTACTCACGCCTGAAAGGTTTTGATGTACGCATGCTTGAGGCTGCTAAAGATTTGGGTGCCAGCGAAGTAACTATTCTGCGCAAGATTATACTGCCACTGGCTATGCCTGCGGTGGCTGCGGGTTGGTTGCTGAGCTTTACGCTGTCGATGGATGATGTCGTCGTTTCGTCCTTCGTTACCGGACCGGGTTATGAAATTTTGCCATTAAAAATCTACTCAATGGTCAAAGTCGGCGTATCACCAGAGGTGAACGCGCTGGCGACCATTTTGTTGGTTCTGTCGCTGGTTATGGTGATCGCCAGCCAGCTTATTGCACGTGATAAAACCAAGGGCCGCTGAGGCCCTTAATTCAGGGGACGTTAAATGATGAAAAAATGGTCACGCCACCTGCTCGCGGCGGGTGCTCTGGCACTGGGCATGAGCGCCGCTCACGCGAATGACAACAACACGCTCTATTTCTATAACTGGACCGAGTATGTCCCGCCTGGACTGCTGGAACAGTTCACCAAAGAGACCGGCATTAAGGTTATCTATTCGACCTACGAGTCGAACGAAACCATGTACGCCAAGCTCAAAACCTATAAAGACGGCGCATATGATCTGGTGGTTCCGTCCACCTATTACGTCGATAAAATGCGTAAAGAAGGCATGATCCAGAAGATCGACAAGTCGACGTTGACCAACTTCCACAACCTCGATCCGGAAATGCTCAACAAGCCGTTTGACCCGAACAATGACTACTCCATCCCGTATATCTGGGGTGCGACGGCCATTGGCGTAAACAGCGATGCTATCGATCCGAAAACCGTCACCAGTTGGGCCGATCTATGGAAACCGGAGTACAAAGGCAGTCTGCTGTTAACGGATGATGCGCGTGAAGTGTTCCAGATGGCGCTGCGCAAGCTGGGATACTCCGGCAATACCACCGACCCGAAAGAGATTGAAGCCGCCTATAACGAGCTGAAGAAACTGATGCCTAACGTCGCGGCGTTTAACTCTGACAACCCGGCCAACCCGTATATGGAAGGTGAAGTCAATCTGGGGATGGTATGGAACGGCTCCGCGTATGTTGCGCGTCAGGCAGGTACACCACTGGAAGTGGTATGGCCTAAAGAAGGTGGCATTTTCTGGATGGATAGCCTGTCTATTCCGGCTAACGCGAAAAACAAAGAAGGTGCGCTGAAGCTGATTAACTTCCTGCTGCGCCCGGACGTGGCGAAAGAAGTTGCGGAAACTATTGGTTATCCGACGCCAAACCTGGCAGCACGTAAGCTGTTAAGCCCTGAAGTCGCAAATGATAAAACCCTGTACCCTGACGCAGAAACCATCAACAAAGGGGAATGGCAGAACGATGTCGGTTCCGCCAGCGCTATCTATGAAGAGTATTATCAGAAGCTAAAAGCAGGACGTTAATTGCCCTCCTCATAGGCCGGATAAGACGCGCCAGCGTCGCATCCGGCGCATCATCACTGCCCGATGGCGCTACGCTTATCGGGCCTACGCCATCCGTTCTCACAGACCTTTCAATAACTTCTCAACAAACTCTGGCACCACCTGGCTTGCCGGACCGTAATACTTCTCTTCAAACTCGCTACCAACCTGGCTCGGTTCGAGATTTAGTTCTACCGTATGTGCCCCATGCAGCCGCGCCTCATGCACAAAACCCGCAGCCGGATAAACATGTCCCGATGTGCCAATCGCAATGAATACATCCGCCATTGCCAGCGCCATGTAAATTTCATCCATGCCCAGCGGCATTTCACCAAACCACACCACGTGTGGTCGCAGCGGTGCCGGAAATTGACAGCAGTGACATTTATCTTCCGGGGTCACATCGTCCTTCCATTCCAGAATCTGCCCGCTTTGCGAGCAGCGAACCTTGAGCAGTTCGCCGTGCATATGGATAACGTTCTGGCTGCCCGCACGCTCATGCAGGTTATCAATGTTCTGCGTCACCAGTAAAAAACGGTCGCCCAGTTCGGCTTCGAGTTTTGCCAGTGCGATATGCGCCGCGTTGGGCTGGATTTCTGGCTGTTGCAATTGATGGCGACGGGCGTTATAAAACGACTGAACCAGTTCCGGGTTTCGACTAAATCCTTCCGGAGTCGCAACGTCCTCAACCCGATGTTCTTCCCAGAGACCATCCGCCGCGCGGAAGGTTCGAATTCCTGACTCAGCGGAGATTCCCGCTCCCGTCAGTACCAGCACTCTTGGTTTTTCCATCAATTCAGGCACCACTCTGTCTCTGAAAAAGATTCGTTGACGCAGGCGATCGCGCAAATGGCGTTTATTTTTACGAAAGCGGCTTAACCGATGACCCCGACGCGACAGCATAACAACCTCTTTGTATTAATCGGTAAGATGTAGGAAAGCAGCCCCGCGCATCCCGCCGGCATCACCGTGCCGTGCCTGCTCAATACGCGGTACCCGGGCAACTGGCAACAGATGACGTGGCAGTCGGTCCGTCAGTTGCGTCGTAATAGCGGTAAAATTCGACAAGCCTCCGCCAATCACCACCAAATCAGGATCGACGATAGTCAGGATATTCCCAAGACACACCGCCAGCAAATCCAGATAGCGTTCAACGTGTGCACGCGCATGTTCATCGCCCTGCTCCCACAACGCGATAATTTCACGGGCATCCAGCGGTTGATGGTAGTAATGCTGATACAACCACGCAAATCCACCGCCGGAAAGATAGCTTTCGATGCATCCCAGTTGGCCGCATCCGCAGCGGCGCAGCGGGAAATCAAAGCCCATCAGCGTCAGCGCATCAACCGGCAAACGAATATGACCAAACTCGCCGGTGATATAGCTGCGTCCGGTGATGGATTTCCCGTTAAGCACCAGGCCGCCGCCAACGCCCGTACCGAGGATCAACCCCATCACCAGCGGATATTGGGTAAACTCGTCATCCCAGGCTTCGGAGAGAGCAAAACAGTTCGCATCGTTATCCAGACGCACATCGCGGTCAAGGCGAGCGCTAAGATCGGCGCGGAGCGGTTTGCCACTGGCGGCAGGAACGTTGGCCGCGTACAACGTGCCGTCTTCCGTTTCCGGCATGCCAGGAATCCCGATACCGACCGAACCTTTGATACCAAAACGCTGGTCAGCTTCCGTCACCAGATTGCAGACCGCATCAAGGAAAGCGTCGTAGCTGTCGCGAGGTGTAGGGACGCGAGTTTCCCATTGCAGACGACGTTGCTTATCAAACACGCCCAGCGCAATTTTGGTCCCGCCGATGTCAAATCCGTAATACATCACCGCTCCTTGATACACGTCATCCTTCAAGATGCCTCTGCGTTGGCTACGCCTTGATGCAGCATGAATGCTGTCGTGTATTATTGTTGTTATTGGCCGCTAAGTACTCTCGCAGGATCAATATTGCTGGCGCGACGCGCCGGATACCAACTTGCCAAAAGACTCAGCACGAGTGCTGTCACCAGCACGTAAATCACATCCAGCCAGTGTAATTCCGATGGCAGGAAGTCAATGAAATAGATATCGCCGGACAGGAACTGATGACCGATAAGCGCCTCGATTCCGTTGATGATCGGCGTCAGTTGCAACGAGACAACCACCCCAATGACGACGCCTATCAGGCTACCGAACAGACCCGCCAGCAGGCCGTACCAGACAAAAATGGCACGGATCAACCCATCTTTTGCCCCAAGGGTTCTTAATACCGCAATATCGCCGCTTTTGTCTTTTACCGCCATCACTAACGTGGAAACGATATTAAAGCAGGCCACACCAATCACCAGCACCATCGCCAGATACATAATGGCGCGAATCATCTGGATATCGCGATACATATAGCCGTAAGTACCGATCCAGCTCTTAATATAAACATAGTTATTGGTGACTTCACCCGCGTCGCGCACCAGCTTATTGGCGTTAAACACGTCGTTAACCTTCAGCGCAATCCCGGAAACGCTGGTTCCCATATCCAGATATTGCTGCGCATCTTCCATTGGGATCATGGCAAAGCTGTGATCGAGCTGACCGCTCAGCTGCAGAATTCCCGTTACGTGCAAACGCACGCGTTTAGGCTGCTGTAATTTATGATCCGCGCTGGCGTTAGGGATCATAATCGACACCCAGTCGCCCTGCTTCACCTTCAGCGCATCGGCAATACCCTTACCAATGATGATTTGTTGTTCACCGGCTTTAAAATTATCCCAGGCATGGTTTTGCACGAAGGATGGCAGTGCGCTTAAACGCTGTTCCTGTTTCGGGTCAACGCCCTTCACCTGCACCGCGCGTAAGTTCGCCCCGCTCTCTACCAGTCCGGTAAAGTTGATATAAGGCGCCGCGGCGACAATACCCGGCACTTTTTGTACTTTGTCGAGCGCTTCCTGCCAGTTATTCCACGGCTGATTTACGGCTTCAATCTCTCCGTGTGGGACTACGGCCAGAATACGGTTGTTCAGCTCACGCTCAAATCCGTTCATGGCACTTAAACCAACGATCAACACCGCCACACCCAACGCGATGCCAACGGTGGAAATCACAGATATCAGCGAAACCATACCGCCGCGCCGCCGACCACGGCTAAAGCGCAGACCAATCAATAACGATAAAGGCGAAGCCATTACTCAGCTCCCATCAGGCTCAGTTCAGCCGTCAGGCGACCATCGCGCATTTCAAGCTGGCGGCTCATCCGCTTCGCCAGTTGCAGATCGTGCGTCACCACCAGAAATGCCGTGCCCTGAGAGCGGTTCAGCTCGCCCAGAAGCTCGAAAATGCTGTCCGCGTTACGCGCATCAAGGTTACCCGTTGGCTCATCCGCCAGGACCAGACGCGGGTTATTCACCAGCGCACGAGCGATGGCCACACGCTGGCGTTCGCCGCCAGACAGTTCAGACGGGCGATGACTGGCACGATGATCCAGTCCTACGGCTTTCAGCATATCCCGTGCGCGCTCGGTTATTTCAGCCGGTTTTTTCTTGCCTATCAGCAGCGGCATCGCTACGTTTTCCAGCGCGGTAAAGTCCGGTAGTAAATGGTGGAACTGGTAAATAAAGCCCAGCTTCTGATTGCGCAGTTCCGCTTTCGCCGCCGACGAGAGCTTGCTCATTGGCTGACCGCTAAAAATGACGTCGCCGGAAGTCGGGGTATCCAATCCGCCCAGCAGATGCAGCAGCGTACTCTTGCCGGAGCCAGAGCTGCCGACAATCGCCATCATCTCACCTTCGCCGACGCTAAAACTGACATCGTGCAGGACATCGGTCTGCACAGTGCCTTCCTGATAGCGTTTGCACAGGTTGTCGCATTGCAACAGGATCTTATTCATAACGTAAAGCCTCAGCGGGTTGAGTGGCGGCAGCGCGCCAGGAAGGATAAAGCGTAGACAGCAGCGCGATGGCCATCGCCACCAGCGCAATGACGATAACCTGCAGCGGCTCGATAGCGACCGGCAGCGCCGCGCCATCCAGCAGCACACCAATAATTGGCATTAAATTGTTCAGTTGACTGGCGAGCAATGCACCCAGCACCGCGCCAAGCAGCGCGCCGATAATCCCGGCACTGGCCCCCTGAACCATAAACACCATCATTATCTGACGCGGCGTTAGCCCCTGCGTTTGTAGAATCGCCACTTCCCCTTGCTTCTCCATTACCATCAGACCCAGCGAGGTAATAATATTAAAAGCCGCCACAGCCACGATCAGGCTAAGCAGTAGCCCCATCATGTTCTTCTCCATGCGCACGGCCTGGAACAGTTCCCCTTTGCGCTCGCGCCAGTCCTGCCATTTGGTGCCCTGCGGCAGCGTTTGCTGGCTCAGCGTATCAACTTTTAACGGTTCGTTCAGCCACAGACGCCAGCCGGTAATATTGCCCACCGGATAGCGCATCAGGCGGGAAGCATCCTGAATGTTGGTTAGCATCTGGTAGCCGTCTACTTCGCTGTTGGCGGCGAAGGTGCCAATCACCGTAAACAGACGCTGGCTCGGCAAACGTCCCATCGGCGTAAACTGGCTGGCCGAAGGCACCATCACGCGAATTTGATCGCCACGGTTCACGCCCAACTGCCCGGCAAGCTGCTCGCCGAGGATGACATTATACTTACCCGGCTGCAGATCTGTTTGCTTCACATTGACCAGATACGGCGTTAACGGATCTTTTTGCGCCGGATCGATACCGAGCATCACGCCGACCGCCACGCTACGCGCGCTTTGCAGCACCACATCTCCCGTAGTTATGGGTGCAACTCGGTTGACGCCGTTCAACACCACCGCTTTTTCCGGCAGTTGTTGCGGGTTGAGGGAACCCTGTTCAGACGAGAGAACGGCCTGAGGCATCAGGCCAAGAATATTGTTTTGCAGCTCGCGCTCAAAACCGTTCATCACCGACAACACCGTGACCAGCGCCATTACCCCGAGGGTAATGCCAATGGTGGAGAGCCAGGAAACGAAGCGACCGAAGCGATCTGCTGCACGCCCACGCATATAACGCAGGCCGATGAATAGAGCGACAGGTTGGTACATGAAATCCGTCTGGTTGCTGTTAGCAAAGTCACGAGTATATAAGCGAAAGCGGAATGGGTAAATGACTGAACCGTAAGTGTTCGTCAGCACTATTCCTAAAAGTATAAATAAATCAATTCGCTAAAGCTGTCCCTCTTCCCTTCCATCCTGGTCCCTGATCTTTATCTTAAAAAATCAAAATGCAGACAGTTACGCATTACAGCGCACAGCGGGTTGCGCAGGATGGCAGGCTATAACCAACAATATGGATACGCCGTCTCGATGAATAAAAAAGAACCATGGATTAATCAAATCAAAGGGTTATGTATCTGCCTGGTGGTGATTTACCACTCGGTAATCACATTTTACCCGCACCTCACTACTTTTCAGCATCCGCTTTCAGAGCTGCTGAGCAAATGCTGGATTTACCTCAATTTGTACCTGGCGCCGTTTCGCATGCCGGTCTTTTTCTTTATTTCGGGATATCTGATCCGTCGCTACATTGATAGCGTCCCGTGGACCACCTGCGTGGAAAAACGGATCTGGAGTATTGCCTGGGTGCTGATTCTCTGGGGTGTAGTGCAATGGCTGGCGTTAGTGACGCTCAATAACTGGCTGGCCCCACAGCGCGATCTGAGCCATGCTGCCAACGCCGCTTATGCTGGTTCGATCGCAGGTTTTACCCACGGGATGCTGACCGCCAGTACCAGCTTGTGGTATCTGTACGCGCTGATTGTCTATTTTGTTCTGTGTAAAATTTTCAGCCGTTGGGCGGTGCCGCTGTTGGCGTTATTTGTGGCGCTGAGCGTGGCGATCAACTTTGTCCCGACGCCGTGGTGGGGAATGAACAGCGTGATTCGCAATCTGCCCTGGTACAGCCTCGGTGCATGGTTTGGCGCAACGCTGATGGTATGGATTAAGGAGGTGCCCCTGCGCCGCCATGCGCTCATTGTTCTGGTTAGCGCAATCGCCGCCATCGTCGCGTGGCTGGCAAATGTCTCACTATTACTTTCTCTTCTTTCCATTGTGCTGATCATGAAGCTGTTTTATCAATTTGAGCTGCGCTTTGGTATGCGTGAGTCCGGCCCGTTAAGCGTGATTGGTGCCAATACCATCGCCATCTACACCACCCACCGAATTCTGGTTGAGCTATTCAGCTTAACGCTAATCCCCAACATTAATCATGCCGCCTGGCCTGCATATGCAGAGCTGGCCCTGCTACTGGTGTATCCATTCGCCTGCCTGCTGCTGTGCACCTCGTTTGGCCTGTTGGTGCGTAAAATTTCACAAAAAACAGTGGCCGACCTGCTATTTTCCCCGCCTTCTTTATCGGTCGTTTCGCGCTAACCCCAACGCGCTTTTTGCCCCCATCAGGGGGCGAATCAATTTGCTTATGAGAAACGATCACGGATAATAAAGAACATTGCTTATCAGATGTATATCTAAACGAGAACCTGACAACCGAATGCCTGAACAACATCGTTACACGCTCCCAGCGAAAGCTGGCGATCAGCGCCAGTTGGGTGAGCTTACCGGTGCCGCCTGCGCAACGCTGGTCGCCGAAATCGCCGAACATCACGCCGGTCCAGTGGTGCTGATCGCGCCGGACATGCAAAATGCTTTGCGCCTGCATGATGAAATTCGTCAGTTTACCGACCAGATGGTGATGAACCTGGCCGACTGGGAAACGCTGCCCTATGACAGCTTTTCTCCCCATCAGGAGATTATCTCTTCGCGTCTCTCTACGCTGTATCAACTGCCTGCCATGCAGCGAGGCGTACTGATCGTTCCGGTAAATACCCTGATGCAGCGTGTCTGTCCGCACAGCTATCTGCACGGGCATGCGCTGGTCATGAAAAAAGGTCAGCGGCTTTCGCGCGACGCCCTGCGCGAACAGCTGGATAGCGCTGGCTATCGCCATGTTGATCAGGTCATGGAACACGGCGAATACGCCACGCGCGGCGCGTTGTTGGATCTGTTCCCGATGGGCAGCGAGCTGCCTTATCGTCTGGATTTCTTTGATGACGAAATCGACAGCCTGCGTCTGTTTGATACCGACACCCAGCGCACGCTGGAAGAAGTCGATGCCATTAATTTGCTTCCCGCGCACGAATTCCCGACTGACAAAACGGCCATCGAGCTATTCCGTAGTCAGTGGCGCGATACCTTTGAGGTTAAACGCGACGCCGAACATATTTATCAGCAGGTCAGCAAAGGCACGTTACCTGCGGGTATTGAATACTGGCAACCGCTGTTTTTCAGCGAGCCGCTGCCGCCGCTGTTCAGCTACTTCCCCGCCAATACGTTATTGGTCAATACCGGTGATATCGAGACCAGCGCAGAACGCTTCCAGGCCGATACCCTGTCACGCTTTGAAAATCGCGGTGTTGATCCGATGCGCCCGCTTCTGCCACCGGAATCGCTGTGGCTGCGGGTTGATGAGCTGTTTTCTGAACTTAAACGCTGGCCGCGCGTTCAACTGAAAACCGAGAGTCTGGCGAACAAAGCTGCGAATACCAACCTCGGGTTCCAGAAGCTGCCGGACATCGCCGTGCAGGCACAGCAAAAATCACCGTTAGATGCGTTACGTAAATTCCTTGAGGGCTTTACCGGACCGGTGATTTTCTCGGTCGAAAGTGAAGGCCGACGTGAAGCGCTTGGCGAGTTGCTCGCTCGTATCAAAGTGGCACCGAAGCGGATATTGCGACTCGATGAAGCCGTAGATAACGGTCGTTATCTGATGATTGGCGCAGCTGAGCACGGCTTCATCGATAGCAAACGCAATCTGGCACTGATTTGTGAAAGCGATCTGCTTGGGGAACGCGTGGCGCGTCGCCGCCAGGATTCGCGTCGCACCATCAACCCGGATACCTTAATTCGTAACCTTGCAGAGCTGCATCCCGGTCAGCCGGTAGTGCATCTGGAACACGGCGTGGGTCGCTATGCCGGGATGACCACGCTGGAAGCGGGCGGTATCACCGGTGAGTATCTGATGCTCACCTATGCCAACGACGCCAAACTGTACGTGCCGGTATCGTCACTGCATCTGATCAGCCGCTATGCGGGCGGTGCAGAAGAGAATGCGCCGCTGCATAAACTGGGCGGCGATGCCTGGTCACGCGCCCGACAGAAAGCCGCTGAGAAGGTGCGCGATGTCGCGGCAGAGCTGCTGGATATTTATGCCCAGCGCGCGGCGAAAGAAGGCTTTGCCTTTAAGCATGACCGTGAACAGTATCAGCTGTTTTGCGACAGCTTCCCGTTTGAAACCACGCCTGACCAGGCGCAGGCGATCAACGCTGTACTCAGCGATATGTGTCAACCGCTGGCCATGGACCGCCTGGTGTGCGGCGACGTCGGTTTTGGTAAAACCGAAGTCGCGATGCGCGCCGCCTTCCTTGCCGTAGAGAACCACAAACAGGTTGCCGTGCTGGTTCCGACTACCCTGCTCGCACAGCAGCACTTCGACAACTTCCGCGATCGTTTTGCCAACTGGCCGGTACGCATTGAGATGTTGTCCCGTTTCCGTAGCGCCAAAGAGCAAGCGCATATTCTGGAGCAGGTTGCCGAGGGGAAAATTGATATTCTCATCGGTACGCACAAACTGCTGCAAGCAGATGTGAAGTTAAAAGATCTGGGTCTGCTGATTGTCGATGAAGAGCACCGTTTCGGCGTTCGCCACAAAGAACGCATCAAGGCGATGCGTGCGGATGTCGATATTCTGACCCTGACGGCAACGCCTATTCCGCGTACGCTCAATATGGCGATGAGCGGCATGCGCGATCTGTCGATCATCGCCACGCCGCCTGCTCGTCGTCTGGCGGTCAAAACCTTCGTGCGCGAATACGACAGCCTGGTAGTACGCGAGGCGATCCTGCGTGAAGTTCTGCGCGGGGGACAAGTTTATTATCTGTTTAACGACGTCGAAAATATCCAGAAAACCGCTGACAGATTAGCAGAACTGGTGCCGGAAGCGCGTATTGGTATCGGCCACGGGCAAATGCGCGAGCGCGAGCTGGAACGCGTGATGAACGATTTCCACCATCAGCGTTTTAACGTGCTGGTGTGTACCACCATTATCGAAACCGGGATCGACATTCCGACCGCCAACACCATTATCATCGAACGTGCCGATCACTTTGGTTTAGCGCAATTGCACCAGCTACGCGGTCGTGTGGGACGCTCACACCATCAGGCGTACGCCTGGCTGCTGACGCCGCATCCAAAAGCAATGACCACCGACGCGCAAAAGCGTCTGGAAGCCATCGCCTCGCTGGAAGATTTGGGTGCAGGATTTGCGCTGGCGACCCACGACCTTGAAATTCGCGGCGCCGGGGAACTGCTGGGTGAAGATCAAAGTGGTTCCATGGAAAGCATCGGCTTCTCGCTGTATATGGAGCTGCTGGAAAACGCGGTCGATGCGCTCAAAGAAGGGCGTGAGCCGTCACTGGAAGATCTCACCAGCCAGCAAACCGAAGTTGAACTGCGTATGCCGTCTCTGCTGCCGGATGACTATATACCGGATGTTAACACCCGACTATCGTTCTACAAGCGCATTGCCAGCGCGAAAGGCGAAAACGAACTGGAAGAGATTAAGGTCGAGCTGATAGATCGTTTTGGCCTGCTGCCCGACCCGGCTCGTACGTTGCTGGATATCGCTCGTTTACGCCAGCAGGCGCAGAAACTGGGGATCAGAAAGCTCGAAGGTCATGACAAAGGCGGTACCATTGAATTTGCCGAGAAAAACCACGTCAACCCGGTCTGGCTGATTGGTTTACTGCAAAAACAACCGCAACACTTCCGTCTGGACGGCCCAACCCGACTGAAATTTATGCAGGATCTGGGCGAGCGTAAAACGCGGATCGACTGGGTCCGCCAGTTTATGCGTCAGCTTGAAGAAAACGCCGTAGCATAGTGAACAGGCCGGGTGAGCACACCACTCACCCGGCCTGATGAATTTACAAACTCTTTGCACTTCCCTGCACTTCCAGACACAGCAAACCGCCATAATTCTCGTTTACTTTTACATAATAAAAACCACGTAAAAACAATGGATTTATGGTGATGTTAAACAATAAACGACTCTCTCGCTGGCTCGCGTTTTTTACGCTGGCAGCGACCTTCGCGTTAGCACTTCCGGCTCAGGCAAACACCTGGCCGCTGCCACCGCCGGGAAGCCGTCTGGTGGGCCAGAATACCGTTCACGTTGTTGAAGACAATGGCGGTTCTCTGGAGGCGATTGCGAAAAAATATAATGTCGGCTTTTTAGCGCTGCTGCAGGCCAACCCCGGCGTTGACCCTTACGTACCACGTCCGGGCAGCGTGCTGACTATACCGTTACAAACTCTGCTACCTGACGCCCCGCGCGAAGGTATTGTTATCAACCTCGCCGAACTGCGTCTTTATTATTACCAGCCGGGGACCAATTCGGTGACCGTTTATCCTATTGGTATTGGCCAGTTAGGTGGTGACACGCTGACGCCTACGATGGTAACCACCATTTCTGATAAACGCGCCAACCCCACCTGGACGCCGACGGCAAATATCCGCGCGCGATACAAAGCAAACGGAATTGACCTGCCTGCCGTTGTACCTGCCGGTCCGGATAACCCGATGGGCCATCATGCAATTCGCTTAGCGGCATACGGCGGCGTTTATCTGCTGCACGGCACCAATGCTGACTTTGGCATCGGCATGCGCGTCAGTTCCGGCTGTATTCGTCTGCGCGACGGTGATATCGAAACCCTGTTCCGTCAGGTAACGCCCGGAACTAAGGTCAATATTATCAATACGCCGATCAAAGCATCCGTTGAGCCTAACGGCGTGCGGCTAGTAGAAGTGCATCAGCCGCTGTCCGAAAAAATCAATGACGACCCGCAACTGCTGCCAATCGTGCTGAATTCGTCCATGCAGACATTTAAAAATGCGGCGCAAACAGATAGCGCCGTCATGGATCATGCGATGGAGATTCGCTCAGGCATGCCGGTCGATGTGACCCGTCATCACGACGTTGCTCAACAACCGCTGTAAACGTAGCGTATTAAAAAACCCCCGCTGGATTTTATTCCGCGGGGGTTTTTTATTTAACTCGCAGTGGCATTGCGATGGGTTAAATCTTATTTGTAGATAACAGCAGTCCCATGAAGGGTGTTAGGACCGGTAACGGAAGTAATACGGAAAGACTTCGCACCCATCTCATCGGCTTTCTGCGCCAGTTGATCTTCCAGTGAACCTAAGTTAGTCCCCGCATTCGCAGAAATAGTACCAACTTTCTCTTGACCCGCAGGTGTGGACTGAACTTCAACAGCGGCAAAGCTTGCAAATGACAGTGAGCTAAGAACAGCAGCAACAAACAGTGTTTTTACGTTTTTCATGATAGTGACCTTTAGCAGATGAATGGGTGTCGAAAAGATTAACTTAACGATCGATAGGTAAATCATAGATGTGATCCAGGTCACACGTCAATGTTTTTTATAATGATCGTTATATAAAATATAAAGGTCTTATTTTTCATACCAATAGCTATAATTTATTTTTATCGTGAATCCGCTGGAGTGTGCAGTCGAATATTTTTATAATGGTTATTCAATAAACCCAACAAAGGTACATCGGCGCCATGACAACTGAAACGACAGGTTGTGCAAAAAAAAGCCGTGGCCGACCAAAAGTGTTCGACAGGGAAGCCGCGCTTGATAAGGCCATGACACTCTTCTGGCAGCACGGATATGAAGCGACCTCGCTCGCCGATCTCGTAGAAGCTACCGGCGCAAAAGCGCCCACGCTGTATGCGGAGTTCACCAATAAAGAAGGGTTGTTCCGTGCCGTACTGGACCGCTACATCACCCGCTTTGCGGCGAAACACGAAGCCCAGCTGTTTTGTGAAGAAAAAAGCCTTGAGTCCGCACTGGAAGACTATTTCACCGCCATAGCGACCTGCTTTACCAGCAAGGACACCCCGGCGGGATGTTTCATGATTAACACTTCTGCGACGCTGGCAGCCTCTTCCCGTGATATTGCGCACACGGTGAAATCCCGCCATGCAATGCAGGAACAGACGCTTACTCAGTTTCTTCATCAGCGTCAGCAACGTGGTGAAATCCCCGCCTACTGTGACGTGCAAAAACTGGCTGAATACCTGAACTGTATTTTACAAGGTATGTCGATCAGCGCCCGTGAAGGTGCAACGTTTGAAAAACTGATGCAGATCGCACGTACCACCCTGCGGCTGTGGCCCGAACTCGTCAAAGCTTAACCCTTTCCCGCAATTCCCCCGCTGTACTAACACCCCCGGGAGCTAATAAAGCCCCCGGTTAGATTCCCGTTCCATTGTCCCTACATTTCTCATTGTTTTCATCGTGTTATCCGATCATTTTTTGTAAAGGGTATTGATAACGACAATTGTTATCAGCAATATTCGCATTTGTTTTAATGCCTGTTTCACAATGTAACCATCGGTTTCTCTACCGCCATAACAAAAACAGATCGACTCTTTTTAAAAGGAATACAAATGAATAAGCGTCTCTGGGTGCTCAATCCTCTCCTGTTGTCTTTAACCCTCCCGGCCATTGCGGCTGAGGAAGAGAACCTCATCGTCAGCGCCAACCGTAGCCAACGCACCGTGGCAGAAATGGCGCAAACGACCTGGGTTATTGAAGGAAGCGAGATTGAACAACAGGTTCAGGGGGGGAAAGAGTTCAAGGATGTTCTTGCTCAGTTAATCCCAGGAATCGATGTCAGTAGCCAGGGGCGTACAAACTACGGCATGAACATGCGTGGTCGCGCCATTGTCGTGCTCATTGACGGTGTCCGTCTGAACTCCTCGCGAACCGACAGCCGTCAGCTTGACTCCATTGACCCGTTTAACATTGCGCACATTGAAGTCATTTCAGGCGCAACCTCACTTTATGGCGGTGGCAGTACCGGCGGATTAATCAACATCGTCACCAAAAAAGGCCAGCCGGAGCGTGAAGTAGAACTCGAACTGGGGAGCAAAAGCGGCTTCAACAACAGTAACGATCATGATGAACGCGTTGCCGCGGCGGTGAGTGGAGGAACAGATCGCGCTTCCGGGCGTATGTCCGTCGCGTATCAACGATTTGGCGGCTGGTATGACGGTAATCACGATGCCCTGCTGCTGGATAACACCCAAACCGGGCTACAGCACTCCGATCGTCTGGACGTGATGGGCACCGGGACGATTGAACTTGACGACAACCGTCAGTTGCAACTGGTTACACAGTATTACAAGAGCCAGGGGGATGATGATTACGGGCTGGATCTCGGCGAGAACATGTCCGCCGTAACCGGAAACGGTAAAGCTTATACCAGCAGCGGACTGAATTCCGATCGTATTCCCGGAACCGAACGTCATCTGATCAGCCTGCAATATTCAGATGCGGATTTTTTCGGCCAGAACCTGGTCAGCCAAATCTATTACCGCGACGAATCGCTGAAATTCTATCCTTTCCCGACGCTCAGCAAAGGTAAGGTCACCAGTTTCTCCGCATCTCAGCAGGACACAGACCAGTTTGGCGCCAAAATTACCCTCAACAGCCAGTTGATGGATAACTGGGAGCTGACGTGGGGTATCGATGCCGATCACGAGACCTTCGATTCCAATCAGAAATTCTTCGATCTGGCCTGGTCCCTGCCCTCCGGCGGCATGGATAACCGCACCGCTTATACCACCGGGCGTTACCCCGGTTACAGCATCACCAACTTTGCGCCTTTCCTGCAAAACAGCTATGACATTAACGACATCTTTACCCTCAGCGGCGGCGTGCGCTATCAATGGACCGAAAACAGGGTTGATGATTTCGTTGGCTATGCTCAACAGCAGGGAATCGCGACCGGGCTTGCGAACTCTGCCGATACCATTCCGGGCGGCAAAACCGATTACGATAATTTCCTGTTCAACGCCGGTATCCTCGCCCATCTGACTGACCGTCAGCAAACGTGGTTTAATTTCTCTCAGGGCGTGGAGCTTCCGGATCCAGGGAAATATTACGGTAACGGCACCTATTCGCTGGTTGGCGATCATTACCAGCTCCAGCGCAGCGTCAACGTGGCGGATTCACGTCTGGAAGGGATTAAAGTTAACTCGTACGAACTGGGATGGCGCTACACCGGCGATAGTCTGCGCACGCAACTGGCCGCTTACTACTCGACTTCGGATAAATCGATCGTTATCAACCGCAGCGATATGACCATTAACGTTCAACCCGACGATCGCCGCATTTATGGCCTTGAAGGCGCGGTGGATTATTTCATTGCGGATACGGACTGGAGCCTGGGCGGCAACTTCAATGTCATTAAATCGGAAGTGAAACAGAACGGTAAATGGCAAAAATGGGATGTGACTCTGGCCTCACCGTCGAAAGCAACCGCGTGGGTCGGCTGGGCACCAGAACCGTGGACCTTACGCGTACAGAGCCAGCAAACATTTGATCTGACCGACGCCAGCGGCAATAAGCTGGATGGCTATAACACCATGGACTTTATCGGCAGCTATCAGCTCCCGTTGGGTAAGCTGACCTTTAGCGTGGAAAACCTGCTGAATGAAGAGTACACCACGCTGTGGGGACAACGTGCGCCACTGCTGTACAGCCCAACCTACGGCAGTCCGTCACTGTATGAGTACAAGGGCCGGGGCCGCACCTTTGGTCTGAACTATGCCTTAACCTTCTGATAAAAAAAGCCCCCCAGCCTGAGCGAATGGGGGGCTAATGTTCAGGATAATGCTATTTTACGCTTTGTTATTCAGTATCAACTGTCCGTTGTTATCCAACGGAATTTGCGCGCCGGGGTCCTTATCCATACGGATTTTCCCCTGCTGATCGCCAATTTTGTACGTCACGTCGTAGCCCAGCATCTTTTCAGATTTGTCATACACCGTTTTACAACGCTGCTGCGTGGTGGTGTAAGTATCGTTTTCCTGCATCGAACCCTGAATCTGATTACCTGCATAGCCGCCGCCTAAAGCCCCGGCCACGGTAGCAATATCTTTACCACGTCCGCCGCCAAACTGATGGCCAATAACGCCACCCGCAACCGCACCCAATACGGAACCCGCAATACGGTTTTCATCTTGTACCGGCTTACGGTGCGTGACAGTTACGTTCCGGCACTCCTGACGCGGTGTTTTTACCGACTCTTTAATCGGTGTTGCAGAGACAACTTGCGCATACTGTGGGCCACGCTCGAAAACGTTCAGACTGGCCACTGCTGCAACACCCAGCGCAGCAGCTACGCCAATCCCTATACCCGCCAACATTGATTTATTCACGGGACTTCCTCCTTTTTTGCTATTAGCAACAACTTTGCAACAGAAGGTAAGGAATGCCAATCAGATTACGGATGAAAATAGCAGGATGAGGCACGAACGCAGGATGATTCGGAGAACTCTGAAGGAAGGCGCCGGATGCGTAAAATCATCCGGCGCCACAAGTCGATATTAATGCAGTTTCAGACGCGGGCGAATCACCCGGTTGATACTGCCGACCAGCATCATCAGGCCGGTTTTGAAGTAGCCGTGTAAAGCAATCTGGTGCATGCGGTACAGTGAGATGTATACAAAGCGCGCAATACGCCCTTCCACCATCATCGAACCACGGGTCAGGTTGCCCATCAGGCTACCCACGGTAGAAAAGTTAGAGAGCGAGACCAGAGAGCCGTGATCTTTGTACTGATACGCTTTCAGTGGCTTGCCGTTCATCTGTGCCAGAATATTGTTCATCGCACAGGTCGCCATCTGGTGTGCTGCCTGAGCGCGCGGAGGCACAAAACCCCCTTCCGGGCGCGCGCAGGAAGCGCAGTCGCCAATCGCGTACACGTCAGGATCGCGCGTGCTCTGCAAAGTTGGCTCAACCACCAGTTGGTTAATACGGTTCGTTTCGAGACCGCCAATGTCTTTCATAAAGTCTGGCGCTTTGATACCCGCCGCCCACACCATCAGGTCGGCTTTAATGTATTCGCCATCTTTGGTGTGCAGTCCGCCTTCGTCAGCGCTGGTAACCATCGTCTGGGTCAGTACGCGTACGCCCAGTTTGGTTAACTCATTATGCGCAGCACCGGAAATACGCGGCGGCAACGCAGGCAGAATGCGCTCGCCAGCTTCCACCAGCGTAACGTTCAGCGCGTCGTTGGTCAGTCCTTTGTAACCATAGCTGTGCAGCTGTTTTACCGCATTGTGCAGCTCAGCGGAGAGCTCAACCCCCGTCGCACCACCGCCCACAATGGCGATATTCACTTTTCCGTTAGCGCCCAGATTCGCGGAATACTTCAGGAACAGATTCAGCATCTCCTGGTGGAAACGACGCGCCTGATGCGGGTTATCGAGGAAAATGCAGTTTTCTTTCACGCCAGGAGTGTTGAAATCGTTGGAGGTACTGCCCAACGCCATCACCAGCGTGTCATACGGCACTTTACGCTCAGGAACCAGCAGATCCCCCTTCTCATCGCGCAGCTCAGCGAGAGTAATGGTCTTCGCTTCACGATCGATATCTATCACCGAACCTAACTGAAACTGGAAGCCATGGTTACGGGCATGTGCCAGATAGCTCAGCGCATCCACGCCTTCATCCAGTGAACCCGTAGCCACTTCATGCAGTAACGGTTTCCACAAATGACTGTGGTTTCTGTCTACCAGTGTGATTTTGGCCTTTTTCTTACGCCCGAGTTTTTTACCCAACTGCGTCGCCATTTCCAGTCCGCCAGCACCGCCGCCGACAATCACGATCCTTTTCAATGGTGTAGTCAACGTGACCCCCTCAAATTTATTAACCAATTGTTAATTAAAAGTTATTAATATAGCTCTTAATTAACAACAAGTTACAGTAATGAAAATGTTCTTCGAGAGTGAGAATAACACGAACGGTGCATTGGTCATACCAAAATTGATGTGTATCAAGTTTTGATGCTGAAAAGATAGACAACCGGAACTTTAAGAACAAAAAAACCAGCCCGATGGCTGGTTTTTTACGCATTCAATAAGGATTAACCTAACGTCTTGAACGCTTTGATGCGCTGCAAATGCGGAGAGATATTCTTAAACTTATGCGTCTGCTCTTCGTCCCAGACTATCTCGTAAAAGTGATGCAGCTCTTCCGACGAACGCTGGCTATTGAGCGCTTCATCATGACGCGACAGGATAACCAGACAGCGATCGCGATTCTTTTCGCGGAAATTAGTCACGCATTTTGTTGCGATGTCTGCATACTCCTCAGGCCGGTCAATTTTGCCTTCCATGTTCTCATACGGGAACAGGTTAGGATTAAACACGACCTGACGAATATCACACAGAAAACCAATCCGTTCAGCCCAATATCCCCCGAGCCCCACACCACAAATCAGCGGACGGTCATCCACATTCAGCTGCAGCATTTTGTCCACTTCTTTCAGCAGATGCTGCATATCATGTTTAGGATGCCGCGTACTGTAGCTAATCAGCCTGACATCCGGGTCGATGAATTGCAGCTGCAACACCTTCTCATGGTTGCCCGGGCTGTTAGAGTCAAAACCGTGTAAATAGATAATCATCGCATCCTCGCCAAACTTGCGTTAATGACCTGCTTTCTCTTCCTGCCAGCGCTCATGAAGCTGGTTTAGCTGAGCGCTTACCGTCTTCCAGCGTGCCGAATCCATCAGTTCCTGACGTGAAAATGAACCTTTATGATACAAACGTGTAACACGTTCTGCATTGATCGGCGACAGATTATCTAACACACTGACCGCTCCCTTACGATTATTGCAGACCAGGATCATATCGCAACCTGCATCCAGCGATGCCTGTCCACGCTGGGCATAGCTTCCCATAATCGCCGCCCCTTCCATCGACAAATCGTCGGAGAAAATGACACCATCGAAGCCAAGCTCCTGGCGCAGCACCGTTTTCAGCCAGTGAGGTGAGCCACTCGCCGGACGCGGATCTACATCACTGTAGATGACATGCGCAGGCATAATGGCATCCAGTTTGTTCTCAGTAATCAACGTCTGGAACACGGACATATCTTTCGCACGAATCTCGGCTTCTGAGCGAGGATCGGTTGGGGTTTCTTTGTGTGAATCCGCCGTCACGGCCCCATGACCAGGGAAATGTTTACCGGTCGTTTTCATGCCTGCGGCATGCATACCGTCAATGAAGCGGGTCGCCATCGCCAATGCTTTTAGCGGATCGGCGTGGTAAGAACGCTCGCCGATTGCGGCGCTGATATGGCCCACATCCAGTACCGGTGCAAAGCTGATATCAATGTCCATCGCGATCATTTCGCTGGCCATCAACCATCCGGCGTCCTGAGCCAGTTTGCCGCCCTCTTCCAGACCGTGCAGCGCGGCAAACGATTGAGCCGCAGGCAGGCGAGTAAAGCCTTCTCGAAAGCGCTGTACGCGTCCGCCTTCCTGATCTACCGCCACCACCAGATGGTTACGTGACGCAGTCCGGATTTGTCGCACTAATTCACGCAGCTGTTCCGGGTCATGATAATTTCGGGTAAAGAGGATCAACCCACCTACCAGCGGATGCGCCAGAATCTCACGCTCTTCTGCGTCCAGCTCATACCCTTCGACATCCAACATTACTGGGCCCACACTGCTCTCCTTATCCTTTCATTGTTAGCTGCCGCCAGGTTTCATCGGCCAGCCTGATAAATTGTCTATCACCGGTTTGCCGCCAGCGATACTCAAACCACCCCGCCTTCAACATCATTATCCAGGGTTGCCATTGTCTGACTTGTCGCCACAAAACGTCTGGCTCAATGTGCGCTCGTTGAGCGTAGGTGCTAACCAGCTGTTGGTGCTGGGATTCATCGCTGACCCATACCGCCGCCAGCTCCAGGGCAATATCACCGTCTCCGGCGTATTCCCAGTCAATCAGCCGCAGCCCTGAGGCTGTGCGTACGATGTTGTCACCGTGAACATCCATATGCAGCGGCCCCAGACGCAAAGGTCGAGGCTCACCTCGTTTCCTCAGCCGCTTCAGCGCGCGCAGCCAGCATGGTGTACGACGCGCCGGATCGCCACACTGCCAGTACTGTTCAAGTAGCGGCAGCAGGCTGATTCGCCAGCCCAATCGGGGTTGCTGGTGCAGATGATACAGTAAGCCTGCGAGTTCGTCGGCGTCCGGTAATCTGGATTCTGCCTTACCGTGAAAAAACTCGACGGCCATCCACCCACGCGTATAAAAATAAGGACGTGGCGCAAGGTTTTCTGGCAGGTGTTTTAACGCATGATATTGGCGTAAGAAATGCGATTCCGGCGCATCAGGGTCGTGATGACAACGCAGTACCAGCCGGTGAGAATGATGCTCAATGATGCAGCTCCCGCCGCTCAGGCCAGTTTGGCTGGCTGCGACGGGATGATACTGCGGGAAATAGCGCGACAACACTTCGCCGCGCGTGAGTCTGTTATTGTTGCTGAACGGCACCTTTACCTGACCAGATTATCTCGCCAGTTTGTACCAGCATTAATTGCATTTGCAGCGCAGGCGAATTGACGTTGCCGGATGCGCTGGAATAAAGCACATACTGCGCGCCAACGTTACGGGCGATACCAATCGCTTTACTGCGCGTTCCCAGGCTATCGTTCGGCGACAGACCTAACTGCTGCTTGGCGACTGCCAGTTGCTGAGCGGAAACCAGAGTAAACTTACCGTTATTCGCCAGAGCATTACGTAAGGTTTCGGTGGCTTCACCCGCGTTCAGCGAGCCGTTGGTGCGGTTATTCACGCTATCAACCAGCAGAACGCCGCCCGCTTTTACGCCGTCAGCCTGCAGCATTTTTCCGACCATCGGCTGCATAGCCCCGTTCCAGTCATAATGACGTTGACGTGGCGTCGGCTGCGCCGTTTGGTCCTCGTGCTCAATCGGACCCGGCTGCTGCGGTATGGTTGGCACCGTTGGCACTACCGGCACCGGCTGTTGCGGCTGCACAGGCTGTTCCGGCACTGGCTTGACTTCCTCTACCGGTGCGGGCTCTCGTTGCACCACACAGCCAGAGAGAAACATCGCCAGCGCGGCAACCAGTGCGTAGCGATTCATTTTGATCATCAAGATTCACCCCTTACAAATAAAGATAAAGTCTAACCTTGTGCGCCCCCAGAAAATTGGCGCTGCCGTACAGCGTCACCGACGAATGCGCCGGAATAGTCACGCTGCGCGGCGCTTCCAGAGGATGCATTTCCAGTCCTCTGGCGTCATACCAGTAAAACCGATAATGAACGGTGACGGATTCTTGTCTTTCGTTATAGAGTCGCGAGGATGCCGAGGCCTGAATATCAGACGTGGTTAACGTGGGCTGTTCTGCTGTTATACCTGCCGCCAGAATCGTTGACTCCATCACCAGCGACTGTTCATCACTTACCGGAATTTCTGGGTGTGTTCGACAACCCGCCAGTAGCAGCAAGCCCAGTGAAAGTGCAATGCATCCTCTGATCATGCCTACAGACCTTTATGCGCGAGCATTGGGCCAAGCGCACGGCCACCCAGCAGATGCATATGAATGTGATACACCTCCTGACCCCCGTGGCGGTTGGTGTTCATGATTAAGCGGTACCCATCTGCAGCAATGCCTTCCTGCTCAGCAATTTTCGCTGCAACGGTGATCATGCGGCCCAATGCCTGTTCATGTTCAGCCGTCACATCGTTGACGGTTGGGATCAGGATGTTAGGAATGATCAGAATATGCGTAGGTGCCTGAGGGGAAATATCACGAAACGCAGTGACCAGTTCATCCTGGTATACGATATCCGACGGAATTTCACGACGGATAATTTTGCTGAATATAGTTTCTTCTGCCACGACGTTTTCCTTTTTCATTAACAGCCCAAGCGTTTTGCCATGCTACGCCGGGTAACTCTGCGAGTATAGAGTATGAGCGAGTTACTCACGCTCTTTCAACTTTAACCCTCGATTTTTTAAGCGAAAACCCCAGTCAATGCTGCTCTTATAACCATTTCCCAGCGCTATTGCTCAAGCATAGTACTGAAACAATATTTCATTTATGTCGTAGCATCCGTTTACACATTAAGTGCTAATGCGTATATTTCGCATTTGTATTTACATGCGCATTTAATAATTTACAACCAAAGGGCTCATCACAACTACCGGTGATTCGAACTTAATATTAATAATTATCAAGGACTTTTCGATGTCTTTCACAACACTCAACGGGAATATTCAACGCCAACCGGGGCTTGCCCCTTCTGCGCTGGCAGCCTGCATTACGCTAGCGCTTTTACCTTCCACCAGCCTCGCAGCCCCTGCTGAAGAGACAGTGATCGTGGAGGGTTCTGCTCCAGCCGCATCCAGCGACGAACAGGATTACAGCGTTAAATCGACGACCGCGGGCACAAAAATGCAGATGACACAGCGCGATATTCCGCAATCGGTCAGCATTGTCAGCCAGCAGCGCATGGAAGATCAGCAGTTGCAAACGCTGGGCGATGTGATGGACAACACGTTGGGGATAAGCAAAAGCCAGGCGGATTCCGATCGCAGCAGCTATTACTCGCGCGGATTTCAGATTGATAACTATATGGTCGATGGGATCCCGACCTATTTTGAATCCCGCTGGAATCTCGGTGACGCCCTTTCCGACACCGCCCTTTTTGAGCGTGTCGAAGTGGTCCGTGGTGCAAACGGACTGATGACCGGGACGGGTAACCCTTCAGCCTCCATTAACATGATCCGTAAGCATGCCACCAGCCGCGAGTTCACCGGTAATGTTTCTGCAGAATATGGCAGTTGGAACAAACAACGCTATGTGACCGATCTGCAAAGCCCGCTTACGGCAGACGGCAATGTGCGCGGTCGCATCGTGGCGGGTTACCAGAATAACGACTCCTGGCTTGATCGCTACAATAGCGAAAAAATGTTCTTCTCCGGGATTGTCGATGCCGATTTTGGTGACACCACCAGCCTGTCTGCGGGTTATGAATACCAGCGCATTGATATCAACAGCCCAACCTGGGGTGGATTACCGCGCTGGAATACCGATGGCAGTAAAAACAGCTATGACCGTTCGCGCAGCACTGCGCCGGACTGGGCTTACAACGATAAAGACTTCAACAAAGTGTTTGTCACCATCAAACAACGTTTTGCCGATACCTGGCAGGCGACCATGAACGCCACCCACTCCGAGGTCAAGTTCGACAGTAAAATGATGTACGTCGATGCCTATGTTAATAAGGCCGACGGCACGCTGATTGGCCCATATGGCAACTATGGTCCGGGATATGACTACGTCGGGGGAACCGGCTGGAACAGCGGCAAACGTAAAGTGGATGCTGTCGATCTATTTGCCGACGGCGGTTACGATCTGTTTGGTCGTCAGCATAATCTGATGCTGGGCGGCAGCTACAATAAACAGAATAACCGTTATGAAAGCTCGTGGGCGAACGTTTTCCCCAACGAAATCGGCAGCTTCTATACCTACGATGGTAACTTCCCGGAAACTAACTGGAAACCGCAGTCATTGGCTCAGGACGATACCACGCACATGAAATCGCTGTACGCCGCAACGCGTATTTCGCTGGCCGACCCACTGCATTTGATTGTCGGCGCGCGTTATACCAATTGGCGTATCGACACCCTGACCTACAGCATGGAGCAAAACCACACCACCCCGTACGCGGGCCTGGTGTATGACATTGACGACAACTGGTCTACCTACGCCAGCTATACCTCAATCTTCCAGCCGCAGAACAAGCGCGACAGTTCCGGTAAATATCTCTCTCCGATTACCGGCAACAACTATGAGCTTGGCCTGAAGTCCGACTGGATGAACAGCCGTTTAACCACCACGCTCGCGGTGTTCCGCATTGAACAGGATAACGTAGCGCAATCAACCGGCGTGCCAATCGCCGGTAGCAATGGCGATACGGCCTTTAAAGCGATGGATGGTACAGTCAGCAAAGGGGTCGAATTCGAAATTAACGGTGCGATCACCGATAACTGGCAGATGACGTTTGGCGCGACACGCTATGTTGCTGAAGACAACGAAGGCAATGCTGTAAACCCTAACCTGCCACGGACCACGGTAAAACTGTTCACCCGTTATCGCCTGCCAGCCATGCCGGAACTGACCGTAGGCGGCGGAGTCAATTGGCAGAATCGTGTTTACAGCGATACGGTCACGCCTTATGGCACATTCCGCGCGGAACAGGGAAGCTACGCCCTGGTAGATTTGTTCACCCGTTACCAGGTAACAAAAAACTTCTCAGTGCAGGGTAACCTCAATAACCTGTTCGATAAAACCTACGACACGAATATCGACGGTTCTATCGTTTATGGTGAGCCGCGCAACGTCAGCATCACCGCCAGCTATCAGTTCTGACACCAGGTATTGCGTAGAATCGCTAACCCGCTGACTTAGGTTGCAAATTCTCATCAAACTCCAGCCGCTTTCTGTCGGGTTCTACCGCAGTCAGCGGCTTCACTTCTGCAAGCGTCTGCTGACAGCGCTCCACCAGCACCTGATATTCGCGAGTGCCCTGTTTTTTCCACACCAGCTCCTGCTCAGTTAACATGCGAATCGCTTTCGCCGGGCTGCCGACAATCAGATGGTTGGCAGGCATCTCGGCGCGCGCTTTCACAAACGCCGAAGCACCAACGATACTATTCTCACCGATTGTCGCGCCATCGATAATCACCGCGCTCATGCCGACCAGCGCGTTACGCCCTATCACACAGCCGTGCAGAATCGCTCCGTGGCCGATATGTCCGTCCTCTTCCACCACCGTATCCTGGCCGGGAAATCCGTGCATCACGCAGTTATCCTGGATATTCGCCCCATCTTTAACCACGATACGCCCAAAATCTCCGCGCAGGCTGGCATTGGGGCCAACATAAACACCTTTGCCGAGAATGACATCGCCAATCAGCACTGCGGTTGGGTGAACATAGCTTTCCGCAGGAACTACCGGGATCATCCCGTCAATCTGGTAAATCGGCATGGCTTCTCCTGTTACGCCTCGGCTAATCCGCCGAAGCGTTGATAATAGAGCGGCCCTGGCGCGGGTAGTTCCCCCACCGAGCTCTCGCCTTTTTCGCTGACGAAAACCTGGGCGCCGGGCGCAACACGTTGATAAATATTAATACACAGCTGACGCGCCGTCTGCCCTAGCCAGTGAGCAGGCAACAATTCTTCCGGCAGCAGCGGATCTTTGAGCACAACCCGACGATAAAGGTGAATGAGCAACAGGCGGATCTGGAAGCAGCGCTCTGGCGTAAGTTCGTCCGGCCCGACGTCACGCAGCAACGGTAACAACGGACGGAACAGAGTGATAAACGCCTCGTACATGGCATTTTGTTCGGTTAAGTGCCAGCACCCTTCTACCCGCTCACGCAGCGCGGCACGGGAGAGTGCCAACGGCGAATGCGCCTCAAAAACGATGACGTTTTCCGCCACCCCAGCTTCATGGAGCAGCGACTGGACGTCCGCCAGCTTTTGCGATGGTGACGCCAGCAGACTCGGCGCCAGTACGCCAAAACCTTGCCATAACAGCTGCTTTTTAACTTCGGCGAGGGTGTTTTTTTCCAGCCCTTCGGAGAGCAGCAGCAGCCAGGTACCGTCCCACTCAGGGGCGCTGGCACGGTAGATTTTGCTCTCGGCGCGACGCGTCAAGCGTAGCCCTTTATCGCTCAGGCGGTAGAAACTGCGTCGGCCGATACGTACCACGTCCAGCCATTCTTCTTTATTAAGGCGAAACAGTGCGGTACGTACAAAACGCTCACCGAAGCCAAGCCCTTCCAGCAGCGCGGCAACACTACCCAACCAGACTTCTCCACCGCGTTGCGATAAACAGTCCCCGTAAAGCGAGGCGATAAGCGAGGTGCCGCTGACCGGCATTGCGGTTACCGCCTGCTGAATAAAACTATCGAGCTTTTCCATATGATTCATACTGTTGTCTTTTTTGTGCTTTTTGAATCATAGCACAGGAATAGATCAGCGATACGCCAGGAGTTTGTAGGCCGGATAAGGCAACGCCGCCATCCGGCAGCGTTGCGCCATTGTGCCTGATGGCGCTACGCTTATCAGGCCTACGAGACTTAGCCGTTGGCGGCAGCTTTACGCAGGTCAAACACGCGGCAGGCCTTGCCTTCGGAGCGTGGAATGCTGCCGCAATTGACGATGCTGACATCCGTTGAAATGCCGACCATCGACTTAATGCGATGACGCAGATGGTGGCAAATCTGGCAGCGCTGCTCGTGGCTTAGCACCAGGCTACTCTCTTTAAGCTCCACGCGTACCGAAAGTGAATCAAGATGGCCACGGCGATCCACTTCAAGCTGATAATGCGGGGCCAGATGATCAATCTTGAGGATCTCTTCTTCCACCTGAGACGGGAATACGTTGACGCCGCGAATAATCAGCATGTCATCGCTGCGCCCGCTAATGCGATCCATACGACGCATCGTGCGCGCGGTTCCCGGCAGCAGGCGCGTCAGGTCGCGGGTACGATAACGAATGACCGGCAGCGCTTCTTTCGTCAGCGTGGTGAACAGCAGTTCGCCGTGCTCACCGTCAGCCAGTGGCGTACCGTCATCCGGATTGACCACTTCCGGGAAGAAATGATCCTCCCAGATTGTCGGACCATCACCCGTTTCGATGCACTCCATCGCCACGCCCGGTCCCATCACTTCCGACAGGCCATAAATATCGAGCGCCGTAATACCGAGGCGACGTTCGATCTCCGCGCGCATCCCCGTTGTCCACGGCTCTGCGCCAAAGACACCGGTACGCAGCGAACAGCCGCGCGCGTCACCGCCCATCTGGCGCTCCAGCTCTTCAATCAGGTTCAGGCAGTAGGATGGCGTAACCATGATCATGTCGGGCTTAAAATCACGGATCAGCTGCGCCTGTTTCTCGGTCTGGCCGCCGGACATCGGGATCACCGTCGCCCCTAAACGCTCGGCACCGTAGTGCGCGCCCAGTCCACCTGTGAAAAGGCCATAGCCATAAGCGACGTGGATTTTATCTTTCGCGGTACCGCCTGCGGCACGTAGCGAACGGGCGACGATGTTAGCCCAGGTATCGATATCATTTTGCGTATAGCCCACCACCGTCGGTTTACCCGTGGTACCGGATGACGCATGGATACGCACTACCTGCTCCATCGGTACCGCGAAGGTATCGAACGGATAGTTATCGCGCAGGTCCTGCTTGGTGGTGCACGGGAATTTGCTCAGGTCGCTCAGCTCACGGAAATCAGCCGGGTGAACCCCCGCCGCATCAAATTTGCGGCGGTACATCGGCACGTTTTCATAGGCGTGTTTTAACGTCCATTTCAGGCGCTCGGTCTGCAGAGCGACTAATTCGTCACGCGATGCGGTTTCAATTGGATCTAATTTTGTTGTAGTTGTCATGTTGTAGGGTACTCGCAGGTCAATTAGCTCACACTCGCTCAAGGATCATGGCAATGCCCTGACCCACGCCAATACACATCGTACACAGCGCATAGCGTCCATTGCGTCGTTCCAGCTCCAGCGTCGCGGCCAGCGCTAACCGCACACCGCTCATCCCCAGCGGGTGACCTAAAGCGATAGCCCCCCCATTGGGATTTACGTGTTCTGCATCATCTGCCAGTCCAAGCTGTCTCATCACTCCCAACGCCTGGGCGGCAAAGGCTTCATTCAGCTCAATTACATCCATATCGTTAATATTCAGCCCGGCGCGCTCCAGCACTTTACGCACCGCCGGAACCGGCCCAAGCCCCATGTACTTCGGCTCAACGCCCGCGGTCGCCATGGCGACGATGCGCGCACGTGGCGTTAAGCCCTGCGCGGCGGCCTGCTGCTGGCTTGCGATAATCAGCGCCGCAGCACCGTCATTGACACCGGAAGCATTGCCCGCCGTCACCACGCCGCCCTTGCGGAACGGGGTTTTCAGCGAGGCCAGTTGCTCCAAAGTGGTTTCTGCACGCGGATGTTCATCTTCACGCACCGCGCTGACCGCACCTTTCTTACCAATAATCTGCACCGGCACAATTTCCTGCGCCAGAATGCCGTCGCGCTGCGCTTTCGCCGTACGCTGTTGGCTGCGGTACGCAAAGGCGTCCTGGTCCCTTCGGCTTACATTTAACAATTCGGCTACATTCTCTGCCGTTTCCGGCATGCTGTCAGTACCAAATTGTTGCTGCATGAGCGGGTTCACAAAACGCCAGCCGATGGTGGTATCAAACATTTCCGCCTGACGCTGGTACGGCGCGGTGGCCTTGCCCATGACGAACGGCGCGCGGGACATGGACTCCACGCCACCGGCAATCATCAGGTCCGCATCACCCGCTTTAATGGCCCGCGCGGCAAAGCCAATTGCGTCCAGACCAGAGCCGCACAGGCGGTTAATGGTGGTACCGGACACGCCGTACGGATAACCCGCCAGCAGGGTCGCCATATGCGCCACGTTGCGGTTATCCTCGCCCGCCTGGTTGGCGCAACCGAAGATCACATCGTCAATAACGCTGGCATCCAGGTGTGGGTTGCGGTTGAGTAATTCACGCAATGGAATGGCCGCCAGATCGTCGGCACGCACGCCTGCCAGCGCCCCGCCGTAGCGACCAATCGGGGTACGAATACCGTCACAAATAAATGCGTCACGCATTAGACTTCTCCTGTAATCGTGCCGCCGATGCGGTGCGATTTTCCGCGAAACAGGGCAACGGTTTTTTGCTGTTGATTAACAATCTCAATGTCGTAAACGCCGGTCAGCTTGCCCTGCTGTTTCACCCGCGCGGTGGCGGTCAGCAGATCGCCAGTGAAGGCCGGGCGCAGGAAATCGATGCTCGCCGCCGACGCCACCGCCGCCAGCCCCTGGCTGTTACAGGCGTAGGCAAAGGCGGTGTCCGCGAGCGAAAACAGCTGCCCGCCGTGACAGGTCTGGAGGCCGTTGAGCATCGATGGCAGCACCGCCATCGTCATCTGCGCATAGCCTTCATCCATTTCGATAATCTCGATGCCCAGCGCGCGGGCGCAGGTATCTTTCTCGTACATGGCGCGGGCGTTGCGCCAGGCCTGGTTACTCATGACGCATCTCCAGCAGCGCCATCTGGCGCAGTCGCGCACTCGGGCGGTAGCGTTCTTCGCCGTAGTGCTGTTGTAGGTTTTCCAGCAGGCGCAGCACGCGCCCCCAGCCAAGCGATTCACCCCAGGCAATCGGGCCGCGTGGGTAGTTCACCCCCAGACACATAGCGGTATCGATATCATCCGCGCTGGCGACGCCTTTTTGCACCGCATCCAGCGCTTCGTTCGCCAGCATCGCTACCGTACGCCATACCAACAGGCCGGGATAATCAGCAATGTGCAGAACCTTTTTGCCCTGCTGCTGGAAGTAGTACACCGCTTTGTCGGTTGCCGACTGTGGGTTGGTTTGCGCGCTCGCCAGTACGACCGTGTCGCCCGCCGCATGGTCATAAACCACCACCGGGCGCTGATGCTGCACGCTTAAGGCCAACGCGGTTTCACCGGAAGTTTCCAGCAGCAGCACATCATCCAGCTCAGTGACAACGTCACGTTTAATGTTTTTTGCTGCATTTTCAGGCTGTACCGCTGCAACAGCCAGATCAGGCGATACTTCAACAGGCCAGCGATAGACACCGTGTCCACTCTTCTTGCCCAGACGCCCCGCCAGAGCGAGCTCCTGTTGCAGCAAAGACGGCAGAAAGCGGCGATCCTGCCAGAAGGCGTTAAATACCGAACAGGTAACGGCAAAGTTGACGTCCTGACCGATCAGATCGGTCAGCGCCAGCGGCCCCATAGGGAAACCGCCGCCGTCGCGTAGCGCCGCGTCAATCACTTCCGGCACGGCGACCTGTTCCTCCAGCGCACGCCAGGCTTCGGCGTAAAACGGGCGCGCCACGCGGTTGACGATAAAGCCCGGCGTGGAGCGGCAGCGTACCGGCTGTTTGCCCCAGGCGCTCACGCACTGGCAAAGCTGCTCCACCACTTCCGTGGAGGTGGCAAGGCCGCTGACGACCTCGACCAGCTTCATCACCGGCGCCGGGTTAAAGAAATGCAGCCCCGCCACCCGTTCCGGGTGCTTAATGCCCGCCGCAATGGCGGTAATGGAGATAGACGAGGTATTACTGGTCAGCAGCGTCGACGGCGAGCAAATCTCTGCCAGCTCGCTGAACAGCGCCTTTTTAATCTCAAGACGTTCGGACGCGGCCTCAATGATTAACTGCGCATCGGCTAGTTGTGTTAATTCGGTTGCTGACGTAATGCGTGCCAGCAGCGCCTGCGCCTGCTCGGCGCTGACTTTGCCGCGGCTAACGCGGGCGTTGAGGCGCTCGGCAATGCCGTCGATAGCGCGGGTAATCGCCTCAGACGAAATGTCATACAGCCGCACCGCGTGTCCGGCACTGGCCGCCACTTCGACGATCCCGGCCCCCATGGTGCCGCCGCCAATCACGGCGATGGTGTGAAGAGTCTGGCTCATGGCTTATTTCCCGCTGAACTGTGGCTGACGTTTGGCGAGGAAGGCGCTGACGCCTTCGCGATAGTCGTCGCTGCGACCGGCCATGCGCTGGTAGTCGCGCTCAAGCTCAAGCTGCTGATCCAGCGTATTGGTTTCGGAAAGCTGCAAAGCTTTCTTAATTAACCCCAGCCCATAGGTCGGCTGCGTAGCAAAATGACGCGCCATGGCTAACGCGGTGTCTTTCAGTTCAGCGTCATCCACCACCTGCCAGATCATCCCCCACTGCGCGGCCTGTTCGGCGCTGAGGTTATCGCCCAGCATCAGTAAACCTACGGCGCGAGCGCGGGTGGTCACACGGGGCAGCAGCCAGCTACCGCCGCAGTCCGGCACCAGGCCAAGCTTGCTGAAGGCCATCACAAACTTCGCCGAACGCGCGGCCAGCACGATATCGCAGCCCAGCGCTAACGTTGCACCCGCCCCGGCGGCCACGCCGTTAACGGCGCAGATAACCGGCTTCGGCAGCGCGGCTAAACGACGCACCAGCGGGTTGTAAAAGCGTTCCACCGACATGCCCAGATCCGGCGCGGGGCCGCTTGGGTCAACGTTACGGTCATTCAGATCCTGTCCGGCGCAAAAACCGCGACCGGCACCGGTAATCAGCAGGCAGCGAATGGTGTCGTCACGTTCGGCCTGTTTCAGGCAGTCGGCGAGCTGCTGGTGCATCACGTCATTAAAGCTGTTGAGTCGGTCCGGGCGGTTCAGGGTGATGGTCATGACGCCCTGTTCCACTTCGCTGAGAATGAATGCGTCCACGATTAGCGTCCTTTAAATTCCGGGGTACGTTTTTGTAAAAAAGCGGCGATACCTTCACGGCGGTCGTCGGTGCCGCTCAGCACGGTAAACAGCTGGCGTTCCTGTACAAGACCGGCCTGAAGGCTCACCTCGTGCGCCAGACGCAGCGACTGCTTTGCCGCACGCAGCGCCAGCGGCGAGTGGCGAGCGATGTTTGCAGCCAGCTTCAAGGCATATTCATCAGAGAGGTTCGCCGGGTGAATGTCGCTCACCAGCCCAGCCTGCTGTGCGCGTTCGGCATCAATGCTTTCGCCGCTCAGCACCATCCGGTTCGCCAGCGCTTTACCAACGCTGCGGATAAGCCGCTGCGTACCACCCGCCCCCGGCATGGTGCCGAGAGTAATCTCCGGCAGGCCAAAACGGGCGTTATGGCCGGCAATCACCAGATCACAAAGCAGCGCCAGCTCGCAGCCCGCCCCCAGCGCATAGCCGTTCACCACCGCTATCAGCGGCTTGTTGAAGGCATCGATGCGCGCCCACAAACGAGGACGAATATCGTCGAAGGTGGCGGGCAAGTCTTTTTCCGCTATTTCGTTGAGATCGGCACCGGCAGCGAAATAGCACGGGTTACCGCTAATCACGCAGACGCTCACGCAGGCGTCTGCAGCCGCACTTTCCAGCGCGTCGGCTATCTGCGTCAGCAGCGCGTTGTTTAACGCATTACGCGCCTGCGGACGGTTCAGGGTCAGTTGCAGCACACGGTCATGACGGGTAATCAGCAGTTCGCTCATGCCGTCCCCCGCGCGTCAAAGTCGACCACCACATCCGCGCTTTTGGGCAGCGCCTGGCAGCTCAGCACATAGCCCGCCGCCACTTCATCGGCTTCCAGGCTATAGTTGGCGGCCATTGCCACTTCGCCCTGCACCACTTTGCATTTACAGGTGGCACAGACGCCGCCTTTACAGGCAAACGGCAGGTCTGCGCCCTGACGCAGCGCCGCATCAAGAATGCTGTCATCTTCGGCGTTCAGCGAAATCAGGCGATCGCGGCCGTCCTGGCGAATAGTCACCGTGCGGCCTTCAGCCTGCACGCCGGTGGCGCGTTTCACGCTGGTGCCCGGCGTATTGAAGCGCTCAAGGTGAATAGATTTTTCCGGCACGCCCAGTTCACGCAGCGCCACTTCGGCTTCGTCCATCATCGCCGACGGGCCGCAGATAAACGCATCATCAAAACGGCTGAAATCAAGCAGCGTTTTGCCCAGCGCATGCAGCTTGTCGCCGTCAATGCGCCCTTGCAGCAGGTCGCTGTCCATCGACTCCTGGCTGAACAGATGCACCACCTGCAAACGCTGCGGGTAGCGGTCTTTCAGGTCGGCCAGCGCCTGACGGAACATCATGCTGTGGCTGCTGCGGTTGCCGTAAATCAGGGTGAACTGACTGGCCGGTTCGGTCGCCAGCGTCGCTTCAATAATCGCCATCATCGGCGTAATGCCGGAACCGGCGGCAATCGCCAGATATTCCGCTTCACGCTCGGCCTGCGGCTGGTAGCCAAAGTGCCCCTGCGGCACCATCACCTCAAATTCCATACCCTGCTGAATATCGCTCTGGGCATAGCGGGAGAAACGGCCGCCGTCGATGGCTTTGACCGCCACGCTGATTTCTGACGGCGAACGGCTGCGGCAGATGGAGTAGCAGCGGCGTAACTCTTCCCCGCCCAGGCGGGTTTTCAGCGTCAGGTGCTGGCCCGGACAGAAGGCGTACACGCTACGCAGCGCGTCGGGAATGGCAAAGGTAATGGTGACCGAATCACGGGTTTCCGGCTCAACGTTTGCCACGGTAAGCGAATGAAATGTTGTCATCGCAGCCTCAAATACATTTAAAGTAATCAAAGGGTTCACGGCAGCTATCGCAGCGATACAGCGCTTTACAGGCCGTGGAACCGAATTCACTAATCAGTGAGCTGTGGGTGCTGCCGCAGCGTGGGCAGACCACATCCTTTGGCATCTCGCCGGCGTGGCAGGCATGGGCATGCGGCGGGCTGATACCATACTGGCGCAAACGCTCGCGGGCATCAGGGCTCATCCAGTCGGTGGTCCATGGCGGATCGAGCTGTAGCACAATATGTACCGTCGTGTAGCCATGCGTGGTCATCACCGTACGAATCTCACCCAACAGGTGCTCGGTAGCCGGGCAGCCCGAGTAGGTTGGCGTAAAGCCAATCACCCAGCCGTCGCCGAGGCGTTCAACCCGGCGTACCATCCCCAAATCGGTAATGGTCAGCACCGGCACTTCCGGGTCGGGGATCGCGCTTAACAGTCCCCACACGGTGCGCACTTCGGCGGGCGCGATATCGGCAAGACGTTGCATAGCCACCTCCTGTTACCACTGCTGTCCAGGGTACGAACGCTGTAAATACTGCATTTCTGCCAGCATCGGACCGAGATGCTCACTGTGCAGCCCCTGCTTACCGCCGCTGCGGAACGCCGCCTCCTGGGGAATTTGCAGGCCGGAATCAAGCAGCGCGGTGTGGACCGTTGCCTGCCATTCCGCCTGGAGCGTGCGCGGATCGACGGCGATTTCCTGCTCGCTCAGGTCAATTTCCAGCGCATCGGCAACGAACAGTTCACCGGTATAGCGCCACAGGTTATCGACTGCCTGCTGCATACGCTGCGTCGAGAGCGCGGTGCCGTTGCCCAGACGTTCCAGCCAGCCGCGGCTGAAGCGCTGGTGATAACGCACCTCTTTCAACCCTTTGGCCGCAATGGCGGCGAGCTGCGCGTCGCGGCTATAGACCAGACGGCTGAACAGCGCCACGTGCCAGACGTCGATAAAGAACTGGCGGGCAATGGTGTCGGCAAAGTTGCCGTTCGGCTGTTCAACCAGCAGCAGATTGCTGAACTGGCGTTCATCGCGGCCGAAGGCCAGCGTGTCTTCGTCGCCGTTACCGTTCAGTTCGGCGGCGTAGCTGAGAAAATTGCGCGCCTGTCCCAACAGATCGAGACCGATATTGGCCAGCGCCAGGTCGATTTCCAGCTCCGGTGCGTGGCCGCACCATGCGCCTAAACGCTGTGCCAGGATCAGGCCGTTATCGCCCAGACGCAGGGCATAGGTTGCAACGGGATTGAGAGTCGTCATCGTTGCCTCACATATGTTCCATGCCGTCCGGCACGGTGTAGAACGTCGGGTGGCGGTAGACTTTGCTTTCTGCCGGGTCGAAGAATTCATCGCGATCTTCCGGCTGCGAGGCAACGATTTCACTCGCCTTCACGACCCAAATAGAGCAGCCTTCGCTGCGGCGGGTGTAGGCATCACGCGCGTTTTCCAGTGCCATTTGGTCATCGGCGGCGTGCAGGCTGCCCACGTGGCGGTGCGACAAACCCTGTTTGCTGCGGACAAACACTTCGTATAACGGCCAGTATGTTTTGCTCATCTTTTTTTTCCTCAGGCGGCATCGCGAGCGCGTTGTTTTTCGGCATGAGCCAGCGCGGCTTCGCGCACCCATGCACCCTCTTCCCAGGCCTTACGCTTGGCGCCCAAACGTTCGTGATTGCAGACACCACGACCGTTGATGACCTCATTAAATTCCTGCCAGTCGATCTCACCGAATCGGTATTTCCCCGTCGCTTCATCAAGCTGCAGATCGGCATCCGGCACGGTCATGCCGAGGATTTCAACCTGCGGAACGGTGTTATCCACAAAGCGCTGGCGCAGTTCGTCGTTGGAATGCAGTTTGATTTTCCACGCCATACTGCGGGCGCTGTTCGGCGAGTTGTCGTCGCTCGGCCCGAACATCATCAGCGCGGGCCACCAGAAACGGTTGATCGCATCCTGGAGCATCTGCCGCTGTTCTTCGCTGCCCGCCGCCAGCGCCATACAGGCTTCAAAGCCCTGACGCTGGTGGAAGCTTTCTTCTTTGCAGATTTTGACCATCGCCCTGGCATACGGGCCGTAGGAGGTGCGGCACAGCGCCACCTGGTTGACGATCGCCGCGCCATCGACCAGCCAGCCGATCACACCGATATCCGCCCAGCTCAGGGTTGGGTAGTTGAAGATGGAGGAGTATTTCATCTGCCCGTCGAGCATCTTCTGGTACAGATCCTCACGCGCGCAGCCCAGTGTTTCCGCCGCGCTATAGAGGTACAGGCCGTGTCCGGCCTCGTCCTGTACTTTTGCCAGCAGAATGGCCTTACGCCGCAGCGTGGGTGCGCGGGTTATCCAGTTGCCTTCTGGCAGCATGCCGACGATTTCCGAGTGCGCATGCTGGCCAATCTGGCGGATCAGCGTCTTACGGTATGCATCCGGCATCCAGTCCTGCGCCTCGATGGCGGTGTCCTGCGCGATGCGCTGGTCAAAGCGTTGTTCTTCTGTCACGTCATCACCTTATGATTCCGATAATTTAAACAAATCAATTTTTATGAATCACTTTGTTTTGTAAAAGTTACATCTTAGTTAAATAAATCCACAAATTTTGTTTGTTGATTTTGCGATACTTGTCGCAAATGGTTTTTGTTTATTCAGTAATAACAGTTATATAACCAATGAAGACAAAGTGTTCGCGATCTCATTGTTAATAAATTATTAAAATCCCTCTTGCATTTTGTGATTCACAAAATAACTATTTAAAGAGAAATTACGGAACACATCTGGAGATTAACGATGCAGCAGTTAGCCAGCTATTTATCCGGCGCCTGGCAGACCGGCCGGGGCCGCACCCGTACTATCCACCACGCCATCAGCGGCGAACCGCTTTGGGAAGTGACAAGCGAAGGACTGGATATGGCGCAGGCGCGCCGCTTCGCCATCGAGCACGGCGGCAAAGCGTTACAGGCAATGAGCTTTATTCAGCGCAGCGCGATGCTAAAAGCGGTGGCGAAGCATTTAATGGAACTGAAAGCCGATTTCTATGCCATATCCGCGCAAACCGGAGCAACACGCGGTGACAGCTGGGTCGATATCGAAGGCGGCATCGGCACGCTTTTCACTTATGCCAGCCTCGGCGGGCGTGAGCTGCCGGATGATGTGCTGTGGCCGGAAGATGAGCTGATTCCGTTGTCCAAACAGGGCGGTTTTGCCGCACGCCACGTGCTGACCTCCAAATCCGGCGTTGCGGTACATATCAACGCCTTTAACTTCCCCTGCTGGGGGATGTTAGAAAAGCTGGCGCCGACCTGGCTTGCCGGCATGCCCGCGATCGTTAAACCGGCGACCGCCACCGCGCAGCTGACGCAGGCGATGGTCAAAGCCATTGTCGACAGCGGGCTGGTGCCGGACGGCGCAATAAGCCTGATCTGCGGCGGCGCGGGCGATCTGCTGGATAATCTGGATAGCCAGGACGTAGTGACCTTTACCGGCTCTGCGCATACCGGACAGCAATTGCGCGTGCATCCGAATCTGGTGGAGAAATCTGTGCCCTTCACCATGGAAGCGGATTCGCTGAACTGCTGCGTACTGGGCGACGATATCACCCCGGAGCAGCCGGAGTTTGCGCTGTTTATTCGCGAAGTGGTGCGCGAAATGACCACCAAAGCCGGGCAGAAATGTACCGCCATTCGCCGCATTATCGTGCCGCAGGCGCAGGTGAAAGCCGTCAGTGAAGCGCTGATTGCCCGCCTGCAAAAGATAGTAGTGGGCGATCCGGCGCAGGAAGGCGTGAAGATGGGCTCGCTGGTGAATAACGATCAGCGTCAGGACGTGCAGGATAATGTGAATCGTCTGGTTGAAGCCGGATGTGAGGTGCTGCTGGGCGGAAAGGCAGATCTGAGCACCGCTGGAGCTTTCTTCCCGCCAACGCTGCTGTTTTGTCCGCAGCCGGATGAAATTACCGCGGTACATGCAATTGAAGCCTTTGGTCCGGTCGCCACGCTGATGCCGTATCAGAATACCGAGCATGCCATGACGCTGGCGCGCGCTGGTGAAGGCAGTCTGGCAGGAACGCTGGTGACGGCGAGCGGCGAACTGGCGCGAGAGTTTATCCTCGGTGCAGCCCGCGCCCACGGGCGTATTCAGGTGCTGAACGAAGAATCCTCGGCGGAATCGACCGGCCACGGCTCTCCACTGCCACAGCTGGTCCACGGTGGGCCTGGACGTGCAGGCGGCGGTGAAGAGCTGGGCGGTCTGCGTGCGGTGAAACACTACATGCAACGCACTGCCATTCAGGGCAGTCCAACCATGCTGGCCGCCGTTAGCCAGCAGTGGGTACGCGGCGCGCAGGTCACGGAAGATCGCATTCACCCGTTCCGCAAATATTTCGAAGAGATCCAACCGGGCGATAGCCTGCTGACTCCGCGCCGCACGCTGACCGAAGCGGATATCGTCAATTTTGCCTGTTTGAGCGGCGATCACTTCTACGCTCATATGGACAAAATTGCAGCGGCCGAGTCTATTTTCGGCGAACGCGTGGTGCACGGCTATTTCCTGATTTCCGCCGCTGCCGGTCTATTTGTAGACGCGGGCGTTGGCCCGGTTATCGCCAACTACGGTATGGAAAATCTGCGCTTTATCGAGCCGGTTAAGCCGGGCGACACTATCCAGGTGCGTTTAACCTGCAAACGCAAAACGGTGAAACTTCAGCGCAATGCCGAAGAAAAAGCGACTGGCGTGGTGGAATGGGCGGTGGAGATTTTCAATCAGCACCAGCAGGCGGTGGCGCTGTATTCCATTCTGACGTTGGTTGCGCGTCAGCATGGGGATTTCCCGGCTTAAGAACCCGGTGTCGCTTCGCGCGACCAGACTTGAAACAAAAAGCAAAAAGCCTGCTTAGTTTCCTGAGCAGGCTTCTTAAATATGGCTCCTCTGACTGGACTCGAACCAGTGACATACGGATTAACAGTCCGCCGTTCTACCGACTGAACTACAGAGGAATCGTTGTGGAGGCTTATCTTAGCGGCGAAAAAATTTTTGTCAAACCTCATTTCTTCGAATGCGAATCAATTGATGCTTCTCTCGACAGTTTGTTGCATTTACAGACATTTTAAATAGAAAAAACTTTGCAGCTTTTTTGATTCTCCCTCATCATTTGAAATGAGGTTTCAACTTTCTTCGTTAAGGTCCACTTTGAACGTCTCCGCTGCCTTACGCCAGGTCGCTTCCCGCACGCCCTGGTATGCCAAACGCAAGAGTTATAAGGTTCTCTTTTGGCGCGAAATCACTCCGCTGGCTGTCCCCATTTTCCTGGAAAACACCTGTGTGCTATTGATGGGTGTTCTGAGTACCTTCCTGGTAAGTTGGTTGGGAAAAGAAGCAATGGCCGGTGTCGGACTCGCCGACAGTTTTAATATGGTCATCATGGCATTTTTCGCCGCCATCGATCTGGGTACCACCGTAGTTGTAGCATTTAGCCTCGGGAAACGAGATCGTCGACGGGCCAGAGCCGCAGCCAGACAATCGCTGGTGATCATGACAATTTTTGCTACCGTGCTGGCAGCGGTCATTCACTATTTTGGTCAACAGATTATTGACGTTGTTGCAGGTGAAGCAACGCCAGACGTTAAAGCTTTGGCACTTACCTATCTGGAGCTGACGGTGCTCAGCTACCCGGCGGCAGCCATTGCGCTGATCGGCAGTGGCGCACTACGTGGAGCCGGAAATACTAAAATACCGTTGTTGATTAACGGCGGTATGAACATCCTGAATATCATCATCAGTAGCATCCTGATTTACGGAATCTTTTCCTGGCAAGGTCTGGGATTTGTGGGAGCAGGCCTGGGACTGACCATTTCGCGCTACATCGGGGCGATTGCCATCATCTGGGTACTGATGATTGGTTTTAACCCCGCGCTGCGAATTCCCTTCAAAAGCTATTTTAAGCCACTCAATCTCGCCATTATATGGGAGGTCATGGGGATCGGCATTCCGGCAAGTATCGAGTCAGTGCTGTTCAATGGCGGTAAACTTTTGACGCAGATGTTTGTTTCAGGCATGGGAACCAGCGTTATCGCCGGGAACTTTATTGCATTTTCTATCGCCGCGCTTATCAATTTACCGGGGAATGCTTTAGGTTCCGCGTCGACAATCATTACCGGCAGGCGTCTGGGAAATGGCCAGATTGCCCAGGCTGAAATCCAGCTACGGCATGTGTTCTGGCTGTCGACGATTGGGCTAACGGCAATTGCCTGGCTAACCGCACCTTTCGCCGGGGTGATGGCCTCATTTTATACCCACGATCAGGATGTAAAAGAGGTCATAGTCATCCTGATTTGGCTCAACGCAGCATTTATGCCGATATGGGCAGCCTCCTGGGTGTTACCAGCGGGCTTTAAAGGTGCGCGAGATGCACGTTTTGCTATGTGGGTATCGATGCTGGGCATGTGGGGCTGCCGCGTAGTCGCGGGCTACACTCTGGGTATCGTATTAGGATGGGGAGTGGTCGGCGTTTGGTTAGGTATGTTCTTCGACTGGGCCGTGCGCGCTGCGTTATTTTACTGGCGTATGGTCACAGGCCGCTGGTTGTGGAAATACCCACGCCCCGAACGCGAAAAGTGCATAAAACAACCGGTTGCGTCTGAATAATCGGCGAAATGAGGAATATTTCAGCAAACGATCGTATTTATCCATTCAGGCTTTGACAACGCTGAGCGGCATCGCTAATATTCGCCTCGTTCAAACGATTCCTCTGTAGTTCAGTCGGTAGAACGGCGGACTGTTAATCCGTATGTCACTGGTTCGAGTCCAGTCAGAGGAGCCATATTTAAGAAGCCTGCTCAGGAAACTAAGCAGGCTTTTTGCTTTTCTGCGATCCCATTAGCCAGGTAGAGCGCTTCACTTCACACCCAGACTTTTCCATACTGGCGACGATAGAAGCCCGTTTCTCACGGGCTTTTATTGTTAAATCTGATAATCAATCACCGCTTCATCTGGCTCCATCGCCTGACGCTTAATTTCATCGACGGATAACCCTGCGTTGCATAGCTCGATGAATCGCCAGACGTAGTTGCGCTGCAGTTGTCCGCGTTTAAGCCCTAGCCAAACGGTATTTGCATCAAACAAATGCCGGGTATCCAGACGGGTTAACGTCCCCTCTTCCTGCTCGCCGCTGGATTGCTCTGCCACCAGCCCAATCCCCAATCCCAGTGACACGTAAGTTTTAATCACATCCGAGTCCTGGGCACTGAGAATAATATCAGGTATCAGCCCCTTGCGAGCAAACGCCTCATCGATGCGGGAACGCCCTGTAATCCCCTGACGATAGGTAATTAACGGCCAGTGAGCGATGGACTCCAGCGTTAGCGGAGAAGCCTTCACTAATGGATGGTCATGAGGAACAAGCAGGCTGTGGTGCCAACGAAACCAGGGAAAAGCCACCAACAATGGATCGCTGCTCAGCCGCTCACTGGCAATTCCGATATCTGCCCCGCCATTTTGTAGCAGGACATCAATCTCCTGTGGTGTGCCCTGAATAAGTTCCAGACGCACCTCAGGGAACAGCTCACGAAAGGCTTTTATCACCGCAGGCAAGCTATAGCGTGCCTGGGTATGCGTGGTGGCAATCGTCAGAACGCCGGACGTGTCATTGGTAAACAGATCCGCCAGTCGACGAACATTGCTGGCCTCATTCAGAATACGCTCGGCAATGATCAGCAAGGCTTTACCCGGTTCAGTCATGCCCAACAGACGTTTACCGCGACGGATAAAAATTTCGATGCCAAGTTCATCTTCAAGTTCACGAATGTGTCGGCTGACGCCCGACTGCGAGGTGTACAGTATATTCGCGACCTCCGTCAGGTTGTAATCCTGACGGGCCGCCTCGCGGATTATTTTGAGTTGCTGGAAATTCACGTTTCACTCCGGGCACATCAGACATTACGCTATTGTTAAAGTCTGATGCCCGGCATAACAAATAATAAAAACCTGCATCTTATTCCTCGTGGGAATAAGGTTTAGCTGACCAGTTGCAATTCGCGATTTTCCAGCGCCGGACGGCTAACCAGCGACAACAGGATCTCCTTCACTGCCTGCGCCTGGGGCGACAAGCTCCCTCTGGCTGATACGTTCAACGATAATGGCAGATTCATCGATGGGGTTGTGATGCGCGCCATCCAGCCGTTCGCTGTATTGCATAATGAACGGGCGGCCGACTCGGGCAACACTGTGACGCCCATACCACTGGCAATGGCGGCCGTCAGGGTGGAGATAGATTCAATTTCGCCAATCACTTTAGCCGTTAAGCGACGTAGCGAAAAAGCTTCATCCACGCGCAGGCGAACCGCGCTGTAATCCCGTGGCAAGAACAAATTCATCTGCGCCACCGCGGCTAAATCGACGCTTTGCCCCGGGCACTCACGCGTGCCGACCAGATACAGATCCTCTTTAAGCAACGGTTGACTGCTGATGCCCGCCACGGGTGAACGCTCATAGAGCACTGCCATATCTAATTGCCCGCTGAGCAGCTTGTCATTCAGCACTGCCCCACTGTTTTCATGCAGATAGACCTGCACATCGGGCAGTTCGGCACGTAGCGTCTGTAATAACGGCATGGTAATGGATGACGCTGCTGTCCCCGGCGAAAGGCCGATAGAGACCTGGCCTGTCAAGGTCTGTCCCACGTTATTAACCGCAAGTTGCGCCTGTTCACACTGACGTAAAATCGTCCGGGCGTGGGTATATAACACTTTTCCTGCTTCCGTCGGCGTGACGCCACGCTTGGTACGAATCAGCAATTGCTGATCAAGCTCACCTTCCAGCGTAGCGACCTGCTGGCTCAGCGCGGGTTGCGCAATGTGCAATACTTCCGCTGCCTGGGTCAGGCTACCAATATCGACGATTTTCACGAAATATTTCAGTCGTCTAAAGTTCATTTTGCCTCCTGTCGGAATACCAGAACCCGTGCTGGCAGTCATTGAATTCAGGATTGCAAGATACTTGCCACTTTCGTCTAAAACGGTGTTTTATGGTTAAAGCCGCACAAAGTCAGGAGTAAAAGCGAAGGAAGATCATTCTGCACACCGAAATATCTCATTCAGGCTGCCCTGGAAGAGGTAGACACGCACCAGAATGGGGCAAAAGCATAAAAAGACGGAAAGATCGCCGCTTTGCTGATTTTGTCAGCAAACGAACACACAAATGTATTTACCCCTTTGACAAGCCTCACCACCCTCGCTAATATGCGCCTCGTTCAAACGATTCCTCTGTAGTTCAGTCGGTAGAACGGCGGACTGTTAATCCGTATGTCACTGGTTCGAGTCCAGTCAGAGGAGCCATATTTAAGAAGCCTGCTCAGGAAACTAAGCAGGCTTTTTGCTTTTATGCTATTGCTCATTGCGCATTGCGCATATCAAAGCCACAGCTCAGTCTGGCCAACACTTCATTCATAATGACCGCAGGTATTTGTTCCAGGCGCTTGCCGTTCCGAGGTTCAATATCAATAGTTCTGGACTGATCACGGCGAATAACGCCCGTCGTTTTAGTGCCCGCATCATCCAGTTAAACGCTAACACCAGCAGCATGAGCAAGGTTTCCGCCACTGGTGACAGGAACTGAGGTGTCCGATTCTCACTCACAACAGACATGGTCAGATGTCATTCCAACCAGCACATGCCAAAAGCAGACTCCTTTTCCCGTCTAATATCCACATCATAAGATTTTTATAAAAAACAATGCGTTAATACGTTCAACGTAATACAATTATATTTCCAATTGTAATGATAACCATTCTCATATTACTATAATCGCGTGATAATTAACTTTTGATACATTCCGCATGTCTGACCACGCCACTACCACTGCTTCCTTTACGCTCGAGTCGCTTTATGGCGCACATCACGGCTGGCTGAAAAGCTGGCTGACGCGCAAACTCCAGTCCGCCTTTGATGCAGATGACATTGCCCAGGACACTTTTCTACGGGTAATGGGCAGCGGGTCGCTCTCGACGATCCGCGATCCGCGCTCCTTCCTGTGCACTCTCGCCAAACGGGTAATGGTCGACCTGTTTCGTCGAAACGCGCTGGAAAAAGCCTATCTGGAGATGCTGGCGCTGATGCCGGAGGCGCTCGCGCCTTCGCCCGAGGAACGTGAGAGTCAGCTCGAAACCCTGCAACTCATCGACAGCATGCTTGACGGGCTGAGCGGAAAAACACGCGAAGCGTTTCTCCTTTCGCAGCTGGATGGTCTGACCTACAGCGAAATAGCGCTAAAGCTTGGTGTTTCGGTCAGTTCAGTGAAAAAATATATGGCAAAGGCTATCGAACATTGTCTGCTGTTTCGTCTGGAGCACGGTCTGTGAACGCTTCTATCACCGATTCTCGCCGTCAGGCTTTGCGCTCGGCATCACACTGGTATGCCGTATTGAGCGGCGAGCGTGTCAGCCCACAGCAGGAAGCGCGCTGGCAACAATGGTATGAAGAGGACAAAGATCATCAGTGGGCCTGGCAACAGGTTGAAAACCTGCGCAGCCAGCTCAGCAGCGTTCCGGGCGATATCGCCAGCCGGGCGCTGCACGATACGCGTCTTACACGTCGTCATGTCATGAAAGGGCTACTGCTGCTGCTCGGCGTGGGCGGCGGCTGGCAGCTCTGGCAATCTGAAGCCGGAGAAGGTCTGCGCGCAGACTACCGCACCGCCAAAGGGGCTGTCAGCCATCAGCGGCTGGACGATGGCTCGCTGCTGACGCTCAACACGCAAAGCGCCGCGGACGTTCGTTTTGATACGCGTCAACGCGCTGTCCATCTCTGGTACGGCGAAATTGCTATTACTACCGCAAAAGACGCGCAGCAGAGACCTTTCCACGTTGTGACCCGCCAGGGCCAGCTCACCGCGTTAGGCACAGAATTTACCGTCTACCAGCAGGACAACGTCACACGCGTTACCGTTCAACAACACGCGGTTGAAGTCTTACTGGCAAACCGTCCGCAGGAAAAACGCATCGTCAGCGCTGGCGAGAGCCTGCAGTTTAGCGCGTCTGAATTTAGTGCAATTACCTCAGCGGATGATGAAAGCGCCGCCTGGACGCAGGGCATTCTGAGCTTTAGCGATAAACCTCTGGGTGAAGTGATTGCCACGCTGAGCCGTTATCGCAACGGCGTGCTGCGTTGCGATCCGGCGGTGGCCGGGCTGCGCCTGAGTGGCACGTTCCCGCTGAAAAATACCGATGCGATTCTGGATATTATTGCCCAGACACTTCCAGTGAAAATTCAGACTATTACGCGATACTGGGTCAATATTTTGGCACTGTAAGAAAAATAATTCTCATTTTCATTGTCCTTTTTCCCCTTCTCATTCGACTCATAGCTGAACACAACAAAAATGATGATGGAGAAGGTATGACGCCTTTACGCGTTTTTAGCAAAACAACACCTTTGGTTAACGCCATTCGCCTGAGCTTGCTGCCGCTGGCTGGGCTCTCGTTATCCGCTTTCGCAGCGCAGATTGATATTGCACCAGGCTCACTCGATAAAGCGCTAAACCAATATGCCGCACGCAGCGGAATTACCCTGTCTGTTGATGCCAGCCTGACGCGCGGCAAACAGAGTAACGGTCTTCACGGTGACTACGACGTCGAAACCGGTCTGCAACACCTGCTGAACGGTAGCGGCCTGCAGGTGAAACCACTGGGTAATAACAGCTGGACACTTGAGCACGTACCAACACTGCAAGAAGATTCCCTGACCGTGGTGGGCGACTGGCTGGGGGATGCGCGCGAAAACGACGTATTCGAACATGCCGGCGCGCGTGACGTTATCCGCCGTGAAGATTTCGCCAAAACCGGCGCGACGACCATGCGCGAGGTGATGAACCGCATTCCTGGCGTTACCGCCCCGGAGAACAACGGTACCGGTAGCCACGATCTGGCGATGAACTTTGGTATTCGCGGCCTGAACCCGCGCCTGGCCAGCCGTTCAACGGTACTGATGGACGGTATTCCGGTGCCGTTTGCCCCTTACGGCCAGCCGCAGCTTTCCCTGGCACCCGTTTCGCTCGGAAATATGGACGCCATCGATGTGGTACGCGGCGGCGGTGCCGTACGTTACGGGCCGCAGAGCGTGGGCGGCGTGGTGAACTTTGTCACCCGCGCCATTCCGCAAGACTTCGGGATCGAAGCCGGCATGGAAGGCCAGCTCAGCCCAACGTCCTCACAAAATAATCCCAAAGAGACGCACAACCTGATGGTGGGCGGCACGGCGGATAACGGTTTTGGTACCGCCCTGCTTTACTCCGGCACCCGCGGCAGCGACTGGCGCGAGCACAGCGCGACGCGCATCGACGATCTGATGCTGAAAAGCAAATATGCGCCGAATGACGTGCATACTTTCAACAGCCTGCTGCAATACTACGACGGAGAAGCCGACATGCCCGGCGGCCTGTCGCGCGCGGATTACAACGCCGACCGCTGGCAGTCCACGCGCCCTTACGATCGCTTCTGGGGGCGCCGCAAGCTGGCAAGCCTCGGCTATCAGTTCCAGCCGGACAGCCAGCATAAATTCAATATTCAGGGCTTCTACACCGAAACCCTGCGTAGCGGCTACCTGGAACAGGGCAAACGCCTCACCCTTTCACCGCGTAACTACTGGGTACGCGGCATTGAACCGCGCTACAGTCAGAGCTTTATGGTGGGTCCTTCCGCGCACGAAGTGGGCGTGGGATACCGCTATGTGAGCGAGTCGACGCATGAAATGCGTTACTACACCGCCACCAGCAGCGGACAACTCCCGTCCAGCGCTAGCCCATACGATCGCGACACCCGTTCCGGCACCGAAGCGCACGCCTGGTATCTGGATGACAAAATCGACATTGGCAACTGGACTATCACACCGGGTATGCGCTTTGAACATATCGAGTCATACCAGAACAACGCCATCAAAGGCACACATGAAGAAGTGAGTTACAACGCCCCACTTCCGGCGCTAAACGTGCTTTATCACCTGACTGATAGCTGGAATCTTTATGCAAACACTGAAGGCTCATTCGGCACCGTACAGTACAGCCAAATTGGCAAGGCTGTGCAAAGCGGCAATGTGGAACCGGAAAAAGCGCGAACCTGGGAGCTCGGAACCCGATACGACGATGGCGCGCTGACAGCGGAAATGGGGCTGTTCCTGATTAACTTTAATAATCAGTACGACTCCAACCAGACCAACGACACCGTAACCGCACGGGGTAAAACGCGCCATACCGGGCTGGAAACCCAGGCCCGCTATGACCTCGGCACGCTGACGCCAACGCTCGACAACGTTTCGGTCTACGCAAGCTATGCGTATGTGAACGCCGAGATCCGCGAGAAAGGCGACACCTACGGCAACCAGGTGCCGTTCTCGCCGAAACACAAAGGCACATTGGGCGTGGACTATAAACCGGGTAGCTGGACGTTCAACCTGAATAGCGATTTCCAGTCCAGCCAGTTTGCGGATAACGCCAACACCGTGAAAGAGAGCGCCGACGGCAGTACTGGTCGCATCCCTGGCTTTATGCTCTGGGGCGCACGCGTAGCTTATGATTTTGGTCCGCAAATGGCAGACCTGAACCTGGCGTTCGGCGTGAAGAATATCTTCGACCAGGCGTACTTCACCCGCTCTTATGACGACAACAACAAAGGCATCTACGCAGGCCAGCCGCGCACGCTGTATATGCAGGGGTCGTTGAAGTTCTAATTCACACCGATTTCGTTGGCCGGGTAAGCGCAGCGCCACCCGGCTTTCAGGAGCACCGATGTTCACATTTATCCGCACACTTTTCGCCGCTCTGCTGCTGGTCACCAGCCACGCTTTTGCCGCCACGGTTCAGGACGAACATGGCACCTTTACGCTTGATAAAACGCCACAGCGGATAGTGGTACTGGAGCTGTCGTTCGCGGACGCGCTGGCTGCCGTCGATGTCAGTCCGGTCGGCATTGCCGACGATAACGATGCCACGCGCATTCTTCCCGAAGTTCGCGCCCATCTGAAACCCTGGCAGTCTGTCGGCACGCGTGCGCAGCCGAGTTTAGAAGCCATTAGCGCGCTGAAACCGGACCTGATCATCGCCGACAGCAGCCGTCATGCGGGTATTTACAGCGCCTTACAGCAAATAGCACCGGTGCTGCTGCTTAAGTCCCGCAATGAAACCTACGCTGAAAATCTACAATCTGCGGCCATCATCGGCGAAGTCGTGGGAAAAAAGACACAGATGCAGTCACGTCTGGCGCAACACCAACAACAGATGTCAGCGTGGGCCAGCCAGTTGCCAAAAGGCACGCTGGTGTTATTTGGTACGTCCCGGGAGCAGCAGTTTAACCTTCATACGCAGGGGACCTGGACCGGGGGCGTCCTGACCTCTCTGGGGCTGAAGGTACCTGCGGCGATGGCTGGTGCGTCTATGCCGTCCATCGGCCTGGAACAGCTGCTGGCGCTCAATCCTGCATGGCTGCTGGTCGCACATTATCGCGAAGAGAGCATCGTGAAACGCTGGCAGCAAGACCCGCTGTGGCAGATGTTAACGGCTGCGCAAAAACAGCAGACGGCGTCGGTCGACAGTAACGCCTGGGCGCGGATGCGCGGCATTTTTGCGGCCGAACGTATTGCCAGCGACACGGTAAAAATCTTCCATCACCAGCCTTTATCCGATGTGAAATGACAGTTCTCAGACATCCGGCGTTGCAATGGGGGCTACCCCTTGCCGCGCTTATCGCAGTTTTCTGGCTGAGTCTGTTTTGCTACTCGGCCATTCCTGTTTCTGGCGTTGACGCCATTCGCGCCCTGCTGCCGGGCCACGCGCCGACGCTTCCACAAACGCTGGTGCAAAACCTACGTCTGCCGCGAAGCCTGGTCGCCATTCTGATCGGCGCAAGCCTGGCTCTCGCGGGAACGCTGCTGCAGACTTTGACGCATAATTCAATGGCATCTCCTTCGCTGCTCGGTATTAACAGCGGCGCGGCGCTGGCGATGGCACTGACCAGCGCGCTCAGCCCCGTGCCCGTCGCGGGTTACTCCATCGCCTTTATCGCCGCCTGTGGCGGCGGCGTAAGCTGGCTGCTGGTGATGACCGCAGGCGGCGGATTTCGCCATACCCAGGACAGAAACAAACTGATCCTCGCGGGTATCGCGTTCTCGGCGTTTTGCATGGCCCTGACCCGCATCACCCTGCTGCTGACGGAAGATCACGCCTACGGCATTTTTTACTGGCTCGCGGGAGGCGTATCCCACGTACGCTGGCAGGAGTTCTGGCAGCTTTTCCCGGTGGTGGCAGCTGCTATACCGGTGGTGTTGCTGCTGGCCAATCAACTGAATCTGCTTAACGTCAGCGACAGCACCGCCCGTACGCTGGGGGTGAATCTGCCGAAGCTGCGTTTAATCATCAACATTCTGGTGCTGCTTCTGGTCGGTACCTGCGTCAGCGTGGCCGGCCCGGTGGCTTTTATCGGTCTGTTGATGCCGCATCTGGCTCGCTTCTGGGTAGGATTCGACCAGCGCAAGGTCCTGCCGATGAGCATACTGATGGGCGCCACGCTGATGCTAGTGGCGGATGTTCTGGCCCGCGCGCTGGCCTTCCCTGGCGAATTACCCGCGGGGGCTGTGGTGGCTCTGATTGGTGCGCCCTGCTTTGTCTGGCTGGTTAGGAGGCGTGGTTGAAAATTGTGTTAGTCATTTTTATCGCCCTCGCACTGGCAGGATTTTCGCTGCTGTCTCTGCAAATGGGGGTGATCGCCGTTCCCTGGCGCGCCCTGCTGACCGACTGGCAGGCCGGGCGTGAGCATCATTACGTGTTAACGGCGTACCGCCTGCCGCGACTGCTGCTGGCGTTGTTTGTCGGTGCAGCCCTCGCGGTGGCAGGCGTTCTGGTACAAGGGATCGTTCGTAACCCTCTGGCGTCGCCGGATATTCTCGGCGTAAACCATGCCGCCAGCCTTGCCTCTGTGGGCGCACTGCTTCTCGTACCGTCACTGCCGGTGATTGCTCTGCCGCTGCTGGCCTTTGCCGGTGGCATGGTGGGCCTGATCCTGCTGAGAATGCTGGCGAACACCAGCCAGCCGATGAAGCTGGCACTCACGGGTATCGCGCTGTCTGCCTGCTGGGCCAGCCTGACGGACTGGCTGATGCTTTCGCGCCCGCAGGATGTGAACAGCGCTCTGCTGTGGCTAACCGGCAGCTTATGGGGCCGTGACTGGAGCTTTGTGAAGATTGCCGTCCCGCTGCTGATGTTGTTTCTGCCGCTGAGCCTGGGTTTTTGCCGCGATCTCGACCTTCTGGCACTGGGCGATGCGCGCGCCACCACGCTCGGTGTGTCGGTGCCGCGTATCCGGCTCCTGGCTTTGCTACTGGCCGTCGCCATGACATCTACCGGCGTGGCCGTCTGCGGCCCAATTAGTTTTATTGGTCTTGTGGTGCCGCATATGGTGCGCAGTATTACCGGTGGGCGTCACCGCTGGCTGCTGCCCATATCGGCCATGACAGGTGCGTTGCTGCTGGTGGTTGCCGACCTGCTGGCGCGAATTACTCATCCCCCGCTGGAGCTTCCGGCTGGCGTACTGACCGCCATTATCGGTGCACCGTGGTTTGTCTGGCTGCTTGTGAGAATGCGATAAATGACATTACGAACTGAAAATCTGACGGTCTGTTACGGTACAAACAAGATCCTTGATGGCGTTTCACTCGCCCTACCAGCGGGGAAGACAACCGCCCTGCTCGGCCCTAACGGCTGCGGGAAATCGACGTTGCTAAACTGTTTTTCACGGCTGTTAGCGCCGCAATCCGGTGGCGTATTTCTCGGCGATAATGCCATCAACACGCTCTCATCACGCCAGCTAGCCCGCAGGCTGGCGCTGCTGCCCCAGCACCATTTAACGCCAGAGGGGATCACCGTCCAGGAGCTTGTTTCGTACGGTCGCAACCCGTGGTTGTCACTCTGGGGGCGCCTCTCCGTTGAAGACAATGCGCGGGTCCAAGATGCTATGCACCAGACCCGGATCCAACATCTTGCCGACCGACGGTTAACCGATCTTTCCGGCGGTCAGCGCCAGCGCGCCTTTCTGGCGATGGTCCTGGCCCAGAATACACCCGTCATACTACTCGATGAGCCAACCACCTATCTCGATATCAATCACCAGGTGGAACTGATGCGGTTGATGGGCGAACTCCGGGCTCAGGGGAAAACGGTGGTCGCAGTGCTGCACGACCTTAATCAGGCCAGCCGGTACTGCGATCATCTGGTGGTAATGGCGAACGGACATATTATGGCGCAAGGCACACCAGAAGCGGTGATGAACCCTGGATTGCTGAGAACCGTATTCAACGTGGATACGGAAATACACCCCGAACCAGTATCTGGTAGGCCGATGTGTGTAGTTAGGTAAATGACACAAGCTGTAATGTTACCATGGTCTCAACAGGTCGCCTGTCATATCACTTGCGCTGTGATGACTTCACTCTGCCCAGGTAACATTTCAACTGTTCTGAGCTGAATAATATTGCAGCGTTCTGTCATCAATCATCATGCGTTTAGGACCAGTCAAAACCATGTTAATCATCGGTTCATAAACTGCAGACAGGCGGTGTTCAGGGATTACTCTCGGCACCATAGCAACCCGTGAAATGCAGGTTTCGGTAAGCTGATTATCCGTGGCTAATGCAAGTTCTCGTAACTTCGGTAATTTTTGCATTTAACGAGTGATAACACGTCGCTATAATGCGGGCATTCTCAGCGCTTCAACAATGATATTAAACGCAGCCGAGGATTTCAGCCGGCTGGTGTAATACAGATAATACCCCGGGAAAGTGATAGTGAAGTCGTCCAGAACGGTGAGCAGTCGGCCAGAGGCGATATCATCCTGCACTAATGCCTGCGGAACATAAGCCAGCCCGTAACCGTCAAGACAGGCCTGATGAACCTGATTGATGCCGTTAACGATAACCTGCCCCTGAACGCGCAACTTTTGCTCTTGCCCGTTAATTAAAAACGTCCACGGCAAATTCTGTCCATGAGTGGGTAACTGTAAATTGATACACGGCAGCGTCAGCAATTGTGCGGGAGTTGTCGGGAAATCCTGTTCCTGCAGACACTGAGGCGAGGCTACGACCACCATACGGTGTTCCGCGCTAATCGGAATGGCCACCATATCCTGGGCTATCAGGCCACCTCGCCGTACACCGGCATCAAAACGCTCTTTGGCGATATCAACCAGGCCATAATCCGTGATCAGTTCCAGGTGAATATCAGGATAGTTCTTCAAAACCGGCGCCAGTTTCGGCCACAGAACCTGCTGGATAGCGTATTCATCGGCGGATATACGTATTTTTCCCGCGGGTTTATCCCGCAAGTCAGCAAGCTGATCAAGACCGGTAGAAATTTCTTCGATAGCCGGGCCAATCAACTGTGCCAGACGCTCTCCCGCCTCCGTCAGAGTCAGGCTCCGCGTCGTGCGATTAAGTAACTTTAGCTGCAGACGCGCTTCAAGATTCCCGATAGTCTGACTCACCGCCGACTGTGATGTCCCTGATTTCACTGCCGCCCGCGTGAAGCTTCCCTCCTGAACAACCGTCAGGAAGGTGATCAGGTCGTTAAGATTCTCTTTCATTGATTAATAAGCCACGCTAATAACTGACATCAAATTATCCACGCTAATCAAATGAACTGTCCAGTTCTATCATCATTTCACCGTCACAACACACGTCGACTCCGGGGGGACAAAATGATGAAATCCATTCGCTTTACCAATGCCGAAATCACCATGGCGGGGAATCTGTTCCTGCCCGAGAATTTTAACGAATCCGCATGCTATCCAGCTATTGTGGTCGTTCACCCGAGCAGCGGCGTCAAAGAACAAACGTCAGGCCTGTATGCTGAAGAACTGGCGCGTCATGGCTACATTACCCTGGCGTTTGATGCCGCTTATCAGGGTGAAAGCAGCGGAGAACCTCGTCAGCTTGAAAACCCATATCACCGGGTGGAAGATATCAGCGCAGCTATAGACTATCTGGTGGCTCAGCACTGCGTCGATGAGCAGCGAATCGGTGTCGTTGGCATCTGCGCTGGCGGCGGCTATGCCATTCACGCCACCATGCTGGATCGCCGAATTAAAGCACTTGGCACCGTCAGCGCCGTTAACTATGGCGACATGTATCGCCAGGGATGGGAAGGCAATCAACAGCCTGCATCATCCCTTGAACTTCTGCAAATGGCTGCGGAACAACGTACTGCGGAGGCAAAAGGCGCAGCCACTGGCTATCTGCCCACCACCCCAAGCTCCGTAGAGGAGGCACAAAACAGGGATTTTGCTGAGGCTTATGAGTATTACCGTACGCCACGAGCGATGCACCGAAACGCACCCAGTCGATTCACCACTCGTAGCCTTGCTCAGCTGGTTACCTATGATGCCTTCAACCTCGCCAATATTTTTTTGACTCAGCCCATGCTGGTAATTGCGGGCAGCGAGGCGGAAACGCGCTGGATGACGGAAGAGATTTATCAGCGAGCCGCAAGCCAGAATAAAAACCTGCATATCGTTAATGGTGCTACCCATATCGCCATGTATGACCAGCCTGAATATGTGTCGGAAGCGGCAGTCAAATTTGTCTCTTTCTTCGCAGAACACCTGTAGACCCACGCCTTGCCCACCGGGCTACCACTGACCAGAGAACGACATCATGAAATATACCCTTATCACCGGCGCCAGTTCAGGCATCGGCAAAGCCCTTAGCTATCAGTTCGCTTCTCGCGGCTACAACCTGATTCTCACCGCCCGGCGCGAGGACGAGTTGCAGAAACTTAAACAGGATATTGAAAGCCGGTATGCGGTGCAGGTCATCACAAAACCGTGCGATCTGGCTCAGGAAGGCCAGGCAGAACACCTGTATCGCCAGTTGGCTGATTTCGATCTCGTTATGCTTATCAATAATGCGGGGTTTGGCGATTTCTCCATGCCCTGGGATATCGATTTAGCGAAAGCGACCCGGATGCTGGATTTAAATGTTAAGGCCCTGACCACGCTCTCCCTTCTGTATACACGGGATTATGCCGATCGGGAGGCGACGCTGATTAACGTGTCATCCGTCGGCGGTTATTCACTCTTTGATATCGCCGTTACCTATTGCGCGACTAAGTTCTTTGTTGCCGCATTTACCGAGGGACTGGCGCAGAATCTGCGTGACAAGGGCAAAAAAATGCGGGCTAAGGTGATCGCGCCAGGTCCAACACAGAGTGAATTCGTTGTTCATTCTTCAGACAATGGTGGCATCAGTGGCGATGGATTGTTTGCCGAGGACTCATTCATTACCGCGGAAAAGCTGGCGGATTACACATGGCAACTGTTTGACAGCGACAGTACGGTGGGCATCGTCAATACCGACCGCCAGTTGATGCTTAAGTCACCCGTCTATCCTTACATTAACGTCCCGCATTAATGCTCAGAACGTCGCCATTAACTTGAGGAACTCCTGCTATGTCTCATGAACAAGTCGTTTCATTCCGGCACAACAGCTGGCAAGTTGCCGCCACTCTCCGCTTACCTGAGGGATTTGATGCCAACCAGAAATACCCGGCGATTGTTTGCGCCCATCCTATCAGCAGTTGTAAAGAACAGACATCCGGCGCAGTCTACGGCCAGAAGCTGACTGAAGCTGGATTTATTACTCTTGCTTTCGATGCCTCTACCCAGGGTGAAAGTGGGGGTGAACCACGCTTTAGCGAAAATCCATCCACCCGCGTGGAAGACTTTCGCTGCGCGATAGACTATCTGGTGACTTTAGCCTACGTGGATGAAGATCGTATTGGGGTTTTAGGCGTTTGTGGCGGCGGTGGATATGCCGTTAGCGCCGCTACCATTGATCACCGTTTCAAAGCCGTTGCCACTGTGGTTGCCGCCAATTATGGGCGCATTATGCGTGAGGGGGATTCCAGTCCGGATGCCGCGCTCAGAACGATTGACGCGCTGGGTAAACAACGTACTGCTGAAGCTCGGGGAGCCGCTGCTCTTGTTGTCGGTTATATTCCTGACAATGCAGAAGCGTTGGCGAATGCGAACATCAACGATATCGACCTCATTGAGGCAGTTGATTACTACACGACCCCGCGCGGGCAAAAGCCAGGCTCGCCTAACAAACTGCGACTTACCAGCACCGCACCGGCCTTAAACTGGGATGCTTTTGCCTTTACGGAAAAGCTACTGATACAGCCATTACATATTGTTATTGGCGATGTTCCTGGTGGTTTTGGTTCTTATCGCGACGGTTATGAACTTTATCAGCGCGCGCGCTCCGTTGAGAAGACGCTGCAGGTTGTGAAAGGGGTATCTCACTATGATCTGTATGATCGTCCGGAAGCGACTGCACAAGCGCTGTCGGAGATTATTCCATTCTTTAATAAACATTTAGGCACATAAGTGGCATAACCTTTTGTTTACGCGCATTCTTAGCCATTACCCGGCCGTGCAAGCCATGGTCGGGTGTTAAAAATTGGCCTCATTCTGCTGCCTGGAAGCGAGAAAAAAGTCAGCGCTAATCTCTGAAATAATAATCCAGGTGTCGAGCCATTCTGCAGAGCATAGTAAACGTCAGATTCGTGCCAGAAGCGGACGTTAATGCTCTGAATGAATACCGGAGCTGCTCAGCTCAGTATCAGGATGTGATAAAGGAGCCAGTATCATTTTGGCAACCGATATGGCGGATGAAATAGTCAGTTCCAGTATTCGTATTTCGCTGTTATGACGGCTTTATATTTGTCCACATCCTGTTTACCCGTCTGATCGACTGGGACAATCATGATGTTCATATTGGCGCGTGTGCATTCTCCATGCGAGTTCCACTCCTCGCACGTGGACAGGTTTTTTTCGATGGTGAAATAGGTCTGGGTCTTGCTCAGGGTCAGCTCACGGCCCTCGTTATCATAGGTATACTCTTCTATGGTTGAGGGGGACTGGGTTTTGATCAGGCGATGATTGTCATCATAGCTGTATACAATCGTATTGTTATCTATCGGCAAACTTCCTTTGCTTACCATCCTTGCCAGCAACCCTGATGAATTGAAAACGTAATCTATTTTGCTCACTGTGGTTTTGTCTTTATCTTCTGCTTTTGTGGCCGCGATAGTCGAGCGTGTAACTGCGTGGCTGATTAATCCTTTATTGTTAAGCAGGTACATTCCCTCCAGAGTCTGCTGGTATAGCTGTGTGGTCTTCTTACTGTTGTTATCGACTATGACCCCGTTTGCATCCATCTGGATGCGCCAGCCAAAGTCCGTTCTGTTCAGCTGAATTTCATTGGTAGCCGTGAATACTGCTTTCGGGCCTCTTGAGGTTTTGACCTCTTTTACACTGCCGCCAATTAGCTCACCGCACTGACTGAAGTTGCCTTGAACCGATGCACGAAGATACCCATCAGGACTATCAATAGTCATTTCAACCGATTTGGGGATTTCTGTTCTTGTCTGCTGGCTCATGAGAATGAAGTTGTTCAGTTTGTTTTTAGCGATGGTTTCCGCTGTGCATTGTGCTGCATAAGTCTGGAACGTGCAGAGGGATAAGAGAGTAATAAACAGATTTTTATTATTGAAAAGCATTATTTGTTGTCCTCAGGAACCGATCAATTATCTGAATGAACCATTTAGCTTGCCAGGAAAGAGGGCCTTTTCTATGGACAGGTCGAAATCGAGGATCGCCTCATCTGTATGTAGCAGCACAGGAAACTGTGCCTTTAGGCTCAACAATCGGCACGTCTTCCCAACACGGATGAAACAATGCACGATTCCAGTCCGGCCTGAGACGACCACGTTTTTTAAAGCGCTCACTATTACATGCAAGCCTGTTGCGCGTGTGATTCGACTCACTTGTCAATCAATGGCTTCACTGTAATCTGGCGACATGCTTTGTACAAGAACGTCTGCTCCTCGCTCAAAGTTGCCCCTCAGCTCCACGCCAGCTGCTGAACAAACGCATCCGTGTAAGTGCACAATTTTCATGTGGCACTAAAGCAGTGTGTTCCCATCGACATTCAGTCAGCTTTATACGCCTGCCACTCGCGCCAGACATTCTCAGGATCAATATCGCGGTAGCCACGCTCTCTGATTATATCCTCGGCTGCTTCGGCCGGCAGGCGGATGGCTGTAGCGCCATCGCGAATGGACTCAACCTCATCGCGGGTCAATTCCCGTCCTATGTCCTGTTCTTTATCAATCAGGACTACGATCAACGCAGGGATAAAAACAATCTTCATACTGACAAGCCTCTGAAATATTCGCATCCCACTGTATCACTGACAGTTTTGATATAATTCAGTAATCGTCAATTTATTACCAGGATGGGAATCATTCATGACATTACAAATCCGTGGCCACACCGGCCGACGCGATGTTGCTTAATGCGCTGGGCTACCGCACGCACTTTGAACAAAAGGCACTGGAGCTTCGCTTATATGTCTACGGAGATAACAGGCGTGCGATTCGTGCTTATGAGCGATGTGGTTTCACTGAATCTCCGTATGCCATTATGAAAGTGGGTTTATAGCTTCCCCAAATACAGTACTCCTAATGCTCCGCCTGAAATCAGAACACTCCTGACAGGCCACGATTCCACCAGATTCAGATTTTTCATTCATCTTATTTTTCATGTTGCCATCAGATGAGGGAGATAATCGTTTTCACTTCCCGTCTGTCGCGGTAATCTCATAACGGTCGTTAATATTGCGACTGCAATGTGTGTAACCCAACTCAAATACTAATAACTAAAAAACAGTACAGACAGGATAACTATGGATTCCACCCTCACCTCCACGGGTCCCCAACAGGACGCCTCTTCGCTTAACCGCGCCCGACGCGCTGCGCTTGGCAGCTTCGCGGGTGCCGTGGTCGACTGGTATGATTTTCTGCTTTATGGCATTACTGCCGCACTGGTCTTTAACCGCGAGTTCTTCCCGCAGGTCAGCCCAGCGATGGGGACACTTGCCGCATTTGCTACCTTTGGCGTCGGATTTTTGTTCCGTCCGTTAGGCGGGGTGATCTTCGGCCACTTCGGCGATCGTCTGGGCCGTAAACGTATGCTGATGCTTACCGTCTGGATGATGGGTATTGCCACTGCGCTGATCGGGATTATTCCCTCTTTTGACACCATTGGCTGGTGGGCTCCTGTGCTGCTGGTGACACTACGCGCCATTCAGGGATTCGCCGTTGGCGGTGAATGGGGCGGCGCAGCGTTGCTCTCGGTCGAAAGCGCGCCGAAAAATAAAAAAGCCTTCTACAGCAGCGGCGTCCAGGTTGGTTACGGCGTCGGACTGTTACTTTCTACCGGTCTGGTCTCGCTGATTAGCTCGCAAACCACCGATGAGCAGTTCCTGAGTTGGGGCTGGCGTATTCCATTCCTGTTCAGCATCGTGCTGGTATTGGGCGCGTTGTGGATGCGTAACCGAATGGATGAATCGGCCGAATTCGAACAGCAGCAGCAGGCACCGCAACCAGAGAAAAAGAGACTACCGGTAGTCGAGGCATTAATCCGTCATCCAGGTGCGTTTTTGAAAATTATCGCTCTGCGCCTGTGTGAACTGCTGACGATGTATATCGTCACCGCGTTTGCCCTTAATTACTCCACGCAGAATCTGGGTTTACCTCGTGAACTGTTTCTGAATATCGGCTTGTTGGTGGGTGGACTGAGCTGTCTGACCATCCCCTGCTTTGCCTGGCTCGCCGACCGCTTTGGTCGCCGGCGCGTTTACATTACTGGCGCACTGGTCGGGACGCTTAGCGCATTCCCGTTCTTTATGGCGTTAGAAGCGCAATCCATTTTCTGGATCGTGTTCTTCGCGATTATGTTGGCCAACATTGCACACGATATGGTGGTCTGCGTACAGCAGCCTATGTTTACCGGTTTGTTTGGCGCAAGCTATCGTTACAGCGGCGCAGGCGTTGGTTATCAGGTAGCAAGCGTAGTTGGCGGCGGTTTTACCCCCTTCATTGCTGCTGCACTGGTAACATTCTCCGGCGGAGACTGGCACAGTGTAGCCATTTATCTGATGGCGGGTTGTCTTATTTCCGCGACTACAGCATTGCTGATGCGGGATAAGCAGCACGGTTAAGCCAGGGTGCGGAGGCCGTCCGGTCTTCGCACAATCTTCCTCAACGTCTGACTTTTGTTTCACATTCCTGTGACATACTATCGGGAGAGCAGTACATCTGTGGAACAAGGAGACAGACATGAACAATAAGGGCTCCAGCCTGACCCCGGCTCAGGCACTGGATAAACTGGACGCGCTGTACGAGCAGTCGGTTAAAGCACTGCGTAGCGCCATTGGTAAGTATATTGAAACAGGGACGCTCCCTGATGTAATCGCCCGCCATAACGGTCTTTTTGTTTACCCATCACTGTGTGTCACCTGGGATGGCATCGCCACCAATCCCCCGAAAACCCGAGCCTATGGTCGTTTTACCCATGCGGGCAGCTACACCACTACGATTACCCGCCCGTCGCTTTTTCGTCCGTATCTTGAAGAACAGCTCACGCTGCTGTATCAGGATTATGATGCGCATATCTCCGTCGAGCCGTCGCAGCATGAAATCCCCTATCCCTATGTGATTGACGGTTCAGAACTGACGCTGGATCGCTCAATGAGCGCCGGATTAACGCGCCATTTCCCCACCACTGAATTGTCGCAGATTGGTGACGAAACGGCAGACGGGATTTTTCATCCGGCGGAATTTTCTCCGCTGTCTCACTTCGATGCCCGACGCGTGGATTTTTCGCTGGCGCGACTACGTCATTACACGGGAACGCCGGTTGAACATTTTCAACCTTTTGTGCTGTTCACCAACTACACCCGCTACGTCGATGAGTTTGTGCGTTGGGGTTGCAGCCAGATCCTCGACCCGGACAGCCCATATATCGCGCTTTCTTGTGCGGGCGGGATCTGGATCACCGCCGAAACCGAAGCGCCAGAAGAAGCCATCTCCGATCTCGCCTGGAAGAAACACCAGATGCCCGCCTGGCATTTAATCACGGCTGACGGTCAGGGGATCACGCTGGTCAATATCGGCGTTGGCCCGTCTAACGCCAAAACCATTTGCGATCATCTGGCCGTACTGCGCCCTGACGTCTGGCTGATGATTGGTCACTGCGGTGGTCTGCGTGAAAGCCAGGCGATTGGCGACTATGTTCTGGCCCACGCTTATCTGCGTGACGATCACGTTCTGGATGCCGTACTACCGCCGGATATTCCGATTCCGAGCATTGCGGAAGTACAACGCGCCCTGTATGACGCCACCAAAGAAGTCAGCGGTATGCCCGGTGAAGAAGTTAAACAGCGCTTGCGTACCGGTACTGTCGTCACCACCGACGATCGTAACTGGGAGCTACGCTATTCCGCTTCTGCGCTGCGTTTCAACCTCAGTCGCGCGGTGGCTATCGATATGGAAAGCGCCACCATCGCCGCTCAGGGATACCGTTTCCGCGTTCCGTACGGCACGCTGCTGTGCGTTTCCGACAAGCCGCTGCACGGTGAGATCAAACTACCTGGTCAGGCCAACCGTTTTTATGAAGGTGCTATTTCTGAGCATCTGCAAATAGGTATCCGGGCTATCGATCGTCTGCGTGCTGAAGGCGACCGACTGCACTCCCGTAAATTACGTACATTCAACGAACCGCCGTTCCGTTAAGACCTGAAGGTTAACTATGCACAACTCAACTCCTCTTTCCGCCCTGCGCAACCTGCTGATAGCGCAGGGGCTGGATGGCATGATTGTTCCGCGCGCCGACGCTCATCAAAGCGAAGATTGTACGCCGCATGACAATAAACTGGCCTGGCTGACCGGATTTAGCGGCTCTGCCGGCCTCGCGTTGGTCCTTCGGGATCGCGCGTTAATGTTTGTCGATGGACGCTATCAGGTCCAGGTACGCAATGAAGTCTCGCTGGATGATTTTGAAATTCATCATTTACACGATGAACCGCTGGCCGACTATTTGCAGTCTCACGTTGCAGCGGGTACACGTATCGGCTTTGAACCGCTGCTGATGGTCAACAGCCAGTTTGAAGCCTTGTCGGCAACTCATTGCGAGCTGGTACCTCTTGAGCAAGATCCTTTTGACCAGGTGTGGCTTGACCGACCGGCAGCCCCCTGCGGCATCATTCGTGAAATGCCCATTGAAATCAGCGGGGAAAACAGCACGCAAAAGCGTGCCCGCGTCGTGGAACAACTCGCTCAACATGAGGCTGACGTACTGGCAATTACCCTGCCGGATAACATTGCCTGGCTGTTGAATGTACGCGGTTCAGATCTGGCTATGGTGCCAGTACCGTTTTCGTTTGCCCTGCTCCATCGCAGCGGTGAGCTGGAATGGTTTGTGGATAGCAACAAAACGCAGCAACTCCCCGTATCACTGCTGAACACGCTCACGCTGGCCCCGCAAGAGAGTTTCCTGGTACGTTGCCAGCAACTGGCCAGTGGGAAACGCTTCCTGGTCGATAAAGACTACGCCCCGGTTGCGTTGCATTTTGCCATTGAAGAACACGGTGGCAACGTCTTATGGGCCCCTGATCCCATCACCTTGATGAAAGCCCACAAAAATGACGTTGAACTGGCGGGCTATCGGGAATGCCATGAACAAGATGGCGCAGCCTGGGTTAATTTCCTTGCCTGGCTGGCCCATGAAGTCCCTTTGCGCGAAGCGGCTGGCAATCCGGTCACCGAACTGGAAGCCCAGGCAAAGCAACTGGAATTTCGCCAGCAGCAGCCGGGATTTATTGAGCAAAGCTTCAGCACGATATCGGCCTCTGCCAGCAATGCGGCGATGTGTCATTACCACTCCAGTGAAAAAACCAATACGCCAATTACCTCGCAGGCCATGTATCTGAATGATTCCGGCGGCCAGTACCACAATGGTACGACGGATACGACGCGTACCTTCGCGTTTGGTCCACAGGATCCGCAACGTCGTCTGCATTACACCGCCGTGCTGAAAGGCTTTTTGTCGCTTATTTCACTGCAGTTTCCCAGCGGCACTCAGGGCCATCAACTGGATGCCTTTAGCCGTCGGGCGTTGTGGGATTTAGGTCTGGATTTTGATCATGGAACAGGACACGGCGTAGGCCACCAGTTGCTTATCCATGAACAACCCCATCGCATTGCCAAGAAAGTAAACCCCTGGCCTCTGGTCGCGGGCAATATCATCACTATCGAACCGGGTTACTATCTGGCCGGGCAATATGGGATCCGTATTGAGAACCAGGTGGAAATAATCAACAGCCGCCCTGGCTTCTGTCGTTTCTCAACGCTGACGCTGGTGCCGATTGATTTGAATCTGGTTGAACTGCATCTGTTGAGTGAAGCTGAAAAGCAATGGATTGATGATTACCACCAGCAGGTCAGAGAGACGTTATCCCCTCGCGTGAATGCAGAGGCTCGTCCGTGGCTGTTCGCCGTCACCGCGCCGATTCGCGTTCAGGCTAATTAATGCAATAAAAAAGGCAGCCCGTAGGCTGCCTTAGTTCTCCCCAATTTCTTACTGCTTAGCTGTTACGGATGTACTCATCCATTTCAGTTTTCAGGTTATCGGACTTAGTACCGAAAATCGCCTGAACACCGGAACCAGCTACCACAACGCCCGCCGCACCCAGTTTCTTCAGGCCAGCCTGATCCACTTTGGCAACGTCAGCCACGCTGACACGCAGACGGGTGATACACGCATCAAGGTTAGTGATGTTTTCTTTACCGCCGAACGCCGCAACCAGAGCCGGAGCCATTTCGCCTGACGCACCTGCTTTGCTGTCTTCGGTGGCATCTTCACGACCCGGAGTTTTCAGGTCCAGCGCTTTGATCAGCACACGGAAGATGGTGTAGTAAACAATCGCATAACCGATACCGACAATCGGGAACAGCCACAGTTTGCTGCTGTTACCGGAAAGAACGATAAAGTCGATCAGACCGTGGGAGAACGACGTACCGTCACGCATACCCAGCAGGATACAGATCGGGAATGCCAGACCAGCCAGAATCGCGTGGATGATGTACAGGATCGGCGCCACGAACATGAAGGAGAACTCGATCGGCTCGGTAATACCGGTCAGGAACGAGGTCAGCGCCGCGGAGATCATGATACCGCCCACTTTCGCGCGGTTTTCTGGTTTAGCAGAGTGCCAGATAGCGATAGCAGCCGCCGGCAGACCGTACATTTTGAACAGGAAGCCACCGGACAGTTTGCCCGCCGTCGGGTCACCCGCCATATAGCGAGGGATGTCGCCGTGGAACACCTGACCTGCAGCGTTGGTGTATTCACCGATCTGCATCTGGAATGGAACGTTCCAGATATGGTGCAGACCAAACGGCACCAGGCAGCGTTCAATGAAGCCATAGATACCGAACGCCACGACCGGGTTCTGGTATGCAGCCCACTGGGAGAACGTCTGAATAGCAGTACCGATTGGTGGCCAAATGAAGGACAGAACCACACCTGTGAAGATAGCAGCCAGACCAGAAATGATAGGAACGAAGCGCTTACCCGCAAAGAAGCCAAGATACTCAGGCAATTTAATACGGTAGAAGCGGTTGAACATATACGCTGCAATCGCACCGGAGATAATCCCCCCGAGAACACCCGTATCAGCAAGGTGTTTAGCTGCGATCTCTTCAGCAGGTAAATGCAGAACCAGCGGCGCAACTACAGCCATGGTCTTAACCATGATGCCGTAAGCAACAACGGATGCCAGTGCAGATACACCGTCATTATTAGTGAAGCCTAATGCAACACCGATAGCAAAAATCAGCGGCATGTTCGCAAAAACAGAACCGCCCGCTTCTGCCATTACGTGCGATACAACGGCTGGCAGCCAGCTGAAGTTAGCGGAACCGACGCCCAGCAGGATACCTGCAATTGGGAGTACGGATACCGGCAGCATCAGCGATTTACCGACCTTTTGCAGGTTAGCAAATGCATTCTTAAACATAATTAGGAGTGCTCCTGAGTATTTGTGCTTTTCTACGTTCTCACGCATTAGCGAGGGGGGAGAACCTCGCCGTGTACAGGGCATCTAAGTACCCTTTATTTATTACACAGAGTAAAATAATTCAGTTTGTTTTTGTTTGACGGCTATCACAGTTCAGTCGTGAATGGCCGCAAAATCCGCACATTCCGATAAAATGCGTTTCTGAATGTGTCAAGCTGGTTATTCACCGCCCATTTTGTGGCGGTGAACTTTACTCGCATTAGTGATTAATTACGAGCTTTAAAAAAAGTCAGTTAACGAACAGATTGCAGGCGAGAAGCGTCGATGTGAAACAGGCGGGCAAAGTTATCAGTGGTTGCCTGCGCCAGTTCTTCAACGGCAACACCTTTCACTACGGCCATGTACTCTGCAACGTCACGAGTCATGGCGGGCTGGTTCTCTTTTCCACGATGCGGTACAGGCGCAAGGTAGGGAGAATCCGTCTCGACCAATAACCGGTCCAGAGGAACATAGCGGGCGGCATCACGGAGCTGCTCTGCATTTCGGAACGTGACGATGCCGGAAAACGAGATATAGAATCCAAGGTCCAGTAATTTGCCCGCCGTTTCTCTGTCCTCTGTAAAACAGTGTAGTACGCCGCCACAATCCGTCACTTTTTCTTCGCGCAGAATAGACAGCGTGTCGGCTCGCGCATCGCGGGTATGCACGATAACTGGCTTCTGTAACTCACGGCCAATCTGAATATGGTGGATAAAAGATTCCTGCTGGCGCACCTTTGTTTCCGGCGTGTAAAAATAGTCCAGCCCGGTTTCTCCCATCGCCACAACCCCCTCTTCGGCGGCAAAACGACGCAGCTCCTCAACATCATAGGTTTCATCCTGATTTAACGGATGCACGCCGCAGGAAAAAACCACATTGTCACGCTCACCAACCAGTTCACGCATACTGCGGTATCCTGGCAAGGTGGTTGCAACGGCAAGACAGAATTTCACATCGCGTGCGGCCGCTTTCGCCAGCACGTCGTCCACGTCCTTATGCAGAGATTGATAATCCAGGCCATCAAGATGGCAGTGTGAGTCGACTAAAAACATAATGTCTCTCTCAAAGATGGGGAACAGGCAGTACGGTGCCTGGTTGCAGGTAATGCTCAATACGAAGAATAAGATCGGTTAATACCAGCTCGCGGTTTACGCCCGTCACGTTCAGCAACTGCTGACGGCAATGACAAACGTCACCGAGTATCGCCTGTATCTGGGCAACGGATAACCGTTCTGCGATGGAAGATATCAGGTCCAGGGCATCGGGATTGGTTAAATGGGCAATCCCATACGGACGTTTCAACGCATCCGTAAACAACGTTGCCAGCCAGTGTAAACGGGCGGCAGCCTGATCGTGGTTTAACGCCGCGAGCAAGATATACCAATCACCGGCGTTTAATGTATTCACCAGTGCCGCACAAAAATCTGTACGGTGTGCCCAGCTTTCAGCCTGTAACAGCGTGAGTGCCGCGCCTGGCGAACCGGCACTTAGACGTAACGCGCTAAGCAGCGCTTCTGACGACGCAGTCACTTCACGAGCAAGCCAGGAGATAGCATACGACTCCGGAGGTGGCGCAAGATGATGTAACCGACAACGGCTGCGTAATGTCGCCAGCAAACGAGCTGGCTCTGTGCTGGCGAGGAAAAACCAGGTCTGTGCCGGGGGTTCTTCCAGCGTTTTCAACAGGGCATTGGCGGCAGCATCGGTTAACTGGGCGGCATCAGGGATCCACACGACCTTCGCACCGCCGAGACGCGAATGCTCGTACAGCTTTTCACTGACTTCGCGTACAGCATCAACCCCCAGCGTGCTTTTGCCTTTTTCCGGCAGCAGCGAATAGTAGTCAGGGTGTGTCCCCGCCTGCATCAGCTGACAGCCACGGCACTGTCCGCAGCTTTTATGTCCTTCCGGCTGCTGGCACATTAAATAGCGGCTGAGGGCGTAAATAAGCGCGTCGTCGCCCATTCCGGGTAACGCCTGAATCAGTAACGCATGGTGACCACGACCCGCCTGGTAGCTGGCCACCAGTTTTTCAAAATCCGGTCGTAACCATGGGTACCATTTCATGCGCCCTGCTCCTTCACCCATTGGGTGATGGTATTGCGAATATCAGCCATCACAGCCTCCAGCGGCTGCGTAGCGTCTATAGTGCGAATGCTGGCGTCTTTGGCAGCCAGCTCAAGATAGCGCGCGCGGGTACGATTAAAGAAATCGAAAGATTCCTGCTCAATACGATCCAGCTCGCCGCGTGCGCGTGCACGCTTCAACCCGACTTCTGGCGTCACATCCAGATAGATAGTCAGGTCCGGGCGAAAATCGCCGAGCACTGCATCGCGCAGGGTTGCCAGCATGTATTGATCGATACCACGTCCACCACCCTGATACGCCTGGGTAGACAGATCGTGACGATCGCCAATTACCCACGCGCCTTTCGCCAGCGCAGGTTTAATAACGGTTTCGACCAGCTGTACGCGCGCGGCGTAAAACATCAGAACTTCGGCTTTGTCAGTGATAACCTCGTCACCCACCGACTTAATGTCCAGCACCAGGCTTCTTAGTTTCTCAGCCAGCTGCGTGCCGCCAGGTTCGCGGGTGAAAACCATGTCGCGAATACCGAGTTGCTCAAGTGTCTCTACCACTACGTTACGCGCGGTGGTTTTTCCGGCGCCTTCCAGGCCCTCGATGACGATATAGTTACTGCCCATTTTTTTCCTTAAGCACTTTCAGGTAATCCTGCACGGACCGGTTGTGGCTGGCAAGATTGGTGTTAAACGTGTGGCCACCTTTACCGTCAGCCACAAAATAAAGATACGGCGTTTTTGCCGGATGTGCCGCGGCCTGCAATGATGCCTCTCCCGGCATGGCAATCGGGCCAGGTGGCAGTCCTGTAATGGTATAGGTGTTATAAGCGGTCGGGCTGTCTAAATCCACGCGCGACAATTTGCCATTATACCGTGACCCCATACCGTAAATCACCGTCGGATCGGTTTGTAAACGCATACCGATACGTAAACGGTTAACAAACACCGAAGCAACCTGGTCACGCTCGCTGGCAACCGCAGTCTCTTTTTCAATAATAGAAGCCATGGTTACCAGCTGGTTTTTGTCCTGATAAGGCAGGCCGTCAGCTCGCCCTTCCCAGACAGTATCCACCGCTTTAACCATTTTCTGATGCGCGCGTTTTAGCAACGCTACGTCAGTAGTATTGGCGGTATACATCCAGGTATCTGGCCAGAACCAACCTTCCACCCATTGCGGGTTTTCCAGCTTCAGCGCCTGGGCCACGGTCTCATAGCTATCGTCGCTTAACGTATGTTTGATATACGGGGCATCGCGCAGCTGTTTCAGGTAATCGCTTAGGCGCATCCCTTCAACCAGACGTAACGGGAACTGCGCCTCTTTTCCGCTTTCCAGCAGTTGCAGCATATCCCGAACCGTCATGTCGGGTGTAAAACGGTAGGTTCCGGCCTTAAAATGCGACAGTTCGGGTTCCACACGCAGCAGCCATTGGAACACGCGCGGACGGTTAATAACCTTGTCCGCATACAGCTGTTCGCCAAGGGCCAGGCGGCCCGTCCCCGCTTTCAGCGTAAAAATCGTCTCTTCTTTAATCAATAATTTACTGTCCGCCAGATGGCGAACTTTCCACATTCCCACTCCCGCGGCAATGCCCAGCACAACCAGCAATAACAGGACAACAAGTAACAGTTTTTTCATGACTAATTCGGGTGCTCACAAAGTGGGGCTAAAAAATCGAATAACAAACGTGAAGACAGCAATGTGTCGCCACAGGCACACACGGGAATAATGGGCATTAACGCGTTACAGACGACGATTTCATCAGCCTGCATAACCTCCTCCAACCCGGCATACACTTCGACAATACTGAATGGCGATTGTGCCAGCATCCGGATACAGAATTGTCGCATAATGCCGTTTACTCCGGCCTGATCCAGGCGGGGCGTGTAAACCACATCACCTTTACGCCAGAACAAATTAGCCGCACAGCATTCCGTAACCCATCCCTCGCTGTCAAGAACCAGTGCTTCATCTGCGTCCGTCTGTTCAAGATGAGAGCGAATCAACACCTGCTCCAGTCGATTCAGATGTTTAAGCCCGGCAAGCAGTGGATTACGTCCCAGACGTACTGGGCTTAGCGCCAGCATAATGCCATCTTGCCGCCAACGATCGTAATGAACGGGCCAGGCTGAAACGGAGAGGATGCGTGTGGCGCTGTGACAACTTTTGCCACTGTAGCCCCGGCCTCCACTGCCACGGCTGATAATCACTTTCAACACCCCGCGTACGTGCCCTTTCGCCAGCATTTTCATTTCATTTTGCAGCTCGGACCAATTTTCAAAAGAGATCAGCAGTTTTTGGCAAGCGTCTTGTAAACGCTCAAGATGCGCTGCAAAGAGAGAGATTTCGCCGTCGATAATACAGGCAGTGGTAAAACAGCCATCACCAAATTGGGTCGCTCGATCGCTTGCTAACAGCATATTCTGCTCGCAGCCATTAATTAAGAACATGGTGGCTCCTTATTTCTGGTCCGCTAGTTTGGCAGGATGAGTAACACAGGACAAGGGCGGAAAACCGAATAAAAAAAGGCCCGACAAGCGGACCTTTTCAATTTGCTATCGATGCTAGCGCATCTCCTAACGGGCTTAAATCTTTTTAAAGATCAAAGAGCCGTTGGTACCACCGAAGCCAAAGGAGTTACACAGTGCATACTCCAGACCACTAACCTGACGCGCTTCGTGAGGTACGAAGTCCAGATCACAACCTTCATCCGGGTTATCCAGGTTGATGGTTGGCGGAATAGCCTGATCGCGCAGCGCCAGAATAGAGAAAATAGACTCTACCGCGCCCGCCGCACCCAACAGGTGTCCGGTCATAGATTTGGTGGAGCTTACCATTACACGGCTTGCCGCATCACCAAAGACAGATTTCACTGCCTGGGTTTCTGCTTTATCGCCTGCAGGCGTAGACGTACCATGCGCGTTGACATAGCCAATCTGACCCGCTTCGATAGCGGCATCACGCAGCGCGTTGACCATTGCCAGCGCAGCGCCTGCACCGTTTTCCGGTGGTGACGTCATGTGGTAAGCATCACTGCTCATACCGAAGCCAACGACTTCAGCATAGATTTTTGCACCGCGCGCTTTCGCATGTTCGTACTCTTCCAGTACAACCATGCCTGCGCCGTCGCCCAGCACAAAGCCATCACGTTCTTTGTCCCACGGACGGCTTGCCGCTTGCGGGTTATCATTACGTGTAGACAGCGCACGTGCCGCGCCAAAACCACCCACGCCCAGCGGCGTACTGGCTTTTTCTGCACCACCCGCAACCATCGCGTCCGCATCGCCGTATGCAATGATACGTGCAGCATGACCGATGTTATGCACGCCTGAAGTACAGGCGGTTGCGATGGAGATGCTTGGCCCTTGCAGGCCGTACATGATGGTCAGGTGACCTGCCACCATGTTAACAATCGTCGACGGAACGAAGAACGGGCTGATCTTACGCGGTCCACCATTTACCAGAGAGGTATGGTTTTCTTCGATAAGACCGAGACCGCCAATACCAGAGCCGATAGCGGCGCCAATACGGTGGGCGTTCTCTTCCGTTATTTCGAGGCCAGAATCCTGCATGGCCTGAACGCCAGCGACAATTCCATATTGAATGAAAGCATCCATCTTGCGCTGTTCTTTGCGCGAGATAATGTCTTCACAGTTAAAATCCTTTACTAAGCCAGCAAATTTCGTTGCATAGGCGCTAGTATCGAAATGGTCGATCAGGCTGATGCCACTCTGACCGGCAAGGAGAGCTTTCCAGGTAGACTCTACGGTATTGCCGACAGGAGACAACATGCCCAGTCCGGTCACAACTACACGACGCTTAGACACGGTTGTCCTCCAGGGAGGGAAAATAATTCAAGTGGGATAAAAAGATAAAACTCAGGCGGTCGAATGACCGCCTGGAGATGTTCACTTACGCCTGGTGGCCGTTGATGTAATCAATGGCAGCCTGAACGGTAGTGATTTTCTCAGCTTCTTCGTCCGGAATCTCAGTATCAAACTCTTCTTCCAGAGCCATTACCAGCTCAACGGTGTCAAGAGAATCTGCGCCCAGGTCTTCAACGAAGGAAGCATTGTTGGTTACTTCTTCCTGCTTAACGCCCAGCTGTTCGCCGATAATTTTCTTAACGCGTTCTTCGATAGTGCTCATACTCTTAAATTTCCTATCAAAACTCGCTTTCGCGATGGTTTTCGTAGTGTATAAAATGTTGAAAAATTTGCAACTAAATCCCGGCAGGTCTTACCACGATTTTGCGCTATTTTGAGGCCATTCACCCTAATAACGCAAATATTTTTCAATCGTGGTTAAACCATGTACATCCCGCCGTTGACGTGCAAAGTCTCACCTGTGATGTAACTTGCTTCGTCAGAAGCTAAAAATGCAACCGCACTGGCGATTTCCTGAGCGCCGCCAAGGCGACCCGCAGGAACCTGCGCCAGAATACCCGCACGCTGATCATCAGACAGCGCACGCGTCATGTCCGTTTCAATAAAGCCCGGAGCAACAACGTTTACAGTAATGCCACGAGACGCAACTTCGCGCGCCAGTGATTTACTGAAGCCGATCAGACCCGCTTTCGCCGCAGCGTAGTTAGCCTGACCCGCATTTCCCATGGTACCAACCACAGAACCGATAGTGATAATACGCCCATGACGCTTTTTCATCATAGCTCGCATTACCGCTTTTGACAGACGGAAAACAGATGACAGGTTGGTTTCGATGATATCGTTCCACTCGTCATCTTTCATGCGCATTAACAGGTTATCACGAGTAATCCCGGCATTATTGACCAGGATATCGACTTCACCAAATTCTGCGCGAATATTTTCCAGAACAGATTCGATAGATGCAGGATCGGTCACATTCAACATCAGACCTTTACCATTTGCACCTAAATAATCGCTAATGGCCTGCGCGCCGCTTTCGCTGGTAGCAGTACCGATAACTTTCGCGCCACGGGCAACGAGTGTCTCAGCAATTGCGCGGCCAATGCCACGGCTTGCACCGGTAACCAGCGCGATTTTTCCTTCAAAACTCATGGTCTTCCTCTTTTATTGCTCTAGCGCCGCAGACAGTGCCGCCGGCTCATTCAGTGCCGAAGCAGTCAGGGTGTCAACAATACGTTTCGTCAAACCGGTCAGAACTTTACCCGGACCGACTTCATACAGGTGCTCTACGCCCTGGGATGCCATAAATTCAACGGTTTTAGTCCACTGAACCGGGCTATACAGCTGACGAACCAACGCATCGCGAATTGCATCTGCCGTGGTTTCACACTTCACATCGACGTTGTTCACGACCGGAACAGTCGGCGCGTTAAAGGTGATTTTCTGCAGCTCAACGGCCAGTTTTTCAGCAGCAGGCTTCATCAGCGCACAGTGAGACGGCACGCTAACTGGCAGTGGCAGAGCACGTTTCGCACCCGCAGCTTTACAGGCAGCGCCCGCACGTTCAACCGCTTCTTTATGACCCGCGATAACCACCTGGCCTGGCGAGTTGAAGTTAACCGGAGAAACAACCTGACCTTCTGCTGACTCTTCACATGCTTTAGCGATAGACGCATCATCAAGACCGATAATCGCTGACATACCGCCAGTGCCTTCTGGTACAGCTTCCTGCATGAACTTACCGCGCAGTTCTACCAGACGTACGGCATCAGCAAATGCGATCACGCCTGCGCAGACCAGCGCAGAATATTCGCCCAGGCTGTGACCCGCCATCAGCGCAGGTGTTTTACCACCCTGCTGCTGCCATACGCGGTAAAGCGCGACAGATGCGGTCAACAGCGCTGGCTGCGTCTGCCAGGTTTTATTCAGTTCTTCGGCCGGACCCTGCTGAGTCAACGCCCACAGATCATAGCCCAGCGCAGCTGATGCTTCAGCAAATGTTTCTTCAACAATTGGGTAGTTTGCTGCCATTTCAGACAACATCCCAACGGTCTGGGAACCCTGCCCCGGAAACACAAATGCAAATTGCGTCATGTTTAAATCCTTATACTAGAAACGAACCAGCGCGGAGCCCCAGGTGAATCCACCCCCGAAGGCTTCAAGCAATATCAACTGCCCAGCTTTAATACGCCCGTCGCGGACGGCTTCGTCCAGCGCGCACGGTACGGAGGCAGCAGAGGTATTACCATGTCTGTCGAGCGTCACGACAACATTATCCATCGACATACCCAGCTTTTTCGCCGTCGCGCTGATAATGCGCAGGTTAGCCTGATGCGGTACCAGCCAGTCCAGCGCAGAACGGTCGAGATTATTGGCTTCCAGCGTTTCATCAACGATGTGCGCAAGCTCGGTCACCGCGACTTTAAATACTTCGTTACCCGCCATCGTCAGATGAATCGGGTTTTCTGGGTTCACGCGATCGGCGTTAGGCAGCGTCAACAGTTCGCCATAGCGACCGTCAGCGTGCAGATGCGTGGAGAGAATGCCTGGCTCTTCTGATGCGCTCAGTACAACCGCGCCCGCCCCATCACCGAAAATGATGATCGTTCCGCGATCGGTTGGATCACAGGTGCGCGCCAGAACATCAGAGCCAACGACCAGAGCATGCTTAACTGCGCCAGATTTAACATACTGGTCGGCAACGCTCAGGGCGTAAGTGAAACCAGCGCAAGCGGCTGCAACGTCAAACGCCGGACAGCCTTTGATCCCTAGCATACTTTGGATCTGGCACGCCGCGCTTGGAAATGCGTGAGTGGATGATGTGGTAGCAACCACAATCAGACCAATTTGCTCTTTGTCGATGCCCGCCATTTCAATCGCACGGTTTGCGGCGGCAAAGCCCATCGTCGCAACTGTTTCATTTGGCGCTGCAATATGGCGTTCACGGATACCTGTACGAGTGACGATCCACTCATCAGATGTCTCAACCATTTTTTCCAAATCGGCGTTAGTACGCACTTGTTCAGGCAGATAGCTGCCAGTACCAATAATCTTCGTATACATGTACGCTCAGTCACTTTTTGGTTATATACCGCCACGAGCAAATCGCTGATACGTTGGCCACATTCACAAACGCACCGTTATCTGTGTGCTCGTGAGGTTGCGCTTTCGCCACCGTCCAGCAGTTCGAATCCAGCTGGGTATACAGATTCCAGGCGAGCGGCAATTCGCTGAGGAACTTGTCGCTGCACCGCCTGCACTGCCTGTTCAATCGCGACTTCAAATGCTCGCTGATTGGCCGCACCATGACTCTTAATCACCGTGCCGCGCAATCCTAACAGACAGGCGCCATTATACTGGTCGGGGTTGAGGTGACTAAATCGCCTTGTCAGGCTTTTTTGTAACCAACGTTTTAATAACAGAAGCCACCACGACCGTTTTTTGCCCTCACCCTGAGATTTCAGCAGTGAAAGGAACATTCTGACAACACCTTCCATCGTCTTTAATGTGACATTACCTGTAAAGCCGTCACAGACCAACACATCGGTTTTGCCAGTCAGTAACTCATTGGCTTCAAGATAGCCGATATAATTAATGGAAGGGATTGTTTTTAGCACAGCTGAAGCATCTCGAATACTGTCGAGACCTTTCGTTTCTTCTTCGCCGATGTTGAGTAACGCTACGCGAGGATTGGCAATGCCAACAACCTCTTCTGCCAGCACGGAACCCATGACGGCAAATTGCACCAACATCGTGCTATCACAATCTACGTTGGCGCCCAAATCCAACACCACCGTTTTGCCCTTTTGCTGATGCGGTAACACCGTCACCAACGCCGGACGCTCAATCCCCTCAAGGGGTTTGAGCAATAACTTCGCAAGTCCCATCAGTGCGCCCGTATTACCGGCGCTGACACAAGCTTGTGCCTGACCTTCTTTCACGAGCTCCAGGGCAACACGCATTGAGCTTCCACGACTGGCGCGAATAGCTTGCGAGGGCCGGGCATCACTGGCAATAACTGACTGAGCAGGGATAATCTGCAGACGCGAACGTTGTTCGAAGTCAGCTTTGGCAAGTAATGGCGTGATTGTATCGGGATCCCCGACTAAAAGAAGTGTGAGTTGCGAATTAGAATTCAGTGCCTGCAATGCTGCAGGCACTGTCACGGTAGGGCCAAAATCTCCCCCCATGACATCTAACGCCAGGGTTAGACGTGTCAAGGTATCGTCGCTGCCCGGTTAGGTGTTTCCCCAGTTACCCGGGGAAAGCCTCACTAAGCTTCATCACGCGTTCACTCTTTGTCTTTCTCACCAGGGGTAGGAAAGCCATTGAGTCATGCGTGATTACTTAGCGATTACCTTACGGCCACGGTAGAAACCGTCGGCAGTGATGTGGTGACGCAGGTGTTGTTCACCAGAAGTTTTGTCTACAGACAGGCTGGTGACTGCGGTCAGAGCGTCATGAGAACGACGCATGCCACGTTTGGAACGGGTTGGTTTATTCTGTTGTACGGCCATGGACCTTACTCCTCAATTACTTACGCTTTAAGCTGGCTAATACGGCAAATGGGTTTGGTTTTTGCGCTTCATCAGGCAATTCGCCAAAGACCATGTCCGCCTCGGACACTTCACAGTGTTCAGAATCATGCACCGGAACTACCGGCAAGGAGAGGATAATCTCATCTTCAACCATTGCAAGCAGATCGATTTCACCGAATTCGTTAACCTCAATCGGCTCATACGCTTCCGGGAGTGCTTCAGCCTGCTCGTCAGAACGGACAGGACTAAAACAATATGTTGTGTGAACATGAAGTGGGAACGGTTTCCCGCAACGCTGACATTCGAGCGTAACCGATACCTTCGCATCACCGGTTATAACGGCGAGACGCTGGTTATCGATAGCGAACGACATGGAGCATTCCACATCACTGTCCACACTGACTACAGAATCGGCGACGCGCTCAACCAGATCAGAAGTATAGATACCTTCATAATCGAGGCGTTTTTGAGCCGTACGAACCGGATCAAGAGTCAGGGGTAATTTTACCTTTTGCATAGGGCGCGCATATTAACTTTGTAACGTCATATAGTCAAAGAAAAAGGCAGCCTGTGGTTGCCTTTTGCCAATAATTCGCACACATTGCGGGTCATCGACTTAAAATCGCTCAAGACAAGCCACTACAGCCAGCTTGTAGGTCGAAGTCCATAGTTTAAAATGGCTCTCATCAATACGCTATATGCGAGGGAAAAAATATGCCTCAACTTATTCTTGCTTCCACCTCTCCCTGGCGTCGCGCTTTACTCGAAAAACTGGCAATTCCGTTCGAATGCGCAGCACCAGAGGTTGATGAAACACCATTACCAGGCGAGGCGCCGCGTCATCTGGTGTTGCGACTGGCGCAGCAAAAAGCACAATCACTCGCCCACCGTTATCCCTCGCATCTGATTATTGGCTCCGATCAAATTTGTGTTCTTGATGGTGAAATAACCGGTAAACCATTAACAGAAGAAAATGCGCGCCAACAGTTACTCAAAGCCCGTGGCAATATTGTGACGTTTTACACCGGACTGGCGCTCTATAATTCTGCGACCGGACATTTACAAACTGAAGTAGAACCTTTTGACGTCCATTTCCGTCATTTAAGCGAGGCGGAAATTGACGATTATCTGCGCAAAGAGCGTCCGCTCCATTGTGCAGGTAGTTTCAAAAGTGAAGGGTTAGGTATTGCACTCTTTGAACGCCTGGAGGGTCGTGACCCAAATACCTTGATAGGTTTGCCGCTGATCGCGTTGTGTCAAATGCTGCGGCGGGAAGAAATGAACCCGTTGAACGCCTGATTAATCTGCATGATGTCGACGCGATGCGTCTTATCAGGCCTACGGTCCATCACACGATTGTAGGCCTGATAAGCAACGCGCATCAGGCTTTGCTGCGTAATACCTCGAGGCAGCGCTTCAACTGCTTATCCATTGGCGCTTCAATACGCATCACTTCTCCCGTACCCGGATGAGTAAACTTCAACGCTGCGGCATGCAGGAAAAGTCGGTTCAACCCCGTATCCGCCACTTGCTTATCGAACTCACGGTCACCGTAGCGATCGTCAAAAGCAATTGGATGACCGGCATACTGGGTATGCACACGGATCTGGTGCGTACGTCCGGTCACCGGGCTACAGCGCACAAGTGTGGCAAACGCATAGCGCTCTTCCACTTTAAAACGTGTTTCTGACGGTTTGCCTTCCTGATTCACCCGCACGATACGCTCACCGCTTTGCAGAATGTTCTTTAACAGCGGCGCCTGCACGGTTTTGACATGCGACTGCCATTGGCCACGAACCAGCGCGAGGTAATCTTTCTGCATGCCTTTTTCACGCAGTTGTTCATGCAATGAACGCAAGGCTGAGCGTTTTTTGGCAACCAGCAGCACACCGGAGGTATCCCGGTCGAGGCGATGCACCAGCTCAAGGAAACGCGCTTCCGGACGCAACGCACGTAATCCTTCAATGACGCCAAAGCTTAACCCGCTTCCGCCATGCACGGCCGTACCTGAAGGTTTGTTAAGCACCAGAATGTGGTCATCTTCATATAAAATGACATCGGTCAGCGCCGCAACCTTCTGCAGGTTTGGCGAAATGGCCTCTTCTTCACGTTCAGCGACACGCACAGGTGGAATACGCACAATATCCCCATCTTCGAGTTTGTACTCGGGTTTAATGCGTTTTTTATTCACCCGCACTTCGCCTTTACGCAAAATGCGATAAATCATACTTTTCGGCACGCCCTTAAGCTGGGTGCGCAAAAAGTTGTCGATGCGTTGCCCTGCTTCGTCGGCAGTAATGGCAACTGTTTTTACGGCTGGAGTCTCTGTTTTCATGGGGGCCGATTTTAAATAGCCATCAAGATTCGCGCCACACATTTTTCTATGCTTATATTAACTGCTATACCTTATTACTTAAGTTTGACATAGCCGATTTGGTGGTTATTAAAGCAATCACTACGCGGAAGTGAAAAAACTGTGAGTAACCGGGTGATAAATGGCAAAAGTCATCTTGCTATAACAAGGTTAGCAGTGGAATAATGCGGTTGTTTCCGTGTTGAATCTTGTTAAAACAAGAACTTTTCCGGAATGACCCAATTTTGCCCGACCGATCATCAACGCAGCAATGGCGTAAGACGTATTGATCTTTCAGGCAGTTAGCGGGCTGCGGGTTGCAGTCCTTACCGGTAAGTGCTCTATGGATTTCACATTGTAGGAAGGCGGCAAGTCTGGATACCCCCAGGTTCTTACTCCTGTAAGTGACCAGGGTGAGAAGATAAAGCCAACGCACCGACAGCGTGAAAGACGACAAGCACAATGGAAGCTTCTCTGGAGAGTAACACCCAGACTGTTCCCCTGATAATTGCGCTGTGTTTCCGTATGAAATACAGGCAACCGACACTCTGCGCCTCTTTGAGCTGACGATAACCGTGAGGTTGGCGACGCGAATAGACACGAGGCCATCGGTTCACACCCGGAAAGGCATTACTCTGCCCGCAGCTTAGTCGTCAATGTAAGAATAATGAGTAAGTTACGATGAAAAGAATGTTAATTAACGCGACTCAGCAGGAAGAGTTGCGTGTCGCCCTTGTAGATGGGCAACGTCTGTACGATCTGGATATCGAAAGTCCTGGACACGAACAGAAAAAAGCCAACATCTATAAAGGCAAAATTACCCGTATTGAACCGAGTCTGGAAGCTGCTTTTGTTGATTACGGCGCTGAACGTCACGGTTTCCTCCCGTTAAAAGAAATTGCCCGCGAATACTTTCCCGCTAACTACAACTCCCATGGTCGCCCCAACATTAAAGACGTGTTGCGTGAAGGTCAGGAAGTCATCGTTCAGATCGATAAAGAAGAACGCGGCAACAAAGGCGCTGCGCTGACTACCTTTATCAGCCTGGCGGGTAGCTATCTGGTTCTGATGCCGAACAACCCGCGCGCGGGCGGCATCTCCCGTCGCATTGAAGGCGACGACCGTACCGAATTAAAAGAAGCGCTGGCAAGCCTGGAACTGCCTGATGGCATGGGGCTTATCGTGCGTACCGCAGGGGTAGGCAAATCCGCCGAAGCGCTGCAGTGGGACCTGAGCTTCCGCCTGAAGCACTGGGAAGCGATTCAAAAAGCCGCTGACAGCCGCCCTGCTCCGTTCCTGATCCATCAGGAAAGCAACGTTATCGTGCGTGCCTTCCGCGACTATCTGCGCCAGGACATCGGCGAAATCCTCATCGACAACCCAAAAGTCATGGAGATGGCGCGTCAGCACATCGCGGCGCTGGGTCGTCCGGATTTCAGCAGCAAAATCAAACTGTACACCGGCGAAATCCCGCTGTTCAGCCACTATCAGATCGAGTCTCAGATTGAGTCCGCGTTCCAACGCGAAGTGCGTCTGCCGTCCGGCGGCTCAATCGTTATCGACAGCACTGAAGCACTGACCGCTATCGATATCAACTCCGCACGCGCAACCCGCGGCGGCGACATCGAAGAAACAGCGTTCAACACCAACCTTGAAGCAGCCGATGAAATTGCACGTCAGCTGCGTCTGCGCGACCTCGGCGGTCTGATTGTAATCGACTTCATTGATATGACGCCGGTTCGTCACCAGCGCGCGGTTGAAAACCGTCTGCGCGAGGCCGTACGCCAGGACAGAGCACGTATTCAGATCAGCCATATTTCTCGCTTCGGTCTGCTGGAAATGTCCCGTCAGCGTCTGAGCCCGTCACTGGGTGAATCCAGCCATCACGTGTGCCCGCGCTGCTCCGGTACTGGTACCGTACGTGATAACGAATCACTGTCGCTGTCTATTCTGCGTCTGATCGAAGAAGAAGCACTGAAAGAAAATACGCAGGAAGTACACGCTATTGTTCCTGTGCCGATCGCTTCCTACCTGCTCAACGAAAAGCGTACCGCGGTAAATGCAATCGAGACGCGTCAGAATGGCGTGCGCTGTGTGATCGTGCCAAACGATCAGATGGAAACCCCGCACTATTCTGTGCTGCGCGTACGTAAAGGGGAAGAAACGCCGACCCTGAGCTATCTACTGCCGAAACTGCATGAAGAGGCAATGGCATTGCCGACGGAAGAAGAGTACGTCGAGCGTAAACAGCCTGAGCAACCGGCGCTGGCTACCTTCGCCATGCCAGACGTTCCGCCAGCCCCTGCTCTGCAGGAACCTGCCGCGAAAGCCGCCGCGCCTAAAGCAGCGGCAGCGACCGCAGCCGTTGCCGCACAGCCCGGTTTGATTAGCCGTTTCTTTGGCGCACTGAAGTCCATCTTCGGTGGTAGCGAAGAAGTGAAACCGGTTGAACAACCTGCGCCGAAAGCTGAAGAGAAAACCGAACGCCAGCAGGATCGTCGTAAACCGCGTCAGAACAATCGTCGCGACCGTAACGATCGTCGTGATAACCGTGATAATCGCGGTGACCGTGACAACCGTAACGAACGTTCAGAAAACGGCGAAAACCGTGAAGATAACCGCCGTAACCGTCGTCAGTCACAGCAGCAAAATGCGGAAGCTCGCGATAACCGCCAGCAAACTACTGACGTTGCAGACAAAGCGAAATCTGGCGATGAGCAGCAGACTCCGCGTCGCGAACGCAACCGCCGTCGTAACGATGACAAGCGTCAGGCTCAGCAGGAAGTTAAAGAGCTGAACCAGGCTGAACAACCTGTGCAGGATGCCGAGCAGGAAGAGCGCGTACGTCAGCCTCAGACTCGCCGTAAACAGCGTCAGTTGACTCAGAAAGTTCGTTTCACTGACAGCCCGGCGGTTGAAACCGAAGTGGCAACTGCCGCAGTAGTTGCTGAAACCGCTGCCGCTCAGCCAACAGAACAGCCTGCACCAGCACAACGCACCGAACTGGCGAAAGTTGATCTGCCAGCCGTCGTTGCGACTGAGCAGGAAGACAACAGCGACGCGCGTGACTCCAATGGTATGCCGCGTCGTTCCCGTCGCTCCCCTCGCCATCTGCGCGTCAGTGGACAGCGTCGTCGTCGTTACCGTGACGAGCGTTATCCGGTTCAGTCACCAATGCCGTTAACTGTCGCCTGTGCATCTCCTGAATTAGCGTCCGGTAAAGTTTGGATCCGCTACCCTGTCGCACGTCCTCAGGATCAGCAGGTTGAAGAACAGCGCGAACAAGAAATGGTCCAGCAGCAAGCCGCACCTGTCGTCGTAGAGCCTCAGGTTGCTGCAGCTGCCGTGGAACACATTGTGGATGCCCCTGCGCCAGTTGAAGCCGTGCAGCCAGAGATTGTCGTAGCTGAGCCTCAGGCCCCCGTTGTTGAAACCACACAGGTTGAAACCACGCATCCGGAAGTCATTGCGACCCCGGTCGAGGAACAACCACAAATTATCGCTGCATCTGATGCGCCCGTTGCAGAAGAAATCGCCGCTGAAGCCGAACCTGTGGCTGACGTTGTGACTGCGCCGGTTGTCGAAGAGCCTGCAGAGGTAGTTATTTCCCAGCCAGAAGTGGTTGAAGAGATTGCCGAAGTTGTGGAAACAGCGCCAGTTGTTGAAGAAGTTGCTGCACCGCAGGAAGTTGTTGCAGCGCCAATTGTAGAAGCGACTGTCGTTAAGCCTGTAGTTGTCGCAGCCAGTGTTGATGCTGAACACCTTCACAGCCATGCGACCGCACCGATGACCCGCGCCCCGGCACCGGAATATGTACCAGAAGCGCCGCGTCATAGCGACTGGCAGCGTCCGGCATTCGCCTTTGAAGGCAAAGGTGCCGCAGGTGGACACAGTGCAACGCATCAAGCGACTGCGCCAGCAACACGTCCTCAGCCTGTCGAGTAAGCCATAATCAATATCAAAGCCGGCCTTCGGGTCGGCTTTTTTATATCTGATCTACGCCTTTCATCCCCGTCAGCTGCGGCATAACATCCTTCATTAAGGCCAGAAACTTGCGTAAGCGAATCGGATAGTAACGCGCCCACGGATAAACCAAATGTACAGGCAACGGCGCCGCATGCCACTCAGGTAGCAACGCAACCAGACGTCCGTTGGCAATATCCTCCGCCACCATCCAACTTGAAACAATAGTCACTCCCAACCCTGCCAGCGCGGCATTCCTTGCGACATAAATACTGTCGGTACTTAATCTGGGTGAAATATTCAACGTGACTGGCTCATTACGCAATTGGTGCAACAACGAAACGCTATGTTGATAAAACGTATTCACGGCAATCCAGGGCAGCGCTGATAACTGCTCAGGATGAGAAAGCTCGCAGTATTGTTCCAGCAGCCCAGGGCTCGCCACCATACTACGGGGAACTTCAGCCAGTAAAACGGCAACCGTGGCCGGATCCACCTCGGCACCAACCCTGATAGCGCAGTCAATATTATCGCTCAGAAAATCAACGGTTTTATCGTTGAGCATCCACTCTACTGCTACCTGGGGATAGCGCGAAAGAAACTGCAAAAGCGGCTCAAGCAGTTGTTGTTGCCCGAACGCATGCGGTGCACGGACTCGCAACGTCCCCACCGGTTCATCTTCCGTGACATTAAGTCCATCTTCCAGCGCCAGCCAGGCATCAATAATCTTCTTGGCATGCTGGTAGCCTCTTTCGCCGTCGTCGGTCAATTTCATCGCATGCGTGGTACGCATGATCAGTTTCACACCCAGCAGAGTTTCCAGGGATTGCAACCGTCGGCTTACGGTCGCTTGCGTTGTCCCCATCTGTTTTGCCGCTGCCGAAAGCGATCCTGCTTCGACAATACGCACAAACGTACGCATCAGCTCCACCCTGTCTATACGCTCATTTTTTATCATTTTCAGTTTCATCATACGCCTGACGTATAACTGTTTTACCACTGCGCTCGCTACCACGCCACTCGCTGAAGGATAAAAATAGCCGCACATCCTGTGATTGAGGAATCATTTGTGAACACATATATCGCACTTTCCCGTTGGGTCACTTTCGTTCTGGCAGTAGGTGCCGGATTCAGTGTCGCTGCTATCTACTATGCTTAACCCCTTCTGCCTTTAATGGGTCAGGATCTGAACTTAAGTATTACCGGCATGGGGTTGGTCCCGACGCTGACCCAGGCGGGATACGCGCTGGGTATTTTGTTTTTATTACCATTGGGCGATCGTTATGACCGCAGGACATTAATCCTGCTGAAAAGTATCTCTCTTACTGTGCTGCTTCTGGCATGCAGCTTTACCGGGCAGTTGCATTCACTGTTAATAGTGAGCCTGTTGATGGGCATGGCGGCAACCATGGCACAAGATATTGTGCCTGCGGCGGCAATACTGGCGCCCGAAGGCAAACAGGGAAAAACGGTGGGCACCGTAATGACGGGCCTTCTGCTGGGAATTTTACTCTCACGTACCGTCAGTGGACTGGTCGGTGAGGCGTTTGGCTGGCGTGAGATGTATCAACTTGCTGCCGTTAGCATTGCCGTAATTACCGCGATTATGTGGAAAGCACTGCCTCGTTTTACGGTCCATTCCACGTTGAGCTATCCATCATTAATGCTCTCGATGGTGCAACTTTGGCAACAATATTCCACCTTGCGCCGCGCAGCACTGGCACAAGGCTTTCTGTCCATTGCTTTTAGCGCCTTCTGGTCTACGCTGGCGGTGATGTTATCTGAGCATTACCACCTGGGTAGCGCTATAGCGGGTGCTTTTGGTATCGCGGGAGCAGCCGGAGCGCTTGCTGCACCGATGGCGGGCCATCTTGCCGATAAAGTGGGTGCAGCAAAAGTGACGCAATTGGGTGCTTTTCTGGTAACGGTATCTTTCGCACTGATGTTTTTGTTACCCGCCCTGCCCGTTCAGGGGCAGTGGCTGCTTATCGCCCTTTCTGCGGTAGGTTTTGATCTCGGATTGCAATCCAGCCTGGTTGCCCACCAAAACCTGGTCTATAGCCTGGAGCCTCAGGCACGAGGACGATTAAACGCTCTGCTGTTTACGATGGTGTTTATCGGTATGGCGCTGGGTTCCGTTCTCGGGAGTCAGGTCTATGCGCTTGCCAATTGGGAAGGTGTGGTGACGCTGGCAACCTTCAGCAGTGCGATCGCGTTGGTCATAAGACTGACGGGGAACCTGTCGCTTAGTAAAGCGTCGGTTGCCTAAAAAAATGCCCGCTCCGGGGTGTTAAAGGAGCGGGCAGTCAAACATACCCAGTTTCAAGATATGTTCAAAAAGGGTTATTACCGATTAAGCTGGAACAACGACATTCCCTGCATATCGGTAAACGCTTTATAAGAAGCCTGAAGTGCGGCCTGCTGCATGACGTAGGACGAAATCGCCGCATTCCAGTCGACATCCACCAGGTTACTCATCTGTTGGGTTTGCCCTAATGCACGATCGGCGCCCAGTGAATCCAGCGAGCTTAATTCACTAAGTTGCGTACCTAATTCTGCACGAACGGAAAGCACGTTATTCAGTGAGTTTTTCAGACCTCGATTGGTTTTATCGATAGCTGCTGCGGCTTTGTCCTTTGCCACATCATTACCTGCAATAGGAATTTTTAGCTCTTTAATCGCGCTATCCAGCATTTTGAACAGGTTCTTTTCCTGAGTACCGCCACCTGGTTCCGGTACGGCGTTGCTGGTCAGGTTGGCGAAGATTTTATCGCCCGTATGGCCAATGACCATGGTACGGGAAGCATCAACCTGCTGGGTCACATTTGTGGCACCACCACTGTAGGAACCATCAGCCTGCGCAAACGGTGCGGATTCTGTTTTATATCCACCGAAAATATAGCGACCATTACCGTCGGTACTGTTTGCCAGGTTCATCAGTTGATCGCGGATCCCCTGCAGGTCGGTGGCCAGCGATGCACGGTCGTCATCGCTTAACGTTCCATTCCCGGCATAAACAATTTTTTCCTGCGCAGCCTGAATTGCCGTCGTCACCTGGCTCAGAACGTTCTCTTCCAGCGACACCTTTTGCGTCGCGAACGAGCGTGCCAGCGTATATTGGCTGTTCTGCGCCTGAGCCTGAGAAAGTACCACGGCCTGCGAGGCGGCAATCGGATCGTCTGATGGGTTGATCACGCGTTTACCCGTTGACATTTGCTCGCCGAACTTCATCCATTCAGCCTGAGAGTTAGTGATGCCACGCATATTCTGCTGGTACATCATCTGGGTGCTGATACGCATTGTGTCCCTCTCCCTTAGCGGATATTAATCAGTGCATCAAACAACGCATTCGCGGTCTGCAGCACTTGAGCGTTAGCCAGGTAATACTGCTGAAAACGCTGTAAATTACCGTACTCTTCGTCGAGGTTAACGCCGGAAATAGACTGCTGTTGGTTATAAAGCTGCTTGACCACATTATTTTGCGTGGTACTGCTAGTCTTCAGCGTCGCCGTTTTGTTGCCCACGTCGCTCACCAGTGTGGCGTAAGCGTCATTAAAGGTTTTTTTACCAACAGTTTCTTTGGTTTGCAGATCCAGCAGTTTCTGACCGTTACGGTTATCGCTTGCACCTGTATCCGCAGCAGGATCAGTGTTTTTCTCTGACGCCATGGCGATTTTCGACTCGTCGGTCACCTTGACTTTCATATCGACGATAACGTTTTCTACCGGTTTCAGAATAAAGCTGTCGTTATCATTAGCTCCGGTTGGATTAGCCTTAACCGTTACTTTCAGACCATCAATATCCAGTTTTCCGTCTGTACCAGGTTTAGCTTCAAACGTTGTGTTATCTGCCAGACGCGTCACCTGCCACTTACCGCCACTGAACACAATCTTATAGTCGGTAGCCTGTACTTTCGAACTGTCACCAACTTCTGCAGTTAATTCCGCTTTGCCAGTATTTTTAGCATTACTCAGTACAGACGGGCTGCCGATATCGAAGAAATTCTCACCCTTATCGCCGTTGGCATCAAAACCTTCTTTATGCTGGGCGTTAAATGCACTGGCAAATGCAAGCGCCAGTTGGCCTAGGGTATTACGCGTCTGATCCAGCTCCTGAGAACGGAAGGTGAGCAGTCCGCCCAGTGAACCGGTATTCAACAGTTTCTCAGGAATTTCAACAGCTCCGGCAACGCCATCAACGTAGGCCACCGTTGTACGATTAGGATCATCGCTGGAAGGCACTGCCGCCAGTTGACGTGCATTGCTGCCCTGCACCAGCGAATAGCCGTTGGCCATTGTCAGGTTGTAGGTGCCACCATCCTGAACGCTGACTTCAACACCGACAATCTGATTCAGTTCACTGACCAGCTGGTCGCGTTGGTCAAGCAGGTCGTTAGGAGATGCACCTGCGCCGACGCCTGTCATACGAGAAATCTGGTCGTTGAGGCTGGCAATTTGCTTCGAATAGTTGTTGATCTGATCGACGCTGGCTTTAATCGCGGTATTAACCTGCTTATCCTGATCGCGCAGATACTGATCGGTCGTTTTAAACTGATTTACCAATCCATCAGCTTTACCGATCAGCGCCTGGCGTGCCGCCGGATCTTCGGCGTTGCTGACCAGCGTTTGCAGGCTGGTAAAAAAGTCCTGCATTGAGGTCGAAATAGAACTGGTTTTGCTGGAGAGCAAATTGTCTATCTTTGACATTTGCTCATAACGCGTCGTCAGACCGCTGCTCTGGTTCTGCGCTGCTCGCAACTGGTTAGTGATAAAGGAGTCATATTCACGTTGTACACCAGAAACATAGACGCCATTGCCTACCCAGCCCCCCGCACCCAGCGTGCTGTTCGCTTGCGCCATAATTGTTGTTTGTCGGGTATATCCGGCAACGTTATAGCTGGAGATGTTATTACTGGCAGTATTCAACGCGGCCTGCGCTGCGCTGAGTCCACTCATCGCGTTATTAATCAAGCTGGACATGGAGGTTCCTTGTAATCCTTCAATACTCGTTATTATCGGCAGCAGGTCGGTAGACTTGAGCTATTTAAAAGAGATTATCGAGATTCGTGCTGTAGGTTTTACTCACCTTTTCGCTCATCGATTTCAACTGCTGGATCATGCTGGTTAATTTACGTGCATAGTTAGGGTCTGTGGCGTAACCCGCATTTTGCAATGCCTGCGCCCCCTGTTCGGCGGTCGCAGCAGCGGTCACCGCCGCATAGCGCGGGTTACGGGATATCAGACCGACATAATCCGACAACGCCTCAAGGTAAGAGCTATAGACGCGGAATCTGGCTTTCACCTTTTTCGCCTCACCGTTCTCATATTCAGTGGTGGTGATTTCAGTGGTTGGACCTTTCCAGCTTCCCGAAGCCTTCACACCAAAAATGTTGAAACTCGGTTCGCCATTCTCGCGACGAATTTGTCGCTGCCCCCATCCGGACTCCAGCGCCGCCTGCGCCAAAATCAGATGATGCGGGACCCCGCTCTGCTGACTGGCCAGCTTAGCCGGCAGTGACAGCTGGGCGAGGAAGTCTTTGCTGTCACCTGACAGCGGCTCATCATTGCTTTCTGTCGCCCGGGGGATGGCTTTGCGGACCAGTTGCGTCAGTGCCTGATTTTGATAGCTGGTCACCGTTTCCAGTGAAAACTTCATCGGCACCTGCGGCGCGTCACCCGCAGGTTGCGCTTGCCCTTCAGTCATCTGCTTGACCATCATTTCAGCCAGCCCCAGACCTTTGCCTGCGGTCATCTGCTGTGCAATTTGTTGGTCATACATGCTGGTATACAAGCGCGTTGAATCGCTGCTAAACATGCCATCTTTCGGCAGCGCTTCACGCATGCTTTTCAACATCATTTGCACGAACATCCCTTCAACCTGACGGGCGACCGGGCGGATATTCGCCGCCGGGTCCTGACCCGCTTTCGCTTTCAGTTCGTTCAGAGATTGCGCATCCCAGGCGGCACTGGTCAGCAGTTTGCTGTCACCAATCATTAGATGATTTCCAGTTTGGCGCGTAAGCAACCCGCGCTCTGCATCGATTGCAGAATGGACATCAGATCCATCGGCGTTGCCCCCAGTGCATTCAGCGCACGCACAACATTGTTCAGGTTGGCGCTGGAACGTACGCTTTGCAGCGAACCACCGCTTTGGCGCAGGTCAATCTGGGTTTGTGGCGTCACTACGGTTTGTCCACCGCCAAACGGTGTGTCCGGCTGGCTGACGTTCGCCTGGCGGTTCACCGTGATCGACAAGTTGCCTTGTGCCACGGCACAGCTATCCAGCGTTACTTCGCGGTTCATGACGACAGATCCGGTGCGTGAGTTGATAATCACTTTCGCATCCTGCGGCGTGACGTTCACCTCCATATTCTGGATATCAGCAAGGAAACGCACCTGCGAGCTGTTGCCGCTTGGCACGCGCACCTGAATAGTGCGGGCATCCAACGCCGTTGCGCTGCCAAAGCCACGCGAGCGGTTAATGGTGTCGGTAATCTGCTGCGCCATCGTGAAATCTTCATTATTCAGTTGCAGATTAATGGTGTTACCGCCGCCGAACTGGCTGGGTAATTCACGTTCGATGGTCGCGCCGTTGGTAATGCGTCCGCCATTGAGCTGGTTTACCTGCACGCTGCTGCCACCCGCAGCCGCGCCCGCACCGCCAACCAGAATATTCCCTTGCGCCAACGCATATACCTGGCTATCGACCCCTTTCAGCGGGGTCATCAGCAGCGTTCCGCCGCGCAGGCTTTTAGCGTTACCCATGGAAGAGACCACAACGTCAATAGTTTGCCCCTGACGACCAAAGGCCGGGAACTGCGCGGTGACCATTACCGCTGCCACGTTTTTCAACTGCATATTGGTGCCGGTGGGCACGGTGATCCCCAACTGCGACAGCATGTTGTTGAGCGTTTGCGTGGTAAACGGCGTCTGGGTGGTCTGGTCACCTGTACCATCCAGACCCACCACCAACCCATAACCAATCAGCGAGTTTTCCCGCACGCCCTGCACGCTGGTCAGGTCACGAATACGGTCGGCATGCGCGAAGGCGGTTACCAGCACCAGTGCCATTCCAACAAAAAATTTAAACACGGGGTACCTCGCTTACATCGGCGACAAATTAAGGAAGAAACGCTGCAACCAGCCCATATTTTGCGCTTCATTGATGTAGCCGTTGCCGACGTACTCAATACGCGCATCCGCAACCTGGGTTGACGGTACGGAGTTGCTGCCACTGATGGTGCGCGGGTTAACGACCCCGGAGAAGCGAATGAATTCAGTGCCCTGATTTATGGCGATCTGTTTTTCACCCACGACATGTAAGTTGCCATTCACCAGTACCTGATCGACCGTTACGGTCAGCGTGCCGCTGAAGGTATTTCTGGCGTTCGCGCCGCCTTTACCGTTAAAGGAGTTACCGCCTGAGGCTTCTACGTCGGCACGTTCGTTACCGAACAGACCTTGCAGATAGCGCGGTACGGTATCAAAACCAAAGTTTGTCTTGCCGTCGCGGCTGGCGTTCGCCGAAGAGCTTTTGCTCGCGCTGACGTTTTCCTGCAATACGATGGTCAGCGTATCGCCAATATTGCGTGGACGACGGTCTTCAAAGAGTGGCTGATAACCATAGTTAATCGGTTGTGCCGACTGGAAGATTGAGCCATTCGCCACCGGCGTTGGACCTGGAACGGGCTGGGCAGTCGTCGCGCCCTGCACGAGGGGCGTGGCCGGGATCCAGGCACATCCTGTTAGTGAAACCACCAGCAGGGCTAAAATAGGGTATGGGTGAAGCGCGTGTTTTCGCATTGCGGTCATCTTCAAAATCAGTGTGCCGGTGAGGTTTTCACCCCACCGGACTCCACTTTAGAGTTGCGTCAGTTTTTGCAGCATCTGATCGGTGGTCGATACCGCTTTACTGTTGATTTCGTAAGCGCGCTGAACCTGGATCATGTTTACCAGCTCTTCCGCCACGTTGACGTTAGAGGTTTCAACATAGCCCTGATACAGCAGACCCGCGCCGTTCAGCCCCGGCGTGCTCTCGTTCGGCGCACCGGATGACTGCGTTTCGGTGTACAGATTCTCACCAATGCTTTCCAGACCGGTATCGTTCATAAAGGTTGTCAGGTTAAGCTGCCCGACCTGAACAGGCGCCGCCTGTCCCTGTTGGGTCACGCTGACAATCCCGTCGCGTCCAATGGTGATACTGAGCGAGTTAGCCGGAATGGTGATGGCAGGCTGAACCTGAAAACCACCCGCAGTCACCAACTGACCGTTCTGATCCACCTGGAAAGAACCGTCGCGGGTATAAGCGGACGTACCATCGGGCAACATGACCTGGAAAAAGCCCTGGCCTTTAATCGCCACATCTTTACTGTTGTTGGTCTGCGACAGGTTACCCTGGCTGTGTAAACGCTCGGTTGCAACCGGACGTACACCGGTACCAATCTGCAAACCAGACGGCAGCGTGGTTTGTTCAGAAGACTGTGCGCCAGGCTGACGAATCGTCTGGTACAACAGATCTTCGAACACGGCGCGCTGGCGCTTAAATCCGTTGGTGCTGACGTTTGCCAGGTTGTTGGCAATCACATCCATGTTGGTTTGCTGCGCATCCAGGCCGGTTTTGGCGATCCATAATGAACTGATCATAAAATGTCCTGTATTAACTCATCGACAGCAGTTGGTTGGCGCGGCCCGCGTTATCATCCACGCTACTGATAATTTTCATCTGCATTTCAAAGCGGCGGGCGTTGGCGATCATGTCGCTCATCGCAGCAACCGGTTTAACGTTACTGCCTTCCAGCACGCCCGACATCACACGGATGCTGGGGTCGGCCTGTAACGTCGCACCACGGGTAGCCTGCGCGGCCTGGGTCAGACGGAACATACCGTCATCGCCACGTTGCACTTCGATCCCTGTTGCCTTCACCAGCTTCAGCCGCCCCACTGGCGCGACCGTATTAGCCGGATCGCCAGGGTTAAGTGCAGAAATTGTCCCGTCCGCCGCAATGGTGACTTCTGAACCTTCCGGTACGGCTATCGGTCCGGCTTCGCCAATTACCGGGTGTCCCTGAATAGTCAGTTCACCCGTTGGGCTTACCTGAATAGCGCCGTTACGGGTATATCCTTCGCTACCATCCGCGGTCTGCACAGCCAACCAGCCATCCTGTTGCAGCGCTACATCCAGCGGGCGAGAGGTATAGTCCATCTGACCCGGCGTCATATCGGCCCCCGGTGTGGAGGCCACGACCAGCGTACGCGTCGGTAAAGACAATCCTTCTACAGGAACCGCGCGCAGTGCATTGAGCTGCGCACGAAACCCTGGCGTGGAGGCGTTTGCCAGGTTGCTGGCCGTCACCGCCTGTTGATTCAGCGTCTGACTGGCCGCGCCCATGGCGGTATAAATTGCGTGATCCATTAAGCCATCCCGTCAGGCGCTTAGCGCAGGTTGACCAGCGTGTTGAGGATCTGATCCTGGGTTTTGATGGTCTGCGCGTTCGACTGATAGTTACGCTGGGCGACAATCATATTCACCAGTTCTTTACTCAAATCCACGTTTGACGCTTCCAGCGCACCGTTGGTCAGCTTACCGAAGTTACCTTCGCCTGCGGTACCCAGCAGCGCCACGCCGGAAGCCTGAGTCGCCGCCCAGACGTTATCGCCCTGAGATGCCAGACCTTCGTTATTGGCAAAGTTTGCCAGCACGATCTGCCCCAGAACCTGTTGCTGTTCGTTGGAGTAGTTACCGACCACCGTACCGTCATTGTTAATCTGGTAGCTCACCAGATCGCCCGGCTTGTAGCCGTTCTGATTCGTGGCGACGATGTTGTTGGCGCCGGTGTTTTGCTGCATGGAGTTCAGGAAGCTCAGAGAGAAGTTCGCCGGAACTGCGCCATTGATCGTACCGGTGGAGATCTGAATTTGCGGTTGGGCATTATCCGGACCTTCAACCAGATGTTTTGGTCCGGTTGGATCTAAGGGGTCTACTGGCTCTTCAACATAATTATTCACAGAAGTCAGCGTACCGTTAGCACTAAAGTTCATCACCGCATTCTTGGTGGCAACTGAACCCGTAACGCTGGCGTCCTGGGTGTAGACATCCCATTTGTTAGGGCCTGTTTTGACATAAAAAATGTTCATGTCATGGGCATTACCCTGGCTATCGAAAACGGTAACGCTGCCTTTTTTGTTGTAGGAGTCCGCATCGCTTGGGTTAAACGGGGTCTTCGTTGGCAATTTGTCAGTAGAGTTCAGGTTGACCTGCATTGACGCAGTAGTGGTGGATTTAGCCGCCATCAGCGTATTCGGGATAGTGATCGGTGCCGGGTTTGCACCCTGCTGAACTGTCGGTGGGGTACCGGTAGCCGGATAGCCCGTCAGCTGCAGCCCCTGCATGTTAACGATATTGCGATTTTCATCGAGCTTGAACTGACCGTTACGGCTGTAGAAAACGGAACCGTTGCTGTCTACCATACGGAAAAAACCGTTCTGGCTGATAGCAACATCCAGACCACGTCCGGTGTTGGTGGTAGTACCGTCGGTAAAGTCCTGAGTAATACCCGCAACTTTAACGCCCAAACCGACTTTCGAACCGGCAAACATATCGGCAAAAGATGCCGTACCGGATTTAAAACCGTAGGTGGCGGAGTTGGCGATGTTGTTACCAATGACATCGAGGTTGGTCGCTGCAGCGTTCAGACCGCTGACCGCTTGAGAAAAGGCCATGACTTACTCCTGATAAGTGTGAAGGCTTAAATTATCTGCCGTACTTCGTCGAGGGTGGTGGTTCCATAGGTGCCAAGATCCAGCGTATTACCGCCGTTACTGCGAATAACGCCCTGCACCAGCGCAAACTGAAGCGGCTGTGCCACCAGTTGCGTTCCGCCATTGCTGGCAGCAATTGACACGTTGTAAGAACCGCTTGGTGCATCCGTGCCATCGGTCATGGTGCCGTCCCAGGTAAAGGTATGAACGCCCGCTTTCAATCCACCAATGTCAATGGTGCGTACCACTTTGCCGTCTTTATCGGTAATGGTTGCGGTAACCTTATCTGCCGGTTGCTGCAGCTCAACGCCAAATGGTGTTGTCGTGGTTTTGGCACCCTCTTCCGTCCCTTTACCGGTCAGGATGGTGGTACCCGGGATCATGACCCCGTGGCCAATCAGCGTACTGGCCTGCAGCGACTGACTGTTGTCGATCTGCCCGGAGATCGACCCTAACGTGGTGTTCAGTTTCTCAATCCCGCTCACGGTACTGATTTGCGCCAACTGGGTAGTCAGTTCGTTGTTTTGCAGCGGATTAGTAGGATCCTGGTTTTTCAGTTGTGCAACCAGCAGCGTAAGAAAGCTGCTTTGCAGGTCAGCGGCATTGCTGCCCGTCAGGGAGCTATTCCCCGTGGCGGCATTAACCCCCGTCGTGCTCGGGTCATTCATTTTTACAGCAATAGACATGTGCGCCTCCTTTACTGGCCTAGCGTCAACGTTTTGAGCATCAGGCTTTTCACGGTGTTGAGCACTTCGACGTTTGCCTGGTAGCTACGTGAGGCAGACATGGTGTTGACCATCTCGCCAACAACGTCCACATTCGGCATTTTTACGTAGCCATTCGCATCGGCCAGCGGATTACCGGGTTCATAAACCAGCTTATCCGGTGCCTGACTTTCAATGACGTCAGCAACTTTTACGCCACCGGTTGCCGCACCTGGCGCAGCATCTACCTGAAAAACAACCTGTTTCGCGCGATACGGCTGACCGTCGGGCCCGCTGACGCTATCCGCATTCGCCATGTTGCTGGCCGCGACGTTCAGGCGTTTAGACTGAGCCGTCAGCGCAGAACCTGCGATATCAAAAATATTTAACAGCGCCACGAATTAGTTCCCTCCTTGCAGCACGTTCATCATGCCTTTGATTTGCCCACCCAGCGCGGTCAGCCCCATTTGATACTTGAGGCTGTTGTCTGCAAATTGCGTGCGCTCCCGGTCCATATCCACCGTGTTGCCATCAAGAGATGGCTGGTCAGGAATACGGTAGAGCAGCTCCGTAGACGGCGAAGAAACGGTCTGGGCCGGAATGTGTTGTGCAGAGGTCAGCGTCAACGAAACGCCGCCGGTTTCTTCCCGTCCTCGCACCATGACTTTTTTTAATTCACTGGCGAAATCCAGGTCGCGCGCCTGGTACCCCGGCGTGTCGGCATTGGCAATGTTGGCCGCCAAAATTTCCTGGCGTTGGGCGCGCAAATTCAGCGCTTCCTGTTGAAAACGTAAGGCGGCGTCGAGCTTATCGAGCATATCTCCTCCGCAAATGACAAAATTCAGCCGACAGCTTAAATCCCATTACGCGCGCGTTATCGCCGGAATAAACGCAAAATGCGTCGCTATTTGTTGCGTTGATGACTGCGTCACACAGGTAAAATCCTGCCACTACCTGAAAAAGCGCGAGGTTTTGATGCAAACGTTTAAACGTGGAATAGTCGTGGCAGCACTGCTGTTCAGCCCTATGACGCTGGCGCAAGACCTGAATTCGCAGCTAACGGCATGGTTTTCCCAGCGCCTGGCCGGATTTAGCGATGAGGTGGTGGTCACTATCCGAACGTCACCAAACTTATTGCCGAGCTGTGAGCAACCGGCATTAAGCGTGTCAGGTAGCGCGAAACTGTGGGGTAATGTGAATGTGCTGGCTCGCTGCGCCAACGAAAAACGTTATCTGCAGGTGAACGTGCAGGCGACGGGAAACTACGTAGTAGCCGCCGCGCCTGTAGCACGAGGTAGCACCCTGACCCCAGCCAGCGTAACGCTGAAACGTGGTCGGCTGGACCAACTACCGCCGCGCGCGGTGCTGGATATGAGTCAGGTGCAGGATGCTGTGAGCCTGCGCGATCTGGTCCCGGGCCAACCGATACAGCTTTCGATGTTGCGCCAGGCATGGCGGATCAAGGCCGGTCAGCGCGTGCTGGTTATTGCCAACGGAGATGGCTTTCGGGTTAATGCCGAAGGTAAAGCGCTGAACAACGCCGCTGTCGCACAGAATGCGCGAGTGCGGATGATTTCAGGCCAGGTGGTGAGCGGCGTCGTCGATTCTGATGGGAATATTCTTATTAACCTATAATAGGTTAAAGATTTTTTAGCGTGTGCCGATAGATAAACAACCAATGATTACAGCGGGCCGCTATAGCGTAACCCCTCGATGAGGAAAAATAAAATGAGCATTGATCGTACCTCACCATTGAAGCCAGTAAGCACCGTTCAGCCGCGTGAAACCAGCGATGCGCCGGTACAAAAAGCGCAGAAGGAAAAAACCACCGCGACCACCAGCACCAGCGTCATGCTGAGCGACGCCCAGGCCAAACTGATGCAGCCCGGCACCAATGACATCAATATGGAACGCGTGGAAGCACTGAAAACCGCAATCCGTAACGGTGAATTGAAAATGGATACCGGAAAAATTGCCGACTCGCTGATTCGCGAGGCGCAGAGCTACCTACAGAGTAAATAAAGTATGACTCGTTTGTCAGAAATACTTGACCAGATGACGACTGTCCTCAATGACCTGAAAACGGTAATGGATGCTGAACAGCAGCAGCTTTCCGCAGGGCATATCAATGGCAGCCAGCTACAGCGTATTACAGAAGAAAAAAGCTCGCTGCTGGCAACCCTTGATTATCTTGAGCAACAGCGCCGCCTGGAGCATGACGCCACGCGCAGCGCCAATGATGAGATTGCTGAACGCTGGCAGACTATCACCAAGAAAACGCAGCACTTACGCGACCTCAACCAGCACAATGGTTGGCTGCTGGAAGGGCAGATCGAGCGTAATCAACAAGCAATACAAGTGCTGAAACCGCACCAGGAACCGGCGTTGTATGGCGCAAACGGTCAAACTTCAGCTGCGCACCGCGGCGGGAAAAAATTCTCTATCTGATGCAAGCCTGATAACGTTTTGCTTATCAGGCCTACACTTTTTGTAGGCCGGATACGGCGTTATGCCGCCATCCGGCATTGATTCTTTATGCCGTCCGGCGCACAAACTCTTTTACTTTAAAGCCCAGTACAGCGAGTGCTGCGAAGTAAGCAGCAATACCTGCCACCACGACCGCCATCAGACGCAGTAGGCGCCACAACATCGTTCCCTGTGACCAATCTGGCATGATGTAGAGCATCCCAACCAGCACCGCCGACATCACCAACACGGAAATCACTAGTCGCGCCAGGAACCAGGTCCAGCCCGGTTGCGGGGTGAAGATTTTCTGCTTACGCAACTGCCAGTACAGCAGTGAAGCGTTCAGACACGCCGCCAGACCAATCGACAGCGACAGCCCGGCATGCTTTAACGGCCCGATAAAGGCCAGGTTCATCACCTGGGTCATAATCAGCGTCACAATGGCAATCTTCACTGGCGTTTTTATATCCTGGCGCGAGTAAAAGCCCGGAGCCAACACTTTCACCACGATCAAGCCAATCAAACCTACCGAATACGCCACCAGCGCACGCTGGGTCATCGCAGCATCAAAGGCAGTAAATTTACCGTACTGGAAAAGAGACACCGTCAGCGGTTTGGCCAGAATACCCAACGCTACAGCACTCGGTAATGCCAACAGGAAACACAAGCGCAGGCCCCAGTCCATCAGGCGACAATACTCATCATGATTACCGCTGGAAAAGCTTTTGGACAGCGATGGCAGCAGGATAGTCCCCAGCGCTACGCCAAGCACACCGGACGGAAACTCCATCAGACGGTCGGCATAGTACATCCACGAAACTGAGCCAGAGGCCAGAAACGAGGCGAAAATCGTATTGATGATCAGTGAAATCTGGCTGACTGATACCCCAAGGATCGCCGGGCCCATCTGCTTGACGACGCGCATCGCCCCCGCATCGCGGAAGTTCACACGCGGCAGTACCAGCATGCCAATTTTCTTCAGATGCGGAAGCTGATAAATCAGCTGTAGCACGCCACCCACGGTAACGGCCCACGCCAGCGCCAGCACTGGCGGATGAAAATAAGGGGCCGCAAACAGCGCGAAACCGATCATGCTGATATTCAGAAAAGTCGGGGCAAACGCAGGAATAGAAAAGCGGTTCCAGGTGTTAAGGATCGCACCAACCAGTGAGGCCAGTGAAATCAGTAGAATATAGGGAAAAGTGATCCGCAGCAGTTGAGTGGTCAGCGCAAATTTATCCGCTGTGTCGGCAAACCCCGGCGCGGTAACTAAAATCACCCATGGCGCAGCCAACATCCCGGCTACCGTCACCACAGCCAGCGCCAGCGTCAACAGTCCGGAAACGTAGGCAACAAACACGCGGGTAGCATCTTCCCCCTGCTTGCTTTTGTACTCAGCAAGAATCGGCACAAACGCCTGCGAAAATGCGCCTTCGGCAAAAATTCGGCGTAGCAGGTTAGGAAGTTTGAATGCCACAAAAAAGGCATCTGTCGCCATCCCTGCACCAAAGATTCTGGCGACAATCGCATCACGCGCAAAACCCAGCACTCGTGAAAACATCGTCATCGAGCTGACGGCTGCCAGCGACTTTAATAAATTCATCTATGTTGTATTCCAGACTCTGAGGCAAAACCCCGACAAACCTGCCCGTAGGTCGGATAAGGCATTCTCGCCGCCATCCGACACTTTTGCTGCGCCTGATGGCGACACCGTAGCGCCTTATCAGGCCGACAAATCAGCCTATGGTTGAAAAGAGGTGTTATTTTGAGTGGGCATATAGTACCTGGATTACAATGAATTACTACCGCCAGATGTTACAGGGGGTTATTCAGCCATCGCCTCCCGCCACAGCTTTTCAACAACACGCTGGGCCAGTAGCGCCTGCTCGCCTGCCGTCTGGGGAACCGTCTGATTTTGCACGCACTCAATGAAATGACGCGCACATCCGGCAAAACCACGCTGTTCTAAGGTCGTTTGCCAGCCCGCTATCGGCTTATGAACAACACCTTGCCCACGCTCTTCCCGCCATTCCCGCATATCAGTTACGTCAATCAGGCCACCGTCCGTCACCGCCTGCACGCTCTCACGCTGGCTACCGGCACGGCGATGCATACTGGTCGTTATCTGCATTTGACCGGTAGAAAAATGGTGCTCGGCGTAAAGCATCGCACCAGATTCATTGGTCAGCAGCGTGCCGTTATTTAACTGCGCCTGCCCTCCCGCCAGCCACAATGCGGTATCGACTACGTGCAGATAGTCGTCCAGCAAAGTGAAACGCAGATCGTGCGGCCCAACGCTATCCGTACGGTGCTTATCCATACGTACAGACGCTGCGGTGCTCAACTGGGTTTTGAGATCCTGGTACAGCGGTGCAAACCGGCGGTTAAACCCGACCATCAGCGTGAGTTTTTTCCGCGCGGCCAGCTCCACCAGTTGCTCAGCCTCACGCAGGTTTTCCGCCAGCGGCTTATCCACACACACGTGAACTCCGGCATTCAGCAATTCACTGACGACCGCATAGTGAGTCGCGGTGCTGGAATGGACGAAAACCGCGTCGCAGGTTTGCGCCAGATTCACCAGTGAATCCACGTAGGGTATCCGCCAGGTATCACAGATACGCAGTGCTTTATCGCGCGAAGGTGAAAAGGCGCCTTGCAGCGTCCAGTCCGCGGAGGTGCCCAGCACGGGTAGCCAGGCCTTTTGTGCAATACCGCCAAGGCCGACTACGCCGATACGTAATTTATTCACGTTAGTCTCCCAGGTGCGCCAGCAATGAATCAAGTCGCTGCTTAAGTTCTGCGACTTCCGTTTCCAGCACTTCCACGCGTGCCTGCAGATCACCGGAGGCTGCAGGGAGTTGATCTGCTGCGGCAACGGCTTCATCAACCTCACCGCAAAACAGGTGCATATAGCGACTTTCACGTTTGCCCGGCTCGCGCGCCAGGCGGATCACATAAGGCCCATCTTCCCGGGTTGCCAGATTTTCCAGTGTCGATTCCACTTCGGCCATATCGCTGAATTCGTACATACGGGATGCGCGACTACGCAATTCACCAGGCGTCTGAGCGCCCCTCAGCAGCAGTGTAGTGATTACGGCCACCTCTGCGGCACTAAGCTTCAGATTGCCAAATTCAGAGTTGCAGAAACGCTGCTCATATTTCGTGACGCGATTGCCAAAGCCGCTCACCGTGCGCAGAAAATGTCGCTTAACCAGGTTATCCAACTGCTCTTGCACGTCCGATTCCGACAGGTTCATCACCGGTTCACGATTCGTTTTTTGATTGCAGGCTGTTACGACTCCATTGACGGAGAGTGGGTACTGTTCCGGCGTTGTCACTTGTTTTTCTAATAAACAGCCAATCACTCGTGCTTCGGTGGCGGTTAATTCGTATTTCATCGTCTTCTCCATTAATCATGACTGCATCTGAAACTTAGCGGCCGGGGGTCCATTCTGATGTGGTCAACGCCGTCAGCACGTGATCGCGCCACTGCCCGTCAATCAGCAGGTAGTCTTTGGCATACCCTTCTTTTTCAAAACCCAGTCGCGCCAACAGGTCACCGCTGCGCTTATTATGTGGCATGTAGTTAGCCATAATGCGGTGAATATGCTGAGTGCGCTGCATATAACGGATGGCCGAAGTTAAGGCTTCATACATTAGCCCCTGCCCCTGCCATTTCTGCGCAATGGAGTAGCCGAGATAACAGGCATGGAAGGATCCCCGCACCACGTTTGAGAAGTTCGCAACGCCGATAATCTCTTTTTCGTCCGGATCGAGCAGCGCAAAATAATAGGCAGTGCCCTGTTTATGAAACTCAGAGATCATGCCGAGACGCGCCTGCCAGCCGGACGGATAGCAGTGGCTTTCATCGCGAATAGGTTCCCAGGGTTTTAAGAAATGACGATTTTCTGCGTAATAATCTGCCAGACGCCAGGCATCACGCTCATGCACTAAACGCACGACCAGGCGGTCCGTGGTTAAGCGCACTTTTGGCACGTTACTGCGATAGCCAAACATTCTATACCTACTCCTTCCCGTAACGTCTTCAATACGCTATTCGCATTACTATACCTGTGCGAATACACCCTGTGAAAAGAGCAAAATGCCATTTTTTGAATTATTCACACATTTTGATGAAAACTCTCTATCAAGACGGACTTTTGATAAAAAAATATTGTCCCGCGAAGGGTGGGAAAAGCGATGACGACACCGCAGAATAGGAGGTGCTTATCTTTTAAACTCTATCCAGAGTGACGAGTTTTTCCCTGGAGGGGAAATGTCGCAAGTCTCGCAGGCAAGGAACCTGGGTAAATACTTCCTTCTCATCGATAATATGCTGGTCGTGCTGGGTTTCTTCGTCGTTTTCCCGCTGATCTCAATTCGTTTCGTCGACCAAATGGGCTGGGCCGCCGTGATGGTCGGTATCGCGCTTGGATTACGTCAATTTATCCAGCAGGGGTTGGGTATTTTCGGCGGTGCTATTGCTGACCGTTTCGGCGCCAAACCGATGATCGTCACCGGCATGCTGATGCGCGCAGCCGGGTTCGCCACCATGGGCATTGCGCATGAACCGTGGCTGCTGTGGTTTTCCTGCTTTCTTTCCGGGCTGGGTGGCACGCTGTTCGACCCTCCCCGTTCGGCGCTGGTAGTCAAGCTGATCCGCCCGGAAAAGCGCGGGCGTTTTTTCTCTATTCTGATGATGCAGGATAGCGCCGGGGCCGTGGTCGGCGCGTTACTCGGCAGTTGGTTATTGCAATACGATTTCCGTCTGGTATGTGCCACCGGCGCAATTTTGTTCGTTCTGTGCGCGGCGTTTAACGCCTGGCTGCTCCCGGCATGGAAGCTGTCGACGGTGAAAATTCCGGTGCGCGAAGGGATGAGCCACGTGATGCATGACAAGCGCTTTGTCACCTATGTGCTGACGCTGGCGGGCTATTACATGCTGGCGGTACAGGTGATGCTGATGCTGCCCATCATGGTGAACGACATCGCTGGCTCACCAGCCGCCGTGAAATGGATGTATGCCATTGAGGCATGTCTCTCTTTAACGCTGCTGTACCCGATTGCCCGCTGGAGTGAAAAACGCTTTCGCCTTGAACATCGTCTGATGGCGGGCCTGCTGGTGATGTCTCTGAGCATGATGCCCATTGGGCTGGTCGGGAATTTGCAGCAGTTGTTCACCCTTATCTGCACGTTCTATATTGGCTCGATCATCGCCGAACCGGCGCGTGAAACTCTGAGCGCCTCGCTGGCGAATGCGCGGGCCAGAGGAAGCTATATGGGCTTCAGCCGACTGGGACTCGCCATCGGCGGCGCAATTGGCTATGTCGGCGGCGGCTGGCTGTTTGACATGGGCAAGGCCCTGGCACAGCCTGAGCTGCCCTGGATGATGCTCGGTATTATTGGCTTCATCACCTTCCTGGCGCTGGGCTGGCAATTCAGTCTCAAACGCCCAACGCGAGGTATGCTGGAGCCAGACGCCTGATAGCCGAACCTGCGTCCGGGCACTTTTCAGTTTTTTCTGCTGGCGTCCGGGGCGCTGGTACTCGATGATGCTTTGTGTCACGATTACACCACATGCATCATGTTGAGGAACCCCATGAAAAAGTTTTTTTTTGCCGCTGCACTGATTGTCAGCGGCCTGTTGGTTGGTTGTAATCAACTCACGCAATACACGGTTAGCGAGCAAGAAATTAATCAAGCCCTGGCAAAGCATAATAACTTTTCAAAAGACATCGGTTTGCCCGGCGTTGCTGAAGCACATATCGTACTGAATAATCTCGCCAGCCAGATTGGTCGTGAAGAGCCAAACAAAGTAACCCTGACCGGCGATGCCAACCTGGACATGAACTCCCTGTTTGGCAGTCAGAAAGCGACCATGAAGCTGAAGCTGAAAGCCTTACCGGTTTTCAATAAAGAAAAAGGCGCGATTTATCTGCAAGAGATGGAAGTCGTCGACGCCACCGTCACGCCAGAGAAAATGCAGTCAGTACTGCAAACGCTGATGCCTTATTTAAATCAGTCGCTGCGTAACTATTTCAACCAGCAGCCAGCGTACATTCTGAAGGAAGACAGCAGCCAGGGTGAAGCGCTGGCGAAAAAACTGGCGAAAGGTATTGAGGTCAAACCGGGTGAAATCATCATCCCGTTCACCGACTAATAAAACTGAGGGCGCTGATGCGCCCTTTTTTTTCGTGCAAACGAAAACGTTTCCGCTTATCCTTTGTTTCCGGCAAAAAAGACTATCCTCAGCCGGAGCATATTGATGACTGCACCATCCCAGGTTTTAAAGATCCGCCGCCCAGACGACTGGCATCTTCACTTTCGCGATGGCGACATGTTAAAAACTGTCGTGCCCTATACCAGTGAGGTTTATGGCCGCGCCATTGTCATGCCGAACCTGGTACCGCCCGTCACCACGGTTGACGCGGCTATCGCTTATCGCCAGCGCATTCTTGACGCGGTACCTGCCGGACACGACTTCACGCCATTAATGACCTGCTACTTAACGGATACGCTGGATCCCAACGAGCTGGAACGTGGATTCAACGAAGGCGTATTCACCGCGGCAAAACTCTATCCAGCCAATGCCACCACCAACTCGACGCATGGCGTAACCTCTATTGACGCCATCATGCCGGTGCTGGAGCGGATGGAAAAATTGGGTATGCCACTGCTGGTGCACGGCGAAGTCACGCATGCAGATATCGATATTTTCGATCGCGAAGCGCGCTTTATTGAAACGGTGATGGAACCGCTGCGTCAGCGTTTGACCTCGCTGAAAGTGGTGTTCGAGCATATCACCACCAAAGATGCTGCCGAATACGTGCGCGATGGTAACGAACTTTTGGCTGCGACCATTACGCCACAGCACCTGATGTTTAACCGCAACCACATGCTGGTTGGCGGGATTCGCCCTCACCTGTACTGCCTGCCGATCCTCAAACGTAACGTCCACCAACAGGCGCTGCGTGAACTGGTTGCCAGCGGGTTTAAGCGCGCATTCCTCGGTACCGACTCAGCGCCGCACGCGCGTCATCGCAAAGAGTCAAGCTGTGGCTGCGCGGGCTGTTTTAATGCACCGACCGCGCTGGGCAGCTATGCCACCGTGTTTGAAGAGATGAATGCGCTGGACCATTTCGAAGCCTTCTGCTCACTCAACGGCCCACAGTTCTATGGCTTGCCGGTAAATGAGACCTTTATTGAGCTGGAACGCATGGAGCACCTGGTTCCTGAGAGCATTGCACTGGAAGACGATACGCTGGTGCCTTTCCTGGGTGGCGAAACGGTACGCTGGTCAGTAAAAAGCTAAAAAAAGTGTAGCCAATTGACACGAATGACTGTATAAATAAACAGTATATTCCACAGGGGGCTACTATGCGTATTGAAGTCACTATTGCCAAAACTTCACCTTTACCTGCCGGTGCAATTGACGCACTGGCAGGTGAACTCTCCCGCCGTATTCAGCACCATTTTCCGGATAACGAAGGTAACGTTACCGTCCGTTATGCCGGCGCAAACAATTTGTCGGTTATTGGCGCGACTAAAGAGGATAAAGAACGCATCAGCGAGATCCTACAGGAAACCTGGGAAAGCGCGGATGACTGGTTCATCAACGAATAAATAATGATATGCAGTGATGTTTGTTTGCCGGGTCGCCCCGGCTTTTTTATACACACTATCCTGTAATCAATCGCGCATTTCTTCTGACGAGTATTTAATTTAATATTAACCCACCGATTATCTTTTAACCAAAACAACAAAATAATTGTGCAACATACTAAAAAAAAATGAATAACATGTTGGTTTCTTAGTCAGATAACGCTGAAAACAAAAAATTTATGCCCTTCCCTCTTTAAATTTTCAATGAATACCCTTATTTATTGATATACTGAAGTTGCTTCAGAAAAAAACGCATTGAACCTCGAAAACCGTTGTCTAGTAACACGAATTAGGGGGCATGATGGAAAAGAATAATGAAGTCATTCAGACTCATCCGCTTGTAGGGTGGGACATCAGCACTGTTGATAGCTACGATGCGCTGATGCTGCGTTTGCACTACCAGACCCCGAATCGCCCTGACCCGGATGGGACTGAAGTTGGTCAAACGCTCTGGTTAACCACTGATGTTGCCAGGCAATTTATTTCGATATTAGAAGCAGGAATCGCCAAAATTGAATCTGGCGATTACCAGGTAAATGAGTATCAGCGACATTAAACCTGATACATCCAACCATCAAAAGGCACCTTAACGGTGCCTTTCTTATTTCCAGGTTGAATATTCCGGGTCAGTTATTTAACCTGCTACTATCGCGATTGCAGAGAGAAGCGGATGAAATACGACTTAATCATTATTGGCAGCGGTTCAGTAGGCGCCGCAGCTGGATACTATGCCACACGTGCCGGTCTGAAGGTTCTGATGATCGATGCACATATGCCTCCGCATCAGCAGGGCAGCCACCACGGTGACACTCGATTAATTCGTCATGCTTATGGCGAAGGTGAAAAATACGTTCCGCTAGTGCTACGTGCGCAAACATTGTGGGATGAACTATCCACCCATAATGAAGAACCGATTTTTGTTCGCTCCGGTGTTATCAACCTCGGTCCGGCAGAGTCCACCTTCTTAGCGACTGCAGCGCAAAGCGCCAAACAGTGGCAACTCAACGTTGAACAACTGGATGCGGCAACCATCATGTCGCGCTGGCCGGAGATTCGTGTACCTGACAACTATATCGGTCTGTTTGAAGCAGAGTCCGGTTTTTTACGCAGTGAGTTAGCAATTAAAACCTGGATCCGTCTGGCGGAAGAAGCCGGCTGTGCGCAACTGTTTAAATGCCCGGTCAGCGCAATTCATCACGGTGATGATGGCATCACGGTAGAAACGGCTGACGGTGACTACCACGCGAAAAAAGCAGTGATCAGCGCCGGCACCTGGGTGCAGGCTTTAGTCCCTGAACTACCGATACAACCGGTGCGCAAAGTGTTCGCCTGGTATCAGGCCGATGGGCGCTACAGCGTTAAGAATAACTTCCCAGCCTTCACCGGCGAGCTGCCAAATGGCGATCAATACTACGGTTTCCCGGCAGTAAACGACGAGCTGAAAATTGGTAAGCACAATGGCGGACAAGTCATTCACTCTGCTGATGAGCGTAAGCCATTTGCCGCTGTAGCCAGCGATGGTTCTGAAGCCTTCCCATTCCTGCGCACAATTCTGCCGGGCGTTGGCTGCTGCCTGCACGGCGCGTCCTGCACTTACGATAATTCACCGGATGAAGACTTTATTATCGATACTCTGCCAGCGCACGACAACACGCTAATCATTACCGGGCTAAGCGGACATGGCTTTAAGTTTGCCTCTGTTCTGGGAGAGATTGCGGCAAACTTCGCTCAGGACAAACCGTCTGACTTTGACCTGACCCCCTTCAGGCTAAGCCGTTTTAAGTGATAATAAATGAATGGCCTCGATGGTGAGGCCATTTTTAATGACAGGAATAACGTCAATGCGCCGTATCTTTCACTATCTGGTTAATAATATTCGCGAGCATCTTATGCTCTACATTATTTTATGGTCACTGCTGGCCATTATGGATGTAATATATATTATGTTTTTCTGATTTCTGCGCGCTGACAATAATTGACAAAAATTGAAATTAGCTTAATTTCATTGCAATAAACTGAACAATAATAAAAATCATAACCACCCATAAACCAAGCACTGCCACTTACTCTCACACTAATCCCTTGATGATTAATTCAACAATCAGTCAACTTTACTGAACAAAAAATAAATATCATCACCATTGTTATTTATTAGTTGCATTAATGTCTTTTACACGCCATTTTCATTCACTTCTGAAATATAAATCGGTGTGCTTATGCAATTCAAAAATAGTCCACAGCGCTATGGCGTAGTGTCAGCCACATTACATTGGCTGGTTGCGATTGCTGTATATGGCATGTTCGCGTTGGGCTTATGGATGGTCACGCTTAGCTACTATGACGGCTGGTATCACCAGGCCCCTGAACTGCATAAAAGCATCGGCATCCTACTCATGATGGGTCTGGTTATCCGCGTTATCTGGCGGTTGTTCTCCCCTCCGCCTGCTGCGTTGGCAAGCTACTCCCGTTTAACCCGCATCGCAGCGGCAATGGGTCACCTCGCACTTTATTTGCTGCTCTTTTCGATTGCCATTAGCGGATATCTAATTTCCACCGCAGATGGCAAAGCGATAAGCGTCTTTGGTTGGTTCGACATTCCAGCCACCGTTGCCAACGCAGGTGCTCAGGCCGACCTCGCCGGTAGCTTGCACCTGTGGCTTGCGTGGACCGTAGTGATTTTATCCCTACTGCACGGACTGATGGCCCTGAAACATCACTTTATTGATAACGACGATACCCTCAATCGCATGTTGGGAAAATCGTCATCTGACTATGGAGCTTAAAATGAAAAAAAACCTGCTGGGACTTACACTCGCCTCTCTGTTATTCACCACCGGGTCGGCCGTGGCGGCAGATTACAAAATTGACAAGGAAGGACAGCATGCCTTTGTTAATTTCCGTATTCAGCATCTGGGTTACAGCTGGCTGTATGGCACATTTAAAGATTTCGACGGTACGTTTACCTTTGATGAGAAAAATCCCGCAGCCGATAAGGTTAACGTAACCATCAACACCAACAGCGTTGACACTAATCACGCCGAACGTGACAAGCATCTGCGCAGCGCAGATTTCCTTAACGTAGCGAAATTCCCGCAGGCGACCTTCAGCTCCACCAGCGTGAAGAAAGAAGGTAATGACCTGGATATCACCGGTAATTTGACCCTGAACGGCGTTACCAAACCGGTTACGCTGGATGCGAAGCTCATCGGTCAGGGCAGCGATCCTTGGGGCGGTACGCGCGCTGGTTTTGAAGCGCAAGGTAAGATTAAGCTGAAGGATTTCAACATCACCACCGATCTCGGTCCGGCGTCGCAGGAAGTCGATTTGATCATCTCAGTGGAAGGTGTGCAACAGAAGTAACGCATGAATGGCCGGATGGGGCTCAAGCCACCATCCGGCATAGCGACTATTGTGCAGGGTCTGGAATACCCAGTTTGGTATTCAGTTGACCACGTGATTTATTAAAGATTTTATTGCCATTTTCACGCCCCGCGCGACGACGCCGTTGTTCCTCTTCCGGCAACTCACTCTCTTCGCTACACAGCTCGCTACAGCAGCCTTTATATTTCTGCGCACAAGCCGGGCACTGAATAAACAACAGATGGCAGCCATCATTTTTGCAATTAGTATGGCTATCGCACGCCGTGCCGCACTGATGACAATGTGCGATAACATCTTCAGAGATCCTTTCGCCCATGCGCTCATCAAAGACAAAGTTTTTACCGACAAAACGCACCGGAAGTCCCTGCTCACGCGCCTTGCGGGCATACTCAATAATACCGCCCTCAATGTGCCAGACTTTGCTAAATCCATTGTGTTTCATCCAGGCGCTAGCTTTCTCACAGCGGATCCCACCCGTGCAGTACATCACGATTTTTTTATCTTTATGCGCCTGCATCATTTCAACCGCTTTCGGCAACTGATCGCGAAACGTGTCTGCCGGGATCTCCAGCGCATTCTCGAAGTGACCCACCTCATATTCATAATGGTTGCGCATATCAATGAATACCGCTTCAGGATCGTCAAGCATGGCATTCACCTCTGCTGCCTTGAGATAATCCCCCACGTTGCTGGCGTCAAAGTCTGGATCGTCAATACCATCCGCCACGATACGTTCACGGACTTTCATACGCAGTACCCAGAACGATTTACCGTCATCATCCAGCGCAATATTCAGACGTAAATCGTTCAATGAAGGATCAAAAGCATAGAGTTGCTGGCGAAATGCCTCGACGTTGCTTTGCGGTACGCTGATTTGCGCATTAATTCCTTCATGGGCAAGATATACTCGCCCGAAGACGTTCAATGCGGTGAACATCTGGTACAGTGCATCACGCGTGTGCTGAGGATTGGCAATGGTGAAATATTTATAGAATGAGATCGTCGTACGCGGCTCGGTCTCGGCCAGCATTTTGGCTTTGAGGGCGTCGTTCGAAATGCGGTTGTGTAACACTGGCATGGTGTACGTATCCTGCAAATAGGGAATAAATGAAAATCGGCGGCATAATAAAGCAAACATCGCCAATTTACATCCACACATTTTACGCTACATTTCATACTTCACTATAAAATTGCAACAACAATTGCAGAATTAATCACCGTTCTCCCGTCACAAATTTTTGATACGCGCGAAAAAATGCGACAATACAGGGAATTGGTCGTTTGAAGACAGGATAGACATGACGAATTTACCCAAGTTTTCGGCTGCATTACTGCATCCACGTTATTGGTTAACCTGGCTAGGTATTGGCATCCTTTGGTTAATCGTGCAGTTACCCTACCCCATCCTCTTTAAGTTGGGCTGTGCATTAGGTCGACTGGCGCTACGTTTGATGAAACGTCGGGCAAAAATTGTTTCCCGAAATCTGGAACTGTGCTTCCCGCAGATGAGTGAGCAGGAACGCCAGCAGATGGTCGTCAAGAACTTCGAATCCGTGGGCATGGGCGTAATGGAAACCGGAATGGCCTGGTTTTGGTCCGATAAGCGTATTTCACGCTGGACTGAAGTGATCGGGATGGAACATATCCGTGACGTTCAGGCGCAAAAACGCGGGATCTTGTTAGTGGGTCTGCACTTTCTGACTCTGGAACTGGGTGCACGTCAGTTTGGTTTGCAGGAACCGGGTATTGGTGTGTATCGCCCTAACGACAACCCGCTTCTCGACTGGCTACAAACCTGGGGCCGTATGCGCTCGAATAAATCAATGCTCGATCGTAAAGACCTGAAAGGGATGATTAAAGCGTTGAAAAAGGGCGAAGTGGTCTGGTACGCGCCGGATCACGATTACGGCCCTCGTGCCAGTGTGTTTGTACCACTTTTTGCCGTTGAACAAGCCGCAACAACCTCTGGGACCTGGATGCTTTCGCGCATGTCCAATGCCTGCCTGGTACCGTTTGTTCCTCGCCGCAAACCTGACGGTAAAGGGTATCAATTGATTATGCTGCCTCCGGAGTGTTCACCGCCTTTGGACGACGCAGAGACCACTGCCGCGTGGATGAACAAAATTGTTGAGCAATGCATCATGATGGCGCCAGAGCAGTATATGTGGCTGCATCGTCGCTTCAAGACGCGCCCTGAAGGTTCTCCTTCCCTGTACTAAAACACTGTTGCAGCCCTGTGGGCTGCAACACCTTCCCTGCCTGCTTTAGGTTTAACTGCTATCCGCATTGCAGCAATTATCTACCAGGCGCATAATTAGCCTGCTTACTTATATTCAATCGATAGCGCAAACAGCGCGCCACACTGCGGAACGCTATGTCACCCTCAGATGCTCCCATAAACTGGAAACGCAACCTCACTGTTGCCTGGTTAGGCTGTTTTTTAACCGGCGCAGCATTTAGCCTGGTCATGCCCTTTTTGCCGCTTTATGTCGAAAGTCTCGGCGTCACGGGACATAGCGCACTGAATATGTGGTCAGGCCTGGTCTTCAGCATCACCTTTCTTTTTTCCGCTATCGCCTCTCCTTTCTGGGGCGGCCTTGCCGATCGCAAGGGGCGAAAAATCATGCTGCTACGATCTGCGTTGGGTATGGCTGTTGTTATGCTGCTGATGGGACTGGCGCAAAATATCTGGCAGTTCTTGATTCTGCGCGCCTTGTTGGGGCTGCTTGGTGGATTCATCCCCAATGCGAATGCACTGATCGCCACCCAGGTTCCACGCAATAAAAGCGGCTGGGCACTGGGAACGCTTTCCACCGGTGGCGTTAGTGGCGCACTGCTCGGGCCGCTAGCGGGCGGCCTCCTCGCGGATCAGTACGGACTGCGCCCCGTATTTTTCATCACCGCCAGCGTGCTGTTGGTCTGCTTCATCCTGACGCTATTTTTTATCCGCGAGCGTTTCCAGCCGGTGAGCAAGAAGGAAATGCTGCACATTCGTGAAGTCGTGGCCTCTTTAAAGAACCCCAAACTGGTGCTGAGCCTGTTTGTCACCACTTTGATCATTCAGGTAGCCACCGGTTCTATCGCGCCAATACTGACACTGTACGTTCGAGAGTTGGCTGGCAACGTCAGCAATATTGCGTTTATCAGTGGGATGATAGCCTCTGTCCCCGGCGTTGCAGCATTAATCAGTGCCCCAAAACTTGGCAAATTAGGCGATCGGATTGGCCCGGAGAAGATCCTGATCGTCGCGCTGATCGTTTCCGTGTTACTGCTAATTCCAATGTCATTTGTCCAGACGCCCTGGCAGCTTGGTATTCTGCGCTTTTTATTGGGGGCGGCCGACGGCGCTCTGCTCCCGGCGGTACAAACGCTGCTGGTCTATAACTCGACTAATCAAATAGCTGGACGTATTTTCAGTTATAACCAGTCATTTCGCGACATTGGTAACGTAACAGGACCTCTAATGGGGGCAGCGATATCCGCCAACTACGGTTTTCGTGCTGTATTCTGTGTGACCGCAGGAGTCGTCCTGTTCAACGCCCTGTACTCGTGGAATAGCCTGCGCCGTCGTCGGAGTACAGAGGTCGTGGGATGATTTATATATTTATATTCGCAGCTTCAGAATAAAAATTTATCTCACATGACATATATTTCAGTCTTAATAATAATAGTAACACACTTTATTTCTGCCAGTATTTTTGGCTTCATACAAAGCGGCATCAGCATATGAAACAACTTTATCAGCTGATTCATCATCAATTTTACTGCAATATACACCGATACTTATCGTCATTTTTTCTTTTAACTCATATGAATTTGGTATTGTCGTACCATTCTCGACATTTCGCCTAATTCGTTCTGCAACAACAATTGCCTCATCTTGATCGTTACACTTAAGAAGGATCGCAAATTCTTCGCCACCGACTCTGGCAAAAATATCCGTATCTCTGATTGATTTATTGATAATATCGACAATGCTGATTATTACTCTGTCACCTTCCTGATGACCGTAGGTATCGTTAATCCGTTTGAATTTATCAATATCCAGAACCATTACACACACTGCACCTTTTGCTAATGATGCTTTTAATGACTTATAGAATAGTTTACGATTATATATTTTAGTCATTGCATCTTTAATAGCTGAATCCGTTTCTTTTTTTAAGATGATGAAGGTGTTGTACATCAGTATTGAGATTATACACAGGGCACTTATCACCTCAATTCCCCGGCTAACATACCAAATATACATGCTATATTCATCCAGGCTCAGAAGTAGTACATTGGTCAATATTGCTGAGCAACACAGTAGCCCTATACTTTTCCACAAGATGTTGTGCGTTCTGGTTTTAATGATTAAATACAACAGGACCAGCCCCCAGGATATAATAAGCGAATAAATGTACCCAATATGCCAGTGCACCGTGACATTATCAGGCTTCAGGCTTGTTATCTCGAGTGTAAAATTAGGGTTGTAACTGGCCAGAGTGTGCGCCATCACCGCGATAACAAGCATGATTAAAAAAGACAGAACGATATAGCAAGGTTCTCTTTCTTTGGTTTCAATAACTGTCGAGGATATTTTATAAGATTTCAATGAAACAAATAGCAGAGCGATGAAACTAATCTGCCGAAAGTAATAAAATATAGCTATATCGTTAGTTCTTTTTTCGATTGATGCATGATCATTAATCAAGTCCTGAACGATGTAGATAGTCTCGACGAAAAATATGTTATTGCCAAGAAACGCCATGCCTAATATCATGAGGCAGGTGAGATCTTTTCTACAAAGATACTGAAATAACATAAACAGGAAAATTATTCCATATAAAAAGAACAACCCTACAATTATAATCAGATATACTGTTTGCGGGACACTTTGCATCGTTAATTTAAATTGTGTAAGACACAAACCGCCAAGAACATAGCTAGCCAAACAGATTATATAGAAAACCATTAACCTTCCATTATTTGAATTATAGTTATCCATAACAACCTTAAGGTAATTCTTAATTTTGCATTTTATATAATAAAGCATAAGATTTTGCAAACTATTATACCCGCACAATTTCAATAACATTAATTCATTTCTTATTTAATGGTTTCTTATAGATTTATAACCTTTGTCATTAATAATCTTTTATTATGTATACTATTCCAGTATCACTCGCACCATTCACAACCCCTATACGCAAAAGACACTTTGTCACTTCCAGAGACACCACTAAGTTTAGCCACTTTCATTGATTACCTCTGCAACACTTCCGTATTGGGCATTAATTTTCTCCTTTATTTTGATTGAGTTATGCAATATTAATTCATAAACGTTCGCATTCCCCCTCTAAAACACATAAAAATTGGTGTTTAAAACTGAAGATTTTCTAATATAACGCCAACTTTTATTTATTTGATTTTCATTACTGCATTGCAAACCACATACATTACTCTTTTTTCTTGAATTTTTTTCCTGATATTACGTCGGCTTCAGTATCTGCCAATGTAAATTTTTTCATAAACTACCGAGGTTACTTTCACCTGCTCTCGTTGGCATTGCAGGCAGTAATCATCTGATTGAGTTAGCCACGCAGCTAACGGGTTTGACGCTCTGCGGATCGCCGTCTATAGATTGAATCATCCCCCTTTATTGTTCGCCTTAGGAGAAGAAATATGGCAAAGAATGACATGAATTTTTATGCCACGTTGGAAGAGGCTATTGATGCGGCTCGTGAAGTGTTTCTGGCTGATAACCCTGACCTCGAGTCAGACGACGCCAGCGTTCAACAGCTAAGCATCCAAAAATACGTGCTACAGGATGGCGACATTATGTGGCAGGCGGAATTCTTTGCTGACGAGGATGATGTAGATGGTGAATGTCTACCAATACTGAGCGGAGAAGCGGCTCAGAGCGTTTTTGATGGCGACTATGATGAAATTGAAATTCGCCAGGAGTGGCAGGAAGAAAATACGCTTCACGAATGGGATGAAGGTGAATTCCAGCTGGAACCTCCCCTTGATACCGAAGAGGGACAGACCGCAGCCGATGAATGGGATGAGCGATAATTACTCGTAAGGTCCATGATGTATGTCGAGCGGTAGCAGTAACGTATCAAACACCAGCGAAAAAGGCAGATCGAGGATAGTGACGTAGCGCCATGCGGAGTCCCGAACATCCCATTGCACGCCAGGATAGTATTGATTTCCGTGTCCTTGCCCTGGGATCGTACGACTAATAATGCTGCCGCATCCGCTCAGGAAGAAGATCATTATTCCTACAGCCAATATTCGCACCTGCTACCTCACGACTCATTCTATTCAATATAAAAAAATACCGGCACCAGGCCGGTATTTTCACGTTACAGAACGCTTATTTTTTCCTGAGCGCCAACGGGTTCAGAGTCAACCCCTGATAGTAGTTCACCCACGAAGAATACTTATCAGGTGAATTCCAGACGCGATAATGTAAACGTGCCATGGTCACCGGATCGCTCAACAATACAAGGCGGCGATCGCGATTCAGTTTCTCCGGCGTTTCGTTCAGCGCCTGTTCCACATGACGATCGCGTGCAATCTCCAGCACGTTGCTGGCGCGGTGGCGTGCAGTCGCCATGGCCGTGGCCAGTGCGTTAAACGACGGGTTAAACACCGCATGCATAAAGCCATCGTCCAGCGTACGTTTACGGTTCATCACCAGATAAGTATCGGTATCCACCAGCACCTGCGGCGGGGAATACTCTTCCGGGATCAGGAACAGCTTCCAGCGCTTGGTACGTAACCCCACCGTGGAACGGCTGGAAATCACTGAAACAAACGGCGACAGGATCAGCGAGAAGACAATCGGTGCCAGCCAGAACAGGAAACGCAGATCCAGCCAGGCCATACCCACAGCCCACACCAGCCCCAACAGTAACTGAGAACCGTGACGCATAAATGCTTCACCCCACGGGGTGGAATCGTCATCGCGCTGCGGCGAATTCCACACCACTTCCCAACCGAGGAAAGCGCTCACGACGAAGACGGTATGGAACAACATGCGCACTGGTGCCAGCAGCACGGAGAACAGAACCTCCAGCAGCAGCGACAGCGTAACGCGGATAAACCCGCCGTACTCTTTCGTCCCTTTACACCAGATGAGCAAAATACTCAGCAACTTCGGCAGGAACAACAGCACCATCGTTGAAGCAAACAGCGCGATCGCCAGTTCAGGTCGCCATTGCGGCCATACCGGGAATAGCTGACGCGGTTGCAGGAAGTACTGCGGTTCCGTCAACGCATGCACCACCTGCAATGCGGTAGAGAGCGCGAGGAACATAAACCACAGCGGCGCGGACAGATAGGACATCACACCAGTCAGGAACACCGCACGGTGAACCGGGTGCATCCCCTTAACCAGGAACAGACGGAAGTTCATCAGGTTGCCGTGGCACCAGCGACGGTCGCGCTTGAGTTCATCCAGCAGGTTCGGCGGTAGCTCTTCATAAGAGCCCGGCAGATCGTAAGCAATCCACACGCCCCAGCCGGCACGACGCATCAACGCCGCTTCGACAAAGTCATGAGAGAGGATCGAGCCCGCAAACGAACCTTCGCCCGGTAACGGCGCGAGCGCACAGTGCTCGATAAACGGCTTCACGCGGATAATTGCGTTGTGGCCCCAGTAGTGTGATTCGCCTAACTGCCAGAAGTGAAGCCCGGCGGTAAACAGCGGCCCATAAACACGGGTCGCAAACTGTTGGCAGCGCGCATACAGCGTATCCATACCGGAAGCCTTCGGTGAAGACTGGATAATCCCGGCATTCGGATTCGCTTCCATCAGGCGCACCAGGCCGCTCAGACAGTCACCGCTCATCACTGAGTCCGCATCCAGCACAACCATGTAGCAGTACTGATTTCCCCAGCGACGGCAGAAGTCATCAATGTTGCCGCTTTTACGCTTCACGCGACGACGGCGACGGCGGTAGAAAATCTGTCCTTCGCCCTGCACTTCGGCAATCAGCTCCATCCACGCTTTTTGTTCTGCCACGCAGATATCTGGATTGTAGCTGTCGCTCAGAATGTAAACATCGAAATGCTCAGCGTTGCCCGTTGCTTTGACCGACTCCCACGTGGCGCGAAGTCCCGCGAATACGCGATCAACGTCCTCGTTACAGATAGGCATAATCAACGCCGTACGATGTTCAGGATTCAACGGTTCATCACCGACCGTTGAGGCCGAGATACTGTACTTATCCCGTCCAATCAGCAATTGCAGGAAGCCCATCAGCGCGGTCCAGAACCCCGCTGATACCCAACAGAAAAGTACGGCAAACAAAATAAGAATGCCGGTCTGGAGCATGTAGGGCAGCAGTTGCATAAAGGAGACCCACAAATCCTGCCCCATCATGTCTGCAGGATTAATGAATGCCCACCCCTGATAAGGAAGGATCGTCTTCATATACCAGGTTGCAACGACCGTTTGCGCCAGCGTTAAGATCAACAGCGTATAGCGGCGGATGGTGCCTACGGTACGCCATTTTTGCTCGCTCTCTTGTTCTTCTTTCGTCAAACGCGAAAGATAACGCGGTGTCACATCACGCCCACGCAGACGATCCCAAAAACGCCCAACCGGGTTGGTACGCCAGGGATCGGGGAACATAGAGGTACGCGTTGCTTTTGGCATCGCCTGTAGCTGATCGCGCCCCTCATCGTCCTTAACCAACTGCTCTTTAGCCAGAGAATCCGGCCATGCTTGCTCAAGACGAGCTTTTACAGAACCCTGCGGTGAATCATCTTCGCGCGAGTACGTACGATGCTCAGCATCCAGCGCCTGATGAACGGCGCGGATGTCAGTTTTCGGCAGTGCCGCTTTTTCGATATCCGAAAGCGGCATTGCGTCAATATACTCAGTTGTCTTATTCATTGGCAGGTAACTGGTAGCTCCAGGTTTCACTCAGCGTCTGATCGGCATTGACCAGGGCAGCACGCATTTCAGTGGTTTTCTTCACGTCTTTCACTTTCACGCGCAATACCAAACGCCAACCTTTAGTGACCGGGTTGTAGCGCACGGTGTTTTCAACGATTTCACCGTTGTCACCAATACTGGTTTGTGCGGTAACCGGCGTATCCTGCGGCAGCTTTTTCATATCGGTGCCGGAAAAGTCCACCACAAACGCGATGGTACCGTCAGGCTGACGAATGAGATTGGACTGTTTAACATCACCGGTAGAACGACGTGTCTGCTGTACCCAAGCGTTATCAGGCGCATGAAGCTTGTCTTCATCACGCGTGAACGTCAGGGTATATTTAAAGTTCATTTCTTTACCGGCTTCAGGCAGCTGATCCGGGGTCCAGTACGCAACGATGTTATCGTTCGTTTCATCGTTAGTTGGAATTTCAACTAACTCAATCTTACCTTTGCCCCAATCGCCTTTTGGAGTAATCCAGGCGCTCGGGCGCAGATCGTAACGATCGTCGATGTCTTCAAAACGCGAGAACTGACGGCCACGCTGCAACAGACCGAAACCTTGCGGATTTTCCATAGCAAAGCTGCTCACCGCGAGATGTTTCGGGTTATTCAGCGGACGCCAAATCCATTCGCCGTTGCCAGCGTGGATGGACAAACCGTTAGAGTCATGCAGTTCTGGACGATAGTTAGTCGTCGGAGAAGGCTGGTTCGGTCCATACAGGAACATACTGGTTAACGGTGCCACGCCAAGTTTGCCCACTTTGTCGCGCAGATAAACTTTGGACTGAACATCGACTACCGTGTCACGACCAGGAATGATGACAAAGCGATACGCTCCGGTAGCACGCGGAGAATCCAGTAAGGCATAAATGGTTAAACGTTTATCAGTTGGTTTCGGACGCTCGATCCAAAACTCACGAAAGCGGGGAAATTCTTCACCAGAAGGCAGAGCGGTATCAATCGCGAGACCGCGCGCAGAAAGGCCGTAGACCTGGCCTGCACCCAGAACACGGAAATAGCTGGCACCGAGCATGCTGACGATTTCGTCGTTTTTATCTTTGCTGTTGATCGGATACAGCACTTTGAACCCGGCGAAACCGAGATCTTTTACCGTGTCTTTATCATGCTGAACATCGCCGAAATTAAAGTAATCCGGGCTGTATTTGATTCTTTTCACCGCAGTAGCGGTCACTTCGTTGATTTTGACCGGCGTGTCGAAGTACATACCCTGGTGGTAGAACTCGAGCTTAAATGGGGTCTTGAGATTGCTCCAGTAGGCTTTATCGCGATTAAACTGGATCTGCTGATAATCCGCATATTTCATGTCGCGGAAAACGGAGGGCAAGTTACTTTTTGGCGCCTCATAGCCTTTATCGGCTAAGGATTGAGCTTGTTTTGCAACATCATCAATGCTGAATGCCCAACTTGATGATGTGTACAGCGTTAACATGACTGCTGCACCCAACCAACGCATTTTCATCATTTGTAGTTTATGTTTCATAATTAGTAAGCACTTCCCCCTTTGTGTGCTTATATTGATCCGATCCATTTTAATGGATAATCGGGTATTCCGACAACTGAATCCCTGTATTGTTCGCGCGCTGGCTCATGGTTTAAGCAGGTTCGTCTGCCTGTTTTCACTTTGCGTGCTTATCCTGGAGACAGGTTGTTAGACTTCGTGTAGGGTTGCCCTCGAATGTAACCATTATTCGTCTTAGGGATAAGACGAAAAGTCTGAGAATACATAACTGTCTATGAGCTCTGTATCACCACCACGCGAATATTTTCTTGACTCCATCCGTGCCTGGCTAATGTTGTTAGGGATCCCGTTTCATATTTCATTGATCTACTCCACCCACACATGGCACGTGAACAGCGCAGAACCATCGTGGTGGTTGACCTTGTTCAATGACTTTATCCATGCTTTTCGCATGCAAGTCTTCTTTGTCATTTCGGGTTATTTTTCCTACATGCTATTTCTACGCTATCCGTTAAAGCGCTGGTGGAAAGTGCGTGTAGAACGCGTGGGGATCCCTATGTTGACCGCGATTCCGCTGCTTACGCTGCCGCAATTTATCATGCTGCAATACGTGAAAGGGAAAGCAGACAGCTGGCATACCCTCAGCGGCTACGATAAATACAACGCGCTGGCCTGGGAGCTGATTTCCCATCTGTGGTTTTTACTGGTTCTCGTGGTGTTAACAACCCTGAGCATGTGGGTGTTTACCCAGATGAAACACAGATTGACGCAAAGCGACGTTGGCAGCGCGCCTGCGGTGTCAATGACGAAGTTAACGCTGATTTTTGCAGTGCTGGGTTTCGGTTATGCCGCCGTCAGAAGGACGATTTTCATCCTCTACCCTTCGATTCTCAGCGATGGCATGTTTAATTTTATCGTTATGCAAACGTTGTTTTATGTGCCTTTCTTTATGCTCGGTGCGCTGGCGTTTATCAATCCTAATCTGAAAGCGCTGTTTACCACGCCATCACGCGGCTGCACACTAGGCGCCGCATGCGCATTTGTCGCATACCTGCTCAATCAACGTTACGGCAACGGCGATGCCTGGATGTATGAAACCGAATATGTTATTACCATGGTCATGGGCCTGTGGATGGTGAACGTCGTCTTTTCACTTGGTCACCGTTTGCTGAATTTCCAGTCAGCCCGCGTAACCTATTTTGTCAACGCATCTCTGTTTATCTATCTGGTGCATCATCCGTTAACGCTGTTTTTTGGCGCTTACATCACACCGCATATCAAGTCGAATTTGCTGGGCTTTCTCTGCGGTCTACTGTTTGTAGTCGGGATTGCGGTAATACTGTACGAAATCCATTTACGGATCCCGGTGCTGAAGTTTCTCTTTTCGGGTAAACCACCCGTCAGGCAGGATAAAAACAAGGCCGTGGCCAGTTAGTTTTCCGTCAATCATTGTGTGGTTCAGAGCAACCACTCAATGGGTAACACGGACGCCAGCTTTACCAGAACCCGCTTCCAGAATCCTGTGGCGGGTTCTTTTTTCAGTACCTGTTCACTGCCAGAAAGTCTGTCGACCCAATTGATTCTTCCCCACCGATCAAGACGTAGTTGCCAGGCCATTTCACGCTGGCTTTGCATAAAACGTTTATGAATCAACTCGGCCAGTACTTCACTCTCAATCACAAACCCCATTTCCGTATTGAGCAGCGTTGAACGGGGATCAAAATTAAGCGAGCCGATAAACACTTTACAACCGTCAATGCTGAAGGTTTTCGCATGCAGGCTGGAGCCTGAATTACCGGTTAATCCCCGGTCATGTACTGCTGAAACGCGATCGCGAGTTGGTTTGAGCTCGTATAACTCCACACCGTAGCGCAAGAGCTTTTTTCGCCAGCGTGCATAGCCTGCGTGAACGACTGCGACATCATTCGCCGCCAGAGAATTAGTTAAAATCGCGATCTTAACGCCTTTTCTCACCAGTCTCAGGAGCTGCGCCACACCGGCGCGAGTTGGTACAAAGTAGGCGGAAATAATATCAATACGCTCGGTGGGAGATCCCATCACGTCAAACAAACGCTGCGGTAATAGTGAGTGGCGCGGCGCTTTCCCCTCTCCTTTTGCGGGATCATCACTCAGCAAGCGCGTTCTCGCCCAAATCAGCGGTAGCGACCTCTGATCGAGGTGGGTCATAAACTGGCTGGTTTCCAGCTTATGTAGATAGCGACGCGTGATGTCATCGTTATACCAGGATTCTGGAAGTTCGATTTTTTGCGTTGAAGCTGGCTCAGCCACCTCAAGTACATTTTGCAATGTTGAAACCGAGCGGCAGTGCCAGTAACGCTCAAAGTCGTCAGCAACATCCTGGACCACCGGCCCGATAGCCATAACATCCAGATCGGAAAACAGCGGTTGTTCGCCTGTGCCAAAATAGGCATCGCCGATATTTCGCCCGCCCACGAGAGTTACGACGCCGTCAGCGGTATAACTTTTATTGTGCATACGTCGATTCAACCGGGCAAAATCGGTTAAATAGCCTAGTGCACGCAGGATACGAAAGGAAAAGGGATTAAACAGACGGATTTCTATATTAGGGTGATTGTCCAGCAAACGCAGCGTGTCATCCAGACCTGGCGTGTTGTTATCATCCAGCAACAAACGCACCCGGACGCCCCGCTTCGCCGCGGCCAGCAAAACGGAAAATAGTAATAGCCCGGACATGTCGCTTTCCCAGATGTAATACTGAACATCCAGGGTACGTTCCGCCATTTCCGTCAACCGATAGCGAGCAGCAAATGCATCCAGGCTGTCATCCAACGTCAGAATGCCGCATTCTCCCGGGTGGTTTTCACAAAGTGGCGTGATGGCACGCTCAAGTCGCGTCATATCAGTCCGTGCGTTCATCGCCTTGCTGGGTAAGTAATCTCTTGTATAGCCGAGCGTTTTCTTCATCAAAGCACACGAAGTATATTTGATCGGGAAGCGTACGTCGGGTGATAAATTTCAACACCGTTTTCACCGCGATCTCTGCCGCTGCAGCGCGGGGATAACCATAAGCCCCGGTGCTAATCGCCGGAAAAGCAATGGACTGATAGCCATTGGCTAAGGCCAGTTGCAAGCTATTAAAGTAAGCCTCTTCGAGGCGTTCAGCTTCATGATGATCGCCACCCTGCCATACGGGCCCCACGGTGTGGATCACCGCCCTGGCGGGCAAGTTTCCTGCCAGGGTGATAACCGCATGACCGGTTGGGCATTCGCCCTGTTGCTGGATAACCTGTTTGCAGGCCGCCAGCAACGCAGGCCCTGCAGCGCGATGAATCGCTCCATCGACGCCACCTCCGCCCAATAGCGATGGATTCGCCGCGTTGACAATCACATCAACAGCGATCGTCGTAATATCGCCATGTAACACATGAACACGTGATTGCATAAGTTCCCCCTGACCAAACACTATTTGTTAAGTGTACAGCAGGGTTTTCCCGGAAATCTCACTTTTTAACCAAACGTGTGCATATGTACGCCGGAATGATTCATTTATATTCAATGTTAAGAATTGCCATGTTTTTCTGTTCATTGAGATAGTGCATTTTGACTGTGGCAATTTGCTGCACATTTTGAGGGGCAGTCGCGACCTGTTGCTGATTGTAGAGACTATTACGGGTGGTGCCGTCGCGCATACATGACAATTCAATTTGCTGCTGCCGAGCGTTAACATCGCAAGGTGATTCAACTATTGCACCGCGAAAATGAATAACCCCGCCGGTTGAGATTTGTTGCGCCATTGCGGGGAGGGTAAAAAGAGAAATGCTGCACAAGCTGATACTTAAAAAACGCTTTAATAATGTACACATAAGGGTTCCTCAATGATTAGCCATCCTTGAGGGATCGAAATGATCCTTCGCCGCTGTGATTAACGATCAAATTAAAACGTTCAAACGTCTCTATATTCATAGAACAGCAGTGCATTCCCAGCCACACCCTTAATGCAAATACATCAAAAAAATCACGGGTGACCGTTTGAATCTGGCCATTGCTGAGACAGATGCAGAGACTGCCCATCCGAAACGGTAACGATAATTTTGACCGAATCCTCAGGTGAAATATTAAAACTCAGTTTAGTTAATTCAATCGGCCGATTAGCGGGGACCGAAAGGCTTGTTTTCTGCTGCGATTGGCTTTGTCCCCCGGACCCTTTACGTATGGCAAGGACTTGTACCTCACATACGCACGGTTGAGTTAACGTCACCTGAGGAATAATGGTGTACATATCACCTTGCTGAGTTGTATTGAATGTTATTTGATTTGCCAGCGCGGCAATGAGTAATAGCGTATGCATCATATTCTCCCGAAAAAAAAACAGGGCTCACGCCCTGTTTATTATCAGTCAGAAAACTGAATTAGTGTTGGTTAGCTGTAGCGTTGTTACCAAAGCCAACCTGCTGAATCAGCACATTGGAGTCAGAGGCTGTCTGATTAACCAACGCGCCGTTACGGCCACCGAACTGGGTCACGCTAATATCAGCATTTTTTGCATTCCACTGATCGATAGTGGCACTGTTCTGGAAGCCGGTCTGTTTCAGGCTAATGGTACTGTCATCAGCACCCTGACCAACAACAGCTCCGTTGCCACGCCCGTGTTGTGTGATGGTGACATCTGATTTACGCGCATCACTTTGCAGAGCACTTGCAGAGTTGTTTGACCCATATTGGTAGATACTCAGTGAAGAGTCTGGGCCATAATTACTGCCACCACCATGATGATTGCCGCCCCATTGCGGAACAACACCAGCCAGAGCACTGCCAGAAACTACGATTGCTGCGAATGCTGCCACTTTTAAAAGTTTCATGGTAAACCCCCATCGGATTGATTTAAACGTCGTTAATGGATTAGCGTTGAGTCACGCGAATTGCCATTTGCGACTGTCTCTGCACCACAACTGCTGTTTTTTGTGTACCGTACTGGGTAATATTGGCTTTATTACCAGAGCCTTTCTGGATAATTACCGCCGTATTACCGTATGAACCTTGTTTAATACTCGCATCATTGGAACTACCCGTTTGATCAATATATGCAAAGTTATATGATCCCGTCTGGTCTGTTTTCGCTCGATTACCAGAACCTTCTTGCGAAATGACTGACAATAACTTCGAGCCCCCCTGGCGGGTATTTGCACTGTTCGCAGTGCCAACCTGACCAATAATGGCTGCCTGATTAAATGAAGACTTACTTAATTCATTTACCGCAAAGTTATATTCTGAATTAGCTAAATCATAACTTGTAGTCGCGGCTGCAATCCCAGGCACACCCAGCATTGTAAACATCATAAATAACAACTTGTTTTTCATGTTGTCACCCTGGACCTGGTCGTACATGAAGTTAAATTAATTACCACTCAAATTGTTGTTAACATGACTTACATTTGTTAACGCCACGTTACGATGAAGAGTATGTCTGCGGAAACATTTTAAATAACTCACCCGCCAGTTGTATTTTTATATTCAGATTCACCCCAAAGTACTAATTAACAGCGAACAATACCGTTACAGCTCTGGATTTCATTTCTTTTTTAACCCGGTGAATGAATTTCTATGCAGTAACAAAAAAAACGCGTTTTCCGCGTTTTCTGGGCCTCGTAGCGAGGTACTTCGATAGTTAGCAGTACAAGTCGTGACAAGCGTCATTTTTTTCTATCTAAAATTGTCCAACTTAAAGTAAGACGAAAAGATCGGAATTCATTAGAAATCAAAAACCATCTAAGCATAAATTTAACTCTTAATAATCAATACCATATTATAATTTGTATGATTTTTTAAATCTATGCAGTATCGCCAAAATGTACAACTTTACTATCAAATCTAAACTTCTAAAAAACCCAAAAATCACATTTTAATATATAAATTTACATTCTGTAACATGTTTAACACTTGCTTTAAGATTTGTAATAGCTAGGGAAGGTGCGAACAAGTTCCTGATATGAGATCATCATATTCATCCGGAGCGCATCCCAGAGGGACATCATGAGCCATCAACTCACCTTCGCCGATAGTGAATTCAGCACTAAGCGCCGTCAGACCCGAAAAGAGATTTTCCTCTCCCGCATGGAGCAGATTCTGCCATGGCAGAATATGACCGCTGTCATCGAGCCGTTTTATCCCAAGGCGGGCAATGGCCGACGGCCCTATCCGCTGGAGACCATGCTGCGTATTCACTGCATGCAGCATTGGTACAACCTGAGCGACGGTGCCATGGAAGATGCCCTGTACGAAATCGCCTCCATGCGCCTGTTTGCCCGATTATCCCTGGATAGCGCCCTGCCGGATCGCACCACCATCATGAATTTCCGCCACCTGCTCGAGCAGCATCAACTGGCCCGTCAATTGTTCAAGACCATCAATCGCTGGCTGGCCGAAGCAGGCGTCATGATGACCCAAGGCACTTTGGTGGATGCCACCATCATTGAGGCACCCAGCTCGACCAAGAACAAAGAGCAGCAACGCGATCCGGAGATGCATCAGACCAAGAAAGGCAATCAGTGGCACTTTGGCATGAAGGCCCACATTGGTGTCGATGCCAAGAGTGGCCTGACCCACAGCCTGGTCACCACCGCGGCCAACGAGCATGACCTCAATCAGCTGGGTAATCTGCTTCATGGAGAGGAGCAATTTGTCTCAGCCGATGCCGGCTACCAAGGAGCGCCACAGCGCGAGGAGCTGGCCGAGGTGGATGTGGACTGGCTGATCGCCGAGCGTCCCGGCAGGGTAAAAACCTTGAAGCAGCATCCGCGCAAGAACAAAACGGCCATCAACATCGAATACATGAAAGCCAGCATCCGTGCCAGGGTGGAGCACCCGTTTCGCATCATCAAGCGGCAGTTCGGCTTCGTGAAAGCCAGATACAAGGGGCTGCTGAAAAACGATAACCAACTGGCGATGTTATTCACCCTGGCCAACCTGTTTCGGGTGGACCAAATGATACGTCAGTGGGAGAGATCTCAGTAAAAACCGGAAATAACGCCAGAAATGGTGGAAAAAATAGCCTAAATAGGCTGATTCGATGTGTTTGCGGGAAAAAAATCGGCCCAGATCCGCGAAATTTTAATCAGCGAGTCAGCTTGGGAAGAAATGACCTGCTTATTCGCACCTTCC
>NZ_JAOWFA010000052.1:0-124393 GCF_030333885.1 Citrobacter sp. Cf132
GTAAATGTTCGTCTCATTCAAAAAACCTCCGCAACCCCATGTTTTCACATAACTGTTGCGTTGACCAATTGAATCTACAATCCCTTTCTTTAGCAAATTCCTGGCTAAAACCTGGATATGGGTAGGTGGCTTGCTGGTCGCCACGTTCGGCGGCGTCTTGATGTGGCTGGCGGCGGACAACATACCTTTCCTCATCGCGGCCTGGGTGCTCGGCAATATCGGTAGCGGAATCGCCTGCTCAATGCCGTTTGCCATGTTGGGCTTTGCCGTCGACTTCGGTGCCTGGAAAACGGGCATTAAGGCCACGGGCATTCTTATCGCCTTCGGCAGTACTTTCTGCATCAAGATGGGCAGTGGTCTGGGTACCGCTTTCGCCGCCTGGATCATGAACAGTTTTGGCTATGTCCCGAACCATGCCCAAAGCGCTGCGGGCCTGGAAGGCATTACCTGGGCTTTTATCTGGGCGCCCGCCCTACTCTTCGCACTCGCGGCGATCCCGCTACTTTTCTTCCGTAAGTACGAAGCAATGGAAGAGACGATTCGCCACGATCTGGAAACCATCACCCAATAACTTTCTTAATCTTTACCCTCAAAATATGGGAGGCACCACCATGCCATTTGTGCAACATGACCCGCGTCGTCTGGTCTGGCAGCAAAACGATCGCTATTTGTGGATTGAACCCTGGGGCGAGAACAGCCTGCGCGTACGCAGTGGTCGTCATCTGCCGGTAATGAGAAATGAAGACTGGGCATTGACTGAGCCAGTCGCAGAAAGCCACTGCCACATCGATTATGAGCACCACCAGGCGACACTGACCAACGGCAAAATTATCGCTATCGTCAATCAAAAAGGACAAGTTACCTTTTACCGTCATCCACACAAACCCCTGTTGCAGGAGTTCTGGCGCCTGCGGGGCGAAATTGGCGAGGATGAATCTTCTCACGGCCAGTACGTCAGCGCACTCAACCTTGAGGGACGCGAATTCCGCCCTATTCAGGGTGGGAAATATTCACTTAAAGCCCGCTTCGAAGCCACCGAAGGGGAAAAAATTTACGGCATGGGCCAATATCAGCAGGCCAATCTGGATCTCAAAGGATGCGTGCTCGAACTAGCCCAGCGCAACTCTCAGGCCTCGGTGCCCTTTATGCTCTCAAGCCTGGGCTACGGATTTTTATGGAATAACCCTGCGGTCGGCCGCGTGACGTTCGCCCACAACGTGACCGAGTGGGAAGCTCAAATCAGCGAGCAGCTGGACTACTGGATCACCGCTGGCGATACCCCGGCAGAAATTAGCCGGGCGTATGCGCTCGCCACGGGCACGCCACCAATGATGCCGGATTACGCCATGGGCTTCTGGCAGTGCAAGTTACGTTATCGCACTCAGGAGGAGTTGCTCGCCGTCGCCCGCGAGTACAAACGGCGCAACCTCCCCATCTCGGTCATCGTGATCGATTTCTTCCACTGGCCAAATCAGGGGGACTGGATGTTCGACTCGCGGGACTGGCCCGATCCCGATGCCATGATCGCCGAGCTAAAATCGCTAGGTATTGAGCTAATGGTCTCCGTGTGGCCAACCGTGGATAGCCGAACCGAAAGCTATCGGGAGATGCGTGAAAACGGCTGGCTGGTGCAAACGGAACGCGGATTGCCGATTAATATGGATTTCCTCGGCAATACCACTTTCTTTGATGCCACCCATCCCGGCGCTCGCGACTACGTCTGGGGTAAAGCAAAACGCAACTATTACGATAAAGGCGTGAAGCTCTTCTGGCTAGACGAAGCCGAGCCGGAATTCAGCGTTTACGACTACGATAATTATCGCTACCACGCCGGACCGGTGCTGGAAGTGGGCAATATCTACCCGCGAATGTATGCCAAAACCTTTTTTGACGGCATGAAAGCCGATGGCGAAGACCAGGTGATCAACCTGCTGCGCTGCGCCTGGGCCGGAAGTCAGAAATACGGCGCGCTGGTCTGGTCAGGTGATATCCACTCATCGTTTCGTTCTCTGCGCAATCAGTTTGCCGCCGGGATGAATATGGGGATTGCAGGTATCCCGTGGTGGACAACAGATATTGGCGGCTTTCATGGCGGCAATATTCACGACCCACACTTTCATGAGTTGCTGATTCGCTGGTTCCAGTGGGGCGTGTTTAGCCCAGTGATGCGCCTGCACGGCAACCGCGATCCGCAAATTTTACCAGAACATCCTTACCGTGATGGTATTGCCCAGTGTCCGACCGGTGCGGCAAACGAAGTGTGGAGCTATGGTGAAGAGGTGTGCGAAGTGTTGACCGGCTGTCTGACGTTGCGAGAAAAGTTAAAGCCGTACATCAAAGCGGTGATGGCGGAAACACACGAACGCAATGCCCCGGTTATGCGCACCCTGTTTTTTGAATTTCCTGAGCAGACAAAAAGCTGGGAGATCGCCGATCAGTACTGTTTTGGTCCCGATCTGCTGATTGCTCCGGTGATGCATGAAGGCATGCGCGAGCGTGACGTTTGGCTACCGGAAGGGGAAACATGGACGGATCTTGCAACCGGCGAGAGCTATCAGGGAGGACAAACGCTGTGCTATGACGCTCCCCTGAACAGAATTCCGGTATTTATCCGCGAAGGCGGGCAGTATCGTAATATGTTGAAACTGTAGTCAAAGTCCGGCTGCGGTTAGTACACCGCAGCCGGCAACATGAAGGCGTTTAGACCTGTGGCGACTTGAACAGTGCTGAGTAGTCCGCATTGCAAATACGCTGCACCGCCGGATGCTGGATCATCCTTTCCGCAAATATGGCGTGATACTCCTCCATCACATTCTCTACGCGTCCAATTTCAACAATAGAATCATCGGCATAGAAATTGTGTGAATACAGCGTAGGCGCAACGAAAATGGCATTATGCGTTGCGCCAAACGCTTTCATCAGCGCAGCATCATCAAACTCGCCGAGGATTTCGACATTCAATCCTTGTGAGTTGATCCAATTCAGCAGCTTACGACCGAGCATTGAACGACGTCCAGGAATCAGTAATCGACGCTCCTCAAGGCAGGCCGGGAAGGGTTTTTCAGGCAGCGGCTTGGTGCACCAAAAACTCACGCTGCATTCGCCTATCCGCACCGAGAACAGCCCTTCCTGCTGTGTAGAATCGATCGGACAATCGGAGATAATCATATCCAGCTTATGCTGGCTGAGTTGATCCAACAGCATCTCGTGTGTTGACTCAAAACAACGCAGATGGATTTGTTCATCTTCAACCACAGCGGCATCCAGCACGCTACTGACCAGCTGCTTCGATAGCGCATCCGCCACGCCGACATCAAACAGTAAATTAGACTCTTTGCGGTAGTTCACGATATCCAGCATTTCCTGGCTTAAGGTGAACATCTTATCCGCATAACGAAAAACCAATTCGCCTAACTCACTGGGCTCCAGCCCACGCCCCTTGCGCTTGAACAGCTTTCCCTGCAAGCGTTCCTCAAGCGCTTTAATCTGCCCGGTAATGGTCTGCGGTGTCAGATAAAGCGCTTCTGCAGCGCCAACCACCGAACCTTCTTTATAGACATGCCAAAAGTAGTACAGGTGGTTGTAGTTTATATGAGACATACTCTCTCCCTGAAAATTGTCACGAAAGGGCTATCCCGTCAGGCTGACGCGTTCAACCGGGTGCGTAACCAGCAGTAACCAATTACCGCCGACAGTAAGGAGCCAATCAGGATCCCCAGTTTCGCCCAGTTAATCAGCTCAGGATCGACGTTCCCAAACGCCAGGCTGGCGATAAAAATCGACATCGTAAAGCCAATGCCGCACAGAATGCCGACCGCCATAATCTGCTGGAAATTCGTTCCCTCTGGCAATTGCGCCACCTTGAGGCGTAACGCCAGCCAGCAAAACAGACTGATACCCAACGGTTTACCGATCAACAAACCAGCAATGATCCCCAGCGGTAATACCGAGGTCAGTCCATCAATAGTGACGCCCTGCAGTGAAACGCCCGCGTTGGCGAAGGCAAACAGTGGCAGGATCAGGTATGCCACCCATGGATGCAGAACATGCTCCAGTCGCTTCGCCGGCGAACGCCCGTGTTTTTCCTTCAACGGAATAAAGAAGCCCACGATCACACCCGCCAAAGTTGCATGCACGCCCGACTTCAGTACGGCAGTCCACAGCACCACGCCAACCAGAATATAAATCCCGGTACGTCTCACTCCGCACAGATTCAATGCCGCCAGAACGAGGATCGCGCACGCGGCAACCCCCAGCGACAACAGCGAGAGATCGCTGGTATAGAACAGCGCGATAATTACGATAGCACCGAGGTCATCGATAATCGCCAGCGCCATCAGGAATATTTTCAACGCCAGCGGTACACGGCTGCCCAACAGCGCCAGCACGCCTAATGCAAAAGCGATATCCGTTGCCGCCGGGATCGCCCACCCTTCACGGGTGATGGGATCGGCATAGTTGAATGCCAGGTACAGCAGCGCCGGGACAATCATGCCCCCGATAGCGGCAATGATCGGAAACGCTGCCTGACGCAGGCTAGCCAGCGAGCCTTGCATCAACTCACGCTTCACCTCCAGACCAATCAACAGGAAGAACACCGCCATCAATGCGTCGTTGATCCACAGCAGCATATTTTTGTTGATCTCAAGCGCGCCAACCCGCAGTTGAACGGGCGTTTCCAAAAAGGCGTGGTACCATCCACTGGTTACCCCGATGTTTGCCATCAGCATAGCGACCACGGCAGCGATGATCAGAATGATGCCCCCCGAGGCGTCACTACTAAAAAAACGATGCAGATGTTTCACTTTTATTCTCTCTATTGGGTGAATACTTCGTAAATACTATCTTACACCCTCAAAAAGCTCGTTAAAATTAGATTATTTGTGATTGATAGATCGGTTTTTACGACCTATTCAGATAAAGTCGATAAAGATTTTCCGAGCGGAAAACAGAAATAAAAAAGCCTGAGGCTTTTCAGTCCCAGGCTTTTTATTCAAGATAAAACGGCGAATTAGCGAGTCAGATCGTCAAAGAACTTCTTCACACCGTCGAAGAAGCTTTTGGAACGCGGGCTGTTGTTTTCGCCGGTAGGACCGCCGAAGCTTTCCTGCAGATCTTTCAGCAACTGCTTCTGCTTGTCGTTCAAACCAACCGGGGTTTCAACAACTACACGGCACAGCAGATCGCCCTGAGCGCCACCGCGTACAGACTTGACGCCCTTTCCACGCATGCGGAAAAGTTTGCCAGTTTGCGTTTCGCCCGGAATTTTTAGCTTCACGCGACCATCCAGCGTCGGGACTTCAATCTCGCCGCCCAGAGCAGCCATCGCAAAGTTAATCGGCACTTCGCAGTAGAGGTTATTGCCTTCACGTTCGAAAATTGGGTGTTGTTTTACCTGCACCTGAACGTACAAATCACCTGCTGGCGCGCCATGCTCACCGGCTTCGCCTTCACCAGACAAACGGATACGGTCGCCGGTATCAACCCCTGCCGGGATTTTAACAGACAGCGTTTTGCTCTTCTCAACGCGACCATGCCCGTGGCATTTGTTGCACGGATCTTTGATCAGTGTACCGCGGCCCTGACAGTGTGGACAGGTCTGCTGTACGGCAAAAAAGCCCTGACGCATCTGTACCTGACCAGAACCGTGACAGGTTGGACAGGTCTGCGGCTGAGTGCCCGCCTTCGCGCCGCTACCGTGGCAGACGTCACACTCTTCCAGAGTCGGAATACGGATCTCTTTGGTGACGCCACGCACGGCTTCTTCCAGAGTGAGATCCATGTTGTAACGTAAATCAGCACCACGTGAGGCGCGCTGACGACCACGACCGCCGCCAAAGATATCGCCAAACACGTCACCAAAGATATCGCTGAAGTCAGCCCCGCCGCCAAAACCGCCGCCGCCGCCCATGCCGCCTTGCTCAAACGCAGCATGACCGTACTGATCGTAGGCCGCACGTTTTTGCGCATCGGTCAGGATCTCGTACGCTTCTTTGATCTCTTTAAACTTGGCTTCGGCCTCTTTATCACCCTGGTTGCGGTCCGGGTGATATTTCATGGCCAGGCGCTTGTAGGCCTTTTTGATTTCACGCTCTTCCGCTGATTTGGAAACGCCTAAAATCTCGTAATAGTCTTGCTTAGCCATCTCTTTTTATCTGCCCCTAACATGCGTGCACGGGCGGAGAGGAAACCTCTTCGCCCGTGCCAGTAATTACCCGTTCAAAGGGCGATTATTTTTTGTCTTTCACTTCTTCAAACTCGGCGTCGACAACGTCGTCATCTTTCGCGTTATTTGCAGAAGCATCAGCGCCTGCTGCACCAGCCTGTTGCTGTGCGTGCTGCTGCTGAGCGATTTCCATCAGTTTCTGGGAAACCTGTGCCAGCGCCTGCATTTTCGCTTCGATATCCGCTTTATCTTCACCTTTCAGAGAAGTTTCCAGCGCGGTCAGTGCAGACTCGATGGCAGTTTTGTCGTCAGCCGGCAGTTTGTCGCCTGCTTCTTCAACCTGCTTGCGAGTGCTGTGCAGCAGATGGTCACCCTGGTTACGGGTCTGAACCAGCTCTTCAAACTTACGGTCAGATTCTGCGTTCGCTTCTGCTTCGCGAACCATTTTCTGAATTTCTTCTTCGTTCAGACCAGAAGAAGCCTTGATGGTGATCTTCTGCTCTTTACCGCTGTTTTTGTCTTTCGCGGAAACGTGCAGGATACCGTCGGCATCGATGTCAAAAGTAACTTCGATCTGCGGCATACCGCGCGGAGCCGGGCTGATACCATCCAGGTTAAACTGACCCAGATCTTTGTTATCAGCAGCACGTTTACGTTCACCCTGCAGCACATGGATGGTTACCGCAGACTGGTTGTCTTCAGCGGTAGAGAACACCTGGCTGTGCTTGGTCGGGATAGTGGTGTTTTTCGCGATCAGCGGAGTCATTACGCCACCCATGGTTTCGATACCCAGAGACAGCGGGGTAACGTCCAGCAGCAGCACGTCTTTAACATCACCGGTCAATACACCACCCTGAACAGCAGCACCGATTGCTACGGCTTCGTCCGGGTTAACGTCTTTACGCGGTTCTTTACCGAAGAACTCAGCGACTTTCTTCTGCACCATCGGCATACGCGTCTGACCACCAACGAGGATAACGTCGTTGATATCAGATACGGACAGGCCAGCATCCTGCAGAGCAACTTTCAGCGGCTCGATAGAACGGTTAACCAGGTCTTCAACCAGGCTTTCCAGTTTCGCACGGGTCACTTTGATGTTCATGTGTTTCGGACCGGTCGCGTCTGCAGTGATGTACGGCAGGTTCACGTCGGTCTGCTGAGCGGAAGACAGCTCGATCTTCGCTTTCTCAGCGGCTTCTTTCAGACGCTGCATCGCCAGCGGGTCATTACGCAGGTCGATACCCTGATCTTTCTTAAACTCGTCAACCAGGTAGTTGATCATACGGCTGTCGAAGTCTTCACCACCCAGGTGGGTATCACCGTTGGTTGCCAGAACTTCGAAGGTTTTTTCGCCGTCAACTTCGTCGATTTCGATAATAGAGATATCGAAAGTACCACCACCGAGGTCATATACCGCGATAGTACGGTTGCCGACTTCTTTATCCAGACCGTAAGCCAGCGCAGCTGCGGTTGGTTCGTTGATGATACGTTTTACTTCCAGACCTGCGATACGACCGGCGTCTTTAGTTGCCTGACGCTGAGCATCGTTAAAGTATGCAGGTACTGTGATAACTGCTTCAGTTACCGGCTCACCCAGGTAATCTTCAGCCGTTTTCTTCATTTTTTTCAGCACTTCAGCAGAAATCTGCGGCGGTGCCAGTTTCTGACCTTTTACGTCAATCCATGCATCACCGTTGTCAGCACCGATGATTTTGTACGGCATGATGGCTTCATCACGCTGTACTTCTTCGTCCTGGAAGCGGCGGCCAATCAGGCGTTTAATCGCAAACAGGGTGTTTTGCGGGTTTGTCACTGCCTGACGTTTAGCCGGCTGACCAACCAGAGTTTCACCATCCTGGGTATAAGCAATGATAGAAGGCGTGGTGCGATCGCCCTCGGCGTTCTCCAGCACACGTGCAGTAGTGCCATCCATAATCGCTACACAAGAGTTGGTAGTACCCAGGTCGATACCAATAATTTTACCCATCTAAACGTCTCCACTAAAAATTCGGTCATCATGTGGTTGTGAATCTGTAATAAGGGCGAAACGTGCGGTTTCAACTACCCTGAATCGTTTTTTTTCAGACTCACCACTGCGGTTGCTTACAAGATGGGGTCGTAACCCACGTCATCAAGGGGGGCATGAAAATTTTTTTTAGCCTTGTGGCAATAAAATCGCAGAAAAAAGGCTAAAAGATTAAAAAATGAATAGTCTCAAATCAAAATTAATTCATAAAACAGATAGATTCAGCACAGCCATTCACATAAAAATTGTAATAAAAAGAAAAGATTACAAGCATGAATCATGATTCTGACAGCGGTAAGATGGTCTGAAACGACACACTTTTACAGCCGTCAAAGAGAAATTCCATGAAATCCGTATTAACCCTTTCCGCCAGCCTGCTTATGGGCCTGCTGCTGAGCAGCGCCGCACACGCTAACGATCATAAAGTCCTCGGCGTGATCGCCATGCCCCGTAATGAAACCAACGATCTGACGCTGAAACTTCCCGTTTGCCGCGTGGTGAAACGCATTCAACTTACGGCCGATCATGGTGATTTACAGCTCAGTGGTGCATCGGTTTATTTCAAAGCTGCCCGCATGTCCAGCCAGAGTCTGAACGTGCCTTCCTCCATCAAAGAAGGGCAAACGACCAATTGGATCAACATCAATAGCGACAACGACAATAAGCGCTGTGTGAAAAAAATCACCTTCTCCGGCCATACGGTGAACTCTTCTGATATGGCGACGCTGAAAATCATCGGCGACGACTAACTCCCCATACTTTTATTCAAAAGCCATAGAAACATGAATGTCACCTATTTGAATGACGACGATCTCGATTTTCTTCAGCATTGCAGCGAGGAGCAGCTCGCCAATATTACCCGCCTGCTTACACATAATGAAAAGGGGAAAGCCCGTCTGTCGAGCGTTCTCAACCACAACGATTTATTTAAATCGATGGAAGGACATCCGGAACAGCACCGTCGCAACTGGCAACTGATTGCTGGCGAACTGCAGCATTATGGGGGCGACAGCATTGCCAATAAACTCCGTGGACATGGAAAACTGTATCGGGCGATTTTGCTGGACGTTTCGAAGCGTCTGAAGATTAAAGCTGATAAAGAGATGTCCACGTTCGAAATTGAACAGTCTCTGCTGGAGCACTTTTTACGCAACGCCTGGCAAAAAATGGATGCCGGACAAAAGCAGGAATTTCTGCAGGCTGTCGATGCAAAAGTTTCTGAACTGGAAGAACTGCTACCGTTATTATTGAAGGATCGTCATCTGGCAAAAGGCGTCTCTCACCTGCTCTCCGGCCAGTTAACCAAAATTCTGCGAACCCACGCCGCCGTCAGCGTAATAGGGCACGGATTACTGCGCGGAGCCGGACTTGGCGGCCCGGTAGGTGCGGCTTTAAACGGGGTTAAAGCGGTGAGCGGCAGCGCTTATCGGGTGACGATCCCGGCTGTACTCCACATTGCCTGCCTGCGCAGAATGCTCAACCACACACAAGCGTGATGCCCATCACAGGGAAAATAATTCGTTTTCCCTTCGTTAGATCATAGACAGTGCCCTCTCCCCTGATTATTATGCCGCGCCCCGAAGACAGCGATCGTTATTCGGGGAAACTATTTCACCATTCAATCAATGATGATTTTGAGGAATTATGGGCAACACTAAGTTGGCTAATCCGGCACCGCTGGGCCTGATGGGCTTTGGCATGACCACCATTCTGCTTAACCTGCATAACGCGGGTTTCTTCGCTTTAGACGTTATTATTCTGGCGATGGGCATTTTCTACGGCGGTATCGCGCAAATTTTTGCCGGTCTTCTGGAATATAAAAAAGGCAACACCTTCGGTTTAACCGCCTTTACCTCCTACGGTTCGTTCTGGCTGACGCTGGTTGCGATTCTGCTGATGCCGAAAATGGGCCTCGCGGATGCAACCAATGGTAAGTTCCTGGGCGCTTACCTGGGTCTGTGGGGCGTGTTCACTCTGTTCATGTTGTTCGGTACGCTGAAAGCCGCGCGCATGCTGCAGTTCGTGTTCCTGAGCCTGACAGTGCTGTTCGCCCTGCTGGCCGTTGGCAACATTGCAGGTAACGAAGCAATCATTCACGTTGCGGGTTGGGTTGGCTTAGTGTGTGGTGCAAGCGCCATTTACCTGGCGATGGGTGAAGTGCTGAACGAACAGTTTGGCCGTACCATCCTGCCGATTGGTGAAGCGCACTAATCTGACAATATCCCCCCTGAAGGGGGGATATTCCTTACAAACGCTGTAACTCTCCCTGTACGCTCGTATCGCGATGATAAATATCCTGTCGCAGCCAAATCCCCAGACCTAACCCCACCAGCGATAACGCCAGCACATACCAGGCCGGAGCCATTGGCGACACGCCCATTAACATCGTCACGGCGATTGGCGTCAGACCACCAAAAATGGCATATGAGACGTTATAGGAAAAGGAAATACCGGTAAAACGGACTTCCGCCGGAAACGCCCGCACCATGACATAAGGCACTGCGCCGACCACGCCAACGCATAATCCCACCAGCCCGTATAACAGGAACAAGTGCTGAGGATGGCTGCCGGTCAGGTGATAGAAAAACCAGCTCGAACAGGCCAGCAGCAGGCTGCCGACAATAAAGGTTTTGCTGGCGCCGACCCGGTCGACAATAAATCCGGCCAGCAGACAGCCGACGCACAGCATAATGGTAGCGACACTGTTGGCCTGTAGCGTTAGCGCGGGTGCAAAGCCATACTGCTTCTGCAACCAGACTGGTGACATCAGGATCACCACCACAATCCCGGCCGATAACAACCAGGTCAGCAGCATTGAAATAGCCACCGCTTTTTTATGCTTACTCACCACCGACTTCACCGGTAGCTCTTGCGCAAGTGCTTTACGCTGCTGCATTTCGAGGAAGATGGGCGTTTCCTGCAACCAGCGACGCAGGTACATCGCCACCAGCCCAAAAACGCCCCCCAACAGGAACGGGATACGCCAGCCGTAGTCATGCACCGCCTGTTGCGTCAGGTTGGTATTCACCAGCGTCGCAACCACCGATCCCAACAGAATCCCCACCGTCAGCCCGGCGGTCAGCGTGCCACAGGCAATGCCGATGCGGCGCTCCGGTACATGCTCCGCCACGAACACCCACGCGCCCGGCACTTCTCCGCCGATGGCAGCGCCTTGCAAAATGCGCATCAGCAGTAACAGCAGCGGTGCGAGGATCCCCATTGAGGCGTAGGTAGGCAAAAGACCAATCGCCAGCGTCGGTATCGCCATCAGCAAAATGCTCAGGGTGAACATTTTCTTACGCCCGACCAGATCGCCAAAGTGCGCCATGATGATGCCACCCAGCGGACGCGCCAGATATCCGGCGGCAAAAATGCCGAAGGTTTGCACCTGACGTAGCCACTCAGGAATGTCTGCCGGAAAGAAGAGTTCACCAACAACAGCGGCAAAGAAGACGAAGATAATGAAATCATAAAACTCAAGCGCACCGCCGAGGGCAGCAAGCGTAAGAGTTTTATAATCCTGGCGATTCAGCGGTCGAGTGTGTTGTGACATAGCAAACCATCAGTCAGTGGAGTTATTGAATCTGTCTGTCGATATATGTAAAGCAAAAATTACTATATCGTAAACAATTCAATACTCCACTGTGATTGGCACTTATGTCACGATCGGGCTACTTTCAGGCGTTTGTATCGCGAATTGCGCTTTTAGGACGAAAAGATGCTACAACAGCCGGTGCGGTTTCCACATACGGCCCATCCAGCAACTGTATACAATACGGTACACTTGCAAAAATACCCGGTACGATAACCTTACCGTCGGCATCTTTCACGCCTTCCAGCGTTTCTTTGATCGATTTCGGCTGCCCAGGCAGATTCAGGATCAACGCCTGTTTGCGAATCACACCGACCTGGCGGGAGAGAATAGCCGTTGGCACAAAGTGCAGACTTATCTGGCGCATCTGTTCGCCAAAGCCTGGCATCTGGCGGTCAGCGACGGCAAGCGTAGCATCGGGGGTCACGTCGCGACGTGCCGGACCCGTTCCGCCGGTAGTCAGCACCAGATGACAGCTCATTTCATCCACCAGCTCGCATAAGGTCTGTTCGATGATCGCCTGTTCATCCGGGATCAGTCGCGTTTGCAGCTCAAAAGGGGTGGTAAGGGCAGATGCCAGCCACTCTTCAAGGGCCGGGATACCTTTATCCTGGTAAACGCCGCTGGAAGCACGGTCAGAAATGGAAACCAGGCCAATGCGTAAAGTATTCATGATTATTCCGTTTAAACAGTCTCGTTAAACAGAATGATACACTGCGAAAGGAAGGACAGACAGGTTTCAGAAGAGGTAGCGTGACCCATATCAGGGCCACGCTTAAATGATTACAGCAGATCGCCGATCATTTTTTCCAGTTTACCCTGGTCTACAGCAAACTTACGGATACCGTCCGCCAGTTTATCTACAGCCATCGGATCCTGGTTGTGCTGCCACAGGAACTCAGCTTCGGTGATGCGTGCAGGACGCGCTTTCACTTCGCCGGAGAAGGACAGTTTACGTTCGATAGCGCCTTCGCTTTCCGCCAGCTCTTTCAGCAGTGCCGGAGCAATCGTCAGACGATCGCAGCCTGCCAGCTCAATGATTTCGCCGATGTTACGGAAGCTCGCCCCCATCACCACGGTTTCGTAACCGTGCTGTTTGTAGTACTCGTAGATTTCCGTTACGGAAACCACACCCGGATCTTCTGCCGGTGCATACTCTTTCTTGTCAGTGTTGGCTTTGTACCAGTCAAGAATACGACCAACGAACGGAGAAATCAGGTATACGCCAGCTTCTGCACATGCACGTGCCTGCGCGAAGGAGAACAGCAGAGTCAGGTTACAGTTGATGCCTTCTTTTTCCAACTGCTCAGCGGCACGGATGCCCTGCCAGGTTGAAGCCAGTTTAATCAGAATGCGATCGTTGCTGATGCCAGCGTCGTTGTACATCTTGATCAGACGTTTTGCTTTCGCGATGGACGCGTCGGTGTCGTAAGACAGACGAGCGTCAACTTCAGTAGAGATACGACCCGGGACCAGTTTCAGGATCTCCAGACCGATATTTACTGCCAGTTTGTCGGTCGCGTCGACGATCTGCTGTGCGCGGTCGTTGCTCTGCTGCTTAGCCCAGGCTACAGCGTCATCAATCAGCTTGCGGTATTCTGGGATCTGCGCTGCGTTAAGAATGAGAGAAGGGTTAGTTGTGGCATCCTGAGGCTGATACAGCTTCATTGCCGCGATGTCTCCGGTGTCGGCCACTACTGTGGTGAACTGACGAAGGGAGGTCAATTTGTCCGTCATGATAGCGATTCTCTTTAAACAGCTTGTTAGGGGGATGTAACCGATCTTCCCTGATGATAGCACGACGCACTCTCAGCGCAACCGCCTGGATTGTCCGACCCGCTGCTCAGCCCTGATTACGCATCTCAAAGCCTGTGATGCGCAATTGCGGGATATAACGATTGTTATGATAAACTCCCGCAATCACTCTCATGACAAGGTATATACTGGTCGATTATTGGTAGCGCTTACACGGAAATCTTCGCGCTTACCGGCATCAACAAGAGGGATGTTAATGCCTGATTTTTTCTCATTTATTAATGAAATACTCTGGGGATCGGTGATGATCTACCTCCTGCTTGGCGCAGGATGTTGGTTCACCTGGCGTACAGGGTTCGTGCAGTTCCGCTACATTCGCCAGTTTGGCACAAGTCTTAAAAACAGCATTAGCCCGCAGCCGGGCGGTTTAACTTCCTTTCAGGCTCTGTGCACCAGCCTTGCCGCGCGTATCGGTAGCGGGAACCTGGCCGGCGTAGCGTTGGCGATCGCCGCTGGCGGCCCTGGAGCCATTTTCTGGATGTGGGTCTCAGCGGTCATTGGTATGGCAACGTCATTCGCCGAGTGCTCACTTGCCCAACTGTATAAAGAACGCGATAGCAAAGGACAGTTCCGCGGTGGTCCTGCGTGGTATATGGCACGTGGTCTGGGCATGCGCTGGATGGGCGTCCTTTTTGCCATCTTTTTACTGATTGCCTATGGACTGATTTTTAACAGCGTTCAGGCGAACTCGGTCTCTCGTGCGTTGACCTTTGCTTTTGACATCCCTCCCCTCTTCTCCGGTATCGCACTGGCAATAGTGTCATTACTGGTCATCGTCGGCGGTATTAAAGGCGTCGCACGCCTGATGCAATGGTTCGTTCCGATGATGGCACTGCTGTGGGTTGGAAGTAGCATCATCATCTGTCTGTGGCATATCGGGCAGCTTCCCGACATTATCGTCACCATTATAAAAAGCGCCTTTGGCTGGCAGGAAGCAGCGGCGGGTGCGGCCGGATATACGCTAAGCCAGGCTATTGCCAACGGTTTTCAGCGCGGCATGTTTTCTAACGAAGCCGGAATGGGATCTACGCCAAATGCAGCCGCATCAGCCGCCTCCTGGCCACCGCATCCTGCGGCACAAGGCATTGTGCAAATGATTGGGGTATTAGGCGACACTCTCGTGGTCTGTACGGCTAGCGCGATGATTATTCTGTTGGCAGGCAATGGCACCAGCTATGTCCCAATGGAAGGCATCCAGTTACTTCAGAAAGCAATGGTAACGCTGACGGGAGAATGGGGAGCCGGATTCGTGGCTTTTATTGTGATTCTGTTTGCCTTTAGCTCGATTGTCGCCAACTACATCTATGCGGAAAACAATCTCGTCTTTCTGAAACTGGACAATATGCGCGTCATCTGGCTATTGCGAATCGCTACCATTAGCACCATTATCGGCGGAACGTTTGTCAGCTTCCCGCTGGTCTGGCAGTTGGCCGATATCATTATGGCTTGTATGGCCATTACTAACCTGACAGCGATTCTGCTGCTTTCTCCGGTTGTCCATACCATCGCCAGCGACTATCTGCGCCAGCGTAAACTCGGGGTGCGCCCGGAATTCGATCCGCACCGTTATCCTGATATCAGACAACAGCTTGCCCCCGAAAGCTGGGATGAAACGCCGCGCGAATAGCGCGGCAATCGCAACCATCGATCAATTCAGTCGTTTTTTTTGCTAAAGTCGCAGTAAATTTCCTGCAAGGACTGGATATGCTGATTCTGATTTCACCTGCAAAAACGCTCGACTACCAAAGTCCGCTGGCAACGACACGCCATACGCTACCCGAACTGCTGGATCACTCTCAGCAGCTTATCCATGTGGCGCGCCAGCTCTCTGCGCCGCAAATTGGCAAGCTGATGGGAATTAGCGACAAACTGGCGGATTTGAATGCCACGCGTTTCCATGACTGGCAGCCTGACTTCACGCCGGACAATGCGCGCCAGGCCATTCTGGCATTTAAGGGCGACGTGTATACCGGGCTGCAGGCTGAAACCTTCAGCGCGGCGGATTTCGACTTCGCTCAGCAGCATTTACGGATGTTGTCCGGACTGTACGGCGTTCTACGTCCACTGGATTTGATGCAGCCTTATCGTCTGGAGATGGGCATTCGTTTGGCCAATGCGAAGGGTAAAGATCTCTACCAGTTCTGGGGAGATATCATCACCGATAAACTTAATGAAGCACTTGAAGCACAAGGCGACAGCGTGGTGATTAATCTCGCTTCGGATGAGTATTTTAAATCCGTGAAGCCGAAAAAGCTCAATGCCGAGCTGATTAAACCAGTCTTCCTCGACGAGAAAAACGGCAAGTTCAAAGTCATCAGCTTTTATGCCAAGAAAGCGCGCGGCCTGATGAGCCGCTACATCATTGAGAACCGCTTAACGCAGCCGGAACAGCTGACCGCATTTAACAGCGAAGGCTATTTCTTTGATGAAGAAGCGTCAGGAAACGGCGAACTGGTGTTTAAACGCCACGAGCAATAATTTACATGCCGGATGACGGCTAACGCCTTATCCGGCCTACAGGTTTTGTAGGCCCGCTAAGCAAAGCGCCAGCGGGCACCACCGTTAACTGCGGGTCATCATCAGCTTACGCAGTTGCGCAAAATCAGCAGGCAGGTGATGAGAAAGCAGCGGCAAGTCCGCGCGTTCCGCCAGCTCTTTTGGCAACGCCAGCGTCAGATCAAGAATCTCTTCAACGCTTTCTTTAAACTTCGCCGGATGCGCAGTACCAAGGAACAGGCCGTACTCGCCAGGGTTCAGTTGGTCACGCAGCGCACGGTAAGCCACCGCCGCATGCGGTTCTGAGGTGTAGCCTATCTCATGTAACTCACGCATGGTGTCCTGAGTCGTGGCATCATCAACGGCGGCATAACCCAGCTCATTCAGACGCCAGATTTTACGGCGGAACAGTTCTTCCACGCGCGGCCAGTTGTTCGGCTGGCTGACATCCATCGCATTCGATAACGTCGCCTGAGTCGCTTTCGGCGCCCACTCACCTTCAGCAAGGAAACGCGGAACCGTATCGTTAACGTTAGTCGCCGCGATAAAACGCTTCACCGGCAAGCCCAGTGATTTCGCCAGTAGCCCGGCGGTCAGATCGCCAAAGTTACCGCTGGGAACAGAAATCACCAGCTGATTCCGCGCCTCTTGCGGTAGCTGAGCCACAGCCTCAAAGTAGTAACAGATTTGCGCCAGCAAACGGCTGATGTTAATTGAATTAGCCGAGTTCAGTCCCAGAGCCACCTTCAGCTCTTCGTCATCAAACGCCTGTTTCACCAGCGCCTGGCAGGCATCAAAATCGCCATCAATCGCTACAGTTTCAATGTTACCGCCCAGCGTACAGAACAGTTTTTCCTGTAATGGGCTGATCTTGCCGTTCGGGTAGAGGATCACCACGCGCACATTTTTCAGGCCATAAAAGGCATGTGCAACCGCCGCGCCGGTATCACCTGAGGTCGCCGTCAGAATGGTTACCGGCTTGTCGCCGCTGATGTGCGTCAGCATTTGCGCCATAAAGCGCCCGCCAAAGTCTTTAAATGCAAGCGTAGGGCCGTGGAACAGTTCCAGACAGCCGACATCTGCGGCAACCTGAGCAACCGGTGCCGGAAAAGCAAATGCAGCACGCACGCGTTTTTCCAGAATTTCCTGAGGGATCTCATCACCAATAAATGCGGACAGGATCTTCGCGCTGCGGCTAACGAAGTCCTGGTTCAGCATCTCATCCACTTCTGTCAGATTGAATTCCGGTAGATCGTGCGGAAAAAACAATCCCTGATTCTTGCCAAGCCCTTGCGTGACGGCCTGCGCAAAGCTGACCTGCTCGTTATGATCTTTCAGATTATACAGTTTCATTGATTATCCCAGTACCCGTGCGCCCGCCGTGTCCAGCCGGCAAATATGAACAAAGCCTTCCTGATTTTGCAGGTAATTTTTACTCAGCCAATCTGCTACGCGCTGCGCCGTATCCGGCTTATCGCACAAGGCGAACAGCGTCGGCCCTGACCCGGAGATCCCGCTGGCCAGCGCGCCAATTTCTGTTACCGCCTGACGCGCCTGACTAAAGCCTGGCAGCAAGCGGGTACGATACGGCTCAGCAATGACGTCCTTCATCAGCTTCGCGGCAAGCCCAGGCTGACGGGAATAGCAGGCATGGATAAATCCAGCCAGATGTCGCCCGTGGGCGATACAGTCCTGACGGCGATACTGCGCAGGTAGAATCGCCCGCGCTTCTGCCGTCGACACTTTAATCCCCGGATACGCCAGTACCCATAGCCACTCATCAAAGCCTGGCACCTGCTGGCTAATAATGCCGTTTTCTTCAATCATTAACTGCATGCCGCCCAAAAAGCACGGGGCAACGTTATCGTAATGAATACTGCCGGAGATACGCCCTTCCAGCTCGCCCATTATCGCCAACAGGCGCGTATCGTTGAGCGGCTTACCGCAGTGTTCGTTCATAGCGACTAACGCCGCCACGACGGAACAGGCGCTGGAGCCTAACCCGGAGCCAATCGGCATATTTTTTTCCAGCGTCATCGCCACCGGAACCGTTTTACCCAGCTCCTGGCAGAATCGCTCCCAACACTGATAGACAATATTTTCGCGCGGCTCTGACGGCAGCTTGTTGGCAAAGCGCCCAAGGTTGTTCAGGCTGAACTGATCAGCCGCCTCAACGGACACCACATCGCCCAACAGCGAACCGTCCACCGGAGTTACCGCCGCACCGAGCACATCAAACCCGACGCTCATATTGGCACTGGAAGCCGGGGCATAAACTCTCACCATGTCAGACTCCTAACTTCCATGAAAGGGTGCGTAGCAGGTCGGCAAAGACGCCCGCTGCCGTCACGTCGTTACCCGCGCCATATCCGCGCAGAACCAACGGTAACGGCTGATAGTAGTGGCTATAGAATGCCAGCGCGTTCTCACCGTTTTTCACTTTAAACAGCGGATCGTTGCCGTCTACTGCATCAATTTTCACGCGACAAACGCCGTCCTCTTCGATATTGCCAACATAACGCAATACTTTTCCCTCATCACGGGCTTTCGCCACGCGCGCGGCAAACACGTCATCCAACTGCGGCAATTTCGCCATAAACGCGGATACATCACCGGAATCATCAAATTCTTTTGGCAGAACTGGTTCAATGACCACGTCTGAAAGCTCCAGCTCACGACCGGTCTCACGGGCGAGGATCAGCAGCTTACGTGCCACATCCATGCCGGAAAGATCGTCACGCGGATCGGGCTCGGTATAGCCCATCTCACGCGCCATGGTGGTGGCTTGCGAGAAGCTCATGCCTTCATCCAGCTTGCCGAAAATAAACGACAGCGAGCCGGAAAGAATACCGGAGAAACGCTGCAATTCATCACCTGCGCTGAGCAGGTTTTGCAGGTTTTCAATTACCGGCAAGCCTGCGCCCACGTTGGTGTCGTAGAGGAATTTACGCCTGGACTTCGCGGCGGCAAAACGCAGCTGATGGTAGTAATCCATCGACGAGGTGTTGGCCTTTTTGTTCGGCGTAACCACATGGAAGCCTTCGCGCAGGAAATCAGCATACTGATCTGCCACCGCCTGGCTTGACGTACAGTCGACAATCACCGGATTAAGCAGATGATATTCTTTCACCAGGCGAATTAAGCGCCCAAGGTTGAAAGGCTCTTTCGCACTTTCCAGCTCCGACTGCCAGTTTTCCAGATTCAGTCCGTGGACGTTGGTCAACAGGGCCTTCGAGTTCGCCACGCCGCACACGCGCAGATCGATATGCTTCTTTTTGAGCCAGGTTTGCTGACGTTTAAGCTGCTCCAGTAGCGCACCGCCCACGCCGCCTACACCAATCACAAACACTTCAATCACCTGGTCGGTGTTGAACAGCATTTGATGGGTCACGCGAACGCCGGTAGTCGCGTCGTCGTTGTTCACCACCACTGAAATAGAACGCTCAGACGAACCCTGGGCGATCGCCACGATATTGATGTTCGCACGAGCCAGCGCGGCAAAGAATTTCGCCGAAATGCCACGCAGAGTACGCATACCATCGCCAACAACAGAGATGATAGCCAGACGCTCAGTCACCGCCAGCGGCTCCAGCAGGCCTTCTTTCAGTTCGAGGTAGAATTCATCCTGCATCGCGCGTTGCGCACGCGCGCAGTCGCCCTGCGGGACGCAGAAGCTAATGCTGTATTCGGAAGAGGATTGGGTGATCAGCACTACCGAGATGCCCGCACGCGACATTGCGGCAAAAACGCGTGCCGCCATACCCACCATGCCTTTCATTCCTGGGCCGGAAACGCTAAACATAGCCATGTTATTGAGATTAGAAATACCTTTTACCGGCAAATCGTCGTCATCACTGCTGGCGCCAATCAACGTGCCAGGCGCTTGTGGATTGCCGGTATTTTTAATCAGGCAAGGGATCTGGAACTGGGCAATAGGGGTAATGGTGCGCGGGTGCAGCACTTTGGCGCCGAAGTAAGAAAGCTCCATCGCTTCCTGATAAGACATCGACTTCAGCAGTCGGGCGTCGGGTACCTGACGCGGATCGCAAGTATATACGCCGTCAACATCGGTCCAGATCTCACAACAATCCGCGCGCAAACAGGCGGCCAGTACGGCGGCAGAGTAGTCGGAGCCATTACGCCCCAGCACTACTAACTCACCTTTCTCATTCCCGGCGGTAAATCCGGCCATCAAAATCATGTGGTCCGCAGGAATACGGCTGGCGGCAATGCGGCGCGTAGATTCGGCGATATCAACAGTAGATTCGAGGTAATGGCCGACTGCCAGCAATTTCTCCACCGGGTCGATGACCGTCACGTTGTGCCCGCGCGCTTCCAGCAGGCCAGCCATGATGGCGATCGACATTTTTTCGCCGCGGCAGATAAGCGCGGCATTGATGCTGTCCGGGCACTGTCCCAACAGGCTGATGCCATGCAAGACGTGTTTAATCTGGGCAAACTCTTGTTCAACAAAGGCTTTGAGCGGAGCCAGCGGAAAACCCGGCTGCGCAGCGGCCAAACCCACCAACAGCTCAGAGAAAATACGTTCGGCGTCGCTGATATTGGCTAAAGCATCCTGACCACCGATGGTCTTCTCAATCATCGCCACCAGATGGTTAGTAATTTTTGCGGGGGCAGAGAGCACGGTCGCGACCTGCCCCTGTCTGGCATTGCTTTCCAGAATATCGGCAACCCGCAGAAAGCGCTCTGCATTTGCCACTGATGTACCGCCGAACTTCAACACTCGCATGGTTTACCTCATTGCCTTTGGTCGAAAAAAAAGCCCGCACTGTTTAGGTGCGGGCTTTTTCTTGTGTTTCCTGTACGCGTCAGCCCTCACCGTTACCTGTGGTAATGGTGATGGTTGTGGTAATAGTGATGCTGATGCGTTTCATGATGTTGTGTGCTCTGTAATTATTTATTATCTGTCCTGTATTCTTTAAGGGTTAAAGTATCTGCTGACCTAAGTCAATAAATTTTTAAATTGATCACATTCCGAAACTTGTTCATGAGCGACTGCTTGCCCTTTTACTTTCAACCAATACAGCATGTCTCGCCCACTTGAAACCAGAGCAAAACACTGCACAACAAACATTAATCAACACTTTATTTTGTTAGATTTTTTTCTATATCATGTAAAAAACGGTGCAACATTGCCGTGTCTCGCTGCTCTAACAGACCCATTCGCTGTTGCAGCCAGTCCGTCAACTTAATGTCGTCAGAAACGTTCAGCGTGGCTAATAAACGCAAAACACGTTCGCGCAATGCCTGTAGCTGATGCTCATCCGTCATCTCAATGTTTCTGGCCGGTTGTTGTATTAAACCTGCTAATTGATAGCAATACACCATCACCGCCTGCCCCAAATTGAGTGATGGATAGTCAGCCACCATAGGTACCCCGGTGAGGACATCCGCCAGAGCCAATTCTTCGTTGGTCAGCCCCGAATCTTCACGACCAAAAACCAGCGCGGCGTGATCCATCCACGTTGATTTTTCCTGCAACAGGGGAACCAGTTCGACCGGCGTAGCGTAATAATGAAACTTCGCGCGGCTGCGCGCCGTGGTCGCGACGGTAAAATCCACGTCGTGAAGCGCCTCGGCTAACGTTGGAAAAACGTTAATATTATCAATAATATCACCCGAACCATGCGCAACCCATCGCGTGGCGGGTTCCAGGTGGGCCTCGCTGTCAACGATTCGCAACTGGGTGAATCCCATGGTCTTCATCGCACGGGCTGCCGCACCAATATTTTCCGCTCTGGCGGGGGCAACCAGAATAATTGTTAAACGCATTTCGATACTCTTTTGGCCTGTGTGCAAGTAATAATGTGACATGCATCAACATATTACGCAGCGCGAATTTACATATTTTTAACAGGAATCACTGAAAAAGCATTTCGCATCCGGTAAAAAATGCTAAACTATTTCCAGACTGAACTATTGCCCTTTATGTTAACAAAAGTTGCATATCCTTCTGTTTATCCATGATAATTTAATTTAAAATGGATCGCATTGGTTGGATTCATTACATTTATTAATTAGCGCGTGCAACTAGTTGTAATATTGCAATTTTGTGATGAAAGCAAACATTTGGATACGTTGATTTCATCAAACTGTTAACGTGCTACAATTGAACTTGATATATGTCAACGAAGCGTAGTTTTATTGGGTGTCCGGCATGTCTTAGCCTGTTATGTTGCTGTTAAAATGGTTAGGATGACAGCCGTTTTTGACACTGTCGGGTCCAGAGGGAAACTACCCACGACCAAGCTAATGATGTTGTTGACGTTGATGGAAAGTGCATCAAGAACGCAATTACGTACTTTAGTCATGTTACGCCGATCATGTTAATTTACGGCATGCATCAGGCAGGTCAGGGACTTTTGTACTTCCTGTTTCGATTTAGTTGGCAATTTAGGTAGCAAACATGCAGACCCCGCACATTCTTATCGTTGAAGACGAGTTAGTAACACGCAACACGTTGAAAAGCATTTTCGAAGCAGAAGGCTATGATGTATTCGAAGCGACAGATGGCGCGGAAATGCATCAGATTCTCTCTGAATATGACATCAACCTTGTGATTATGGATATCAATCTACCTGGGAAAAATGGCCTCCTGTTAGCGCGCGAACTCCGCGAACAAGCTAACGTTGCGCTGATGTTCCTGACGGGCCGTGATAACGAAGTCGATAAAATTCTCGGCCTCGAAATCGGCGCAGACGATTACATCACCAAGCCGTTTAACCCGCGCGAACTGACTATCCGTGCTCGTAACCTGCTGTCGCGTACCATGAACCTGGGTACCGTCAGCGAAGAACGCCGTAGCGTCGAGAGCTACAAATTCAATGGCTGGGAGCTGGACATCAACAGCCGCTCTCTGATTGGTCCTGATGGCGAGCAGTATAAACTGCCACGCAGCGAATTCCGCGCCATGCTTCACTTCTGTGAGAATCCGGGCAAAATCCAGTCTCGCGCAGAACTGCTGAAAAAAATGACCGGTCGCGAACTGAAGCCGCATGACCGTACCGTTGACGTGACTATCCGCCGCATTCGTAAACATTTCGAATCAACGCCGGATACGCCAGAAATCATCGCCACCATTCACGGTGAAGGCTACCGTTTCTGCGGCGACCTGCAGGATTAATTCGATCCTCACAGGTAAAAAAACGGCGCAATATGCGCCGTTTTTCATTTCACCACAGCCCTATTTCCATAAGCGAAACTCGTCACTCTGCGCAGGCTGAGACTCCGGAATTTCTGTCAGCTTTGGTTTTGGCTGTGCCAGCGAGTGCCAGTCAAGATGACGCGTCAGGAACATCACGCCACACAACGCGACCAACAGCACGCCGGTTCCCAGCAGTAAAGAGCTGTCCTGTGAACGGAGCAACACCCACATCACACCATCCAGCCCCAGCAGCGCTACGGTGAACAAAATACTCTTACGCCAACCCTGTAATATCGCCTGCAGATACACACCGTTCATCAACGCCCCCACCAGACTGGCCGTAATCCACGCGGCGGTAAAACCAATATGTTCTGACAACGCCAGCAGCAACAGATAAAACATCACCAGCGATAATCCCACCAGCAGGTACTGCATTGGGTGCAGTCGAAGGCTGGTCATGCTTTCAAGGACAAAGAAAGACATAAAGGTCAGCACAATCAGCAAAATGGCATATTTTGTCGCCCTATCCGTCAGTTGGTATTGATCCGCAGGCGTGGCGACAGCGACGCTAAATGCAGGCATTCCCTCCCAGCCAATCTTTTCGCCATCAAAGCGTTCGCCGAGGTTATTGGCAAACCAACTGCTTTGCCACTGGGCATTGAATCCAGACTTACTGATTTCGCGCTTAGCCGGAAGAAAATCCCCAAGAAAGTTGGGATGCGACCAATTGCTGGTTAAGGTCATTTCACTGTTACGGCCAACCGGAACAACGGAGAAATCTCCTGTTCCGCTCAAATTCAGCGACAGCGTCATGCTCAGGTTTTGCTCCGCCCAGCTCGCGTCGGGTAACGGAATGTGGATCCCCTGCGCACGTCCATCCAGCCCCGTCCCCGGCTCAACCGCCAGCGACGTTCCATTGACCTGCGGCGCTTGCACCACACCAATCCCGCGCGCATCCCCCACGCCAACCACGATAAACGGTTTGCCGACGCTGACATTGGGATGGTTTAAATCACGCAAACGTTCAGCGTTAAACTCGGCCTTCACCGAGAGGTCATTGTGCCAGACCTGGCCCTCATAAATACCGATTTTACGCGCTTCAACGTTCTGACTCCCCTCAACCACCAACGACTCCGGCAGCCAGAAATGGATATAGCTTCGCTTACGCTGGATCTCTTTGCCATCCTCCAGCGAGGTATAAAGCTCTGTCACCGGAATGGCTATCAACGGGCCGACCATCTTTTGCGGTCCGCTGGTGCTCTGGCGGATTGCATCTTCAACGTCATTGCGATAATCCGATCGCTCTACGATTATCTGCCTGACCATTGTCAGGGGAATTAACAGCAGCAGCATGGCGCCACCCAGAGTGACGATTTTCCAGAACAGGGGTGATTTCAACATAGCGTTCTCCTTTGCAATATCAGCAAGGTAGAACAGCTATGTGCGGAGAATTTGAAGTTATGTGAAGTGACGATGAAGCGTAAACGAAGCTTGTGCGCCGCCCTCTGGTCGGTTAGATAATGTCACCTCGCCTTCATGCAGTCGTGCAACTTCACTGACAAACGCCAGCCCCAAACCGCTGCTCTTGTGTCCATTCTCGCGGGGCAGCGAGTAGAAGCGCTCAAAAATACGTGGCAACGCAAAGTCAGGGATCCCGCTACCGCTGTCGGTAACCTGCAACGTGACCCGATCCTCGTGCTGATGTGCACTCAGCACAATCGTCCCGTCCTGTGGCGTAAAGTCGATAGCGTTGTCGAGTAAATTCCCCAATGCCTGCTCCAGTAACGCGGGATCGGCTGCGACGCTAAGCGATGAAGGCAAAATGGTCAGCGTGATGTTTTTTGCCGCCAGCTGCACGCTACGCGCCTCTTTGAGCTGAGCAAACAGTGCATCTACCGCCACTGGCGTCAACGTAATGTCCTGCAGATTCTCCAGTCGCGCCTGACGTAACAAGGTTTCAACCAGCGCCTGCATGCGCGCATTTTGCGTCAGAATATTATCGGTAAAGCGCGCTACCACGTTTGGCGGCGGACCTTCGCGCAGTATCTCTGCCGCGCCACGAATGGCCGCCAGCGGGCTTTTCAGCTCATGCGTTAACGCGTAGACATACTGCTCAATGTAGTTCTTGCCTTCGAGCTTCAGACGCATACTTTCCAGCGCCTGCGCCAGTTTGCGTAACTCGCTACTGCCTAAATCAGGCAGTGGGACGGGGCGATTCTCAGTAACGGAATCGGCATAACGCGCCAGCCGGGCAATGGAGCGGTTTATCCACCATACCATCCCGAAGCCAATCACCAGGGCAATACCCAGCAATACGGCGCTGGCCCACAGCATTCGCCGTTCACTGCGTTTAATCACCGGCGCCATCGCTGCATTTGGTTTGCCGACACTGAGCACACCGATAATACGACTACCGTCTACAATCGGCGCGGCAACGTACATCACCGAGCTTTCCGGGTCGTCCGGATTTTGCGGCGTACTACGAGCGCCATACTGCCCACGTAATGTTAACCACACGTCGTTCCAGCGGGAGTAGTCCTGACCGACGGCCTGGTTAGCTGAATCAAACACCACCTTGCCCTGGGCGTCCGTCATATAGACATGGTATTCATTACGTACTTTATTAATGCCGCTGATATTGGCGCGGAATGGTCGGTTATGCAGTTGCGAAAAGGCCTGCGCCAGCTTGCCGTTGGCGGGAGAGTTAGAGAGTAAGTCATCACGCGCCAGCGCAGCCAGCAGCGTGGCGGTATCAATCAATGTGCCTTCAGTCGCTCGACGGACGCCTGGCTTAATTTCCTGCACAAAGATAGACAGAACGAACCAGGCAGCGACGGCAACAATCAGAAAATAGCCGAGCAGCAAACGCATGCCAATGCGCATCAGACGCTCCTCAGGCTGTATCCCATACCACGATGCGTATTGATGGGGGAAAGCTCGGGGTTGATGGCCCGAAGCTTGGCGCGCAGCGTTTTGATGTGGGTATCGACCGTTCTGTCAAAGGTATCCTGCGCATCGGCCCAGACTAAATCCATCAGTTGTTGGCGGGAGTAAATACGTCCCGGCGACATCAGGAATGTTTTCAGCAGCAGGAATTCATAGCGCGTCAGGTTCAACGGCATGCCGAACCAGGTAATCTGCGCGGCCAGCTCATTAAGTTCAAAATCCCCACAGCGCGTTGTCAATGAAGGCGTGGAGAATTTTTGCACCCGCCGCAGCAGCGTACGCACACGAGCGCACACTTCACGCGGCGAGAAAGGCTTGGCAACATAGTCATCCGCGCCAATTTCCAGCCCCAACAGGCGATCCACTTCATCGCTGCGTGCGGTCAGAAACAGGATCGGCAACGCCGGGTGGCGTTCAAGTAAACGTCGGCACAGTTCAAAACCGCTTATATCCGGTAGCCCGACATCCAGAATGATGGCATCAGGGCATTGCTGGCGAGATTTCTCCAGCACGGGAAATCCGCGCTCAAACGCCTCTACGCTAAACCCCTCTTGCTGCAGCATGTAGATAAGCGTATCAGCGATTCCCTGCTCATCCTCAACCAACCAGATCAACGGCTGTTGCATTGTGCTTCCTTGTTATTGTCGCCACGGCATGATGGGTACCGCGCTAATGGCATTTTTGGGCGATCCATCGACGACTTTATCTGAATAAGCCAGATAGGCCAGCGCATTACGTTTCGCATCGTAAAAACGCACGACCTGTAAAGATTTAAACACCAGCGAGGTACGTTTTTTAAATACCACTTCGCCCTGAGCTTTACCGTTCTTGATTCTGTCGCTCAGTTCTACCGGCCCAACCTGCTGGCAGGAAATGGCGGCATCGGAGGTATCTTCCGCCAGCCCCAGACCACCTTTGATGCCGCCAGTCTTCGCCCGACTCACGTAGCAGGTCACGTTAGTAACATCCGGATCGTCAAACGCTTCGACCACAATTTTATGATCCGGGCCAAACATTTTGAACACCGTATCGACAGATCCAATCTGCTCCGCATGGGCAACCTGCGCCAACATCAGCAGAATTGAGGAAATAACTAAGCTCTTATATTTCATATTGTTACCATTTTTAAAAGTTACTCTGTGCAATTATTCGACATTCTAAGATAAAACGTATACAGATCAAAGGATTACAATAATCACGCTTTCGTATGTCCGAAAAAAGCATTTATGAGCAAAAAAAACACTGAATGCTAAAACAGCAAAAAATGCTATTATCCTCATACCTGACGTCAGGTACTCGTTGTTGAAAGGATGAGGATATTTTATGGATCAGGCTGGCATTATTCGCGACCTATTAATCTGGCTGGAAGGTCATCTGGATCAGCCTTTGTCGCTTGACAATGTGGCGGCAAAAGCGGGCTATTCCAAGTGGCACCTGCAGAGAATGTTTAAGGACGTGACGGGCCATGCTATTGGCGCCTATATCCGCGCCCGTCGTTTATCGAAATCTGCAGTGGCGCTACGACTGACTGCGCGCCCAATTTTGGATATTGCGCTGCAATATCGCTTCGACTCTCAACAAACCTTTACTCGCGCGTTCAAGAAACAGTTTTCCCAAACGCCTGCTCTGTATCGTCGCTCCCCGGAATGGAGTGCGTTTGGTATTCGCCCGCCAATGCGACTGGGTGAATTTGCGATGCCTGCGCACGAGTTTGTCACCCTGGAAGATACGCAACTACTCGGCACCACGCAAAGCTATTCCTGCTCGCTGGAACAGATTTCAGATTTCCGTCATGAAATGCGTATTCAGTTCTGGCGCGACTTCCTCAGTCAGGCTCCTGCGATCCCGCCAGTGCTGTACGGGCTTAACGAAACGCGTCCGAGCATTGAAAAAGATGACGAGCAGGAAGTGTTTTACACCACTGCACTGACGCCGGAACAGGCCAATGGCTATGTGCCGTCGGCGCAGCCTATCCTGTTACAGGGTGGCGAGTACGTGATGTTTACCTACGAAGGGCTGGGAACCGGCGTGCAAGAGTTTATCCTGACGGTTTACGGCACATGCATGCCAATGCTGAACCTGACGCGCCGTAAAGGACAGGATATCGAGCGATATTACCCGGCAGAAGATGCCAAAGCGGGAGATCGCCCGATCAACCTGCGCTGCGAATTCCTGATTCCGATTCGCCGCTAGCGCTGTAGTTCATCCAACGCAGGGGCGTCCAGATGTGAGATGTCCCCTGCCGTTTCAACGACCCATCCCGGCGCCAGCCATAAGCTTTCCTGGTAATCAACGCGAGAAATAGAACAGTTGCGCAGACGCAAGCGACGTTCAGCCCATGCCGGTAATCCAAGAATTGTACTCACCAGGCAACCCAGCGCGATACCGTGACTGACCAGCAGCGGACGACTTCCCGGCGGCAATTCCAGACAGGATGCCAGCGCTGCGTTGACGCGATCGCTCAATTCCTGCATCGATTCCCCTTCCGGGATACGACCATCCACCGTACCGTTCACCAACTGGCGACGCCAGCCCTCTTCCTCCGGCGTCAGCGTATCGATGTGACGTTTTTCCAGCACACCCATATTTAGCTCGCGCAGACGGGAGTCATAGGTGATATCACAGCCACAGGCCTGGGCGATGATTTCTGCGGTGCGTCGTGTACGACCAAGATCGCTACTGATGACATGCGTAATACCAAACGAGCGAGCGCGTTCACCCACCTGCATGGCTTGCTGTTCACCTTTAGCGGTTAGTGGGCTGTCTGACTGGCCTTGAATACGTCGCTCGGCGTTCCACTGCGTTTCGCCATGGCGAACAAGGTATACCTGTAACATGCTTTTTTTCCGTTATACTGCGATGCGATGAATTTTCAAACTGAGCTTAATTATGCACAAGGTTATCTCTGCGACCACCAATCCTGCCAAAATTCAGGCAATTCTGCGGGCATTTGAAGAGATTTTCGGGGAAGGATCCTGCCATATTGAACCCGTCGCCGTCGAGAGTGGCGTGCCGGAACAACCTTTCGGAAACCAGGAAACGCGCACTGGCGCACGAAATCGTGTTGATAACGCTCGCCGCCAGCACCCACAGGCTGATTTCTGGGTCGCCATTGAAGCAGGAATTGACGACGATGCCACCTTCAGTTGGGTAGTAATTGATAACGGCATCCAGCGCGGTGAAGCCCGTTCAGCCACGCTGCCATTGCCTACTGTCATTCTCGACAGAGTCCGCAAAGGTGAAGCACTCGGCCCGGTGATGTCGGACTATACAGGTATTGATGAGATTGGCCGTAAAGAGGGCGCAATCGGCGTCTTTACCGCGGGTAAGCTGACGCGTTCGAGCGTCTACCACCAGGCGGTGATTCTGGCGCTCAGCCCGTTTCATAACGCGGTGTATTTATAGCATTGTGCCGGATGTTCAATCGTAGGCCGGATAAGGCAAAGCCACATCCGGCGGATCAATTTTTCCCGAGCAACACCTGTTCCAGCCACTGACGCAGATCCACCGGTGCGGATTTGAGGCTGTTCGACCCTCGCGTAATAGTAGCAATCCCCGCCCCGAGCTCGTTTTTAAGCTCACGCTGGCTCATCTCACCGCGCAGCAGCTCTTCAATGATACGCACACGCGTGCCCAACGCTTCACGCTCATCCGGCGTTAACATCAAATTGAGCAGTGGCAGGTGTAAATCTTGTTCGTAGGCGTGTTTAAGCAGATCGACAAAACGTAACCACTCCTGGTGACGTTGTTCTGCCATCTCTGCTGAATAGGGTGATTGCTGAGTCATAAGATATCGCCATCGTTGCGGGGGAAGCGTGCTTGCCTCCCCCTTTTGTACTCTTTAACGAGTACGATAGCATAACACAATCGACACGATCAGTAACGACGTTGCCATTCTGCGTCGCTCATCAACTCCGGTTTATCGCCGAGGAAATAGCGATAGTACGCATCGTAAGCCAGCACGTTCTTCACATAACCACGCGTCTCTGAGAATGGAATGCTCTCGACAAACGCGACGGCATCAATGCGGCCAGCGCTATTGCCAAGCCAGGTGCGAACGCGTCCCGGACCGGCGTTATAGGCTGCTGACGCAAAGATGCGGTTATTGCCAAATTGCTGATACACGTACTGCAAATAGCTGGTTCCGATGTTGATGTTGGTATCAGGATCCAATAGCTGGCTCGGACTGCTGTAACCTGGAATCGAGAACATTTTCACCGTATGCGTCGCCGTACCCGGCATAATCTGCATCAGCCCGCTTGCGCCAACCGGTGATTTCACTTTCGGGTTCCAGGCGCTTTCCTGACGCGCTATCGCCATCGCATAGCTTGGCTGAATATCCTTGCCGCTGGTGTAACGGGTAAAAAGATCTTTATAGGCCAACGGGAATCGCTCTTCCAGATGATCCCACAACTTTCCGGCGATCGTCGCCTGAACGCTTAGATCCCACCAGTGATTGTTGAACGCGTAACGCGCCAACTGAGCCTGCTCGGACTTGGTACGGCTGGTGACCAGATTCGCCCATTCACTGCGCGCGGTATTATCCATGTTCCAGTACATTAGCTCGCGGACGCGTGCCATTTCCGGGCCCTGAGTCAGCGCAGAATCAACGTTCGCTGGTGCTTTATCCACTTTCAGCTCGTACTCTTCGCCCAGGCGCTGTGCCGCCACCATCGGATAGAAACCGCGCTGCTGCATGAGTTGGTGCAGGATCTCTTTGGCTTCCGCATCGCGTCCGCGCTCCAGCAGCAGATCCGCTTGCCAGTAGCGCCACTCATCTTTTTCTTTGGCTTCCATTGGCAGACGCGCCAGCCAGGTATTCAGGCCACGACGATCGCCGGTTCCCAGCGCCATGCGCACCCGGCGCTCCACAAGCGAGGTGGAGTTGGAGCGCATAATCGCATCATCACGCCATTTGGCCTGCTCGTCGGTAACGTCATTGCCCATCAGACGCCAGGCGACAATGTCGCGCAGCTCCTGGGTTTGCTCGTCATTCAGCTGTTGCGCCTGCACCAGGGAAGGGATCATCAGGCGGGCATTCTCCACATCCTGACGCGCCACGCTGGCAAAGGCGACCGCCGCCATCTGTCGGGTGAAATCCGTTGCGCCGGTGGTGCGAGCAAAGGTCATTACCGAATTCGGATCGTTGGCCAGCGCGATGATCGCTGAAGCAATGGTTTGGTATTGCGCGGGCATCTGTCCGGCCAACGCCGTGACCAGTCCGGTATTCCCGGCTTTCATCGCCAGACGAATACGCTCCAGATACGCCAGCGGATCCTGGGTGCCTGAGGCACGCCATACGCCGAATAATTTGTCACAGGCGTTCGGCTGACTTTTTCCGCTCAGCCACAGTTCTTTCGCCCCCTGCCAGGCTTCTTCAGTTTGTCCGGTACTCCATTTCGCGAAGTAATAGTTACATTGCGCTTCGGTGGTGCCCGGTTTTTCCGGACTGAACGCCAGCAGCCCACGCCAGTCTTCGCGGCGCGCCAGTTCATTCACGAAACGAGATTGCAGAGTACGCGCCGGGGGCAGCGTCGGGTTGGCGCGCACAAAATTGGTGACGGTAATGGTGGGCTGATTCATCAGATCGTCAGTGATCTGGCGATATTCCAGATAAGGATACAGAGGATAGTTCTTCAGGCCAGGCATCATCTGCTCTACGACATCCATCTGCCGGTTATCCCAGGCCTGCTTAATTTGCGCATAGCGATTGCGCTGCTCATCCAGGGAATCCGCTCGCGCTACTTGACTGACCGTCAGCAGACATACGCTGGCAGCCAGCAGGCGCCAGGTAAATTGTTTAGCTTTGTCCACAAGCTCTTCCTCTTCTCATGTTACGTCTGTGCAGCATCATGCCGCTTAATTCATTCATGCTAACCAGACATTGCAGAATGCGCCACGTCACGGACACTTTTTTACTTTTGTTGCGAGTGGGATCTGCTGGCTGGGATTGGACAATGAAAAAGGCTACACTTCGCCTTTGATAACTATTTACCAATAATTAGCCCTAAATAATTCAAGTTGCAGCAAGGCGGCGAGGAAGTGAATCCCCTGAGCGTACAAAAGTACGTGACTGGGGTGAACGACACAGCCAACGCATCTGCGGCTTGAAGTATGACGGGATAAACATAGAGGCGAGTCCAACGTGGCCCAATTCGTTTATACCATGCATCGTGTCGGCAAGGTCGTTCCGCCGAAACGTCATATTCTTAAAAACATCTCACTGAGCTTCTTCCCTGGCGCCAAAATCGGTGTTCTCGGTCTGAACGGTGCGGGTAAATCTACCCTGCTGCGCATCATGGCCGGTATTGATACTGATATCGAAGGTGAAGCTCGCCCACAGCCTGGCATTAAAATCGGTTACCTGCCACAGGAACCAAAACTGAACCCGGAACATACCGTTCGTGAATCCGTGGAAGAAGCGGTTGCCGAAGTGGTTAACGCGCTGAAAGGTCTGGATGAAGTGTACGCCAAGTACGCCGAACCGGACGCTGACTTCGATAAGCTGGCCGCACAGCAGGGCAAGTTTGAAGAGATCATTCAGGCGCACGACGGTCATAACCTGAACGTGCAGCTTGAGCGTGCCGCTGACGCCCTGCGTCTGCCGGACTGGGACGCTAAAATTGAGAATCTCTCCGGTGGTGAACGCCGCCGCGTCGCGCTGTGCCGCCTGCTGCTGGAAAAACCAGACATGCTGCTGCTCGACGAACCGACTAACCACCTGGACGCCGAATCCGTCGCGTGGCTGGAACGCTTCCTGCACGACTTCGAAGGTACCGTGGTGGCGATTACCCACGACCGTTACTTCCTCGACAACGTTGCCGGCTGGATCCTGGAGCTGGACCGTGGTGAAGGTATTCCATGGGAAGGTAACTACTCTTCCTGGCTGGAGCAGAAAGATCAGCGTCTGGCCCAGGAAGCCTCTCAGGAAGCGGCTCGCCGTAAATCCATTGAGAAAGAGCTGGAGTGGGTACGTCAGGGCGCTAAAGGCCGTCAGTCTAAGGGTAAAGCCCGTCTGGCACGCTTTGAAGAGCTGAACAACACTGAATACCAGAAACGTAACGAAACCAACGAATTGTTTATCCCACCTGGAGCACGTCTGGGCGATAAAGTTGTTGAAGTCACCAATCTGCGTAAATCCTACGGGGATCGCGTGCTGATTGACGACCTGAGCTTCTCGGTACCGAAAGGCGCTATCGTCGGCATCATCGGTCCGAACGGTGCGGGTAAATCAACCCTGTTCCGTATGATGTCCGGCCAGGAACAGCCTGACAGCGGTACCATCACGCTGGGTGAAACCGTCAAACTGGCCTCCGTTGACCAGTTCCGTGACGCCATGGACAACAGCAAAACCGTGTGGGAAGAAGTGTCCGGCGGGCTGGATATCATGAAGATCGGCAACACCGAAATGCCAAGCCGTGCCTACGTGGGCCGCTTCAACTTCAAAGGTGTGGATCAGGGTAAACGCGTTGGCGAGTTGTCCGGCGGTGAGCGTGGTCGTCTGCACCTGGCGAAGCTGCTGCAAGTTGGCGGCAACATGCTGCTGCTCGATGAACCAACCAACGACCTGGATATCGAAACCCTGCGCGCGCTGGAAAACGCCCTGCTGGAGTTCCCGGGCTGCGCGATGGTTATCTCGCACGACCGTTGGTTCCTTGACCGTATCGCGACCCACATTCTGGATTACCAGGATGAGGGTAAGGTTGAGTTCTTCGAAGGTAACTTTACCGAATACGAAGAGTACAAGAAACGCACGCTGGGCGCCGATGCGCTGGAGCCGAAGCGTATTAAGTACAAGCGTATTTCTAAGTAATTAGCGTTAAGCGCCGGATGGCGGCGTCATGCCACATCCGGCCTACGAGGTTAGTGCGACTTGTAGGCCGGATAAGCGCAGCGCATCCGGCATTAAAACCTACCTCTGCTCGCCCATCAACTCTTTCACCAACTCCACGCAGCGCAGGAAGCGACCATCGTAGTCCGGCTCCTGAACGTGCACAAAATTGATATTGTTCTCCTGCAGCATCTCGACCAACAGCGTCTGAAACGCTTTTCTGTCAACCGAACTTCCAAGGCTGCGCAAGCCATCCGCTACCCACGGGGTGTTGTTTTCCAGCAGGATAACCAGGTCGAAGCGATACTCGTCAATCAGCGCTTGCACAAACGGGTGTTCACGCCCTTCATACTTTTTGCAGAAAGCCTGAGTGGTCACAAAATCGGTGTCGATGAACGCCACTTTATTGGCGTACTTAACAGCAAAATCAATGTATTGCGCTTGTCCCAGGGCGATTTTATCGTAATCAGAATACTGTAACGCCATCTCATCGCCGCCCAAATGGGAGAAGACGTAATCACGCCCATATTCCCACGCACTGGTGGTGTTAAAGATGTTGGCGAGCTTGTTCACCAGCGTCGATTTACCGCTCGACTCCCCGCCGAGGATCGCCACGGTGCGCACGAAAAACGGCTTCACTTCGGTCGGAATATACTCCCAGTAGCGAAACGGGTTTTCACGGATTTGCCCGCCGCTGATGCTCATAAACGTCCGCTTGGGATCCACCAGCACGGTTTCGATCCCCAGATGTTCGAGATACTGCGGGGCATCTGATTCTTCAGAGGTGTAGATCCAGTTTGGCTGGATCCCTTTCTCCTGCATAAACGTTTTGATCCCGTTGCTCCACACGTCCCAACCGTGTGGATACGGCTCCATGCCCTCTTCGTTGAAGGCATGAATACGGATATTTTTCTGATACTTAAAGGTTTGCAGCAGCCAGCGTAGACGATCGGGCACCGTAGGCTGTTGCGACATGGCACTGTCTTCAAACAGGCTGCGATCGCGCGTGTCGTCATAGCCCATGATGATATGCAGTTCATCAACCTGACTACAGGCGCGCTGGATAAGATAGATATGGCCGGTATGCAGCGGATAAAACTTACCAAATACCACACCGATATTTTTCTGCTGGCGCGGAAACTCCAGTCCGAGAAAACGGTGCAACGCCTCCAGCTTTTGCGCGCTGGGGCTTTTAATTTTGGCATTCAGAAGCTGGCTTAGATATCCCTTGGTCATGCCACTGGCATCTGCCACCTGTTGCAGGGTACAACCCTTTTTCTTAATGGCGGTTTTCAGATAATCAAATGACACAAGAGCCTCCTGCTGGAAAAATCGCGTAACACTGCCTGATGACGCATCGCTTATCAGGCCTACAAATTCAGTACGTACGGGTATTTGATTATAGGTCGTCAAACACGCTTAACGCATCCGCAAGCTTCTTAACGCCAAAGACCTGCATCCCTTCCGGTACTTTTTTCGGTACGTTAGCGGCAGGAACAATCGCCCGGCGAAAACCGTGTTTCGCCGCCTCCGAAATACGCTCCTGCCCGCTGGGTACCGGACGGATTTCGCCTGCCAACCCCACTTCGCCAAAGACCACTAAATCCTGTGGCAGCGGCCTGTCGCGCAGGCTGGAGACCATTGCCAGCAGCAACGCCAGGTCGGCGCTGGTTTCGGTGACTTTTACGCCGCCAACTACGTTAACGAACACGTCCTGATCCGCCATCTGCAAGCCGCCATGACGATGTAACACTGCCAGCAGAATCGCCAGACGGTTCTGTTCCAGACCGACCGCCACACGACGCGGGTTCGCCATCATTGAGTGATCGACCAGCGCCTGAATCTCGACCAGCAGCGGGCGCGTGCCTTCCCAGACTACCATCACCGAACTACCGGAAGTGACTTCATCGCCACGGCTTAAGAAAATTGCAGAAGGGTTGCTGACTTCACGCAGCCCCTGTTCCGTCATGGCAAAGACACCCAGCTCATTCACCGCGCCAAAGCGGTTTTTATGGCTACGCAGTGTACGGAAGCGGGAATCGGCGTCGCCGTCGAGCAACACCGAGCAGTCAATACAGTGCTCCAGTACCTTCGGCCCGGCCAGCGAGCCATCTTTGGTGACGTGGCCGACCATCACAATCGCCACGCCGCGCGTTTTAGCAAAGCGCGTCAGGTAAGCAGCGGTTTCACGCACCTGCGCCACGCTGCCCGGCGAAGACTGAATATCCGCCATGTGCATCACCTGAATGGAGTCGATCACCATCAGCTTCGGCTGTTCTTCTTCAGCAATCAGGCAAATTTGTTCGATACTGGTTTCCGACAGCATGTTCAGGTTCGCCGTCGGCAGGCCAAGCCGATGCGCGCGCATCGCCACCTGTTGCAGCGACTCTTCGCCGGTGACGTACAGGGTTTTCATCTGCTCGGCGAGCCTGCACAGCGTTTGCAACAGCAGCGTTGATTTGCCCGCGCCAGGGTTACCGCCAATCAGTATGGCGCTGCCGGGCACCACACCACCGCCGAGCACGCGGTCAAACTCTTTAAATCCGGTAGAAAAACGCGGCAGTTCCTCAAGGCTGATGTCAGAGAGCTTCTGCACTTTTGCAACGCCCGCATTTCCGGCGTAGCCGCTGAGTCGCTCGTTGCGCGCCACCGTTGGCGATGCGGCAAGGCGCACCTCGGTAATGGTATTCCAGGCCTGACAGGCGCTGCATTGCCCCTGCCAGCGCGGGTAATCGGCCCCGCATTCATTACAAACAAAGGCGCGTTTAGGAGCTTTTGCCACGTTTTACCTCATTATTTCTGATTCATACTGCCAGAGAGAATGCAGAACACGCCCATCAGGTCAGCGTGACGGATAGTAATCTCCGTCTTTTCATTCACTTTGGGTTTCGCATGATACGCAATCCCCAGCCCGGCCGTTTTGATCATCGGCAGATCGTTGGCACCGTCGCCGATCGCCACCGTCTGCGCCATCGGGATCTCATATTCTTGCGCCAGGCGGGTCAGAGTACTGGCTTTGTACTGAGCATCGACGATATCGCCGATCACGTTGCCAGTAAATTTACCGTCCATGATCTCCAGCTCATTCGCCACAGCTGCCGTCAGGCGCAGCTTGTTGCGCAGATAATCGGCAAAGAAAGTAAACCCGCCGGAAGCGATAGCCACTTTCCAGCCAAGCGTTTCCAGTTTTAACACCAACTGAGTCAGGCCTGGCATTAGCGGCAATGTTTCGCGCACCTGGTGCAGAATATTGGCATCAGCGCCCTTCAGCGTCGCCACGCGGCTGCGCAGGCTGGCGGTAAAGTCCAGCTCGCCGCGCATTGCGCGTTCGGTGACTTCGGCAACCATCTCGCCGGTTCCGGCCAGTTTAGCAATTTCATCAATGCATTCGATCTGGATAGCCGTTGAATCCATGTCCATCACCAGTAAACCCGGCGTGCGCAGATGCGGAATTTTACCCAGCGGCGCAACATCCAGTTTGGCGTCATGCGCCAGTTTTGCCGCACGCGGCGTTAACGAGCCCGCCAGACGAATTACCTGATAATCCTCAACGCACCACGCCGCCACGATCACCATCGCCGCGCCCAGTTTACTCTGGTATTGCGTTAACCGTTGTTTATCCAGCCCACGACCGTACAGCAGCCAGCCACTGCGGCCCGCGTGGTAATCCAGCGGCATCACTTCATCACCGCTTAAAGAGAGGGGCAGACCTGGCCACAGAGAGACATCTTCAGGTAGATCGCACCAGGTAATGTTAGGCATTAAAGCTCCTGTAAAATCGTTCGGGTCGGAATCATCAGGGGAAAATAACGCATGAGGCTACCCTGTAACCAGCGCTTCTGGCAACATTAAGTCTCAAATTTTCAGCAGGTGGAATATGGCTCGCACAAAACTGAAATTCCGACTTCATCGTGCAGTGATTGTATTGTCCTGCCTTGCGCTGCTCGTCGCGCTGATGCAGGGGGCTTCCTGGTTTAGTCAAAGCCACCAGCAGCAGCGTAATCCGCAGCTCGAAGAGCTGGCCCGCACGCTGGCCCGTCAGGTCGCGCTGAACGTCGCCCCGCTGATGCGTACCGAAACGCCGGATGAAAAGCGTATTAAGGCGGTGCTCACACAGTTGACGGAGAGTAGCCGTATTCTGGACGCAGGCGTGTACGACGAACAGGGAGACCTGATTACGCGCACCGGTGAGAGCGTCAATGTTCGTGATCGTCTGGCGCTCGACGGCAAAAAAGCCGGGGGCTATTTTAACCAGCAGATCGTCGAACCCATTCAGGGAAAAAATGGTCCGCTGGGCTATCTGCGCCTGACGCTGGATACCCACACTCTTGCCACTGAAGCCAAGCAGGTGGATAACACCACCAACATCTTACGCCTGATGCTGCTACTGTCACTGGCAATCGGTGTAGTGCTGACCCGTACCTTATTGCAAGGTAAGCGTACCCGCTGGCAGCAATCTCCTTTCCTTCTCACTGCCAACAAACCGGTGCAGGAAGAAGACAACGAGAAGATAGAGTAAAGCTGTAAAAACTGTAAAACAGAAGGGAAATCAACCATGACAACACTACGCCTGCTTATCTCAGACTCTTACGATCCGTGGTTTAACCTCGCGGTCGAAGAGTGCATTTTTCGCCAGATGCCCGCCACGCAGCGCGTTCTGTTCTTGTGGCGTAACGCCGATACGGTGGTAATTGGCCGGGCGCAAAACCCGTGGAAAGAGTGTAATACCCGCCGCATGGAAGAAGACAACGTGCGGCTCGCCAGGCGCAGCAGCGGTGGCGGCGCGGTGTTCCATGACTTAGGCAATACCTGCTTTACCTTTATGGCTGGTAAACCGGAATACGACAAAACCATCTCCACCGCGATCGTCCTCAATGCGCTGAATTCGCTGGGCGTAGAAGCTGATGCCTCCGGGCGTAACGATCTGGTGGTGAAAACGCCGGACGGCGATCGCAAAGTTTCCGGCTCTGCTTATCGGGAAACGAAAGATCGCGGATTCCACCACGGCACGCTGCTGTTGAATGCCGATCTCAGCCGCCTGGCAAACTATCTCAATCCCGATAAAAAGAAACTTGCCGCCAAAGGCATCACTTCGGTTCGCTCGCGCGTAGCGAATTTGACCGAGCTGTTACCGGGCATCACTCATCAACAGGTCTGTCAGGCCATCACGGAAGCCTTTTTTGCCCACTACGGCGAACGCGTAGAAGCCGAGATCATCTCCCCAGACAAAGCGCCGGATCTGCCGAACTTCGCCGAAACCTTTGCCCGCCAGAGCAGTTGGGAGTGGAATTTTGGCCAGGCGCCTGCTTTTTCACATTTACTGGACGAACGTTTCACCTGGGGTGGCGTTGAGCTGCATTTCGACGTCGAAAAAGGCGTGATTACCCGCACCCAAGTCTACACCGATAGCCTCAATCCTGCGCCGCTGGAAGTACTGGCAGAACGACTACAGGGCTGCCAGTATCGCGCCGATATTTTACAGCAGACTTGTGAAGCGCTGCTTGCGGAGTATCCAGATCAGGAAAGCGAGTTGCGTGAGCTGGCTGCTTGGGTAGCGAAGGCCGTTCGCTAAGCGATTAGTGGCGAATTGCCGGATGGCGGCTGCGCCTTATCCGGCCTACAAGACCGCTCCCGTAGGCCTGATAAGCGAAGCGCCATCAGGCATTAATAGCGGCATTCCCGTAGGCCCGGCCAGCGCAGCGCCTCCGGGCCACAACAAAACTTACTCTTTATCGCCCAGCAGAACGGATTCCAGTGCGATTTTGATCATGTCGTTGAAGGTCGTCTGACGCTCAGCGGCAGTGGTCTGCTCGTGGGTACGGATATGGTCGGATACGGTGCAGATGGTCAGCGCTTTCGCACCGAATTCCGCCGCCACGCCGTAGATACCCGCCGCTTCCATTTCCACGCCCAGAACGCCGTATTTTTCCATCACGTCGAACATTTCACCGTCCGGAGAGTAGAACAGGTCAGCGGAGAAGAGGTTGCCCACACGAGCGTCTACACCCAGCGCTTTTGCCGCATCAACTGCGTTACGCACCATGTCGAAGTCAGCGATAGCTGCAAAGTCATGATCTTTAAAACGGATACGGTTAACTTTGGAGTCGGTGCAAGCGCCCATGCCGATAACCACGTCACGCAGTTTAACGTCCATACGCACAGCGCCGCAGGAGCCTACGCGAATGATTTTCTTCACGCCGAAGTCGGTGATCAGCTCTTTGGTGTAGATGGAGCAGGACGGGATACCCATACCGTGGCCCATTACGGAAATCTTACGGCCTTTGTAAGTACCGGTGAAGCCTAACATGCCGCGAACGTTGTTCACTTCACGAACATCTTCGAGGAAAGTTTCAGCAATATGCTTTGCACGCAGCGGGTCGCCCGGCATCAATACGACGTCAGCGAAATCACCCATTTCTGCATTAATATGTGGAGTTGCCATCTTCAGTTCCTTTTATATTGTTGTTTTTGCCGGGTGGCGGCTGCGCCTTACCCGGCCTACAAAACCGTAGGCCCGGTAAGCGAAGCGCCACCGGGCAATTGCATCAGAGCATATTTTTACCGTAGTCCATCGGCGACGTACCAAAGTAGCTCGCCAGCGTCTGACCGATATCCGCGAAGGTTTCACGGTGACCTAAAGAACCTGGTATCACTTTCGGGCCGTAAACCAGTACCGGAATGTGCTCACGGGTATGGTCAGTGCCGGTCCAGCTTGGGTCGCAGCCGTGGTCAGCGGTCAGGATCAGAATGTCATCTTCACCCACCAGCTCCATCAACTCAGGCAAACGGCGGTCGAACAGTTCCAGGCCCGCAGCATAACCGGCGATATCGCGACGATGTCCCCAGGAAGAGTCGAAATCAACGAAGTTGGTGAAGACGATGGTCTTATCACCGGCTTCTTTCATCTCTTTGATGGTGGCGTCGAACAACGCGTCCAGACCGGTGGCTTTCACTTTTTTGGTGATGCCGCAGTTAGCGTAGATATCCGCGATTTTACCGACGGAAACCACGTGACCGTCTTTCTCGTCGACCAGTTTCTGCAACACGGTCGGTGCTGGCGGCTCAACGGCCAGGTCGTGACGGTTACCGGTACGCTGGAAGTTACCGGCTTTATCGCCGATAAACGGACGGGCGATAACACGACCGATGTTGTAACCACCTTCGGTCAGCTCTTCACGGGCGATTTCGCACAGCTCATAGAGCTTATCCAGGCCAAAAGTCTCTTCGTGGCAGGCAATCTGGAACACGGAGTCAGCGGAGGTATAGAAAATCGGCTTGCCGGTTTTCATATGCTCTTCACCCAGTTGATCCAGGATCACGGTACCGGAAGAGTGGCAGTTGCCGAGGTAGCCCGGCAGGTTGGCACGTTTTACCAGTTTATCCAGCAGTTCTTGCGGGAAGCTGTTTTCGTGATCGGAGAAATATCCCCAGTCAAACAGAACCGGAACACCCGCGATTTCCCAGTGGCCAGACGGCGTGTCTTTCCCGGAAGAAAGTTCATGCGCCCATGCGTAGGCACCAATCACTTCCGCGTTGCCGTCCATGCCAGCAGCAATTTTACCAGTAGAACCTTCGTGAGCTTTCACCAGGCCCAGACGGGTCAGGTTAGGCAGATTCAGTGGACCTTTGCGACCATTGTCAGCTTCACCTTTCGCACAGGCTTCTGCAATGTGTCCCATAGTGTCTGAACCTACGTCGCCAAAGCGATCCGCATCTTCAGTCGCACCAATACCAAAGGAGTCCAGCACCATAATAAATGCACGTTTCATCTTGTTCTCCATACATCTGCGCCGCAAAAAAGCGATCAGATCAGTATACAGTTATTCGGTAATACGACGATAGACTGTCGGTGTAATTTCTGGCGCTTTATCGTCAAGGCTAATTGCCGCTTTGACCGCTTTCGCCGCTTCCTGCCAGCTGGCTTCGTCTTTGGCGTGGATCACCGCCAGTGGGCGCTGTCCGTCTACGCTGTCGCCCAGACGCGCCATATCGCTAAAGCCAACGCTGTAATCAATGGTGTCCGATGCCTGACGACGACCGCCACCCATGGAAACAACCGCCATTCCCAGCGCACGGGTATCCATCGCGCTGACAAAGCCTTCAGTATCAGCATATACCGCTTTGCTGAGCATTGCCGTCGGCAGGTACTTCGCATAATTTTCGACGAAATCTGTCGGGCCTTTTTGCGCCGCCACCATGCGACCAAAAATCTCTGCTGCTTTGCCGTTATCCAGCACCGTCTGCAATTTCGCACGGGCTTCGGCGTCATCTTTCGCCAGGTTGCCGGAGATCAGCATTTCCACGCACAGCGCCATGGTGACGTCTAACAGACGTGGATTGCGGTATTCACCGGTCAGGAACTGCACCGCTTCGCGGACTTCGACCGCGTTACCTGCGCTGGAGGCCAACACCTGGTTCATATCAGTTAACAGCGCGGTGGTACGTACACCCGCACCGTTTGCCACGCCGACAATCGCTTCAGCAAGGGCTTCAGAAAGCTCGTAGGTCGGCATAAAAGCACCGCTGCCCACTTTCACATCCATCACCAGCGCATCCAGCCCTTCCGCCAGTTTTTTCGCCAGAATGGAACCGGTAATCAGCGGGATGGAATCCACCGTCGCGGTAATATCGCGGGTGGCATAAAAACGTTTATCCGCCGGTGCGAGCGAGCTGGTTTGCCCAATAATCGCCACACCCACGTCTTTAATAATTTCACGGAAACGCGCGTCGTCCGGGAAGATGTCAAATCCAGGAATCGCTTCCAGTTTATCGAGCGTACCGCCGGTATGCCCCAGGCCACGCCCGGAGATCATCGGAATATAGCCGCCGCACGCAGCAACCATCGGGCCTAACATCAGTGACGTTACGTCACCTACGCCGCCGGTAGAGTGTTTATCCACAATCGGGCCGTTCAACTGCAGGCTTTTCCAGTCCAGCACGGTTCCTGAATCACGCATTGCCATGGTCAGCGAAACACGCTCAGGCATTGTCATATCGTGGAAAAAAATGGTCATCGCCAGGGCGGCGATTTGCCCTTCAGAAATGGTATTGTCGCGAATGCCATTGATAAAGAAACGAATTTCTTCATCGCTCAGCGTATGACCATCACGTTTTTTACGAATAATTTCTTGTGCGAGAAACACGGTAACCCCCAGGGGAAAAGAGTAGAAGGCCGTTGTAAGCCGGGTAAGCAACGCGCCACCCGGCAGTCGTCTTAATGCCGGATGGCGGCTGCGCCTTATCCGGCCTACGGGCTTAGTAGCTGCTTGCGCTCTTGCCGTCGCCGTGACCCAGCGCTTTCAGCAAGCTAGCCAGCAGGCTGGATGCGCCAAAACGGTAGTGACGAGAATCAGCCCAGTCAGCGCCAAACAGTTCATCAGCAATCGCCAGGAATTGCTGTGCATCTTCTGCAGTACGCACGCCGCCAGCCGGTTTGAAACCTACAGTTTTAGAAACACCCATGTCGCGGATCACTTCCATCATGATGCGTGCGCTTTCCGGCGTCGCATTGACCGGCACTTTACCGGTAGACGTTTTGATGAAATCAGCACCGGCTTTGATGGAGATTTCAGACGCTTTGCGAATCAGTGCTTCTTCTTTCAGCTCACCGGTTTCGATGATCACTTTCAGCAGCACGTTTGCCGCCGCACACGCGTCTTTGCAAGCTTTAACCAGATCAAAACCAATCTGCTCATTACCGGCGATCAGCGCACGGTACGGGAACACCACGTCAACTTCATCGGCACCGTAGGCGATCGCCGCGCGGGTTTCCGCCAACGCAATCTCGATGTCGTCGTTGCCGTGCGGGAAGTTGGTGACGGTTGCAATGCGGATGTCCGGCGTACCCTGCTCTTTCAGAGTCTTACGCGCAATAGGGATGAAACGCGGATAGATACAGATTGCGGCAGTGTTGCCAACCGGGGTCTTCGCCTGATGACACAGCGCGATCACTTTTTCATTGGTGTCGTCGTCATTCAGGGTGGTCAGGTCCATCAGTTTCAGTGCACGCAGGCTGCTTGCTGTTAAATCGGTCATAACATTCTCCAACGGCATCGCCGTATAAAATTTCACCTTGCGAGTTTGTTAGTATTCTAACATCCGCTCGCTATTACACTTCGATATACATCACAGTTAATGAAAACCACATACAGATTTGCATTACTCTAATGAGATCTACTTCAAATAAATTACCTTTTCTAAAGGGATGCGGTGGCATCAGGCGCATCCGGATCAAAGGTTGTGGCGGCGTTGCTTTCTACAATGGCGTTACACCTTCGGGACAAAAAGGAATCAACGATGCCCACTTCAAGCGAACTCGCGCTGCAACAGCGTTGCCAACAAATCGTGACCAGCCCGGTGCTCAGCCCTGAGCAGAAACGCCACTTTCTGGCGCTGGAAGCTGAAAACGCGCTGCCTTATCCGCAACTACCTGCACAGGCACGTCAGGCGCTGGATGATGGGGTAATCTGCGATATGTACGAAGGTCATGCCCCGTTCAAACCGCGCTACGTTTTACCCGATTACGCGCGTTTTCTGGCCAATGGTTCATCGTGGCTGGAGCTGGAAGGGGCAAAGGATCTTGATGACGCGTTATCCTTACTCACCATCCTGTACCACCACGTTCCGTCAGTGACGTCGATGCCGGTTTATCTCGGCCAGCTCGATGCTCTGCTGCAACCATATGTTAGAATTCTAACACAAGAAGAGATCGATATTCGAATAAAACGTTTCTGGCGTTATCTCGACAGAACCCTGCCAGACGCGTTTATGCATGCCAACATCGGCCCCACCGATACTCCAGTTACCCGTGCAATTTTACGCGCAGATGCAGAGTTAAAGCAGGTTTCGCCTAATCTGACATTCATTTATGACCCGCAAATCACACCTGACGATCTGCTGCTCAGCGTGGCGAAAAATATCTGCGAGTGCAGTAAGCCACATATTTCCAACGGCCCTGAAAATGATAAAATTTTCACAAAAGGTCAGTATGGCGTCGTCAGCTGTTACAACTCTTTGCCGCTCGCCGGGGGTGGTAGCACGCTGGTCAGGCTTAATCTGAAAGCCATCGCAGAGCGCAGCGCCTCTGTCGATGACTTCTTTACGCGCACCCTACCGCACTATTGCCAACAGCAAATCGCCATCATTGATTCACGATGTGAATTCCTCTATGAAAAATCACATTTCTTTGAGAATAGCTTCCTCGTGCAGGAAGGGTTGATTGATCCCGAACGTTTTGTGCCTATGTTCGGCATGTATGGCCTGGCGGAGGCGGTGAATCTACTGTGCGATAAGGCGGGACAAAATGCGCGCTACGGAAAAGATGAGTTCGCCAATCAGCTTGGCTATCGCATCAGCGCCCAACTGGCGGAGTTTGTCGAAAGCACCCCGGTGAAATATGGCTGGAAGCAGCGCGCGATGCTGCATGCACAGTCGGGGATCAGTTCTGACATCGGCACCACACCGGGTGCACGCCTGCCTTACGGCGATGAACCAGACCCGATCACTCATCTGCAAACCGTCGCGCCACATCACGCGTTTTATCACGCCGGGATCAGCGACATTCTCACGCTGGATGAAACCATCAAGCGCAATCCTCAGGCGCTGGTACAACTGTGCCTCGGCGCATTTAAAGCCGGGATGCGTGAGTTTACCGCCAACGTGAGCGGCAACGATCTGGTTCGCGTTACGGGTTACATGGTGCGTCTGTCGGATCTGGAAAAATATCGCGCCGAAGGTTCTCGCACCAACACCACCTGGCTTGGCGAAGAAGCCGCGCGTAATACGCGCATTCTGGAACGACAACCTCGCGTGATTAGCCATGAACAGCAGATGCGCTTCGGTAAGTAAGATTATCCCTTTCTCCTGCGTCGACGGGCCGGGCAGTCGCCTGGCTCTGTTTCTGCAGGGATGTAATCTGCGCTGTAAAAACTGCCACAATCCGTGGACGATGGGGCGCTGCAACGACTGCGGGGAGTGTGTGCTGCATTGCCCGCATGAGGCGCTGAGCCTGAGCGCGGGGAAAGTGTGGTGGCAGTCCGATTTGTGTCAGCAGTGTGACACCTGCCTTCATATGTGCCCCCAGCAGGCCACGCCGATGGCGCAGACCATGAGCGTTGATGAGGTGCTGCAGCATATTCGCAAGGCAGCACTGTTTATTGAGGGAATTACGGTCAGCGGCGGCGAAGCGACAACCCAGCTACCGTTTATTGTGGCGCTGTTTCGTGCGATCAAAACCGATCCGCAACTGCAACACCTGACCTGTATGGTCGACAGCAATGGCATGCTGAGCGAAACCGGCTGGCAGAAGCTGCTGTCGGTGTGCGACGGCGTAATGCTGGATTTAAAAGCCTGGGACAGCACGTGTCATCGTCAGTTGACCGGTCGCGATAACACGCTGATTAAACAAAGCATTACCTTTCTGTCCGGGCAAGGGAAACTTGCGGAACTGCGCCTGCTGGTTATCCCTGGTCAGGTGGATTATCTACAGCATATTGATGCGCTGGCGGCGTTTATCAGAGGTTCAGGTGACGTGCCGGTAAGGCTGAATGCCTTTCATGCGCACGGGGTGTATGGCGAAGCGAAGGACTGGCCGAGCGCCACGCCGGAGGATGTGGAACACCTGGCGCAAAGATTGCGCGAACGCGGGGTGGATAATTTGATTTTTCCGGCGCTGTACCTGTGATAGCCGGATGCGATGCAATAGCGCCGCATCCGGAATTCAAAAATCAAACAACGCCGTGGTATTACGATACAGCGCGTCAGCGATCACGTCCGCAGGTTCCGGGCGCAGTTCGCATAAGACGTCAAAGACTCTGACTACCTGCTCCGGGCGATTAGGCTGCCCCTGAAAGCCGTTGAGCGGCATATCCGGCGCGTCGGTTTCCAGCAACAGCGACTCCAGCGGCAGCTGCGCCATTACCTCGCGGGTTTTACTGGCACGCGGATAGGTAATGGTGCCGCCCACGCCAATTTTGTATCCCAGTTGCACAAAGCGTTCGGCCTGCTGCACGCTCCCGGAAAACCCATGCACCACGCCTGTTCGTGGCAAAGCATGGCGTTTAAGGTACATCGCCAGCTTGTCATGCGTGCGTCGCGAATGCAGGATCACCGGCAGTTCGTACCTCTTCGCCAGCTTAAGTTGCGCTTCCAGCACCCGCTCTTGCTTGTCGAATTGCGGATCGTCGCGATACAGATCCAATCCAATCTCACCTACCGCCACCAGCTTTTGTGGGCGCTTATCCAGCACCTGCTGCAACTGGTCCAGGCAGTCATCACTATGTTGTTCAATAACAATGGGATGTAAACCAAGCGCGGCAAATAATGGAGGATAATTTTCCGCTAACGCCAGTACACGGGAAAAATTCGCCGCCTGGGTGGCCGGAACGATAATGCTCTGTACACCAACCTCCGCCGCGCGCTGAATGCTGGCAGGTTCATCGCCGGTAAACGGCGGGAAATCAAAGTGACAGTGCGTATCGATAAAACGATAACTCACGCCAAATCCTCATTATTAAACGTTGTATCGTTGGCCTGAGGCGCATTGGCCACCACCGGCGCGTGGGCATCGTTGGCCACCGGTGCGGGAGGAACCACCACCGGTCCCGGCACCACAATCTTCGGCGTCTGACGAGGCAGCGGCACGTTTTTCCCCAGCAGTTTGCCGACGGTAGCGAGGAAGTAACGACCGCACAGACGTCCGGTTTTGTAGTCTTCCCGCAAGGCCGGAATACGGCTTCCCAACGCCATGCTGTGGAGCGGTTTGGGAGGGTAGATCTCAAAGATACGCAGCTTGCCCGGCGGTTTCTCAATAAAGCTCTGAATCGCGCGATAGGTGGCTTCATGGTGCTGCACCAGATTCAACAGTGGTTGCAGGCTGCTTTCGCCCAGCCAGCGTTCCATACGCTTGAACCACTGCGGGGTGTAATACATTTGCGAAGGCACAGTGCGGATAACCACCAGCGTTTTCGCCCCCTGCTTCGCCGCTTCCTGCACGGGAATGGCGTCGCTGACGCCCCCATCCAGGTAATTCACGCCGTCCAGCACAACCCCTGTGCGGTAGAACCCGGGAATCGCGCTGGAGGCACGAATAAGATCGAGCCAGTTTTGCCGGTTCGGCGAAAAATAGCCCGGCGTGTAGTCATCACCCCGACAGGCGCACATATAAAACGCTTTCCCCGCGGCAAACAAGCGCTCAGCGTTGTCCATCGCCAGCGGCATTTGGGACGAGGTCGAATCCACCAGCCAGTCGAGATCGATTAAGTTTCCCCCGCGCACAAAGCGCACCGGGTCAAAAAACTCACGTCGGGTAGTGTAACGCATGATGACTTTACGACCGTAACCGGGCTGGTTACAGAGATAAGCTGAAAGGTTTTGCGCACCAGCGGACGTCCCGTAGAAGAGATCAAAGGGATTGAACTGCGCGCGCATGAATTCATCCAGTACGCCTGCGGTGAAGATGCCTCTTTGTCCCCCGCCCTCGCACACCAGCGCCATACTGCCAGGTTGAAACGGACGTAACGATAACGGCGCGATATTACCGAGCGTGACGGGTATTCTCTGCCCCACCTCTGCCTTCCTGTTGTTTTTGTAATAGGACAACAAAGTAACGCAAATTGCCTGCAGCTAAAACCGTAAAAGCCAGTCCGCTGGACTGGCTCAGTAGCAAGTTATCTTTACGGTTTACGTACTAGGGTCGTTTACGCCCGGTAAACAGGCTGACCAGAAACAGAATGATACCCACCACAAAAACAATTTTCGCTGCGCCTGCAGCGGTACCCGCCAGTCCACCAAAACCCAGTGCAGCGGCAATTAACGCGATAACCAGAAATATGATGCCCCATCGAAACATATGCTTCTCCTTTACCATAGTTAATTTCACCGCTTGATATGAGCGCTCAGGCTACCCATCGGCGATATTTTCAGTGTGGTGCACAATACGCCTCCCGACAAACGTCAGGAGGGCGAATTAAGTCTAATTAGTGAGTTTTGAGATCGTTTTTAACGCTTTTCACGCCATCAATCGCTTTGGCGATGCTCTCAGCGCGATCGCTTTGAGCTTGTGATTCAACGGTTCCTGAAAGCTGTACCACACCATCGGTGGTTTCAACTTTCACTTTGCGGGATGGGACAATATCATCGGCCAGCAGCTTGGCTTTTACTTCACTAGTGATTGCCGTATCGCCCGCATAGCCTTTAACGGAGGTTTCTTTACTATCACGCACGTGCAGTTTGTCGCTAACGGAGGTCACACCCTCAACGCCTTTCGCCACTTTCACCGCTTCTTCAGCCTGCGCCTGGCTTTCAACAAAGCCGCTTAGCGTTACTACTTTCTGATCGGTCTTGACGGAAATATCGGTGCTCTTAATGCTATCGTGGTCCACCAGCGCGGCTTTTACTTTCGCGGTGATGGTGCTGTCATCCATGAAATTACCGACTTTGTTCATAGAGCTATCGACTTTCTGCCCCGCACTTTCGACGCCGGATTGCGCTTTATCCATCGTGGCGTTTTCTGCATAAGCAGAACCCGTTGCAACAGCGGAGGTCAGCATCACGGCCAGCAGCGTTTTAGAAATCTTAAGTCCTGTCATTGTCATCGATGTATTCCTGTATGTTTTGCTAAAAGCCAGGCTCTGCCGTTACACGGCCTGAACCAGCAACTAATTTTGTAAGTGGAATAAATATCAGCAATAGAAGCTGCAACAGGCAGCCTAAAAAGCATTTAACGCCGATATTTATGTCATCACATTGTTAAATATAGTTCAGGATTTCGTGATCGCTGCCCGAATTGACTAAAAAACAGGCAAACAAAAGAAAAACGCAAGGTTTTAAGAACATTCCGCAAGGGATTTAAAAGACAGGAAAAGTTGCAGGGCACGGCGGATACCGTGCCCTGGAAGGTCGATTAGTGTTCGCGTGTTTTACGGAACTGAACGTCCGGGTAACGTTCCTGGGTGAGATTCAGGTTAACCATGGTTGGCGCGATATAGGTGAGGTTATCGCCGCCATCCAGCGCCAGCTGAATTTCGTTCTTACGCTTAAATTCTTCGAATTTCTTCACGTCAGAACATTCTACCCAGCGCGCAGTCGCCACGTTGACGGATTCATAAATCGCTTCAACGTTGTACTCGCTCTTCAGACGTGAAACCACCACGTCAAACTGCAGCACACCCACCGCACCGACGATCAGATCGTTGTTGGCGATCGGACGGAATACCTGCACTGCACCCTCTTCTGACAGCTGAACCAGCCCTTTCAGCAGCTGTTTCTGCTTCAATGGATCCTTCAGGCGAATACGACGGAACAGCTCCGGCGCGAAGTTCGGAATACCAGTGAACTTCATCATTTCGCCCTGGGTAAAGGTATCGCCGATCTGGATAGTGCCGTGGTTATGCAGGCCGAGAATATCGCCCGGATACGCTTCTTCCACATGAGAACGGTCACCGGCCATAAAGGTGAGTGCGTCGGAGATCACCACGTCTTTACCAATGCGCACCTGGCGCATTTTCATGCCTTTCTCATACTTGCCGGATACCACACGCATGAACGCCACACGGTCACGGTGTTTCGGGTCCATGTTGGCCTGAATTTTAAACACGAAACCGGTGAACTTCTCTTCTGAGGCTTCGACGACGCGGGTGTCGGTTTTACGCGGCATCGGCGCAGGCGCCCACTCCACTAAGCCGTCCAGCATATGGTCAACGCCGAAGTTACCCAACGCGGTACCGAAGAAGACCGGGGTGATTTCGCCCGCAAGGAACAACTCATGGTCGAACTCGTTGGACGCGCCCTGCACCAGCTCCAGCTCGTCACGCAGCTGCTGCGCCAGGTCTTCACCCACGGCAGTATCAAGTTCCGGGTTGTTAAGACCTTTAACAACACGCACTTCCTGAATGGTGTGGCCTTTACCGGTCTGATACAGGTAAGTTTCATCTTTATAAAGGTGATAGACACCTTTGAACAACTTACCGCAGCCAATCGGCCAGGTGATCGGCGCACAGCCGATTTTCAGTTCGTTCTCAACTTCATCCAGCAACTCCATCGGATCGCGGATGTCACGGTCGAGTTTGTTCATAAAGGTCAGGATCGGCGTATCGCGCAGACGGGTAACTTCCATCAGCTTACGGGTACGATCTTCAACGCCTTTTGCAGCATCGATAACCATCAGGCAGCAGTCCACCGCCGTCAGAGTACGATAGGTATCTTCGGAGAAGTCTTCGTGCCCCGGGGTGTCCAGCAGGTTCACCAGGCAGTCATGATACGGAAACTGCATCACAGAGGTGGTAATGGAGATACCACGTTGCTTTTCCATTTCCATCCAGTCAGATTTTGCATGCTGGCTGGAGCCACGGCCTTTTACCGTACCGGCGGTCTGAATGGCCTGTCCGAATAACAGTACCTTTTCAGTAATTGTCGTTTTACCGGCATCCGGGTGAGAAATAATGGCAAAAGTGCGGCGTTTGGCCACCTCTTGCAAATAAGGAGACAACGTCATAGTCAAATCTTCTTAGGTAAGCACGGCAACGGGCCGGGCAAGTTGAATACGAAAAATTGCGGCTATTTTACCCATCAACGGGGGGGAGGCAATCAGTGTTTACACAGGAGCTGCTCCAGTTCGCTTAATGACGCTACGGTCCAGGTCGGCTGAATGCCCGCTGGCTGCTCGCGGTGGTGCGTATTTAGCCAGCAGGTGGATAGCCCGGCGTTAATGCCGCCAAGAATATCGGACTCTGCGGTGTCACCCACCATTAGCACGCGAGAACGGTCAGGATTGCCCGCCTGCTCCAGCGCATGGTCAAAAATACGGGAATCAGGTTTTGCCACCCCAACCTGCTCAGAAATCACCAGCAGGTCGAAATAATCGCGCAGCCCCGTCCGCTCAAGGCGGATTTGCTGCAACGCGGTAAAGCCGTTAGTAATGATGCCGATTTTCGCTTTATCACGAATCGCATTGAGCAGAGAAACCGCCCCCGGCAACGGCGAGCAGATCTCCGCCATCGCATTGATGAATGCATCATTAAGTTGGCCCGGTTCAACCTTCAGGCGTTCGGCCCAGCTCTGAAAACGGGCATGCTGCAGTTGTAATGAGGTAATCGCGCCGTTTTGGTAATCCACCCACAGCGGTTTATTCACGGCCTGGTAGTCCTGAAAATCTTCAGCGGTAAAGGTAATGCTATAGTCGAGAAACATCCGCTGTAAGCCGGTAAACGAGTCAAATGTAAACAGCGTTTCGTCGGCATCAAAGAAAATCCAGTCCCACTTCTTCATCATTACACCTTGTCTTACATGCTGATTGGCAACGCCATGATGATGGCGTCTTCGTGACCATCGGCCGTTGGATAGTAATTGCGACGGATTGTCGCCTCGTTAAAGCCTAAGCTTTCGTACAGCGCGATAGCGGCCACATTCGAGGCGCGCACTTCAAGCCACAGCGTCAAAATGCCACGCTTTTCCAGCTCATCGATCAAATGCTCCAACAGCTCACGCCCCAGCCCACGGCGCTGAAAGTCAGGATCGACGGCAATATTGAACAGCGTAGCTTCATCCAGCACGACCTGCATAATCGCAAAAGCCGCCATCACGTCATCAACTCTCAACTGAAAATTGAGGTAGCGATCGCCCTGGTTGCTGGCAAATGTTTTTTCACTCCACGGAAAAGCGTGGGCGCGTTTTTCAATATGAAATGCTGCGGGTAAATCAGTCGGTTCGAGGGAAGAAATCGTGTTCATATGCGCAGATTTGTTGCCATAACGCGGCGCGTGCCGCTGGGTTTTCCCGTAATTCATTAAACGCAGGACTCTCGACCTGAGCGCCCTCCAGCAGCAGCGGCTCTTCGGTTCCCAGCCGCCAGCTATTACAGCGACTGCCTTGCGGCAGCATGGCGACACGGTCAGGCGTCAGTTGTAAAACCTGATCCGGGCTGACGGTTAATGCGCGTAAAATATCGCTCATCAATGGTTCGGTTAGCGCGGGTAACTGTGCAGCAACCATCACCAAACGGACATGCGCAGGAATGGAAATCGCGATCTCGCCCTGCAGTGCGCCAGGACGACGCAACGACCACTGCGTAATGCCCAGTTGCTGTAACTGCCAGTCTCGTCGGGATGTCATAGCGAAACACTCCTGTCTATCAGGGGCGCAAATATAGCAAATTTGTCGAATCCGTGCCATCAAACAACTATAATCCCCCGCTGTACAATTTAAGGAGCATTCCATGTCTGCTTTTACCCCGGCAAGTGAAGTCTTGCTGCGCCACAGTGATGATTTCGAACAAAGCCGTATTCTGTTTGCCGGTGATTTGCAGGATGACCTGCCTGCCCATTTTGAAAGTGCCGCCAGCCGAGCGCACACTCAGCAACTTCACCACTGGCAGGTGCTTAACCGCCAGATGGGCGACAACGTCCGCTTCAGCCTCGTCGCGCAGGCCGATGACGTTGCCGATAGCGATACGCTGATCTACTACTGGCCAAAGAATAAGCCAGAAGCCCAGTTCCAGTTGATGAACATTCTGTCGCTGTTACCGGTTGGCACCGATATTTTTGTTGTCGGTGAGAATCGCAGCGGCGTACGTAGCGCAGAGCAGATGCTGGCCGAATACGCACCGTTAAACAAAGTCGACAGCGCACGTCGCTGTGGCCTGTACCACGGTCGTCTGGAAAAACAGCCGGTCTTTGATGCAGAAAAATACTGGGATGAATACCAGACAGAAAATCTGACCATCAAAACGCTGCCGGGCGTCTTCAGCCGTGACGGCCTGGATGTTGGCAGCCAACTGCTGCTCTCCACGCTGACGCCGCACACCAAAGGCAAAGTGCTGGATGTCGGCTGTGGCGCAGGCGTTCTCTCCGTCGCCTTAGCCAGCCACTCGCCGAAAGTGCGCTTAACCCTGTGCGATGTTAGCGCCGCCGCCGTTGAAGCCAGCCGTGCAACGCTTGCAACCAATGGCATTGAAGGTGACGTCATCGCCAGTAACGTCTTTTCTGACGTAACGGGCCGATTTGATATGATCATCTCCAACCCACCGTTCCACGACGGAATGCAGACCAGCCTTGATGCCGCGCAAACGCTCATTCGCGGCGCCGTGCGTCATCTGAACAGTGGCGGTGAACTGCGTATCGTGGCAAACGCCTTCCTGCCTTATCCGAAGGTTCTGGATGAAGTGTTTGGCTTCCACGAAGTTATCGCGCAGACCGGGCGCTTCAAGGTCTATCGCACCATCATGACGCGCCAGGCGAAAAAAGCCTAACCGCTGTAGGCCAGATAAGGCGTTTACGCCGACATCCGGCGTGACATCGAGCAACGCCGGATGGCGCTATCGCTTATCCGGCCTGCATAAAACGCCAAAGCCGAAGAAACGCCTTTTTTTTCGGCAATCACGTTAAGTTCGATAATTAACAGTTGACGCCCTGCATAAAATCTCTAGAATTCGCCTCCGTGGTAACGATACTTTTTGAGTGTCGATGGTATGCGAAGGTGGCGGAATTGGTAGACGCGCTAGCTTCAGGTGTTAGTGTCCTTTCGGACGTGGGGGTTCAAGTCCCCCCCCTCGCACCATAATCCACGTTGATATTGCTCGCACTGGGCGAAGGTGGCGGAATTGGTAGACGCGCTAGCTTCAGGTGTTAGTGTCCTTAGGATGTGGGGGTTCGAGTCCCCCCCCTCGCACCAACGAGGCGATATCAAAAAAATAAGATGACTGTGCGAAGGTGGCGGAATTGGTAGACGCGCTAGCTTCAGGTGTTAGTGTCCTTAGGATGTGGGGGTTCGAGTCCCCCCCCTCGCACCAATTATCTTATTTCCCTCTCGATTTCCTTCTCTAGTTTTGTTCATCCCTGATTCCAGTTCATCATTACCAGAACAATGCCACCTATCAGCGCCGCGCATGAAGGTAACAAAACAAAGTGCCGTAAACGCTTGTGGTACAACATGAGCGAAGTCAGTAGTAATCCTAATACAATCATCACCTTCCATACGTAGACCGACAGGTCGCTATATGCCATCCCGGCAATCAGCATTCCCGGCAGCAAAACACCCCATCCACTGCCCAGCGTACGTTGCAACATGATTCCACCTATGATATTGATAATGATAACCAATATCATATGATAAAATTTCTCATTTGTCAGCCGTGAAGCACTATCAATTATATGAGTTTTACTTAACGATTGATGACATGAATAATCCAAGGTGATAAATTGCTCACCGGTTAGCTCTTCAACTAAAAACAATAAAAACCTCTGCGAATGATACCCCGTTCGTTATTTGTTTTATTTACCAACACACCTTCGTACATTGCAGATAACTAACAATATTTACCTATGACAGTACAATCCTGGCGAGCTCTGCGCACCAAAAAATACCAACTCTCTTTACGACTGTTTCTGCTGCTCAACGCAGTCTCCGCGCTGTTTACGCTTTTTTTCCCACTGTTTGCGGTCAAAGCCTTATCAGTACCGGCGTTGCTGATGCTGGTGATGAGTACACTGCTGCTGGTATGGCATGGGAAATACGTGGATAAAAGAATTAATCTCCCTTTTATTTCAATCGTTTTTGGCTTGTTATGGGCGTTACACATATTATTGAAATATAATGCTCTAGGTCAGAATGATTATTATTTCCTGTTAATAGCGCTTCTCAGCGTACTGTTTATTGGCTCTATCGCTTTTGCCAATAATATCATCGCGTTTACGCTCCACTCACTTCCCTCCGTCGCCGTTTGTTTATGGCTTAACGGCAGCGAGCATGGTTTGCGGATTTTCTATTTTATGGCGCTGCCTATGGCCGGTATCGCCATCCAGCATGTGATACAAAAGCGCTACGATGGGTTCGCTCAGCAACTGATGTACAAACTGCTGGAGGAACGAGAAACCCTGAACGGGCTCAGCATGCTCGACCCGCTAACCGGTTTGTATAATCGCCGGGGGCTGCAACACCGGCTCGACACGCTGTTAGCCTTAAGTAATTCGAGACACTTCGTTCTGCTGCTGGATATCGACCATTTCAAATCCTATAACGATCATTACGGACATATGATGGGCGACCAGGCGTTGATCCGTGTTTCTGCCGCCATCCGAGACTCCGTCCGCTCCAGGGATGTGGTGGCGCGTTTTGGCGGTGAAGAGTTTATGATTTTGCTGACCGCGGTCGATCCACAGCAGGCCCAGGCAGCCGCCGAACGTATCCGCCAGAAAGTGTACGACCTTAAAATCCCTCACATGTTTAATGAGAGCGTGGCAACCAACGTAACCGTCAGTATCGGCATTGCACCTCTGGTCGAACAGGATATTGATGCTGCTATTGCCAAAGCGGATAAAGCCCTTTACGAGGCTAAGAATCTTGGGCGTAACAATACTCTGGTCAGCGATGAGCTACGGGTAAACTGCCCTTCTACCTGAGTTTTCTGTGCGGTGCCACCCGAGATGGCGACAAAGATCTTGCTATCGCTTAACACCAATTATAGGATTAGCAATCATTATCATTAAGATTAACATCCTTATATCGACATGGCTTATCGTTCCGCACCGATCGTTGAAGATGTCATCTGGCGTAGCCATCTCCCCTCAGAGATGCCCTCGCTGGCTGCTGCTGTACGCGCAACGATAGCCAAAACTCGCGAGCACTTGCTGGACTTCATTCGTCTTGACGAAACGCCTGTGCCAGGTGCAATGACGCTGCATGAATGGACGCAACCGACGACGCTAAGTTCATTGCTCGCTGTTTATTCAGACCATATCTATCGCAACCAGCCCACGCTGCCCCGCGAAAATAAGCCCCTGATATCTCTTTGGGCGCAATGGTATATCGGCCTGATGATGCCTCCGTTAATGGTGGCCCTGCTGACGCAAAAAGAGGCTATAGACGTCTCTCCTGAACACATGCACGTAGAATTCCACGAAACGGGCCGAGCAGCCTGCTTCTGGATCGATGTCCATCAGGATCATCTGGCTACAGCACTGTCTCCTCAACAACGCATGGAAACACTGATTCTCTCAGCGCTAACGCCGGTTGTGCAGGCGCTGGAAGCAACGGGTGAGATCAACGCAAAGCTTATCTGGAGCAACACCGGATACTTAATTCACTGGTATTTAACGGAAATGAAGCCGTTGTTAGGTGAAGAACTGCTGACCACGCTGCGCCAGACCTGCTTTTTTGAGAAACAACTTTCCTGCGGTCAGGATAATCCTTTATGGCGTACCGTTGTTCCGCGTGAAGGGCTGTTAGTGCGCAGAACCTGCTGCCAACGCTATCGCCTGCCTGACGTTCAGCAATGCGGAGACTGCACGCTGAAGTAAGCGAGGAGCCGTAGCCCCTCGCCAGATATTTATGCAACCTGCTGGTTTTCCTCTTCCATACGCTGCGCTTCTTCTTTTTCCTGCGCTAATAGCTGCTTTTCGTAGACCTTAAAGAACGGGAAGTAGATAACGGCCGATACCAGCGCCAACAGCACCACCAGGATAGCCGCACGATAATCCCAACCTAACGCCCATGCGGCGCCAACCGGTGCTGGGGCCGTCCAGGGAACTACTGAAATTACCCGCCCAATTAAATCCAGTTTCATCGCCGCCCACGCCAGTACCGCATTCACCATCGGAGCCAGCAGGAAGGGGATAAAAAACACCGGGTTCATGACAATCGGCGTACCGAATATCACCGGTTCGTTAATATTAAAAATGCTGGGGACCACGCTCAGACGCCCAATCGAGCGTAGATGAGCGGAACGACTCCGCAGATAGCAAATCACCAACCCCATCGTCGCGCCGGAACCACCAACCACAATGAAGAATGTCCAGAACGCTTCCATAAAGATATGCGGCAACGGCGCACCCTGCGCCAGCGCCGACTGGTTCATCCCGAGATTGGTGAGCCAGAACATTTGCAGCATTCCCGACACAATAGCCGCGCCGTGAATACCGGCAAACCACAGCAGATGGCCGATCAATACCGCCAGCAGGATCGCTGGGAGAGAATCTGCAGCCGACACCAGTGGTTTGAAAATGGCCATAATGGCCTGCGGGATCAGCATGTCAAACTGCGACTGTATCACCAGGCTTAGCGGGTACAACGTTAGCACCACCACCAGCACCGGGATCAGCAGATCGAAAGAGTTTTTGATCATCGGCGGCACCTGATCGGGTAAACGGATGCCAATGTTGTGCGCCTTCAGGAAGCGCATCATTTCAACGCAGTAAATGGCTACCAGGATGGCGGTGAAAATCCCCGTTCCTCCCAGACTATCAATCGGCATCGTGCCTTTGGTTTTTGGCGCGGCAATCAGCAAAAAAGCCATGATTGATAGCATCGCACACATAAACGGATCTAACTGATGCGACTTCACATAGTGCTTGCCCAGGTTATAAGCAATAGCCGCACATATGTAGACCGACATGATCCCCATCGTCATATCAAACGGTGTGAGGATTTGGCCTTCAAACTGTTTTGCCAAATCCAGCCACCCACGGGCGAATCCCCAGGTGGTATCCGGAGAAAATGGCGGATAGGCAAAAACCAGCAGAAAAGAGCCTACAATCATAAAAGGCATCGCCGAAATAAAACCGTCACGAATAGCCATGACATGACGTTGTGAAGAGATGCGCCCGGCAACAGGGCTAACATAGTTTTCAACAAAGCGGAAAATCACGTTAAACACAGCATGGTTAATAGACATAGCCGTTCTCCCGTTGTGCAAAATCCTGCAACCGTGTTGGCATCAACACCACCACGTAAAGCCCATTACCACTTTTCGCAACCGTGCCGGGAGGAACACCAGCACTACCGCTATTCGAGTTAAGTTTCATAGATGGCTCTTATTATGTGATACAGAGGAAGTGACAACTTCAGTATTAATCGTCATTTCAGCATTCTGCAACCGGTTACTGTAACCGGTTTCTTTGATTGTGAAGACGATCGAAAAACTGCTAATGTTGCTATGTTGTTACAATAAAATATTTACAGTGCGGTTGCCCCTATGACAAATTACATCCTGCATGTTTTCTGCTGTGCAGGGCTATCTGTAAGCGATAGGGAGAGAAGAATGAGTTTGCAATCAGTACGTCAATTCCTGGCGCAACATGCACCAGATATTGAGATTATCGAATTAGATCAGAGCACAGCAACGGTTGATCTGGCAGCAAAAGCCCATAACGTTGAACCTGGCCAGATAGCGAAAACACTTTCGCTAAAGGTGAAGAACGACATCATCCTGGTCGTGGCAAAAGGTGATGCCCGACTGGATAATAAAAAGCTAAAGAGTACGTTCGGTGCCAAAGCCCGTATGTTGAGTAGTGATGAGGTCGTGAGCGCGACGGGGCATCCCGTTGGCGGCGTTTGCCCCTTCGGATTAGAAACACCGATTTCAGTGTACTGTGATGTTTCTCTGAAGCACTACGCTGAAGTGTTGCCTGCCGCAGGTGCCATCCACAGCGCGGTTCGCATCACGCCTGAGAGGATGGCTGAACTGACTTCTGCCACCTGGGTTGACGTGTGTCAGTAATGCTTCACGCGCCAAATCGGCGACCAAACCCGGCACAAAGCACGTCAACGTTGCCTGTCACGAAGCCGCCTGCATAAAAGGCGCTGGCTCGCCAGCTCGCAGGTACAGCAGGATATCGGCAGCATCCAGTAACCCGGCATCTGAGCTTACTCCCAGTTTGGACATCACATTAAATTTGTGTGCCCGAATGGTTTTAATGTTCCGTTCAAGCTGAGCGGCAATCTGCGGCATCGAATAGCCATTTGACATAAAGCGCAGTATTTCTCGTTCTGTCGGACTGAGCATGCGGCTTTGATTAATATACCAATGGTTTTTCGTGCTTTCGGTTCCTCGGCTTGGGCTGCTTAACGCCGTAAATAAAGCGTCCTGTAGCACCGTTAACGAAGAAGCTTTACTCACAACGCCATCCAGCGGCAAGGGGGACAAGGAGCCAATTAAACGCGCTTCAGCGTCATCATCGGCAATCACCACACGGCGAATCCGTGGAAAATTTATCGCCAGTTCCGTTAAATAGGCCAACCCAGCTCTGCGATCGCTTCTGATTGCAGAGAGAGAAAAAATAACTGCCGAAAACGACATCTTTAACATTGCCTGACTAAAAGTGGGCTGGCTAGAAAAGAGATGAAGTTTATATTGGTCATCTGGCATGGTATTAAATAAACTATTAATACCTACACTGCTCATTGTACACTTTTCTACCAGTGCAACGTTTCTTTTGATGATTCTGCTTTCCATTCCGTGGTTTCTCCATAAACTGAAGGTAAATTAAGTTCTCGCGATCCTTGAGAACTATTTATCCAGGCATACATTTCTGCATTGCTATTTATCGACAAGCGACGCATAGCGCTATTCTTTTGGGCACTGATTGTTTTATTGCTTTTCTTCAGCAACATCGCAATCTGATTAATTCCCCAGCCTTTCCCAAGGAGGCGCAGCACTTTCCTTTCAGAGAGAGTGAGGACTATTGAGCGCGCGCTATGATCTAACAATTGCGGCATGGCAGGTGGAGAAAGTAGTGTCTTACTTATTCTTTCTGCTCGCGCATTTCCTGCGTGAATGACGCTCACTAAACTTTCTATCGGCTCTGCATCAGAGAGTAGCGAACTGACAGGACACATCAGTAGCTCAATAGCCAAAGGATAAAAAATACGAGAGACGAGAAAGACCCAGTGAATATCACGGTATTGAGATAATAAAGAATAATATTGTTCGCAGACTGAACGAGGATAATTGCAGTCTCCAGTTAAATCAGCAATCACCAAATCAGCGTACCGTAGTTGTAATAATGTTAGCTCTTCAACAGAACGACAGTATGTGAGTTCGTAATCGGCAAACTGCGCCTGTATTATACCTTTAAGCCCGGTCTGTATAATCGGTGATTTACTAATAATAATTGCGTTTTTGCAGCGTCCTTGCAACATATCCCCTCCACACTCACCAGTCCGTAATCGTACTTAATTCAGTTTTCCCGAATAAATTAATAGCCATTAATTCACGAGAAAATACTCCGAACAATAAACGGGGTGAATTGCTTATCCTTGGCGTTTATTAAAATAAAAGTATTGGCACTACAATCCAGATAAAGCCAAACTGTCAAGCTATTATTACATGATTACGCATAAATACGTTATTTGTAAAATTAAAATAACTACAATAGGTCGTTAGCATGGCTTATGTATTTGCCATCCGGATAAATAACGCTACATTACAGTCATGCGCCCTCTCATACCTCGGCGGGTGGGGAGTGTTAATATGCCATAACCGTATCGTCGGTGTCTTTTTTCGACACAAAGATTGATCTTAGCCAGAGCCAGCGGGCTCATGCTTCATGATAAAAGTAAACATTCGTCACTCAAAGAGATCCTTTTCAGTCAGAGCGAACCATGCAAACAGAGCAGTCGTCACAGCGAACGGTTACACGGTTATGTATTCAATGCGGTCTTTTTTTACTTCAGCATGGGGCAGAAAGCGCGCTGGTTGACGAGCTTTCCACCCGCCTCGGGCTGGCGCTTGGCATGGATAGTGTAGAAAGCGCTATCTCCTCTAACGCTATCGTCCTGACCACCATTAAAGACGGGCAATGCCTGACATCAACGCGAAAAAATCAAGATCGCGGCATTAATATGCACGTCGTGACAGAAGTGCAGCACATTGTCATTTTGGCGGAACATAAACTGCTGGATGTTAAAGGCGTAGAGAAACGCTTTAGCCAGATTAAACCACTGCGCTATCCAAGATGGCTGGTCGCCCTGATGGTCGGTTTATCCTGCGCCTGTTTTTGTAAACTCAATAACGGCGGGTGGGATGGTGCGGTGATCACCTTTTTCGCCAGCATGGTGGCGATGTATATCCGCCAGATACTGGCATCCCGGCATTTGCATCCGCAAATCAATTTTTGCATCACCGCCTTTGTGGCGACCACCATTTCAGGCTTGCTGCTGACGTTGCCGACTTTTAGTAATACTCCGACTATCGCTATGGCCGCCAGCGTGCTACTGCTGGTTCCGGGTTTTCCGTTGATCAACTCCGTCGCGGATATGTTTAAGGGACACATTAATACCGGACTCGCTCGCTGGGCTATTGCCAGTCTGCTTACGTTGGCGACCTGTATTGGCGTGATCGTGTCGATGACCTTATGGGGGCTGCGCGGATGGGCGTGATCGATTTCATACTGGCGCTGATGCAGGATATGATCCTGTCGGCGATCCCAGCGCTTGGCTTTGCCATGGTATTCAATGTCCCCCATCGGGCGCTCCCATGGTGCGCATTACTCGGTGCACTCGGTCACGGCTCACGAATGGTGATGATGACCGCAGGGTTTAATATTGAATGGTCAACATTTATGGCGTCGCTGCTGGTCGGCTGCATTGGGATCCAGTGGTCGCGCTGGTATCTGGCGCATCCGAAAGTCTTCACCGTCGCGGCAGTGATCCCTATGTTTCCGGGGATCTCCGCCTACACAGCCATGATCTCAGCGGTAAAAATCGGCCATTTTGGTTACAGCGAAGTGCTGATGATTACCCTGCTGACCAACTTCCTGAAAGCCTCATCGATTGTCGGTGCGCTCTCCATCGGTCTGTCCGTGCCAGGATTATGGCTGTATCGCAAACGTCCACGCGTTTGACGGTACACTTTCTTTAATGCCGTGCAGAGAGGGGAATCTCCCCTCACCTGCTGCTCTCCTTCTTCTCTGTGTTACTATAAAAGCAGTCCCCTTCTCGGTTGTTGTTCAGTATTGAGAAACATTATGCCCTGCAAAATTTTGACGCCAGACGTCACGAGCATTGACGCCTTACTACACGATCACCACGCTGTGCTGGCCAAGTCTGCGGGTGGCGCCGTAGCCGTATTCGCTAACAATGCACCAGCGTTTTACGCGGTGACGCCTGCGAGACTGGCTGAGCTGTTGGCGCTTGAGGAGAAACTGTCACGCCCGGGAAGCGATGTGACATTGGATGATCAATTTTATGAAGAGCCGCAAACCGCTCCCGTTGCCGTGCCAATGGGGAAATTTGCGATGTACGCTGCCTGGCAGCCTGATGCCGATTTTCAGCGTCAGGCCGCTTTATGGGGCGTAGCGTTGCGAGAGCCGGTTACTGCTGAAGAACTGGCCTCATTTGTTGCCTACTGGCAGGCTGAAGGCAAAGTCTTTCACCATATTCAGTGGCAGCAAAAACTGGCGCGCAGCATTCAGATTGGACGGGCCAGCAATGGCGGAATGCCAAAGCGCGATGTGAACAGCGTCAGTGAACCTGACAGCCACATTCCACCGGGTTTTAGAGGATAACGATGAAAAACGTTGGTGACCTGATGAAACGTCTGCAAAAAATGATGCCACCTAATGTCGAGCCCGCCTTTAAAACGGGCGAGGAGCTGCTGGCATGGCAAAAAGAGCAAGGTGAAATTCGTGCCGCAGCGCTGGCCCGCGAAAACCGGGCCATGAAAATGCAGCGCACATTCAACCGTTCCGGTATCCGTCCGCTGCATCAGAACTGTTCGTTCGAAAACTATCGGGTTGAGTGCGAAGGTCAGATGAACGCCCTGAGCAAAGCCCGCCAATACGTTGAAGAGTTTGACGGCAACATCGCCAGCTTTATCTTCTCCGGCAAACCCGGCACCGGCAAAAACCATCTGGCCGCCGCCATCTGCAACGAACTGCTATTGCGCGGCAAGTCGGTACTGATCATTACCGTGGCCGATATCATGTCGGCGATGAAAGAGACGTTCAGCAATCGTGAAACCAGCGAAGAACAGCTGCTCAACGATCTGAGCAATGTGGATCTGCTGGTGATCGACGAGATCGGCATGCAGACCGAATCCCGCTATGAAAAAGTGATTATTAATCAGATTGTCGATCGCCGTTCATCCTCAAAACGTCCGACCGGCATGTTAACTAACAGCAATATGGATGAAATGAACAAGCTGCTGGGCGAGCGCGTGATGGATCGTATGCGCCTTGGCAACAGCCTGTGGGTCATTTTTAACTGGGAAAGCTACCGTAGTCGGGTCACCGGTAAAGAGTATTAACGTATTAGGACCACTCCTAAGACTGCCAGCGCTATACTGCGCTGAAAAGGCATAACACGAGTTGCATATAATGATGAAAACTACCAAACGTCTGCTGTGCTGTGCGCTTGCCGCCAGCACGCTCATCTCCACCAGCGTTTTCGCTGCCTCCTGGCAGGACTCGCTCTCCAGCGCGGCCAGTGAGCTGAGCAAACAAAGCTCCGGCTCGCAAAGCAGCTCGTCGCTCTCTTCCCTGACCAGCCTGCTGAATGGCAGTAATCAGTCGTTGACCTCCAGCAGCATGAATAACGCCGCCGGGATCCTGGAATATTGCGCGAAACAGAAGCTGGCCTCGGTCACCGACACGCAAAACGTCAAAAACCAGGTGCTGGATAAACTGGGGCTCAGTGCTCCTGAGCAGAAGCAAGACACCAACTATATGGACGGGATTCAGGGTCTGCTCAACGCCAAAGATGGTCAACAGCTGGACCTGAACACGATTGGCAACAGCTCGCTGGCGAAGCAGGTTAAAACCAAGGCCTGCGATCTGGTGTTAAAACAGGGCATGAACTTCATTTCCTGACGCACGACATGCCGCGTATAACCTGCGCGGCATCTATTTTTTACCCCATTACATTCACACGTTAAATAACTAGTAAATCCCCTGCAAAAAACACACATATCTAAACCAATTCTGAATAACAACGTAATTTAATGTCACTACAATTGCAGCAATATAACATCGCTATTACATTGTGCTTTCCCCTAATGATTAGCCTGCCAGGCATGTGCCCGGTTTATTGAGGATCGACCGTTGTCAGAATTAATCTCCATCACTCTGTTTCTCGCTTCAGTGCTGATTTACGCCTGGAAAGCGGGTCGCAACACCTGGTGGTTTGCCGCCACGTTAACGGTGCTGGGGATTTTTATTGTCCTGAATATCACGCTGTACGCCAGTGACTATTTCACCGGCGACGGGATCAATGACGCGGTACTCTACACGCTGACCAACAGCCTGACCGGCGCGGGGATTGGAAAATATATTTTGCCGGGGGTCGGCATCGCGCTGGCGCTGACGACGGTTTTTGTCGCGCTCGGTTGGATCCTGCGCCGCCGTCGCCATCACCCGCATCATGTGGGTTACAGTCTGCTGGCCCTGCTGCTGGCGCTGGCCTCCGTTGACGCCAGCCCGGCTTTTCACCAGATAACCGAACTGGTGAAGTCGCAGTCGCGCGATGGCGATCCGGATTTCACGACGTATTATAAAGAGCCGTCGAAAACCATTCCCAACCCGAAGCTGAACCTGGTGTATATCTACGGTGAGAGCCTCGAGCGCACCTATTTTAATAACGACGCGTTCCCGGATCTGACCCCGGAACTCGGCGCGTTAAAAAATGAAGGTCTGGATTTCAGCAATACCATGCAACTGCCGGGTACCGATTACACCATCGCCGGGATGGTCGCCTCCCAGTGCGGTATTCCGCTGTTTGCGCCATTTGAAGGCAACGCCTCGGCGTCGGTCTCAAGTTTCTTCCCTAACAATATCTGTCTGGGCGATATCCTGAAAAACTCCGGCTATCAGAACTACTTTGTGCAGGGTGCCAACCTGCGCTTTGCCGGCAAAGACGTGTTCCTGAAATCTCACGGCTTTGACCATCTGTACGGTGCGGAAGAGTTAAAAAGCGTGGTGGCGGACCCGGCCTATCGTAACGACTGGGGCTTCTACGACGATACCGTGCTGGACGCAGCATGGAAAAAATTCGAAGAGCTTTCGCGCTCGGGCCAGCGTTTTTCACTGTTTACCCTGACCGTGGATACCCATCATCCGGATGGATTTATCTCACGTAGCTGCAACCGTAAACGTTATGACATCGACGGGAAGGCCAACCAGTCGTTCAGCGCGGTCAGTTGCAGCCAGGAAAACATTGCCGAATTTATCAATAAAATCAAAGCATCGCCGTGGTTTAAAGATACCGTTATCGTTGTTTCTTCCGATCATCTGGCGATGAACAACACCGCATGGAAGTATCTGAACAAGCAGGATCGTAACAACCTGTTCTTCGTGCTGCGCGGCGACCAACCGCAACAGGACACGCTGGCGGTAAAACGTAATACGATGGATAACGGCGCAACGGTACTGGATATTCTCGGCGGCGATAACTTTATCGGTCTTGGCCGTAGCAGCTTGTCGAGCGAATCCGTGTCGGAAGTATTCCTGAACATTAAAGAAAAAATGCTGGCGTGGAAGCCCGATATCATTCGCCTGTGGAATTTCCCGAAAGAGATGAAAGAGTTCACCGTCGACCAGGACAAAAATATGATCTCCTTCTCCGGCAGCCATTTCCGCTTGCCGTTGCTGCTGCGTGTATCGGACAAACGCGTCGAGCCGCTGCCGGAAAGCGAATACTCGGCCCCGCTGCGCTTCCAGCTGGCTGATTTTGCCCCGCGCGATAACTTTGTCTGGGTCGATCGCTGCTACAAAATGGCGCAACTGTGGGCGCCGGAGCTGGCGCTTTCTACCGACTGGTGCGTTTCACAGGGTCAGTTAGGCGGGCAGCAAATTGTGCAGCACGTCGACAAAGCCAAATGGAAAAGTAAAACCGTATTTAAAGATACGGTGATCGACATGGAGCGCTACAAAGGTAACGTCGATACGCTGAAAATTGTCGATAACGACATTCGCTACAAAGCAGATAGCTTCGTTTTCAACGTGGCGGGCGCGCCGGAAGAGGTGAAACAATTTAGCGGTATTTCACGCCCCGAATCCTGGGGACGCTGGTCCAATGCGCAGCTCAGCGAAGAAGTAACGATAGAGTACAAAGCCCCGTTGCCGAAGAAATTCGATCTGGTCATTACCGCGAAAGCCTTCGGCGACAATGCCAATCGTCCGATCCCCGTGCGCGTTGGCAACGAGGAACAGACGCTGGTGTTAGGCCATGACGTCAGCACCACTACCTTACATTTTGATAACCCGGCGGATGCCGATACGCTGGTTATTGTTCCACCCGATCCGGTCGCCACCAACGAGGGCAATATTCTCGGTCACTCACCGCGTAAGCTGGGGATCGGGATGGTTGAAATCAAAATAGTGGCTGCTCAGGGATAAAAAAAACAGCGCCCAACACCACACCGGGCGCTGCATGGCAACCTTATTCCAGACTGTTCACCGCCTGGCGCATACCCTGCACCAGAATCATCTCCAGGTTGGCCGTCACCTGCCCGGCAAGCCCAGGTAACAACGTCAAATCCTCTCCCCAGTGCGCCGCATCGCCAAGCACTGAATCCACCAGTTCACGCAGCGTTAAATCATTGCCAACTCGCGGCCACAGGCTGGCATAGAGGCTTACCCACTGCTCATCATCCTGTATCGGATAGCGTTCCCCGTTACGCTCTGCGCGATAAAACGACAGCAGCGCAGCGAGGGCAAACGTTAACCGCACTGGCCAGCGCCCATTTTGCTCACCCGCCAGCAGTTGCGGCAAAATTCGGGTGCGGAATTTAGTCATCCCGTTAAGCGCAATGGAAAGCAACTGGTGGCGAATGTAGGGGTTCTGAAAACGCCCGCTCACCGCGTCGGCAAATTCTCGCAGTTCGTCCGCCGGGAGATCCAACACCGGAATAATCTCCTCACTAATCGCCCGCTCGACAAAGCGGCGGATATCAGCATCCTGCATCGCCTCGCCAACGGTCTCCAACCCGCACAGCCACGCCACCGGCACCAGCGCCGTATGCGCGCCATTGAGAATAGCGACTTTGCGCTCTTTGTACGGTTTGATATCGCTCACTACACGGATATTCAGCGGACACTGCGCCAGCTTCAGCTCCTCTGCCAGCCACTGCGGCCCCTGGATCACAAACAGGTAAAAATGCTCCGCGGTATCGAGAAACGCATCATGATAGCCAAGTGTAGCCTCCAGCGCAGCGGCTTCTTCGCGCGGGTAGCCGGTGACAATACGGTCAACCAGCGTGGAACAGAACGTGTTTGCCGTCTCCACCCAGTCGGCAAATGCCGGAGGAAGCTGCCACTCCTGCGCATACCGCAGCACCAGGGTTTTGAGCGCCTCACCGTTATAGTCGATAAGCTCGCACGGGATAATTACCCAGCCCTTATCCACCGCGCCCTCAAAGTGGTTAAAGCGCTCCAGCAGCAGGCGCGTCAGTTTGGCCGGAAAGCTCACTGGCGGCGCATCATCCACACAGTCTGCCGCGTGATAGCTAATTCCGGCTTCGGTAGTATTTGAAAACACAAAACGGATATCTGCATTGTGCGCCAGCGCCAGATACGCCGCGAAATCCTGGTACGGGTTGATTTCGTTATTCACCGACCGGATAAGCCGCGCCTCACTCACCGCCTCACCCTGCTCGTTTAGCCCGCGAATAAGCGTGGTATACAGCCCGTCCTGGGTATTCAGCGACGGCGGGAAATCGGTATTAATTGGCCGAACGATAGTCACGCCAGCGTTCAGATCGGTATGCTCGTTGAGGATATCCAGTTGCCAGTCGACAAACGCCCGCAGAAAGTTACCTTCTCCAAACTGGATCACACGCGTTGGGTAGCTGGCTCCCGGAAAATCACGTCGATTCAATGTTTTCATCCTGTTTTCCCTCTCAGAACGTGATCACGCCTTTAATCAGTTCACGGTTGTTGATTACATCCCGCTCGTAGATTTCAGCCAGTGTGGCAAACGCGTAACGGTGCGTAAGCATCATGTCGGCGGTCAATTTGCCTTCCGACATCAGGCGGCCTACTTTGGCGAAATCTTCCGGCGTGGCGTTGCGACTGCCCATCATGGTGGTCTCTTTCTTGTGGAACTCAGGGTCAGAGAACTGCAAATCGCCTTTAAACAACCCAACGAAAACGATGCTGCCACCATGACGAATCAAATTCACCGTGTTATTCATCGCATGCTGATTCCCCGTGGCATCAATCACCTTTTGCGCCAGCGAACCGCCAAACTGAGCGCGCAGCTGCGCATCAAAATCTTCAGCGGATGGGTCGATAACCGGGAGTCCCAGGCGGGAAACCACATGGTCTCGGCGCGCCGGACTGGTATCGGCGACCACCACCTGTGCGCCATCGGCTTTGGCAATCGCTGCTGCCCCCAGGCCAATCGGACCAGCGCCGACCACCAACACCTGCTCACCCGACGCCACCGCCGCCCGGCGTACCGCATGCGCGCTGATGGCATAAGGCTCAATCAGCGCCGCCGCCTGCGGGTCAATCCCCTGCGCATCCAGCAGGTTGGTCACCGGAACGGACAAATATTCACTGAAACCGCCATCCTGGTGCACGCCAATTACTGAAATCTTCTCGCAGCAGTTGGTGCGCCCGCTCAGGCATGCCGGACACTGCTGGCAGGCCACGTAAGGAATAACCGCCACCTGCTGACCATTTTTCAGATTCTGTATATTCTTACCCAGCCCGACAATTTCCCCACATATTTCATGCCCTAATACACGTGGGTAGCTGAAAAAAGGTTGATTGCCACCCCAGGCATGAATATCGGTACCACAAATCCCTACCGATTTAATTTTTATTAATGCTTCGCTCTCACCCGGAATAGGTATTTCGCGTTCTTTCCAGACTAATTTTTTAGGTTCCTGGCAAATCAACGTATTCATCGTAGACATGATTCTGCTCTCCTGTTTTTTGTTTCCTCAGATATCAACGAAAATAAAAAAGACGGAGAAAGCAGAAACACAATCTGTGAATCCCAGCGCATAAAAATGTTTTAAATCGGGTTTTAATAGATAAAAAGGAGAAGCCATGAGCCGTTCGCAGAACTTACGCCACAATGTGATTAACCAGATTATCGATGATATGGCGCGTGGTCATATCCCTTCCCCTCTCCCGTCGCAAAGCGCATTAGCGGAGATGTACAACATCAGCCGCACCACTGTGCGTCATATGCTGAGCCACTTAGGCGAGTGCGGCGTTCTGACCCAGGTCGGCAGCCACTATGTTATCGTGCGTAAACCCGACCATGACGACGGTTTTGCCTGCACCACCGCCTCCATGACTGAGCAAAACAGGATTTTTGAGCAGGCGTTTTTCACCATGATCAACCAGCGCCAGCTGCGTGCAGGCGAGAGCTTCTCCGAACTGCAGCTTGCCAGAGCCGCGGGCGTCAGTCCGGTAGTCGTACGGGAATATCTTTTAAAATTCGAACGTTACAACCTGATCAAAAACGAAAAACGCGGTCAGTGGAGCATGAAGCAGTTCGATCAGGCCTATGCGGAGCAGCTGTTTGAACTCAGTGAAATGCTGGAAACCCATTCCCTGCAACATTTTCTCAATCTGCCCGACGATGACCCACGCTGGCTGCAAGCGAAAACGCTGCTGGAACGCCACCGGATCCTGCGCGACAGCATCGGCAGCAGCTTTCGTATGTTCTCGCAGTTAGACCGTGAGTTTCATGCCTTGCTGCTCTCTGCTGCCGATAATATATTTTTCAATCAATCACTTGAAATCATCTCCGTGATTTTCCACTTCCACTATCAGTGGGATGAGAGCGACCTCAAACAACGCAACATCATTGCCATCGATGAGCATATGACCATCCTCAGCGCGCTGATCTGCCGCAGCGACCTGGATGCCACCCTGGCGCTTTGTAACCATTTGAATTCAGCCAAACAATCAATGATTCGTTCCATCAACCAGAGTCATAGCGCCGCCCATTAAGTACCGATAAAAAACAGCAAATCATTACCGGGAGCACGATTTTATAAAAATAAAAACGCCTGAAAAATACCTCTTGCCTATGCTCACGCTAAGTCGACTGCATTAAAAACTTTTGTGAGCGGTGATGAGCAAATTGATTCATCACCGGTATTTTTTCAATACTGCACAGTCCTGCTGTGTGAAAAATAAATTATTGAGGTTCAGGAGTCCGGCGTGGAAAAAAATAATATTACCCTCGACCCGAGTTCTTCGTTTGGCACGTCATCATCTGCGGATATTAATGTTCCGCCTGAGGGCATGGTGCAACGCAGTAGCCGAATAAAACGCATTCAAACCACGGCAATGATTTTATTATTTTTTGCTGCGGTTATTAATTACCTCGACCGCAGTTCTCTGTCGGTCGCCAACTTAACGATTCGTGAAGAACTGGGGCTGAGCGCCACGCAAATCGGCGTGCTGCTGTCGGTATTTTCTCTCGCTTATGGTATTGCGCAATTGCCCTGCGGCCCGCTGCTGGATCGCAAAGGTCCGCGCATTATGCTGGGGCTGGGGATGTTCTTCTGGTCGCTGTTTCAGGCGATGTCCGGCATGGTGCATACCTTCACTCAGTTTGTGCTGGTACGTATCGGGATGGGGATTGGTGAAGCGCCAATGAACCCGTGCGGCGTAAAGGTCATCAACGACTGGTTTAACATCAAAGAGCGCGGCCGCCCGATGGGATTATTCAACGCCGCCTCCACCATCGGGGTTGCCATTAGCCCGCCGATTCTGGCTGCCATGATGCTGGTAATGGGCTGGCGCTGGATGTTCATCACCATTGGCGTGCTGGGTATTTTCCTCGCCATCGGCTGGTACATGCTGTATCGCAACCGCGAGCAAATTGAGCTGAGCGCCACGGAACAAGCGTACCTGAACGCTGGTAGCGTCAATGCCCGCCGAGATCCGCTGAGCTTTGCCGAATGGCGCAGCCTGTTTCGCAACCGTACCATGTGGGGCATGATGCTGGGCTTTAGCGGCATCAACTATACCGCATGGTTATACCTGGCCTGGCTGCCGGGCTACCTGCAAACCTCCTACAACCTGGATTTAAAAAGCACCGGATTAATGGCGGCGATCCCGTTCCTGTTTGGCGCAGCCGGCATGTTGATTAACGGCTTTGTCACCGACTGGCTGGTAAAAGGCGGTATGGCGCCGATTAAGAGCCGTAAGATTTGTATAATCGCCGGGATGTTCTGCTCTGCAGCCTTCACCTTCGTTGTGCCGCAGGCCACAACGTCGATGGCCGCCGTGTTACTGATCGGTATGGCGCTGTTCTGTATCCACTTCGCCGGTACCTCGTGCTGGGGCCTGATCCACGTCGCCGTCGCCTCACGCATGACCGCTTCCGTGGGCAGTATCCAGAACTTTGCCAGCTTTATCTGCGCATCGTTTGCGCCGATCGTCACCGGATTTATTGTTGATACCACCAACTCTTTCCGCCTGGCGCTGATCATCTGTGGCTGCGTCACCATGGTGGGGGCCCTTGCCTACATCTTCCTGGTTCGCCAGCCCATTAGCGATCCACGTAAAGATTAATCCTCCAGATGCCCGATAACACCGTGCTTATCGGGCATGTTATGCTCCTCGTATGAACATCACCTTACGCGCTACTACTCTGGCAGACACAGCCGCTCTTCCCGCCATCGAACGATCTGCGGGGCAACGTTTTTTACAGATCCCGGAACTGGCGTGGATTGCTGATGACCAGATTATATCGGCTGCTCAGCATCAGGCATTTGCCGCCACTGGCTTGAGCTGGCTGGCGCAGGCCGATGAGCATCCGGTCGGCTTTTTAGTCGCCGAAACGCTGGATTCATCGCTGTTCATTGCAGAACTGTCGCTGCATCAGGAGTGGCAGGGAAAAGGAATTGGCCGCCGATTAATTTGCTATGTTGCCGAACAGGCGCGCGAGAAAGGTTACACGTCGCTTACGCTGACCACCTTCCGCGATGTGCCGTGGAATGCGCCATGGTACGCGCGACTGGGATTTGAAATGTTGGCTGAAGAGACGCTGCCTGCAAAGTTGCTCCAGAAAAGAGAAGAGGAAGCAGCGCATGGACTGGCATATGAATCGCGCTGCGCCATGCGCCTGATGTTGCGCTAATTGCCCGATGGCGGCTACGCCTTATCGGGCCTACGTAACATTCCCGTAGGCCGGATAAGCGATAGCGCCATCCGGCATCACAGTCTTAGAACGTTTCCCAGTTATCCCCGGCATCCGCTACCGCGGCTTTACGCGGCTGGACTGTTGAAACCGGTTTAGCGGCCGCAACGTCACGCGCGCGCTGTTGGTCATGCTGAATACGGAACACGGCAACGGCCTGAGTCAGGCGGCTGGCCTGCTCTTCCAGCGCGGCAGCGGCAGCGGCGGACTCTTCCACCAGCGAGGCGTTCTGCTGCGTCACACGATCCATCTCGGCAACGGCCAGACCAACCTGATCAATACCGCGGCTCTGTTCATCAGAAGCAGAGGCGATTTCCCCCATGATATCGGTCACGCGGGTTACCGCATTAACGATCTCATCCATGGTTTCACCGGCGCTTTCAACCAGCGTTGAACCGACATCCACACGGCTGACCGAGTCTTCAATCAGGCTCTTAATCTCGCGCGCGGCCTGTGCACTACGCTGGGCCAGGTTACGCACTTCACCCGCCACCACCGCAAATCCACGGCCCTGCTCGCCCGCACGTGCGGCTTCTACTGCGGCGTTGAGTGCCAGAATATTGGTCTGGAAGGCAATGCCGTCGATGACGCTAATAATGTCGGCGATCTTCTGCGAACTGGAAGCGATATCACGCATGGTTTGCACCACGTTGTCCACCACTTTGCCGCCTTTCTGCGCGGTTTCCGACGCACTCAGCGCCAGATGGCTGGCCTGACGCGCGTTTTCGGCGTTCTGCTTCACAGTTGCCGTCAGCTGTTCCATGCTGGCTGCGGTTTCTTCCAGAGATGCAGCCTGCTGTTCGGTACGCGAGGAGAGATCGTTATTGCCCATCGCAATCTCGCTGGCCCCGCTGTAAATCGCATTGGCGCCGTTACGCACGTCACCCACGGTGTTCATCAGCTCACCCTGCATGTGACGCAGGCTTTCCGCCAGTTGCCCAATCTCGTTGGAACCTTCCACTTCAATACGCTTCACCAGATCGCCGCTGGCGATATGACGAATGCTGTCAATCAGACGGTTCATTGGGGAAATAAGAGTCAGTTTGATACCAAACCAGACCGCAATAATCGCCGCCAGAACGGTGATCAGCACACAAACCAGCACCCACATCGCCTGGCTGTAAGAGCTGTTGTTATCTTCCACAGCGATGTCATACAGGCGATCGTTCTGCTGCATGTAATTGATATACTGCTTCTCAAAACCATCCTGATAACTCTGCGTCGGTTGATCAAAGAACGCGTTGATCTTCCCGTCACCCAGTAACTGGATCAGCTCCGCCAGCGCACCGTGATAGATGTCATAGGTGCGGTTGATCTCCTGGAAAGCGGCTTCGCTTTGGCGCGGATCGCGCGGGAGCGACTCGTAAATCGCCCAGTTTTTTTCCGTCAGCTTCAGCGCCGTACTCGCCACCTGCATCAGCTCGGCAACGGTCGCGCCGCTGCCGATATTGCTCTGATCCATCATGTAGCGAATGCCTGCCCGATTCAGGGTGTTACGCGTTTGCAGCAGCTCAACCCAGGTGGCGTTCAGCGCAGACTGTTGCTGGCGAATGGTTTGCAGAACGGTAAAGTTCTCTTTGTCATTCTTAAGTGAGTTAAAAAACAAGCCGCCCGAGGCGAGCTGTAAAAGGCCAAATAGCGCCAATACCAGCAGTAAGCTGGTAACAATCTTCATACGTTTTAACATGTTTTCTCTTTCCGCTAGACAGATGTCAGAATTTTCGGCCTGGAAAGGGAAAACTTTATGAAATTTGTGCTAGTTGAATCGATCTCAGCATCGACGATTCGTCGATCTACGCCGTCTGCCAAAGCGCTAAGCGGGTTTATTAGTGATCTCAATCACATAAATATACCCGTTAGTCCCCACCGCTTACCGCTCGCTGACACTTGGGACCGCTTAAGCTGACATACAACCGCTCACTTATTTACCTTACTTTACGCGCGTAATTCTCTGGCAAGATCCCCCCAACATAGCAGTCAAATAACCTCCTCAAACACAAGATCTAACCCACGCGGCTTCGGCCAATTATTAATTAGATACCAGGTTTTACTATGGATACGAAAAAGATATTCAAGCACATACCCTGGGTGATTCTCGGAATCATCGGTGCATTCTGCCTCTCGGTAGTGGCATTACGTCGGGGTGAACACATTAGTGCCCTGTGGATCGTAGTCGCCTCAGTTTCTGTTTATCTGGTGGCTTATCGTTACTACAGTTTGTACATCGCCCAAAAGGTGATGAAACTTGACCCGACGCGCGCCACGCCGGCGGTCATCAACAATGATGGTCTGAACTACGTTCCAACCAACCGTAACGTGTTGTTTGGTCACCACTTTGCTGCTATCGCAGGTGCAGGTCCGCTGGTTGGGCCGGTACTGGCCGCGCAGATGGGCTACCTGCCTGGTACGCTGTGGTTGCTGGCGGGCGTAGTGTTGGCCGGTGCAGTACAGGACTTCATGGTGCTGTTTATCTCTTCTCGCCGTAACGGCGCATCTCTGGGTGAGATGATCAAAGAAGAGATGGGCCCGATCCCGGGAACCATTGCGCTGTTCGGCTGCTTCTTAATCATGATCATCATCCTCGCAGTACTGGCGTTGATCGTGGTGAAAGCACTGGCTGAAAGCCCGTGGGGTGTGTTCACCGTCTGCTCAACCGTACCTATCGCGCTGTTCATGGGGATCTACATGCGATTCCTGCGCCCAGGACGCGTGGGCGAAGTGTCGGTGATTGGTATTGTGTTGCTGGTTGCCTCCATCTACTTCGGCGGCGTGATTGCGCACGACCCGTACTGGGGCCCGGCGCTGACCTTTAAAGACACCACTATTACCTTCACCCTGATCGGTTACGCGTTTATCTCTGCGCTGCTGCCGGTATGGCTGATCCTCGCCCCGCGCGACTATCTGGCGACCTTCCTGAAAATCGGCGTTATCGTCGGTCTGGCGGTGGGGATTGTTATCCTCAACCCGGAACTGAAAATGCCGGCGATGACCCAGTACGTTGATGGTACTGGCCCACTGTGGAAAGGCGCTCTGTTCCCGTTCCTGTTCATCACCATCGCGTGTGGTGCGGTATCTGGCTTCCACGCGCTGATCGCTTCCGGTACTACACCGAAGCTGCTGGCCTGTGAAACCGACGCGCGTTTCATTGGTTACGGCGCGATGCTGATGGAATCCTTCGTGGCGATTATGGCACTGGTTGCTGCATCCATCATCGAACCGGGTCTGTACTTCGCAATGAACACCCCGCCTGCGGGCCTTGGCATCACCATGCCGAACCTGCATGAAATGAGCGGTGAGAACGCCCCGCTGATTATGGCGCAGTTGAAAGACGTTACCGCACACGCAGCGGCAACCGTCAGCTCCTGGGGCTTTGTGATTTCGCCTGAGCAGATCCTGCAAACCGCGAAAGACATCGGCGAGCCGTCCGTTCTGAACCGCGCAGGTGGTGCACCGACGCTGGCCGTTGGTATCGCCCACGTGTTCCACAAAGTGCTGCCGATGGCTGACATGGGCTTCTGGTACCACTTCGGTATCCTGTTCGAAGCGCTGTTCATCCTGACCGCACTGGACGCCGGTACCCGTTCTGGCCGCTTTATGCTGCAAGATTTACTGGGTAACTTCGTTCCGTTCCTGAAGAAAACCGACTCTCTGGTTGCGGGTATCATTGGTACTGCGGGCTGCGTAGGCCTGTGGGGTTACCTGCTGTATCAAGGTGTTGTTGACCCGCTGGGCGGCGTTAAGAGCCTGTGGCCGCTGTTCGGTATCTCTAACCAGATGCTGGCTGCCGTGGCGCTGGTTCTCGGCACCGTGGTGCTGGTTAAAATGCAGCGCACCAAATACATCTGGGTTACCGTGGTTCCGGCAGTATGGCTGCTTATCTGCACCACCTGGGCGCTGGGTCTGAAACTGTTCAGCACCAACCCGCAGATGGAAGGCTTCTTCTTCATGGCGAATCAGTACAAAGAGAAGATTGCTAACGGCGGCGAACTGACCGCTCAACAGATTGCCAACATGAACCACATCGTCGTCAACAACTACACCAACGCAGGCTTGAGTATTCTGTTCCTGGTGGTGGTGTACAGCATCATTTTCTACGGGTTCCGTACCTGGCAGAAAGCCCGCGCCATCGACGGTCGATCTGATAAAGAGACACCGTATGTACCGGTGCCGGAAGGCGGCGTGAAAACCTCTTCACATCATTAAGCCGTAATTGCCGGATGGCGCTGCGCTCATCCGGCCTACAAAATGTGCAGTATGTAGGCCGGATAAGGCGCAAGCCGCCATCCGGCTTTATTCATTAACAGGACGGCAGAATGTTTGGTACTTTAGGTCAGGCAAAAAAATATCTCGGTCAGGCGGCGAAAATGCTGATTGGCATTCCGGACTACGACAACTACGTCGAGCACATGAAGACCAACCATCCCGATAAGCCGTACATGACCTACGAAGAATTCTTCCGCGAGCGCCAGGAAGCCCGCTACGGTAGCGGCGGAAGCAGTTGCTGTTAGAAGGAGAAGTGAATGACCCCGATTGCAGTTACCCTACTCACCGGTTTTCTTGGCGCGGGTAAAACCACCCTGCTGCGCCATATTCTCAACGAGCAGCACGGTTACAAGATTGCCGTTATCGAAAACGAATTCGGCGAAGTCTCGGTGGACGATCAGCTGATTGGCGATCGCGCAACACAGATCAAAACCCTGACCAACGGCTGCATCTGCTGCACCCGTTCGAGCGAACTGGAAGACGCGCTGCTCGATCTGCTCGACAACCTCGACAAAGGCACCATCAATTTCGACCGTCTGGTGATCGAATGCACCGGCATGGCCGATCCCGGCCCGATTATTCAGACCTTTTTCTCCCATGAAGTAATTTGCGAACGCTACCTGCTGGACGGTGTGATTGCGCTGGTTGACGCGGTGCATGCCGACGAGCAGATGAACCAGTTCACCATTGCCCAGTCGCAGGTAGGCTACGCCGACCGCATCCTGCTGACCAAAACCGACGTAGCAGGTGAAAGCGAAAAACTGCGTGAGCGCCTGGCGCGCATCAACGCCCGTGCGCCGATTTACACCGTGACGCATGGCGATATCGACCTCGCGCAACTGTTCGACACCAACGGTTTTATGCTGGAAGAGAACGTGGTCAGCGCCAAACCGCGCTTCCACTTTATCGCCGACAAACAAAACGATATTTCCTCGATCGTCGTCGAGCTGGATTACCCGGTGAACATCAGCGACGTGTCCAGGGTGATGGAAAATCTATTGCTGGAATCCGCCGAGAAGCTGCTGCGCTACAAAGGCATGCTGTGGATTGAAGGCGAACCAAACCGCCTGCTGTTCCAGGGCGTCCAGCGCCTATACAGCGCCGACTGGGACCGCCCGTGGGGCGACGAACAACCGTACAGCCAACTGGTGTTTATTGGTATTAATCTGCCGGAAGACGAGATCAGAGCCGCGTTTGCGGGATTGAAGAAGTAGATTTTTTGTAGGCCGGATAAGGCGCAGCCGCCATCCGGCACTCACTGCCCCAGTATATTCTGACTATTTCTTATTTTGCTCGCGCAGCATCGCTTCGCGCAAAATGGCATTAAGGCGCGTCTGATATCCTTTTCCTGGACGTTTCAGCCACTCCATCACATCGGCATCAATACGCACCGAGGCCTGCGTTTTTAAGGGACGGAAAAACTTACCGCGTGTGGCCTCTGACCACTGCTTATCTTCGGTCACGGGAATGTCACTGTAATCGATATCATCATCCGATTTATTCGCCAGCGCTTTCAGTTCAGCCTCATGCTGAGCACTCAGCGCGGATACGCTGCCGCGTTTATGCTTAACCATGCTCATAACGATTCCTCTCCTTACTGTCTGCCTTTCTGGCACTGATGATACGAATGACTTCAAAGCCACTTTCAAACCTAACGCTATGGGCAACCAGAATAACCACAATGCCATGAACGAGACCGATGGTCTGCCAGCGATACTCACCGTTCTCATGCCGATCCTGCCGCGAAAGATGTTGGGGATCGTCAAACACCAGCACCGCATCCTCAAACCGGACACCGTGTTTTCTCAGGTTACTTTGTGCCTTGTTTGCATCCCATTCAAACTCCATTGGCATGTATTTCATCCCTAATTGTATATACAAAAATGTATATACAATTATCTTATGATTATAGCGAAATTGTTGGAAATAACATCACATTTTGCTGTTGAAAGGATGAACTTTAGTAGGCCGGATAAGGCGCAGCCGCCATCCGGCATTGCAGCCACTCACTCGGTGATCACAAATCGTGTCGCCGCAAAGCAGTTCAATATCCGGTGCACCAGAAATACCATCGTTAACGTGGCCAGCAGCGCCACGGTAACGGAGGTGATGCGGTAGAGATCGCTGAACACCAGATCGCTGTCCGGATGCAGGTTCTGGCCGAACATAATGCCGATGGTGGTGATACTGGCAAAACCCACGCCCGCACCGACTTTTTCCATCACGTGCAGGCGGGCGCTGAACGCCAGCCCGAGGCCAATCAGCGGCATCATCAACAGCATATGGTTGCTGAAATCATACACCAGCAGTTGCACCAGCAGAATGTACAGACAAGCCAGTACCACGCCGACCACACGCCAGAGAGAGCTCAACACCGCGCCACGATAATGCATCGGAAACAGGATCAAAATACCCGCCATCAGCGCCGACAGCGAATCGCTCAAGTCACAAATCTGAAAGACCACAAAAATCATTGTCGCCACCGAACCGGAGAGCAGCGACTCGTGGCGAACCCGGGCGTCATCTTTCTCAATGCGCGGCGGCGGCTGTCGGGGTTCCACGTCCGGGATCAGATAATGCAGCAGCGCACTCAGCGCCACCGCCATGACGCAGGCTTCCATATTGGAGAACATCAGCGTATGCCAGTTGGTGGTGGGATAGCTCATAAAATTGAGCATCGTGCTCTGGCACACCACGCCCATTGAGCCGAACAGAAACAGCGGTCCTTTGCTCATCAAACGAAAACGCACCACGTACAGGCTAAATACCACCAGCGTCATAATCAGCGGCCATTGTGAGAGATAGCCGACAATCAGCACCATTTCGACGCAATTCATCGCCGCGCTGAACACAAACTGTTTTGCCACATGGCGGTTGAACACCGGTACCAGCGACAACAGCATCAGCGGATAAACCACAAAAAACACGCCGTACTGCACGTTATAAAAGGTCGAGATACTCAGCGCGATTGTCCCGGCAACCGAGATACGCAGGGTCTGGCGAAAATCATTGGCGGTGTAGACAATATTCCCGTGCGGCGTAAAGACGTGGGCCAGAGTGTTAATAGACATAATGCAGCCAGCTAACGAGATGGATCTGCGCCCCGGCAAAGGTGCGGGCGAACATCCCCTCGCTGTTGTACAGCTGTACCGTGGCGCGCGCCCCGGTCGGCAACGGCGTGTCGAGCGGTTCGTTCAGCGCGACGTGAATACGCATACGTTGGGCGTCGCGCACCCAGCGGGTAGACTGTTCCGGTTGCGACAGCTGGCCGTTAACCTGCTCCTGTCCTGCCAAAATACCGGCATCGCTGCTGGTGACGCGAGCAGAGAAAACCTTGCCCGGCATGGCGTCGAACACCACCGCGGCATCGGTATCCACTTTAGTGTGACGCAGGCTTTTCTCGCGAAAGTCGGCCACGATATCGGTCTGGTGGCTGACCAGCGCCAGCAATGGCGTGGCGGCAGTGGCGTAAAGTCCGGGACTAAGCTGGAGATTGCTCACCGTACCGTCGGTCTGGGCATACACTTTGCTCCAGCCGAGGTTCAGTTGCGCCTCTTCCAGCGCGTTACGGTATTTTTGTAGCGTCACGTTACGCTTATCATCGCGCTCGCCCCGTTGGATCAGCAGGTTCTGAATACTGGCATTGAGCGCCGACACCGACTGCTCGCTGGTTTGCCAGGCGGTGCGCACCTTGTCGAGATCGGCTTGCGACACGTTCTGCATGGCACTCAGGCGCTGATAGCGGTCAAAGGTGGTCTTGTCGTTCCGGGTGTTAAATTGCGCGGTACGCAGGTTGGCACGCTCAGAGGCGATCTGCGCATCCAGCTGTTGGTTGCTCAGCTTTGCTTGCTCAAGGGCGATTTGCGCAGCCTCGACCTTATTGATAAACGGCGTCGGATCCAGTTCGTACAGCAAATCGCCCTTTTTCACCTGGCTATTGTTATGTACATGCACCTGCGAGACGTAGCCGGATACGCGTGAGGAAACAGGCGTTACCACACGCATCACCGTGGAGTCCGGTGTTAGCGGGATCCAGATATCGGCAACGATAAACCAGGCGAATATAACCAGGAAAGCGGCAATACTCACCCTTACCCAACGGGCAAATTTTTGTTCTGGGGTCATCATAGTTTTTTAGTGTTGATTGTCTTCTTCGCGGATTGTCCGCAAATTGCAGGCGAGTTGATTTAAGGTCGAGCTGAAGGCGGCAAGCTCCGCTTCAGGGATGGTACACGTAACGCGATGTTGATAGTTCTCAATCACCCGGTTTAGTTCTTCCAGCCTTGCGCGGCCTTGCTCGGTCAGCGTGAGCAGGCGAATGCGTTTGTCATAAGGCGATGTGGAACGCAGCAGATAGCCGTGCTTTTCCAACTGTGAGAGGGTGCGCATCAGCGGCGGCAGTTCAATACCCTGCACCTCCGCCAGTTCACTGACCGAGACGTTGTCTCCCAGTTGATACAGCTGCATCAATACCGTCCAGCTTGACTGCGTCAGGCCAGTGTCGGTAATGGCTGCATCAATAATGGCCCGCCACTGGCGCACCACCATTGCCATGCGCATCCCCATCGGGCGGCGGGCAAACAGTTCATCTTCAGTCATGTATCCTTCCCCTCATCGCTGATGAAGAAAATAATACTTATCATGGTAAGTATCAAGAAACACATCATTCAGAAGCATGAATTGATAAATACCATGAATACAAAAGAGGCCGGGCGATAACCCCCAGCCTCTGCCGATGAAAGAAAATCACTCCACCTGATCGCGTCGCAGCCCGACGTCCCGCAGCCGCTCGTCGCTCATCTGTTGCAATAGGCGCCGCGTTTGCGCCCGCAGCCGCCACGCCTTGTATGCCCGCCAGATCAGTACAAACCCAATAAACGGCTGTTTTGCTTTATTCTCGTGAAATTCCATACCTTGCCTCCCCGCCTTGCCAGAGGCTTTATCTTCACGGATTTGGCCCAAAACAATACAGACTCACAAAGTACTTTTATTTAACATACAGATTGGTTAAAAAGAGTTCTGCATCGCTTTTTTCACGCCAATCTGTACTGGTTTATTAATCTGTATGGTACCCATGAGGGATACAGCATGACGCGTTACCAACATCTGGCCAATCTGCTGGCCGAACGCATTGAGCAAGGTCTGTATCGCCATGGCGAAAAACTGCCTTCGGTACGCAGCCTGAGCCAGGAGCACGGGGTCAGCATCAGCACCGTCCAGCAGGCGTATCAGACGCTGGAACAATTACGGCTGATCACGCCGCAGCCGCGTTCCGGTTATTTTGTCGCACCACAAAAAGCACAGCCGCCGGTGCCGCTGATGTCGCGCCCGGTCCAGCGTCCAGTTGAGATCACCCAGTGGGATCAGGTGCTGGACATGCTTGCAGGTCATGCAGACAAATCGATAATCCCTTTTAGCAGTGGCGTGCCCGATATCAATCAACCCAGCCTGAAGCCGCTCTGGCGCGAGCTAAGTCGCGTGGCGCAGCATAATCTCAAGGCGGTTCTGGGCTACGATGAATTACCAGGCTGTCGCGAATTGCGTCAACAGATTGCCCGGCTCATGCTGGACGGAGGTTCGGTCATCAATGCGGATGATATTGTGATCACCAGCGGGAGTCAGAGCGGGATGTCACTGGCGCTGCTGGCAGTCTGCCAGCCAGGAGATATCGTCGCCGTAGAATCGCCCGCCTATTACGGCACGATGCAGCTGCTACGCGGATTAGGGATCAAAGTTATAGAAATCCCAACCGATCCGGATACAGGGATCAGCATTGAAGCGCTGGAACTGGCGCTGGATCAGTGGCCGATTAAAGGGGTGATTCTGGTTCCTAACTGCAATAATCCCCTCGGATTTATTATGCCGGATGCACGTAAGCGGGCGGTCCTCGCCCTCGCCCAGCAGCACGATATTGTTATTTTTGAAGATGATGTGTACGGAGAGCTTGCCACGGAATATCCCCGTCCGCGCACAATACACTCCTGGGACAGCGATGGTCGGGTGCTACTGTGCAGTTCATTTACCAAATCCGTGGCGCCGGGGTTGCGCGTCGGTTGGGTTATACCCGGTCGTTATCACGATAAATTTCTGCATATGAAATATGCCGTCATCGGCACTAACGTTCCTGCTACGCAGCTGGCGGCCGCCGCTTTCGTGCGCGAGGGGCATTATCATCGGCATGTTCGCCGTATGCGTCAGATCTACCAGCGGAATATGGAGATCTACACCTGTTGGGTACGGGAATACTTCCCCTGCGGGATCTGCGTCACCCGACCGAAAGGCGGCTTTATGCTGTGGGTCGAGCTGCCGCACCAGGTCGATATGGTCTGTGTCGCTAAGCAGCTCTGTCGCCTCAAAATCCAGGTTGCGCCGGGTTCGCTGTTCTCCGCATCAGGAAAGTATCGCAACTGCGTACGCATCAACTGCGCGTTGCCGCCAAACGAGAAGCATCGGGAAGTGATGCAAAAACTCGGGGAAGCAGTAAAGGTGGCGATAGAGTAAATCAGACCACCCGGTGCTACCGGGCTGGCGATTGTACGGATTAAGTTATTTCTAATGGCTTACGCCCTGAATATCTTCAACGGAAAGTCGGGTAATTTTTTGCACCGTGCTGAGATCAGTACCGTCGGCCAGCATGGTGCGGGCAATACGCAGCGCCTCGGTGCGTTGCCCCTCAATTAAACCTTCTTGTTTACCTTCCTGCTTACCTTTTTGCTGGCCCTCTTGCAGACCCTCAAGCCACCCTTTTTGAAATCCAGCCTCATGCAATCTGTCTGCGATCGTCATTAAATGCTCCTTATGCTGCGGTGAACGTTCAGCAACCCCACGAATAAACTCACTGAAGCGAGGTGCATCGCCAGTTTGCAAAATATAATTAAACAGCGTCTTTATCTGGCTGTCATTAGTCACTCCAGTAAGTAGCAAGGAAACAATTTGCTCAACAAGCCCCATAAGATCGCGCTGACGGATATGTTTTTGGATTAACTCCAACAGCGCCATGCGTCGATGCTGCACAATTTCGTCATCTGGAATAACCGTAATATCCACCAGCGGAAACGCCGCAGCATACACCTGGCGTGCCAGCTTCGGGTTGGCAAACTCGTCCAGCCAACATAGCGAATAAGGGTACGGACTTTTAGCGCCGTGATAGAACAGCATCGGCACCACCAGCGGCAACTGCTGATGTCCGGCATCCAGATGTTTCTGCATGGCCGCAACTGCATAGCGCATCAGTCTGAATGCCATATGCGCATCCGGCGTGCTTTGGTGTTCAATCACCACATAAATATATCCATTCCCTTCTGTCGTATTCACCGACCACAGCACATCGGAATAGTACGCACGTAAATTCTCTTCGATAAAACTGTCTGACTCGAGTTTCAGCGTCTGAAGATCGCAAAGTTCGCGTAGCGAGGCAGGAAGATGTATTTGCAGAAAATCCCGTGCAGTCTCAGGGTGACGTAAAAATGTTTTAAAAACCGCATCATGCGGTGTGGAAGTCGGCGCTTTGTTCATGGCGATCCGTCACCTGGAAATAAGATGCCATGACTGTAGCGCCGCAAAGCCACACCCTCACCTGCAACTTTCTCTGTTTGCGAGACGATTTCCGGGATAAAAACGTCCCTATGTAACGTCTGCATTTGTCTGGAACCCGTCACGCAGAATCGCTATCTCAATGCACATACCCACTTTTTCACCACTCGGCCTGTGCTATAACGAATCATTACTTTCAGGGAGGACGCGATGTGACGCACACCCGGGATATTCCACAATCGTTCTGGCGTGATGAACAGCTCCCGTGGCTGGAACTGCGCAGCACCTGGCAAAGCCTGCAGGCCTATAAGCGGCATCACCACTCTCAGCTCTCGATTGGGGCAATTCTCGAGGGGGAAACGTGCTGCCTGTGCGATGGCAAGGAATACCATCTGCAGGTGGGCGATCTGATTGTGATCCCGCCGCTGGCACCTCACAGCTGTAATCCTGTTAACGGACAGTTTCGCAGCTATCACATGCTTTATCTTGATGCCCGGTGGTGCCTTGCCCATCTGCCTGCGCAGAACAACAATCAGCGGCTTTGCACGCGCGATCGTGTTATCCGCGATCGGCAATTGTTCCAGCACTATGTAAACCTCGTGGCACTTATGCAGCAACGGCAAACGACGCGGGTAACGGATGCCGCACAAGCATTGCTACGTTCGCTACCATTGCAATCGGTAGCACCGGAAAACCTAAGCCCCGCCAGCCAGTATCTGCGCGAACGGTTGCAGTCCAGCCTGCTCACGCCGCCCTCACTCGATGAACTGGCACATGAGTGTCACATGCGTAAAGAAACGCTGATCCGTACCTTTAAGCAGGACACCGGGCTGACGCCAGGAAGTTATCTGAACATCATACGGATTGACTATGCCCGCCAGCGGCTGCGGGCCGGGGACGAAATTGCCGATGTCGGCTATCAGAGCGGGTTTGCCGACCAGAGCCATTTCCATCGCACCTTTGTTCGCTACACCGCCGCCACACCGCGCCAGTACGCGTTGGGGCGATCAATATCAGACAATAATTAGCGCTGCGTCAGGCGTACGGTGATCTCAGATTCATTGTCTGAGGTCGCTATGTCGCTGCTTTCTGTACTTTTTCCGTCTGCTTTTCCCGCGCTGGCGCTGGCACATTTTGTCGCACTACTCAGCCCCGGTCCGGACTTCTTTTTACTGGTCGGTTATGCCGTACGATACCGGATGCGCGACAGCACCGGGCTGTGCGTGGGGATCGCTATCGGCAACGGGCTGTATATCCTGCTGGCAATTATCGGTTGGGGGATCCTGCGCCAGCTTCCCCTGCTGTTTACCATTATTGAGCTGCTGGGCGCGCTCTATTTATTGTGGATAGGCAGCCTGCTGATACGCAGCCGCCCGCAAACTCTGACCGGAGCTGATGCCCGGTCTACCTGTCCAGGATTTGGTAAACAGCTGCTGCTGGGATTGGGTTCGTCACTGCTTAACCCAAAAAATGCACTGTTCTATCTGGCGCTAATGACCGCCCTGCTCGGCCCGTCAGTGACGCTGCTACAACAAACCATGAGCGGGATCTGGATGACCAGCGTGGTGCTGTGCTGGGATCTGCTGATCGTGATGTTCATCGGCTTACCGCAGATCCAGCGGCGGTTAACCATAGGGATCTTGTGGGTAGAGCGTATCGCTGGCGGTGTATTGATTATCTTCGGCTGTGCTATCGCGCTGCGGTTTTTGCAGAGCATCGTAGTCTGATTTGCGGTGCGATTTTCTACACATAAACAGGATAAACTCGTTTAATTAATATCCAATCCGCATTACACTGCGGATGGTTATTACCCGTTCAACTTACTCTTCCTGAGGTGCGATGTGCTGATTGTTACCTGTAATCGTTACGTTTTCTGACCCCACGTTAGTGAGCGTTTCTCCTGTTTGCGCTTCACGCAGGCAGCGTTTTTGATTACATGAAATTCAGTACATTTGCAGTCTGCTTTTATTCTGTCATCGGCCTGACGTCTCAAAGACGGTATTGAATTTCGCTATTCCCGTTGAGGGTTTTCTCCCGACAAGGAGCTGTTTTATGCAACGGATTCTCGCGTTTTTCTCCCAACGCGCCACAACGTTATTTTTTCCTATTGCGTTGATTTTGTATGATTTCGCAGCCTATCTGTCGACGGACTTGATTCAGCCCGGCATCATTAATGTCGTACGCGATTTCAACGCCGACGTCAGCCTGGCGCCCGCTGCGGTGAGCCTCTATCTGGCAGGCGGCATGGCGCTGCAATGGCTGTTGGGGCCACTTTCCGACCGGATTGGCCGTCGACCGGTGCTGATTGCGGGGGCGTTAATCTTTACCCTCGCCTGCGCTGCCACACTGTTTACTACTTCAATGACGCAATTTCTGATCGCCCGATTTGTGCAGGGCACCAGCATTTGCTTTATCGCGACCGTTGGCTATGTCACGGTGCAGGAGGCGTTTGGGCAAACGAAGGCCATTAAGTTAATGGCGATAATCACTTCCATTGTGTTGGTTGCACCGGTTATCGGCCCGCTCTCCGGAGCGGCGCTAATGCACTTTGTACACTGGAAGATCCTGTTTGCCATCATTGCCGTCATGGGGCTTATCGCCCTGATTGGGTTAATGCTAGCCATGCCGGAAACCGTCCAGCGCGGCGCGGTACCGTTCAGTGCACGCGGCGTACTGCGTGATTTCCGCGACGTTTTCCGCAACCGGGTATTCCTGTTTGGCGCAGCCACGCTATCGCTAAGCTATATCCCGATGATGAGCTGGGTGGCGGTCTCACCGGTGATACTGATTGATGCGGGCGGCATGACTACATCGCAGTTTGCCTGGGCACAGGCCCCGGTGTTTGGCGCAGTGATCGTCGCCAATATGGTGGTGGTTCGTTTCGTGAAAGATCCGACCCGACCACGCTTTATCTGGCGGGCCGCACCTATACAGCTGAGCGGGCTGGCAGTGCTGATTGTCGGCAATTTACTGTGGCCGCACGTCTGGCTGTGGTCGGTGCTGGGAACCAGCCTGTATGCGTTTGGTATTGGGATGATCTTCCCGACGCTGTTCCGCTTTACGCTGTTTTCCAACAACTTACCTAAAGGAACGGTCTCGGCATCGCTGAATATGGTGATCCTGACGGTGATGGCGGTTTCTGTCGAAATTGGACGCTGGCTATGGTTTAACGGTGGCAGGATTTCGTTTCATCTGCTGGCGGTTGCGGCGGGGCTCGCTGTCGTGTTCACGCTGGCAGGCTTACTCAAACGGGTACGCCAACATGAGGCAACGACGTTAGCCACTGAAAACTAACCTGCCCGCTTATCCGGCCTACGACAACTATGTAGGCCGGATAAGGCGCTTGCGCCGCATCCGGCTACGCTCACATCACCTTACGCAATGCGTGCAAATCCCGCTTCGAGATCGGCAATCAGGTCGCCAATATCCTCCAGGCCAATATGCACCCTGACCAGCGTGCCGCTGAAATCCACCTCTCCAGCCGGGCGGATGCTGTTCAGCTCTTCCGGCTGGTTCGCCAGAATGAGCGACTCAAATCCACCCCACGAATAGGCCATATGGAACAGCGAGAAATTATCGAGGAAATTCGCCATCTGTTCGTCGGTCAGTCTCTTTTTCAGCACAAATGAGAACAGGCCTGAGCTTCCGGTAAAATCACGCTGAAAATACTCATGGCCCGGACATTCCGGTAACGCCGGATGGTTCACCCGCGCCACTTCCGGTCTTGCCGACAGCCAGCGAGCAATATGGATACTGCTTTCCTGATGCAGCTTAAGGCGTACCGCCAGGGTACGCAATCCGCGGCTGCCGTTGTAGGCGGTATCGGCATCCAGCGTTTGCCCCATCAGATAGGAGTTCTCGCGCAGACGATCCCAACAACGAGCGTTAGACACCGCCGTGCCCAGCATGCCGTCCGAATGACCGATGGTGTACTTCGTTCCCGCCTGAATGGAAATATCCACGCCATAATCCAGCGCTTTGAACAGTACGCCCGCCGCCCAGGTGTTGTCGATCATAATGACAATCTCCGGATTCACCGCGCGGATAGCCTTCACCATCCCCGGCACGTCCTGGACTTCCATGGTGATAGAACTTGGTGACTCAAGGAATACAACCTTCGTTTCCGGACGCAGAAGATCGACGATACCTGCACCAATCAGCGGATCGTAATACGTTGTTTCCACATTGAATTTACTCAGGATCTTATTGCAAAAATCCTGGGTTGGCTCGTAGGCCGCGCCGGTCATCAGGATATGATCGCCACCCTGAACAAACGCCAGAATCGCATTGGTCACCGCCGCAGCACCACATGGGTACAGCGCGCAGCCAACGCCGCCTTCTAGTTCGCTCATTGCCTTCTGGAAGGCAAAGTGGGTATAGGTTCCGCGACGACCGTAAAACAGCTCGCCGTTCGCGCGATTGGCGGTAGCAAATTTCTTGTCCTTCACGGTATCAAATACCAGTGAAGAGGCACGTTGGATAACCGGATTCACCGCTCCCTGGGTGTAGCGTTTGTCACGACCAGCAACAACCAGTTGCGTCTCAAGCTTCATTGCGTCTTTCATAACATCTCCTGTTCTTAATCCGTGTGAAACCTATACCACCGCAGCAGTAGAGTTTATTTCAGAGTTGGTCTGCTTTTTTCCAGCGAACCGTTCAACAATCTGCGCCGCATTCAAATCATGGATAACGTTAATCAGTGTGGCCGGCGCATCGGTAATAGTGCCCAGCACCACCAGCATCGGGATTGCTTCCATCGGCAGGCCCAGCGTGGTAACGATAAAGATTTCACCGAGGAACGCCCCGCCCGGCACGCCACCAACGATAATGGCGGAGAGCACCGCAATCAGCATCGTCAGGAAGAAGGTTTCGGTGGTGAATTCCATACCCAGCACGGAATAGATAAAGACGATTTTCAGCGCGGCAATCATCGCCACACCGCCTTTGTTCAGGTTAACCAGCAGTGGAATGGAAACATCAACGATTTCCGGGTTAATCCCCATCGCCTTACCGGCACGCAGCGTCACCGGGAGCGTCCCCAGCGAAGAGCAGGTCCCCAGCGCAGTCGCAGACGGTTCAATCGCGTTACGCCAGAAGGCTTTGACCGCCGGAATACCGCCGCCAATATACGAATAGAGAATCGAGCCAAAAACAAAATAGACCAGCGTGGCAACCATAAACAGGCCGATGGCGCGGGCAAAGGTTAACAATAGTGCAGAGTCCTGACTGGCCATGGTGGCGGCGAAGTAGCAGCCCAGACCAATCGGCGCGACCTTCATAATGATCGAAACGATCTTCATGATCACGGTATTGGCGTCTTCCAGCAGCGACGCAATACGTTTACCGGCCTGATCCGACTGGCCAATTGCCACACCGGCGATGATCGCCATCACGATCAGAGCCAGAATATTGGACTTAGAGAACAGCCCAATAAAGTCGCTGGTGGTGATCATGCTGACAAAATCCATCTTGCCGCTGCCCGCCTGCACCGACTGCGAGAGATCGATAGTGACGCCCTGCGCCGGGTTATACCAGAGCGCCAGCGCGACGATCCCGGCCGCCGGAATAAAGGCCATCGCGATCGAAACAATAAAGATAATCGCCATAATACGCCCCAGCCTTTTCAGGTCAGTCATACTGGCGATCGAAGACATGACGCTGATCCCCACCAGCGGCACAATAATCATAAATAACAGGTTTAAGAATATCTGACCTATTGGCTGGAGTTTACTTGCAAACGATGGGGCATAAATACCTAATAAGCCGCCAATCACCAGAGCAACTAATAAAATAATCGACGATCTGTAGGGTTCGAGTCGTGACCACATAATCGGTACCTTTAGAATAATAATTAATGAGATTAAATTCACAATGTGATGAGTTTCCGTTTCGCCTCCTTTTAATTTGTGACGTAACTCACCTAAGTTGTTATTTTTTCATTTTGCCAGCAAGTTGTTTCCTGTGATTCAATAGTTGCATGTTTAAAAGGCGAATGTAACGGCCTATTCGTACCGTTTTTGCAAATCACTTATGAATTTAAGGAAATTATGAGTACGCCGATTTCACTCAAGCATCTGGAGTTTTTTACTAAAATCGTCGACTGCGGAGGATTGTCAGAAGCCGCGGCGCAGCTCAACGTCTCGCCGTCTGCGGTCAGCAAAAGCCTGGCAGCGATGGAAGATACGTTAGGCACGACATTAATTAAACGCACCACCCGCAGTATTACCCTGACCGACGCCGGGCAATATCTCTTCAACCGCGCTAATAAGCTGTTGAAAGAATTCGATGAAACGCTGAATACCACCTCCGGTTATTACCACAGCCCGCAGGGTGAATTACGCATAACCTGCTCAATTGCGTTTGGTTATTCCCGGCTGGTGAACCTGGTGGATAAATACCGCTCCCAGTTCCCGGATGTGAATCTGTATATCGATCTCAACGATAACTTCGTCAATCTGAACGAAACGGATTTCGACATTGCCCTGCGAATTTCCACCGCGCCGCCGCAAAACTATGCGATGCGCAAGCTGGTGCCTGTTCGCTGGGCGTACTGTGCCTCACCCGGCTACCTCGCTAAAAAAGGCATGCCCCAGCGTCGCAGCGATCTGGTAGATCATGATTGCCTGGTTTACCCGGGCCTCACGCCGGTACTGAAGGTGGCAGATGAACAGAATCGACTGCATCAGTTGAAACTACATATGCCGATCCAGGCCAACAGCAGCCTGGTGCTGTTGAAGTCGGTGTTAGAAGATCAGGGGGTGGCATATTTGCCCACTTATTTGATTGGCGATCATATTCAAAAAGAGGAGATCACGCCGCTGATGCTCGACGGCACCATCACCTGTGAAACTCATGCCCTGTATGCGCTGTACTTTCCCAGCAAGTACAGCAATCCGAAGGTGCGATCGTTTATCGATTTTCTGGTCGCAGAACTTGGTCCCTTACCGGCGTGGGATAACTGGATCCCTGGATAAATGCTTCCCGCCTGAAAATGGGAGACGCACCACAATTTTTGCGCGATCCCCCCGTCTGACTCTATCCTTAAGCCTATGAATAAAATTGCTGAACTCAAACGTGCCAAGCGACTGGCGCTCTCATTGCTGCTGATCGCTGCCGCGACCTTCGTCATCACGCTGTTTTTGCCGCCTAACTTCTGGGTACTCGGGATCAAAGCGATTGCCGAAGCGGCGATGGTGGGCGCGCTGGCGGACTGGTTTGCCGTGGTGGCGCTTTTTCGCCGGGTGCCAATCCCGTTTATCTCGCAACACACGGCTATTATCCCGCGCAATAAGGATCGGATCGGCGAAAATCTTGGTCAGTTTGTACAAGAGAAATTCCTCGATACCCAGTCGTTGATAGCCCTGATCCGCCGCCATGAACCGGCGCTGTTGATCGGCAACTGGTTCAGCCAGCCGGACAACGCCCAGCGCATCGGCCAGCATCTGTTGCAGATCATGAGCGGTTTTCTCGAACTGACCGACGACTCGCGCATTCAGCGGCTGATCAAGCGGGCGGTGCACAAGGCCATCGACAAGGTCGATCTCTCCGGAACCAGCGCGCTGATGCTGGAAAGCATGACCAAAAACAATCGCCATCAGGTGCTGCTCGATACGCTGATCGCCCAACTGATCGCCCTGCTCCAGCGCGACAGCTCGCGAGTGTTTATCGCCAGACAAGTAGTGCACTGGCTGGAAACCGAACATCCGCTGAAAGCAAAGATCCTGCCAACCGAATGGCTGGGCGAGCACAGCGCCGAGCTGGTGTCTGATGCCGTTAACTCCTTGCTGGATGACATCAGCCACGATCGCGCGCATCAGATCCGCCATGCCTTCGATCGCGCTACATTTAAGCTCATCGATAAGCTCAAACACGATCCGGAGATGACCGCGCGGGCCGAAAGCATGAAAAGCTACCTGAAGGAAGATGAAGCCTTCAACCGTTATCTTGGCGAGCTGTGGGCAGACCTGCGTCAGTGGGTGAAAACCGACATTAACGCAGATGATTCCCGCGTGAAGCAGCGCATCGCCAGCGCCGGGCAGTGGTTCGGCGAAACGCTGGTAGCCGACAGCGCCCTGCGTGCCTCACTAAATGGGCATCTGGAGCAGGCTGCGCATAAAGTTGCCCCGGAGTTCGCCACCTTCCTGACGCGCCATATTAGCGACACGGTGAAAAGTTGGGATGCACGCGATATGTCGCAGCAAATTGAGTTAAACATCGGTAAAGATTTGCAGTTTATTCGCGTCAACGGCACGTTGGTTGGCGGTTCAATCGGGCTGGTGTTATATCTGTTGTCGCAAATTCCGTCCCTGCTGACGCTGGCGAATTTTTAAGGAGAAAGATTCAATGACGATGAGCATCCGCATTTTTTCCCTGCGCGAGACGCCAGAAAAGCTGCACGAGATCACCGCTTACTTTCAGCAGCAATGGGCCTCAGAAGACTCCATGGCGGTATACGAGGATGCATTGCGCCGTTGTATTGGCGCAAAGAACCCGCTACCACAGTGGTACTGGCTGCAGGATGGTGACAGCATTGTTGGCTGCGCTGGATTAATCACCAATGATTTTATTAGTCGCGGCGAACTGTGGCCGTGGCTATGCGCGCTCTATATCGATCCTCGCTATCGTGGTCACGGTCTGGCGTTTCGCCTGATCGAACATATTGCACAGCAGGCCAGACAGTTGGGTTTTACGCAGCTCCATCTGTGTACAGACCTGGAAGGTTTATACGAGAAAGCAGGGTTTTACTTCAACGGGCCGGGCTATCATCCGTGGGGAGAAGCCTCGCGGGTCTACAGCCGTAACCTTTGATGGCATTCAGCGTTACGCTGTTTTATTTTTACTTTTCATTATCATTTACGTATGTAATATAACAATTATCAGCTAACAGCGCGAAATGAGAGTCCGTATGTCCCAGGGAAGCCCAGATTCAAATCGCCATGCCATCAGTGTCGCGCTCTTTGGCATGCTGGTCTTAACGCTGGGCATGGGGATTGGGCGCTTTCTGTATACGCCAATGCTGCCGGTGCTGCTGTCAGAAGGTCAATTTACCTTTGACCAACTCTCGTGGATTGCCAGCGCCAACTACGCCGGGTATCTGGCGGGAAGTCTGCTCTTCTCCTTTGGGCTCTTTCATCTTCCCTCACGCTTACGTCCAATGTTGCTAACGTCCGCGCTCGCTACCGCAGGGCTGATTCTGGCGATGGCCAGCTTTACACAGCCCGCGCTGGTGATGCTGATCCGCTTTCTGGCGGGCGTCGCCAGTGCCGGTATGATGATCTTTGGCTCGATGATCGTTCTGCATCATACCCGGCATCCCTTCGTGATCGCGGCGTTGTTCTCCGGCGTTGGCGCAGGCATTTTGCTGGGCAATGAATATGTCATTAGCGGTCTGCATTTTGCGCTGTCCTCGCACACGCTCTGGCTGGGCGCGGCGGCAGCCTCGGCTCTGTTCTTTGTGCTACTGGTTATACTCCTGCCATCTCGCGACCACGTGCTCCCCGCCGCGGCCCCGGTAAAAACAGAGCATCAGCCTATGTCCTGGTGGCTGCTGGCGCTGCTGTACGGGCTGTCCGGATTTGGCTACATCATTGTCGCCACCTACCTGCCGCTAATGGCGAAAAGCGCCGGTTCGCCGCTGTTGACTGCCCATCTCTGGTCGCTGGTCGGCATATCGATAATTCCGGGGTGTTTCGCCTGGCTGTGGGCCGCCCGACGCTGGGGAGTATTGCAATGCCTGACGGCGAATTTGTTGATTCAAAGCGCCTGCGTGCTCATGACGCTCGCCAGCGGCTCTTTGCCGCTGCTGGTGATAAGCAGCATGGGTTTTGGCGCAACGTTTATGGGAACCACTTCACTGGTGATGCCGCTTGCGCGACAACTTAGCGTACCGCGCAATATTAATCTGCTGGGCCTGGTCACTCTGACTTACGGCATTGGGCAAATACTTGGTCCGCTATTAACCAGCCTGCTGGGAAGCGGCGCACTGGCGATCGTTAACGCCACGGTGTGCGGCGCCGTCGCGTTGTTTATTGCGGCACTTATCAGCCTCACACAATTATACAAACAGCGTTTCGCCTCGCCAAAAAGGGCATAACCGGCAACCTTCTAAAGAAGGTATATTCGGATTAGTCCGCAATTAAATGTCAACATTTAATAAACCGCAAATAATCGGTAATTACCCACCAGACAATTTATAATTCCCGTCCGTTCATTTATAAACTCAATTTAAAATGCGTAAAAATGGACAGATTAATTCAACATCAACACTATCTTCGGGAAAATACATGTCGTGGTTTAAAAGAATATTACTGGGGTTGATTATTTTGGCGGGTTTAATTGGCACGCTAAAGGATTATAAATACTTTGGCCTTTTTGGCGCACTGGGATTGTTTATTATCTTCCTGTTATCAACAACATTTTTATGGCAATGGGCATCTGGCAATGGCTGTTTAGCGGTGTACAGCAGGAAGAGAGTCAGCCGGTTTAAACGCCGGCAGATATAAAAAAAGGCGTCTTAACCAGGACGCCTTTTTCATACCAGAACAAAAAGTTAGAACTGATAGGTCAGACCCGCAGCAACCTGGTTATCGCTGTCTTTACCATCGAGCAGGTTAATTTTGTAACCTACATCAGCCACGATGTTTTTGTTGAAGTAGTAGTCTGTACCCAGCGCGACGTATTCGGTCAGGTCATTATTGTTGTTATCACGCGCGTGGACGTAAGCCACGTTCGGACGCAGACCAAAATCAAACACATACGCGGCCATCGCTTCAAAGTGCTCAGCTTTGTCCGCATCCTGAATCAGGTTGTGGGACTCTCCGTACATAGTCGCTACATAGATAGCATTAGCATCATATTTCAGACCCGCGCCCCAGAACTCTGCGTTTTCGCCATTCCAACCTTTTTGTTTCTGCTGAGCAGTCACAGAACTGTTGGTATAGGCCGCAATTGCAGATATGCCAGAATCCGCAATGTTGTCATAACCCAGGGAGAAGCCGTAGCCATTGCCGTGTTGTTTCGTCGGATCCTTATTGGTATCGTCCTGACCCTGATATTGCGCGCCAACATTCAGACCATCAACGGCACCGAACAGATTTTTGGTGCGAAGTGTTGCAACGCCAGAAGTGCGTGTAGTAAGGAAGCGGTCAGTATTTTCAAAGGAGTCACCGCCGAACTCTGAGAGAGTATCAGTATAAGCTCCCACATCGTAAGCGATACCATAGTTGCGACCATAGTCAAAACTGACGTCATGACCATAATCCAGGCCAGCAAACGCCAGACGTGTATTAACGCCATTCTGCGAACCTTCTGCTTTAGCGGCATCAAACTGACTTTCAAATTGCCCGTAACCGGTCAGTTGATCGTTGATTTGCGTCTCACCGCGAAAACCCAGACGTGCGTAGGTTTCATCAGCATTAGTACCATCAGTCCAGGAATGGGCTGCTTTTACTTTGCCGTAGAGATCCAGCTTGTTGCCATCTTTATTATAAATTTCCGCTGCATGAACGGAGGTTACCCCTAATGCCATTACAGCTATGGATTAAGGGGCAATACCAATAACACACCAAAAAAATACCAATGAAGGTAATAATGAAGTGGCAAGACATAATTCATTTTTGGATTTTCAATCAAAACCGGACAGCGATAATTACTCGAGACTTTCACTCTCATTAACTGAGCGATGCAACATTAATGCTTCAGCAATAATATCTTGTTTACTTTTACGGGTTTCAAATGCCAGCGTTCGCACATATTCCCACAAAGAGGTATCGACACGGGCACTTAAAAGAACCATATCTTTTGATCGGGTCCCTCTGGGTTTTCGAATATCGGGATAGTCTCGAGATGGCATTTTCAACTCCTGAACGTAATAACACGCTTATGGCGATGAAATATGCAGTTAGTGTAAAAACATGTCAACGGCAAAATACAGGCATAATAGTAATGAAACTGTTAATAAAAAGCAGAAAAATGGAACGATATTTCAAATGAAAGATAACTTGATTATGGAATAATGTGTAATGTTAACTTTACGCATATTGTCTTTTATTCATTTGATTAAAAAAACATGAGGAATTTACATTAGACATATCACAACTCAAAACATCATTATGACCAATAAGTTACGCATCGTTATTAATGTCTACATTTACGCGAACCGCTTGTTTTTATGTGTAGTTATGCCGGTAAACCTTATCCTGATTACTGCAGAGATCGCGTTGATTCTCACTTAACCCAGACCCGTTTTGTCTAAAAATAAGCACGGAAAGGTAAAAATAAGGTAAATGACACATTTTTTCGCATGCGAAAATAAGTTGTTTTTAATTGATTTAAATCAATTTGCACCGCACAAAGGGGACGAAAAAATGTTCATCCGAGGCGATGGAAACAATTTTTTACGTGACTTTCAGAACGTGAAAAGCGCCCCTGCCGGGCAATGAATGAGGATGCGGAAAACGCGGTGCGGGCCGCAATAGCCCGCGTATGAGAGAAAGGGAAATCAGGCGTTAACTTTATCCAGCGGCCAGGAATCAAACAGATAACCATCAAAATCAATGTCATCGACATTTGAAAACTCCAGCAGACGCTGTTTGACATTTTCCAGATGCTGCCACATGGCCAGCTTGGCCGCGCGGGCATCTTTTTTGATTAATGCAGCCAGGATCTGTTTATGGTCGCCCATCCACTCTTTCCGGTAGTGGGTATCGTCGAGGTGGCTATGGAGCTGGATCCACATCGGGTTGTTCTCACGCCACTGCCATGACTGGCGAAACAGCTCCACCAGCATGCTGTTATGCGTGGCTTCAGCTATGGCGAGATGGAACTGCATGTCGCCGCTTTCAGAACCGTTCGGCTCGCTGGAAGCCAGCTCCCGCTCTTCCAGTTGCAACGCCTGGCGCATTTTGACGATATCTTCGCGGGTAGCCTGCAGCGCGGCAAATTCGGCAATGTTGCTTTCCAGCAGCTGTCGCGCCTGCAACAGTTCAAACGGGCCCGCATCATTGCAATGATTTGCATCCGTACTGTCGATAGTCTGCGCATCCGCATTGTCGAGCACGTAGATCCCGGCTCCGCGGCGCACGTCCACCAGGCCTTTAATTTCCAGCATGATTAACGCTTCGCGAACTACCGTGCGAGTGACATTGAGCATCTCGGCAATTTCACGCTCTGGCGGCAAGCGTTCACCGGGCTGGTACGGCGTCTGGACAATCAGATCGCGGATCATGGCACCCACTTCCTGGTAGGGTCTTTGCTGAGAAGTGTTCGATTTCATCGTGTTATGTCCGTCAGATGCGTGTAATCAGATACGGGGAATAGGTATCGAACTATAGCATTTGCGGGAGGGCAAAAACAGAAAACGGGTCAACCAAACCAATATTTTGATTGACCCGTCATAGTTCGGAAGTTATGCGTCAGCGCTTAATGCCGCAACGCACTCACGTGCGCCGTGTTCACATAGCTGTTGATACGTCGCGATAATGGTCTCCACAAAGCCAGCGTTTTCCGCCAGGTCATGACCAAAAATGCCAGACAGCCCCAGCAGCGCCGTCACGCGCTCGGCGCCCTGGTACTGTTGGTTAATGTGTTGAAATTCAGCCAGCATAGGGTCGACAACATCAATGGCCTGCCCTTGCTCATCCACACCGTGGGTGTAGCGCATCCAGCCCGCCACGCCCAGCGCCAGGTGACGCCAACTGCTGGCATTTTGCAGGTGCAGACGCACCGGATCCAGCAGGCGCTGCGGCAGTTTCTGGCTGCCGTCCATCGCAATCTGCCAGGTACGGTGGCGCAGAGACGGGTTGCTGAAACGCTCGATCAGCAGTGTCGCGTAGGCGTTGAGATCGGTGCCTTCCGGCATCGAGAGCGTCGGCGCCTGCTCCTGCATCATCAGCGCAAACGCCGCTTTGCGGTACGCCGGATTGGTCATGGTATCGGCGATGGTTTCATAGCCGCCGAGATAGCCCAGATACGCAAGGAAAGAGTGGCTGCCGTTGAGCATGCGCAGTTTCATCATTTCAAACGGCACCACGTCGGCCACGAACTGTGCGCCAACCTTGTCCCAGTCAGGACGACCGTTGACAAAATTGTCTTCAATTACCCACTGACGGAACGGTTCACAGGCGATAGCACACGGATCGTAAACACCCAACTGGTCGGCAATCTCCTGCAACGTTTCCGGCGTCGCCGCCGGAACAATGCGGTCGACCATAGTGCACGGGAAAGTCGCATTAGCTTCAATCCACTGCGCCAGCTGCGGGTCGCGCGCCTGCGCCAGCCCCAGAACTGCGACTTTCGCCACATGCCCATTTTCACGCACGTTATCGCAGGACATCACGGTAAAAGCCGCCAGCCCCTGCTCACGGCGCAGATACAGCGCTTGTACGATGTAACCAATCGCCGATTTCGGCGCGGTCGGATTCGCCAGATCGTGTTTAATCAGCGGGTTATTGAGATCTAACTGACCGCTGGCCGCATCGGTGCAGTAGCCTTTTTCGGTGACCGTCAGCGAAACAATTGCCGTCTGCGGGCGCGCCATAGCCTGTAAAATACCGTCACAGCCGTCAAGATCCGGGTGCAACGCTTCTTTCATTGATCCGATCACTTTCAGCACGGTGTTGTCCGCGCCTTTTTCCGCCACGGTATACAGCAGTTGCTGCTTGCGCAGATTTTCAATCAGTACGCAGTCGTTACCCGGCATCAGGTTAACTTCACAGATCCCCCAGTCGCTGTCAGTGGTTTCCAGCAAATGATGGGTGTACAGCGCCTGATGCGCGCGGTGAAAAGCGCCACATCCCAGGTGAACAATGCGGGATTGCAGGCGCGCGCTGTCCCATGCAGGGCGCGCAACCGGCAGGTCGCTATTGGCAATTGTCGTTGTCATCGTGAACTCCAGAACCCGTTGAAAGGCCAACGGATGAGAAAAGAAAAAGCCGGCCAGACAGGTGGCCGGCAACTCGCTTTAGCGGCTAAAGAAAGCGCGCTGGATAGCCATCTCAACGCCGCGCACTTCCGCCAGCCCTTTCAGGCGACCAATCGCGGAGTAGCCTGGGTTGGTTTTCTTTTTCAGATCGTCCAGCATCTGGTGGCCATGGTCCGGACGCATCGGGATCAGATCCTCTTTACCCTCGGCTTTACGGCGTTGTTCTTCTTCAACGATCGCTTTCACCACCTCGTACATGTCGACATCGCCATTAAGATGCGCCGCTTCATGGAAGGTTTTCGGGTTATCTTCACGCAGCGTGGAGCGCAGATGGGTGAAGTAAATGCGTGGGCCAAACTGTTTGATCATGTCGACCAGATCGTTGTCCGCCCGCACGCCATAGGAGCCGGTGCACATGGTGAAACCGTTCGCCATGCTGTTGACCGTATCGACCATCCACTGCATGTCTTCCACGGTGGAAACAATGCGCGGCAGGCCAAGGATCGGGCGCGGCGGATCGTCCGGGTGTACCGCCATGCGTACGCCAGCTTCTTCCGCCACCGGAATAATCGCCTTCAGGAAGACGGCGAAATTCTCACGCAGCGCGGCTTTGTCGATATCTTTGTAGCGCGCAAGATGCTGGCGGAACTGGTCGAGGGTGTAGCCCTCTTCCGCACCCGGCAGACCGGCGATGATGTTGCGGGTCAGACGCGCTTTGTCTTCATCGCTCATGGTGGCGAAGCGTTCATTTGCCTGAGCAATCTCTTCGGCGGTGTAGTCCGCTTCCGCGCCCGGACGCTGGAGGATATGCAGCTCAAAGGCGGCAAACTCAATCTGGTCAAAACGCAGCGCTTTGGAGCCGTCCGGTAGAACGTATTCCAGGTCGGTACGGGTCCAGTCGAGAACCGGCATGAAGTTGTAGCACACGGTACGAATACCGCACTGAGCCAGGTTACGCAGGCTTTGCTGGTAGTTGGCGATCCACTGCAGATAGTTGCCGGAACGGGTTTTAATGTCTTCGTGGATCGGCACGCTTTCGACGACCGACCAGACCAGGCCCGCCTGCTCAATAATGGCTTTGCGTTTTAGGATCTCATCAACCGTCCACACTTCCCCGTTCGGGATATGGTGCAAGGCGGTGACAACGCCTGTGGCACCCGCCTGACGTACATCCGCTAAGGTGACCGGATCGTTAGGACCATACCAGCGCCATGTCTGTTCCATGTTTTATTCCTCGTTACGTTATGGACTCGACGATATGGCACATAAATTCCTCCTTTTGGTATGACATGTCAACCTGAAGCTTAAAATTGGTTAACCAAATCACGATTTATTCTATTGAGATCGCCATTTTACGGCCATGTTGCTCAGTAAGAATGTAAACATGTAACGCAATGTGACATTCATCGCATCAATGGTTAACCAATATATGTAACATCTCAACCAAAATCATAATAGTTCAACCAATAAAGGTAGACGTTATATGCACGTTCTCAATATTCTGTGGGTCGTATTCGGCATCGGTCTGATGCTGGTGCTCAATCTAAGATTCAAAATAAACTCGATGGTCGCCCTGCTGCTGGCGGCGCTCTCGGTCGGTATGCTGGCGGGTATGGATTTAATGGAGCTGCTGCACACCATGAAATCCGGCTTTGGCAGCACGCTGGGTGAACTGGCGATTATCGTGGTATTCGGGGCGGTCATCGGTAAGCTGATGGTTGATTCCGGGGCGGCGCATCAGATTGCCCATACGCTGCTGGCGCGCCTCGGCCTGCGCTATGTGCAGCTGTCGGTAATCATTATTGGTCTGATCTTCGGCCTGGCGATGTTCTATGAAGTGGCATTCATTATGCTGGCGCCGCTGGTGATCGTCATTGCTGCAGAAGCGAAGATCCCGTTCCTCAAGCTGGCGATTCCTGCCGTTGCCGCCGCCACCACCGCCCACTCGCTGTTCCCACCGCAGCCGGGTCCGGTGGCGCTGGTTAACGCCTACGGTGCGGACATGGGCATGGTTTACATCTACGGTATTCTGGTGACCATTCCGAGCGTGATCTGCGCCGGGCTTATCCTGCCGAAATTCCTCGGCAACCTCGATCGCCCAACGCCGTCATTCATGAAGGCCGACGTACCGGTTGACCAGAATAACCTGCCATCCTTCGGTGTTTCTATCCTGGTGCCGCTGATCCCGGCGATCATCATGATCTCCACCACCATCGCCAACATCTGGTTGGTGAAAGGGACGCAGGCGTGGGAAGTGGTCAACTTCTTAGGCTCTTCACCGATTGCAATGTTTATCGCTATGGTTGTCGCCTTCGTGCTGTTTGGTACCGCGCGTGGTCACGACATGCAATGGGTGATGAATGCCTTTGAAAACGCGGTGAAAAGCATCGCCATGGTGATCCTGATCATCGGCGCGGGCGGTGTACTGAAGCAGACCATTATTGATACCGGCATTGGCGATACCATCGGTATGCTGATGTCGCACGGCAATATTTCTCCGTACATCATGGCGTGGTTGATAACCGTGCTGATTCGTCTGGCAACGGGTCAGGGCGTAGTCTCAGCCATGACGGCTGCAGGGATTATTAGCGCCGCCATTCTCGACCCGGCAACCGGTCAACTGGTGGGCGTCGATCCGGCGCTACTGGTACTGGCAACGGCGGCGGGCTCCAACACCCTGACCCATATCAACGATGCCTCGTTCTGGCTGTTCAAAGGCTACTTTGACCTGTCGGTGAAGGATACGCTGAAAACCTGGGGTCTGCTGGAGCTGGTGAACTCCGTGGTTGGCCTGATTATCGTATTGATCATCAGCATGATTGCATAACGTCGATACCGCTCTGGCCCGCAGCGCCAGAGCGGTTATCCATCCTGCCTCAACAATCCTCAATAATCAGATACACCGCCTTCACCGGGCCATGCACCCCAACCACCTTGATAAGCTCAATATCCGCCGTCGAGCTGGGCCCACTAATGATGTTAATGCACGATGGCATACGCTCACCGGCCTGCGCCTTCTGATGCAGTTTTTCCGCCAGTTGCGCCACGCGCGGCAGGATAGTGCTTTTACGCAGCACGAAAATTGAGGATTCCGGCAACAGGCTCAGGGAACGCCCGCGCTCCGGCGCGGAAAACAGCACCACGCCGCCGGACTCGGTCAGGCCATACTCGGCATACACCACGCCCACTTTCGCCTTTTCGGCCTGGGTAATATTTTCGCTGCCACGCGCCGGATCCCAGACCACGGCGTTGCATTCCTGTTGCAAGCGTTCGGTAATGCCCAGCGCCGCCAGCCGGCTGTCGCCGCTCAGCACCACCGGCTGCTGACCCAATTCTTCGCACAGACGGAGCGCCGCGTCTGCGGCCTGGTCCTCGCGAGTCAGCTCACAGCGAGCCAGCATCACTTCACTGGCAAACTGGACAAATGCATCGCAGCGCTGCTGCGGGCTAAGTTCGGTCAGGCGCTCGTTAGCATAGTTGTTAACTGGTGCGACATCCGCTTGCGGTTCGAAGCGCAGCGGGCGACCCAGCGCCTGGGCGATGGTATTTAAAAACGCGGTACGGTTATCCATTCTTTTTCTCCTGCGCCTGATGTTTCTTAAACCAGCTACGGAAGCTCTCGCCGTCGGCATCAGGCAGATCGCGCGCCTCCATCCAGTCACCAATCGCGCCAACCTTGAGCGGCGTTTTGCCGCCATTGATAAACCAGCTCGCCGCATGTGCGCCCGCCATCATCCCGACTTTCCACAGCCCAGGATGACTATTGGCGTAGGCGAACATTTTGATCGCCCGTCGCTCGGCTTTCGGCGTAATGCCCTCCTCGGCCATCACCCGGCGATGACGCAGGATCAGTTTTGACAGCGGAATCTTAACCGGACAAACGCTGTCACAGGCCGTGCATAATGAACAGGCGTATGGCAGATCTTTAAAATCTTTATAGCCGCCGAGCAGCGGAGAGATCACCGCGCCGATAGGGCCGGGATAGATAGAACCATAACCGTGTCCGCCAATGTGGCGGTACGCCGGACAGGTGTTCATACAAGCCCCGCAGCGGATGCAGCGCAGCACATCACGAAACTCTGAGCCCAGCACCTGCGAGCGGCCGTTATCGACAATCACCAGATGGAACTCTTCCGGGCCGTCGACGTTATCCGCCTCGCGTGGGCCGGTCAGCCAGGTGTTGTAGCCCGTCAGGCGTGCGCCCACGGCGCTGCGCGCCAGCATGGTGATCAACACATCCACCTCGGCAAAGGTCGGCGCGATACGCTCCATGCCCATCACCGCAATGTGCGTTTTCGGCAGCGTGGTACACATGCGCGCGTTACCTTCGTTGGTCACCAGGCAAACAGAGCCGGTTTCCGCCACGGCAAAGTTACAGCCGGTAATACCGATTTCGGCACTGAGGAAATCCTCGCGGATCTTCTGGCGAATGAACAAGGTCATGGCTTCCGGGGTTTCCGGGCCGTCATACCCCAGACGCTCATGCAGCACGCGGCGGATCTGATAGCGATCTTTATGAATAGCCGGGACCACAACGTGCGAAGGCGGATCCTGATCCAACTGCAGGATATATTCGCCGAGATCGGTTTCGATCACCTGAATTCCGGCATCCTGCAGCACATGGTTGACACCGATCTCTTCGGTCACCATCGACTTGGACTTCACCACCTTCTTCGCATTTTTACTCTGCGCAACCTGCAGAATATAGCGGGTGGCGTCTTCTTTGGTTTTGGCGAAATAGACGTGGCCGCCGTTTTCCGTCACTTTCTCGGAAAGTTGATACAGGTAAGCATCGAGGTTGCTCAGAACGTGGTCGCGGATCTGGCTGGCACGATCGCGCCAGTCTTCCCAGTGGCCTAGCTCATCAACCATTTTCTGCCGATTCGCACCAATACGCTCCTGCGCGTTGGCCACGGCTTTGCGCATGATCGGATCTTCGATCTGCTGACGAATGCGCAGTTTAAATTCTACATCGCTGGTTTTTATCGACATCTCTTTCCCCTCAGCGGCTCATCAGCACTTCAGCAATATGCATCACTTTGACCGGCTGGCCTTCGCGTTGCAGTCGGCCACCAATGTTCAGCAGGCAGCTGACGTCAGCGCCAATCAAAAACTCCGGCTTCGCATCCATCAGATGTAAAACTTTCTCTTTCACCATCTCGCCGGAGATCTCGGCCATCTTGACCGAGAACGTCCCGCCAAAGCCGCAGCAGGTGTCCTGATCGGCAAACGTCAACAACTCCAGTCCGCGCACGTTTTTCAGCAGCGTGAGCGGCTCTTCCTTCACCCCCAGTTTGCGGGTCAGGCTACAGGAAGGGTGATACACAGCGCGGCCCTGCAGGCTGGCACCCACGTCCACCACGCCCAGTTTGTTGACGATAAAAGAGGTGAGATCCTGCATACGTCCGGCAACCTTCTCGGCGCGCAGCGCCCATTCAGGCTCATCCACCAGATACGTCGGGTAGCTTTTTACCGCGTAGGTGCAGGAGCCTGCCGGGGAGATAATCGGATCGTCGTTGTCTTCCAGCGCGGCGATCAGGTTTTTCATCCCGGGGATCGCCTCTTTGATGTAACCGCTGTTGATGGCTGGCTGACCGCAACACCCTTGCTTCTCGGGGAAATTAACGCGACAACCCAGTTTTTCCAGCAGCAATACGGAGTCTCGTGCCATCCGTGATTTCAGTGCGTCACCAATACAGGTAACAAAGAAATTTACATTCACAATAACTACTCCATTGCTTCATTTCTGTTTATTGCGCTTGATATCGCGATATCAAACAAATGTTCATTCGTATTTCATGCCCAGTTTTTCTGTTTGCTGGTTTTACCAATACCTGGGTTCATGGTGATGCTCTGATCGTTTTCCTTTGATGACGACTCTCCTCTTCTTATATCAGGACAATCGCAAATGTCTGTATTTTCATTTGTATGACAAAACCAAATAATCCCCTAATCGACTCGCACATGCAATACCCTGGTTTATTTATTTCGGCCTCGCTCACATTTTTATATTGGAAACCACAGCGTTATTAACACCTTAGAAAACAGTTTCAGGTGATTACCACTGTTGTCACTACCATTATCAAAAAGTTTATTAAATAACTACTTATAGGTATTTAATCGGCACTTAAGTATATTTACCCGGCATTGGATTTTAATTAAAAGATTACAATAGTTACAAAACCACAAATCATAATTACTTTATTCACTGAAGCGATTCAGTTTGCATACTTTATTAGAACAGCAATGTAGCCTCCCCACCATAAATATAAATCAGGTTTAATGAACCAATTGGGAATAGCAATGAACGAATATTTTATGTTTGCCCTGGCACTCTCTCCGTTACTACTGATGGTATTTTTAATATTGAAATTGAAAATGCCCATCCATTATTCAGTACTGATCTCTTTGGTATTCACCGCTGCACTATCGGCAATATTCTGGGAAATGCCCGTACAAAATCTGAAAGCCGCGATAGGCTATGGCGCGCTGAAGGGATTATGGCCGATTGTGATTGTGATCCTCGGTGCTATCTTCAGTTATAACGTCATGCAGGCGACCAAAGCGCTGGATATTCTGCGCGATATTCTCGCCAGTATTAGCGAAGATAAGCGTATTCAGGTGCTGCTGATTTCATGGTGCTTTGGTGGATTTCTTGAAGCCGCGGCGGGTTATGGTACAGCGGTCGCCATTCCGATCGGTATTCTTATCGCATTGGGTTTCAATCCGCTGAAGGCGGCAATTGCCTCTTTGGTGGCAAATACCGTTCCCACTGCATTCGGCGCGGTCGGGATCCCGGTTTCTATTCTGGCAGAACAGGTTAACCTACCGGTTTATACCTTAGGCGGAACCATTATTCTGCAGCTCGCGCTGTTTAATATCCTGCTGCCGTTTGTGATTGTCTGCATTATTGGCGGCGGCCTGAAAGCCATTCGCGGCGTATTTCTGATCACGTTGATTTGCGGTATTACCACGCTGGTTCCGCAGTATTGTGTCGCTATTCATCTCGGTGCTGAATTACCCGCCTTTGCCGGTAGCCTGGTCAGCCTGTTTGCCGTGGCGATGGTTAGCCGCCTGCGCAAAGGGAAAACCGATCCCGAGTGGCGAATTGAAGTCAGCCATACCCGCGAAACCACGCCGCGCTCGGCAAAAGTGTTGTTCCGAGTTGGCTCTATTTATCTGTTTATTTTTGTGTTTATCCTGATGTGTTCGCCGCTTTTCCCGACGATAAAAGGCGCAGCCTCACAACTGGCCTCGGTGCTACATTTCACGTTGGCTGACGGCAAAACGATGGCGTTGAAAGTTGAATGGGTGACCACACCAGGGATGCTGATCATCTTTGCGACCATTATCGGTGGTTTTATTCAGGGAGCGTCCGCACGCGGGATGCTGGAAGTATTTATCAAAACGATTTTCCAGCTTAAAAACTCTATCGTCGCAATTATGGCGATCGTCGCGCTGGCCACGGTGATGGATCTCAGCGGGATTATCTCCACGCTGGCGCAGTCGATTGTCGATCTGACCGGCAGCTCGTACGTCTTCCTCGCCCCGGTGATTGGCGCGCTGGGCACGTTCGTTACCGGCAGCGATACCAACTCGAACATTTTGTTCGGAAAACTGCAAACCATTGCCGCCAGCAAACTGCATATCGATCCCAACTGGCTGGCAGCGGCCAACACTTCTGGCGCAACGGGCGGGAAAATGATTTCGCCGCAAAGCATCGCCATCGCGGTATCCGCCACAAAAATGGACGGTCAGGCCAACCAGATCATGTCTGGCACCATGAAATACTGCTGCGCCTATATCGTGATCCTCGGCTTAAAGGTTGGCCTCTTTTATTACTGGTTTATGGCGTAAGCCATTGTCAACCCCGTCAAATTTGCGGCAACCGTATTTGACGACGCGGTGACCAAAAAGGTTTACACCTCCCCGGAAACGGAACGAGGCGACAGACTTTACGATTTGTCGGCGCTGACTAAAATAGCGCCGATGTTTCAAATCGAGGATTGTTGTTATGTTGTTCTGGAAAAAGATGGTGAAGAAGTTCGACGCCTTTTCCGCGTTGATTCCACCACGCTACTTCCGCGTGTAATATTGGGCACTTATGCCTGATGGCGCTTCGCTTATCAGGCCTACGTTTCGCATTCATTTGTAGGCCTGCGTTTCACGCTCATTTGTAGGCCGGATAAGGCGCTAGCCGCATCCGGCAGCAGCGTAAAATGTTCACCCCTTTCTCTTACGCAGTCCGCACGCTCTTAACATCACAACCCAAATACGAAGCCATGCAAAACGGTAGACCAGCGGATGCTGAAACCTCAGCAATGTCAGAAACACAGAGCCCCCTTGCGGCGTCAGATCACCGTTGCCTGATAGCGAACCTGTGGGTCCATAATCTGGTGGCGCGCGTCAATCAGCCGCAGTTCATACGAATCATGTTCTTTCGTCAGCCGCATTACCGCGTCAACAACACTGGTGGTCCGCTCCAGTGCCTGCTTGTCCTCATAGCCATTGAGCAGTGAGGCCAGCATCACGCTGCAAATCAGATCCCCAACGCCGACCGGCATTTTGGCAAAGGTATACAGCGGCCGGGCAATGTGTAACGTCTGTTCCGGCGTCACCAGCAGCATTTCAAACGCCTGTTTGTCCCGCGAACAGTCGCCGAGATGCTTCACCAGCACCTTCTTTACGCCCCACGACACCAGCTGCCGCGCCGCTTCCACCACCTCGTCAAAACTACGCAGTTGTCTGCCCGTCAGCACGCCCAGCTCATAGAGATTCGGTCCCATCATGTCGGCCAGCTGAATGGCGTCATCGACAAAAAATGACTCCACTCCCTGCGCGACAATGCAGCCTTTTTGCGGGTCGCCCATTACCGGATCGCAAAAATAGAGCGCCTGCGGATTACGCTGACGAATGGTGGTGACCGCGTGCTTCACCTCTTCACAATGGCGTTTATCTCCAAGATACCCAGACAATACGGCATCGCATTGCGCCAGCTTTTGCAGGTCATCCAACCCGCTGATGATCGCGCTCAGCTCGCCGTGCGGCATCGCCATGCCCTGCCACATCCCATATTGGGTGTGGTTGGAAAACTGTACGGTGTAAAACGGCCAGACATCGATCCCCGAGAGCTGCATCGGCAACACAGCGGCTTTATTTCCGGCATAGCCATAAACAACCGACGACTGAACAGACAACACGTTTTTCATTTTGACTCCGTCTAACGAAACGTTGGCAGCAGACCAAATACGTCCAGAACAACCGTCAGATAGACAACCGCTCCGCAGACAATCACCAGGTTAAGCACGGTGTTATTACAGGGCGCGGTATAGCTGGCGGTCGGGAAACGTTTCCGCGCGGCTTTCACCAGGAACGGCGGCAGGATCACGCTCCAGATGGTAAAGGCCAAACCAGCGTAACCAATCGCGTGCACAAAACCGTTCGGGAAGAAGAAGCACACGGCGGCTGGCGGGAAGTAGGTCACCAGCGCGGTTTTCAGGCGACCCATGCCGTCGTCCGGGAAGTGAAACAGGTCAGCGATGTAATCGAACAGGCCAAGCGTCGCCGCCAGCAGGGAACTGGCTACTGCGAAGTTGCCGAAAAAGGTGAGGATCAGATCCATATATCGGCTGGTGAACAGCCCGCTGATGGCCTCGACAAACACATCGATATTGCCGCCTTTGGCGATAATCGGCGGGAATGAGGAACGGCTGATGTTACCCATCGTCACGCCCAGCCAGAAAATATACAGCAGCAGAGCAAACAGCGTACCGATGATAATCGAACGCGTAATATTCGAGACTCCGCTTGTGCCATACAGTTTAACCAGGCTTGGCACGTTACCGTGAAAACCAAACGAGATGATGCAGAACGGCAGCGTCATCAGGATGTACGGCAGATACTGCGAATTGGGCAACGCCACCGCCACGCTGTCGATGAGTTTTGCCACTTCGATATGGCCAATCAGCCCGGAGAACGTGGCAAAGAACGCCACAAACTTACCGATAATCAGCACGGTAGTGATGCGTCCGACCAGCAAGGAACTATACCAGGCAATCGCGCCGACCAGCATACTGACGATCACCACCGAGATATTCGCCGGAAAGCGCACACCGCTGTATTTGAACACGGTTTGCGCCATCACCGCCGACGAACCGGAGATATAGGCATAGGTCAGAATATACAGCACAAAGCCGAAAGCGATACCCACCACGATATTCCACTTCCGGCCTAATAAATCCTGAGTAAAAGTATTAAAACTGGCACCGGCGCCATAATGTAGGTTAACTTCGACCAGCATCAGACCGGTTAATAACATCATGATGGCGATAAATAGAAGAATAACAGACGCACCGGGGAACCATACGCCGGCCATCGCAATCGGCAGGGAGAACATCCCGCCACCCACTACGGTCGCGATAACCAACATGGTTCCGCTAATCAGTCCGGGGGTACTACTCTGTCGCTCAATGGCATTAATATCCATGATAAATGTTCCTGTAGACTATTCGTTATAATTACAGCTGTCATTTGTACATCATGCGGATAATAAAAATGTCGGAGTCAGGGTTTACTTTTTTTAGTTATGTCACGGTAACGGGCACCGCAAAGGCTTCCTGTTCATGGAAAAGGAATACAAAAAAGCCCCATCACGTGATGGGGCCATAACTATTTTTTAGATGTAATCAAAGCGTGCAGTAAAGAAACGCAACTGCTTCGGCTCGTAAATAAACTTCAGCCCGCGAATATCTTCTTTATGCTGGTAAAGTTTAATAATGCCGTCAGCCACGACATCCATATGTGCGTAGGTATAAACACGACGTGGAATAGTCAGACGCACGGTTTCCAGTTTCGGTCTGTGGTGTTCACCGGTCACGTTATTACGGCCCGCAGAGATAATTCCGCGCTCCATACTGCGCACGCCGGTTTCCACATAGATGCTGGCGGCCAGACTTTGTGCCGGGAACTCATCTTGCGTCAGATGCTCGCAGAAGCGACGCGCATCGAGGAATACCGCGTGACCGCCTACCGGTTCAACAATCGGTACGCCAGCGGCTTTCAGCTTATCGCCCAGGTAGCGAACCTGCTTCACGCGGTGCTCAATATATTCGTACTGCATGGCTTCACGCAGGCCAATCGCCATGGCTTCCATATCACGTCCGGCCAGGCCGCCGTAAGATGGCATCCCTTCGTAGACCACGACTAACTCTTTGGCAGAAGAGAACATTTCGTCATCGTTCATGCACAGGAAGCCGCCGATGTTCACCAGACAGTCTTTTTTACCACTCATGGTGCAACCGTCGGCGTAGCTGAACATCTCATGCACGATCTCGGCGATGCTCTTGTTCTCAAAGCCCTGCTCTTGCTCTTTGATAAAGTAGGCGTTTTCTACGCAGCGGGTAGCGTCGTAGAACACTTTAATGCCATGCGCTTCTGTCAGTTCACGCACCGCACGCATGTTCGCCATGGAGACCGGCTGCCCGCCAGCGAGGTTAACCGTTACCGCCAGGCAGATATACGCAATATTCTCTGCGCCTTTTTCATCAATCAGCTTTTGCAATTTTTTAAGATCGATATCACCTTTAAACGCAATATTCAGACCGGCATCGTGCGCTTCGTCACGAACGATATCGACAAACACCGCACCATTTTTTTCCTGGTGATAACGGGTGGTAGTGAAATACATATTCCCGGCAACATATTGCCCAGGTTTAATAGCCAACTGCGATAACAGGTTTTCTGCGCCACGCCCCTGGTGAGTCGGAACAATATGTTTAAAGCCAAACAGTTCCTGCACGGTTCTTTCCAGATGATAGAAGTTTTCACTGCCCGCGTACGCTTCATCACCCATCATCATTCCGGCCCACTGCTTGTCGCTCATTGCGTTAGTGCCACTGTCTGTCAGCAGGTCAATATAAATATCTTTCGAATTTAACAGGAAAGTATTGTAACCCGCTTCCTGCATTTTCTTGAGGCGCTCATCACGCGGGATCATAGATACAGTTTCAACGCTTTTAATACGGAAGGGTTCTGCCGGATAATTCATTTTGTTTCTCCAGTAACAGTGGTCATGTACGTATTAATGTGAAGTAAATCATACCTGGTTCATCAACAAATCCTGATGAAATATAACTATTCGCCTCCTGAGTCAGGGGGAGAAATAATGTGGAGGCACTATGCAAGATTTGATTGATTATGGAAATAGCCCGGTCAACATTAATCACTGGCAATAATTTAAAAAGCTGTAAATGTGAGTGATGCAAATCACACGTCATTTTTTTACCCGTTAATATTCAACAAGTTTTTTTTTGCGTTTCGATTTGCCATTCGTCGTAGTGTGTCTGCGGAGAGTGGAAATACTGAAAACATAACTTTCCAGGCTGTTCTCATAATGTATTGGTGAATGAGTACACGCCATTTTGTGAGAGTCGGATCACTTCACGGAGTGATATTTGTGATTTACATCACTAAAAGTGTAAAGCAAAGTGTACAAAACGATGTTGTTTCAGAGTTTACTATTTGCTTCAGTGAGTGAGATCGCATTTTTGGCCAGATGCAGAGGAGCATTATTTTCTGGAAATGGCAGGTATTTGGCGGATTGGATGAGAATGGATTTATACGGTGAATAATACCGGATTTATTGGGGTGAAGGCGTTTTCTATTTATTCCGAAAGCGTGCTATTCGCGCTTATTTCATCTTATTTACATCTGGACTTCCCCCAGGATACTGGCGTAATTTACAGGGGTTTTATTAGCGCGATGCGAAGGTGCGCCAACACCTGCACATCGCTAATCACAGTAACTATTTCACGAGAATAGCCATCATGACTGATACGCATTGTATTGCAGTTTCATTTGATCCAGAAGCCCACGCCGCAGATAACCGCCGCCTGAAGGTGGGTTATGCGAGCCGTTATCCTGATTACAGCCGTATTCCGGTGAAGTTCGTCCGGTTTCCGTCCATTGTGATGAAGGGCCAGTGGCTGAAAGCCGCCGGATTCGATACCGGCACCGACGTTGATGTTCGCGTAATGCAAGGCTGCATCGTATTAACCGCCCGCACCGCCGACCCCGAAGAGTCAGAACTGATGAAATCCCTGCGCGCCGTGGAAAAGCTCTCCGCGCGTAAGCAAAAGCAGGTACTGGAGTTTATCGGGGTGATTGCGGGGAAAGCGTTGAAGGGGTGAGATTGTAATTGTGATTGTCATTGAGGCGCCTGCGGGGCGCCTTTTTTGAGGAAGCATTTTCATATGATTTTTTATATCAGCACTAGAATATTTAGCTCAAGAATTAATATCTCTAATTAATAACCAATGTCGATATTCTTAATGTTATTTGAGAAACTGTTACTCAGGTCAACTATTTCACCATCTATTTTTGTTATTTACATGCTTTCATTTCTAGCCATCTTATTTTATTAAAGGATTGCCATGGCCGATATAGAAGGCATTGCAAGAAGGATCTATAACATTATCATTTCACCTGATACAGTCACAGGACTTATCAATGGTGGCCTGTCTGTTCCTTTAGATTATGGATATATGATTTACGGTGTCTTTGATACAGACAGCAGATTTAAACGAGAAACAGAACGTATTCGCATCATGACAGCCATAAAAAATGACATTCTAAATTATGAGAATATCGTCAATGCTGTTTCTCGCATCTTTCATCTTTTTAACAATTTCTTATCCGAACAGGCACAAGATAAAATATACAGAACCGTTATTACATCTATAGCAGGAAGGATTATTGCAAATACAATCGCCTCAAACATTGCGAAAGCCGTTATCGAAAAAACATCTTTCACTTATGTTGTCTTTAAGGGTAAAGGTAATCCCATAACACTGTTAAGCACCTTCCTTTTATTGGGAGGTATGACCGAACGTTCTATCAGGACATCGGATGGCCTCAGTACAGATGCACCCGAGATATACGAGTTATTAAGGCCTCATGACTACGATCTTCTTTATTTCCTTTTCATTGATGCAGTACAACCTTTCGTTGATGCTATACATGCTGGATATACAGAAGGCAAACCTACTTTTATAAAAATAATTGAGTTAGTGGGAGAACATTTAAACGGTAAGTCTAAGGACTGGTAACATGAAAAAAATTATCACCCTAATAATAAATTCATTGTTTTGTGGGTATGTTGCCACCCTTTGTTTAATTTCTCTCATCGAATTCGATTCATGGCAGGATAAAATCCTTGCCATTATTATCATCGTTGTAAGCGCTTATATTATCGCCTTTATAGCCAATAGGTTCTTACCAACAAAGATACACCTGATGGGGGGAGTTCTTGATCTATTATCCGGTCCATTGCTAATCGCAGGAGGCCTCGCCTGTTTCGCTTTTCTTGAACCCTGGCCCATAAAAATTATTGGAACATTCGTTTGGATTCTCATCATGCTTTATTTCCCTTCCCGTATAAATATAGATAAGGACTAATCATGTCAAACCCAGCCTATCTGTGGTTAACCGATGCAAATGGCTCCCCCGTAATGGGAAGCTCACAAGTCGCTGGACGCATTGGTGCTATTGAACTGAAAGCAGTCACTCATCACCTGTCTGTCCCTGTAGATGGAAATACAGGTAGACTGACAGGAACGCGTGTGCACGCGCCGATTACAATACAGAAGGAGTTTGATAAAACAACGCCCCTTTTGTATAAAGCGTTAAGTGAAAGCCAGACATTAAAATCAGCCACAATAAAAATGTATCAAACTCTAGAGGTTGGTATTGAAAGTGAATATTTCAATATCATTTTAGAAAATGTAAAAGTGACAGGAATCACACCAAATTTATTCCCCGGTTCGGGAACAGGAACCCACAATGAAACTATTCAGCTAAGATATGAGGCTATTACATGGAAGCACTGCGATGGAAATATCATTTATAAGGATGCCTGGAATCACAGAGTAATTTCGTAACTGCCATTGAGTATTTCACCAGCACAGAAAGAATGTGCTGGTGGTGAAAGCATACGTTTTATGAACAAACGAGGTCATTCCTCTCAAATAAACAGCGAGATACACCACCAAAACTTTTGAGTAAACTGATACTGCCATTATTCTTCGTATAATTATTTCCCAGATTTTGTCGATGCAATCAACATCTAATTGCGTCAGTATCCTCTGTAAGCATACAGTCAATCATATAACCAGTGACCTGCTCTGGCTGATTCTGCGAACATACGCACAGTAAGCGGTTTTGACACTTGTTTGATGGGTTCTTTCGTAAACCACTTTCGATAGACCGATTCTCTTTCCCTGGGGTAATAGGCTTCGAAATCAATGACTGAAACCTCAACGTTATATTTCTCTCCAAAATCTTCAATGGCATACGGTAATTCATCCCATTCAGCGTAACCTTGCAGCGGCGTATCAAGTTCAATCGGGATAAGCTTGAAAGTAAACGTTACCGCGAGAGATAACTCCCCCCGAAAAAATTCCAATACCTCGTTATCCTTCACCATCAAAGATCCTTCGATATGCAATAATTTGCTTACTTATTGTACTCCTGCGTCTCCAGTTTGGGGAACGGTAAACGCCATGGCGTATGTGTTTTTCAGAAAACATAAAAGTGATGTCGGTAGCGCATCAACCCGTCTTTGCTTGATCAGGTGATATTTTGCGAGCATCATCGCAATTATTTACCTGATAATGAAATCAATGACTTCCAGTAAAACCCTGCAACAGGCGATTGCCGACATCACCATCTGGCGTAAAGGCGAGCAGCGTGCGCCGCACAAGCCCCTGCTGCTGCTTCATGTGCTGGCCGGTTATCAGCAGGGTCACGGTCGCCTGTTTGACTACGGTTCGGAAGTTCGCGACCCGTTGCATAGTCTGCTGGAGCGATTTGGACCACAGCGCGCGCAATACCGCCCGGATATGCCTTTCTGGCGCTTACAGGGAGATGGGTTCTGGGAGCTACAAAACGCCGAGCACTGTTCAACATCCGGTAGCAGCAAACAGCCTCCTGCCGGAGAACTGGTGTCGCACAACGTTACCGGAGGTTTTGATGAACAGCATTTTGCCCTGCTGAAAAAGAGCAAGAGCCTCATCAACGCCCTGGCCCAGCAAATCCTCGAGGCGCACTTCACCGAAAGCATCCAGGAAGAGATCGCGGATGAACTGGGATTTGATATCCTGCAAATCCGCAAACAGCGGGATCCATTGTTCCGCCAGCAGGTTCTGCGTGCCTATAACTATGAATGCGCCATTTGTGGCTTCAATATGCGCCACGACAGCACCTCAGTCGCCCTGGAAGCCGCCCATATCAAATGGAAACAGCACGGCGGCCCGTGTGAGATTTCAAACGGCCTGGCGTTGTGTGCAATCCACCATAAAGCCTTTGATAAAGGTTCGATTGGGCTGGATGAAAGTATGCGGGTTCAGGTGTCCACCGCAGTGAATGGCAGCGGCATTGTTGGCAGACTGTTCTGGGATTTCGACGGGAAGGAGATTGCTCTACCGATGATACGCGAGAATTATCCAAAAGAAGGGTTTGTGGAATGGCACAGGAAAGAGGTGTTTAGAGGGTGAGTGCGAAGGCCGGACTCGAACCGGCACGTATTTCTACGGTTGATTTTGAATCAAAGCGATCGGGTAACTTAACCTACTAACAAATCAGCGTTTTTACAGTGAAGTCCTTTTCAGACAACGAAAAAGGCACTGGTTATGAAAAACGCAGATGCACTTGATTTACCTACACTAATTGCCGCCATCCTCTCCACCAAAGGTGGCGTGGCGAAAACCACCGATACGGCAAACCTCGGCGGCTACCTGGCCGATCAAGGGCTGAAAGTCCTGATGATTGACGCCGATATCCGACAGCCGACGCTCAGCAGCTATTACCCTCTTGATAATGAAGCCCCCGGCGGGATCTACGAGCTTATCGCGCAAAACGAGCTGGATCCAGCCATCATCATCTCGCACACTTCCATTCCCGGACTGGATATCATCATCTCTAACGATCCGCGCGGCGAATTGATGAGCCTGCTTCAGGCCGCGCCGGATGGCGTGATCCGCTTGCGTCATCTCGTGCGCCAGATAACCGGCTATGACGTCATTCTGATCGATACCATTGGCGCACGTACCATCGCGCTGGAAATGGTGCTGTTAGCCAGCGACCTTATTATCTCCCCGGTACTGCCGGAAATGCTCTCCGCACGCGAGTTCCTGCGAGGCACGCTGCAAATGTACCGGGATCTCCAGCCCTTCACCCGCTACGGCATCCCGCTGCCGCCGCTAAAGGCGGTAATCAACAAGCTCGACCACACTAACGATGCCCGCGAAATTCACCACAATCTGCTTCAGGTTCTCCAGCACAAGCAGAAGGAACAGGAGCTTCTGGTGCCCACCGAAATCCTGATGACGCCGGTTTACGCCAGTGTGGCCTATCGCCGGGCGGCATCACTGGGAATGCCGGTACATCGGCTGGATGCGGCTAGACCAAAAGGACGGGCAACACCCTGCGCGGCTGAAACCATGCAGATGCTGGCTAAAGAACTGTTCCCGCAATTTCTCGCCCTGCCCCATCAGCAGATGGAGGGTATCGCATGAAACGGAAAATCTGGCGGGCATTTTGCTCTTATTACGCCCAGCATCCCTTCGAGAAAGACGATGAAGTGATTGTGTTCTTTGAAGCCGCCGACCGTGAAGAAGCGCGGGAAACCCTGCCGGTGTTAATGTCCCTGCTCTGGCATATCCCGCCAGAAAAAGTGGACTGCTACAACCTGGAAGATGAGAACGAGCTACGGGATACGTCCGGTTCACTGACGTCCCCCAGAGACTGGCCGCTATTTGAAATCGGCTGGTCCAACAATAAGCCGCTCTACTCCAGTGATTTACCGCTATTACTGCTGCCGCCGCATCAACAAACACGGCTGTGGGAGGCTTTTCTGGCCTGTCAGGAGGGTAATCGGGATGAGTAAGCGCAAACGGCCACAACCACCCCACTCCGTCGAGGCGGAACAATCGGTACTTGGTGGACTGATGCTGGATAACGATCGCTGGGATGACGTCGCCACGCAGATTTCCGCGCAGGACTTCTTCATCTCCGCGCACCGGACGATTTATTCCCATATGCAAACCCTGGTCGAACAGGGAAATCCCATCGACCTGATCACCCTGAGCGAATCGCTGGAACAGCAGGAGCAGCTCGAACAGGTGGGTGGCTTCGCGTATCTGGCGGAGTTGTCAAAAAACACGCCCAGCGCCGCCAATATCATTCCCTACGCACAATATATTGCCAGCTACGGCGAACTGCGCCAGCTGCTGTTATTAGGCAATGAACTGAGCGATATGGCAGGCCAGCCGCGCAGCAATGTGGCCGATGTACTGAACTTTGCCGAACAAAAGCTGTTTGCCATTGCGCAGTCGCATCAGGACGGCGGCCTGACCGACATCAACGCCTGCTTTGACAACGTGCTGGCAGGTATCGCCCAGCGCTACGAGGCTGAACGTGGCAGCCTCAGCGGCACGCCTTCCGGGCTGGAACAGCTCGATGCCCTGACATGCGGCTTCCAGCCTGCCGACCTGATTATCGCCGCCGCTCGCCCCTCCGTCGGCAAAACCGCTTTCGCCCTGACGCTGTGCGCCAACGCGCTAATGCTCCTCCCCACCCAGCCAGTACAAATCTACAGCATGGAAATGTCGGCAGAGCAGCTACTGCTGCGGCTGGTTTCTCTGATTGGCCTCGTCTCGCAAACCCGGCTACGCAGTGGCGATCTGAGTGATGACGACTGGCAGCAGATTGGCATCAGTGCCAGCATCCTGATGAACGAATGGAAAGATCGCCTGCTGCTCGACGATTCCGGGATCCTCACGCCATCCTTGTTACGCAGCCGGGCCAGACGATCGTTGCGCCAGCACGGAATTCCCTCGCTGATCGTGGTCGATTACCTGCAACTGATGCGCTGCGGCGGCTCGGAGAACCGCAATCAGGAGATCTCAACGATCTCCCGCTCGCTAAAAGCGCTGGCGAAGGAACTAAATTGCCCAGTGCTGGCGCTGTCGCAGCTTAACCGGGCGCTGGAATCGCGCCTTAATAAACGCCCCTGCAATGCCGATCTGCGCGATTCCGGTTCTATCGAGCAGGATGCCGACGTGATCTTATTCCTCTATCGCGACGAACTGTACGATCCCAACACGCTGGATCGAGGTATCGCTGAAGTCATTGTCAGCAAACAGCGCAATGGCCCGATAGGCACAGTACGAACCCGCTTTATCAGCGATCAAACCCGCTTCGAATCGCTCAGCCAGCAGGGAGTGGGGTCATGAACAACAAACTGACTTCGACGGAACTCCAGTCCCGCCTGCTACAGGGCAATTTTGATCGGGGAAGATCGCCTGATGAAAGATTTGCCGATCCGCTGATGGAAACCTCGATGATCGTCACGCTGGAGCAACTCCGTCCTTACGATCTCAATCCGCGACTGATGCGTAACCCCAGCTATGACGACATTAAGGAATCGATCCGTCATCGTGGACTGGACACGCCACCGCCAATCACCCGCCGTCCCGATCAGGAGTGGTTCATCATCGCCAACGGCGGCAATACCCGCCTGTCGATCCTCAACGAACTGTGGCGCGAAACGCATGACGAACGGTTCTGGCGCATTCAGTGTCTGTACAAGCCGTGGGCCGGTACATCCGATCAACCCATGCTGGGCGAACTGCGATGCCTGATCGGCCATCTGGCGGAAAACGATATGCACGGCAAACTCAGCTTCATCGAGCGGGCGCTGGGGATCAACAAGGCGCGGGAACTGTACCAGCAGGTGGAAAAATGCCAGCTTTCGCAACGAGAACTGGCGGAGCATCTGAAGAACGACGGCTACCCCATCAACCAGTCGCACATCAGCCGAATGGAGCAGGCACTGGAATACCTGCTGCCCTGCATCCCCGAGGTGCTTTACGCAGGAATGGGCCGCTCGCAGGTGGAAAAGCTGCTGTCATTGCGGGCGGCATCATTACATCTCTGGCAGCGTCACGAAGCTGAAGATACCGGTTCCTTTGATAATCTCTTTTCCTCCGCGCTGTCGCTGTTCAACGAACAGCCTGAAGACTTCGCCATCGAGCGGGTACAGGATGAGCTGCTGGGGCTGATGAGCCAGGAACTGAACGTTGACTACAACCTGCTGTTGCTGGACGTCGATCCCTCCGAGCAAAAACGTCAGGCCGTGCTCGGCCCTACACCTGAACCACCGCCTTATGTTCCACCGGAAGAACCCGAGCCACGCCCGATAACGCGCAGGCGTAAACCTGAAGCAGAGGAAGAGGACAGTGGTTCGCCAGCGCCTGCTCCTTTGCATGAACCAGAAGAAGCGCCATCGCTATTGTGTGAAGGGACCGAACCCGTTACGGATATCTGGCGCATCCCACAACTGTGGGATACCACGGAGTCCTTACGATCGGCCAGCGATCGCCTGGCGTGGGATCTGGCTGAACATTACGCCATCGATGATCGGGTGATTTCTGACGCCGACATAAATGGCATTGGCTTCCAGGTGATGCCATTCGCATCAGATCACCCCATGTTCACCCGGCCACAGTCCCGCGCCTGCTGGGCGCTGCTGGCGGCACTCAATGAGATCCCGCTGACGGAAGATCTGGCCGCCGCGCTGACGCCTACGCTCTTTTTTCAACACGGTGCAGACGGCTTCTTCTTCAGCGATGAATTCCTTATTAAAGCATTCCGGCTGATCCGTATTGTCCGCCGGATCAAAGAATTTCAGCAGGAGGCACAACATGCTGCCGACGATTAATCAGGCCGTTTTGTCACAGGTGATACAGGCCCTGAAGGACGGCAATGTCCGCTATTGCGAAGCGCTGGGCTTTGACCGGGAGGAGCTGAACGAACTGAACGCCTTGACCTTTGAAGAACTGATGCACATGGGCAACACCTCAGCGCAGTTCCTGAAAATCACCATCAACCATGACGTGCTGCGCAAAATGCTGGTTCAGGTACGCCAGGAACAAAAATTCCAGCAACTGGTCGGCCAGGCGGTACAGCTTGGCGGTTCAATAGCGTTAATCAGCCACTACTTCGGGATATCGACTGCTGAAATCAGCGCCCGTCGTCGGCTGATGGGGATCCATGTGCGTCAGGGGCGCAACCAGGCTCCCGGCGAAAAAGAAGAAGCCGCGCTCTGGAACCGTTGGCAGGAGATCAAAGTCGATAACATCGACTCCATCCCAGCGCTGGAAGCCATGATGCTGCTGGCACAGGAACGTTCGCTATCACTAACCGTGGTCTGGAATATGATCCGGCAGTGGGAAAAAAGCTGAGTGACATAGGGGAAGATCATGACACCGTATATCCAGGCGCTGATCGCTATGACCGGCGACAAACTCCAGCAACGAATGCTGAAGGATCCGGGAACCGCTTCCGATAGCCTGCTGTTTATGGGCAATCAGCATGACACGGTTCCGCGTCGCCTGTTGCAGGATCCACTGTTATCGCCCAGAGATAAATTCGCCTGGCAGGTGATCCGGATGCAGGCACAGGACAACGGCGGCGCGGTGTTCCCCTCCTACAGCGAATTACAGGTGCAGCTATCTAATCGCCCGCAGGATGAAAAAGCCTCGCGCAGTACCGTCAGCCGGGCATTGCTGATGCTACGCCTGACGCGCTGGCTCAGCTTGTGCCATAAGGCGCGGGATCGGGTATCCGGGCGTATCTTAGGGAATGTCTATGCGCTGCACGATGAACCGCTGAGCGTACTGGATGCTGTACGCTTTGATGCCAGCTATCTTCATCTGCTGGAGCAGTGCTCGCGACATGAAAACAAATCCATCCGCGCCACTGCGCAAGGCATTCTGTACGGCATTCGCCAGGACACCAACCTGCGCTATTTATCATCACGTATAGAACTGCTGGAAGAACGCGCCCGCTGGCAGCAGCGCCAGTCTCCTGAGGAGACTAAGCCAGAAACGTCCAGTCTCAATACGGTACCAGGCAAAATTTCACTTGGTACCGAAACGAGACTAAGCCGGAAACCGGGGCCTGACGGCTTAGTCTCAAATCAGTACCGGGCTCCTGTACGTACTGTACCTACAGATCTTTGTAATAGTACTACCGCGCGCGCGAACGACTCACCGCCGAACTGGCCGCCGGAAATTCCGTTAACCCATCCTGAAAAACAGCTTGTCTTGCAGGCTATGCAGAACCTGCCGTCTCCGCTGCGCCAGGACGTGCTTGATGACGCAGCTCAACGCGTTGCCCGTGGCGGCATACAAAACCCACTCGCCTACCTGCTGGCAACACTGCGCAAGGCGCAGGATGGTGAGTTTAATCAGTATCGGCGCGGCAAAGGTAAGCGTCGTCTGAGTACCGTCTGGTCCCGAATCCAGGATCCTGTAACTTAAGCACCCACTTATTTTGCAGGTGGACACCTCATGCGCGCTAAAGAAAGACTTCCCCGGAAACACTATTCCCCTGAATTCAAAATGGAACTGGTCAGGCTGGCTCTTGAAGAAGAAGGCAGTATTGCCGCACTGGCCCGGAAACATGACGTCAATGATAACCTGCTCTTTAAATGGATAAGGCTCTGGCAGCGTGAAGGGCGGGTCTGTCGGCCCCGAAAAAACTCATCGTCGCTTCCTGCCCTGATACCCGTGCAGCTTCAGGCGGGCTCTTCTCTCCCAACCTTCGAACTACCATCCTGCTCTCCTCCCGCTACCTGCCACATAAAATGTCGGGGAGGAGAAATAACACTGACTCATCCCTCTGCTGAACTCATGAGCACTGTCCTGCGCGAACTGATGCGGGGGCCGGTATGATAAATCTTCCCGCAGGCACAAAAATCTGGCTGGTTGCCGGTATCACCGATATGCGCAACGGCTTCAATGGCCTCGCCGCAAAGGTGCAGACCGCGCTGAAAGATGACCCGATGTCCGGCCACGTCTTCATCTTCCGGGGACGCAGCGGCAGTCAGGTAAAACTGCTCTGGTCCACCGGCGATGGTCTGTGCCTGCTGACAAAGCGACTGGAACGTGGTCGCTTCGCCTGGCCCTCAGCCCGCGATGGCAAAGTGTTCCTGACGCCGGCGCAACTGGCGATGCTGATGGAAGGTATCGACTGGCGACAGCCAAAGCGGTTACTGACATCCCTGACCATGTTGTAGCGCTCTTTATCCTGGTTGTCGCAGAATAAGCCTGGTAAAATACAGGCTTATGAACGATACCTCTTCTGACGACATCCTTCTGCTGAAACAGCGCCTGGCCGAACAGGAAGCGTTGATCCACGCCCTGCAGGAAAAGCTGAGCAACCGGGAACGCGAAATAGACCATCTGCAGGCGCAACTGGATAAGCTGCGCCGGATGAACTTCGGCAGTCGTTCCGAAAAGGTATCCCGCCGTATCGCGCAAATGGAAGCTGACCTGAACCTGCTGCAGCAGGAAAGCGATACGCTGACCGGCCGGGTGGATGACCCGGCAGTGCAGCGCCCGCTGCGTCAGACCCGCACCCGCAAACCGTTCCCTGAGTCACTCCCACGGGATGAGAAGCGGCTGCTGCCGACTGAGCCGTGTTGCCCGGAGTGCGGTGGTTCGCTGAGTTACCTGGGTGAGGATGCCGCCGAACAGCTGGAGCTGATGCGCAGCGCCTTCCGGGTTATCCGGACAGTCCGTGAAAAGCATGCCTGCCGTCGGTGCGATCGCATCGTTCAGGCCCCGGCTCCTTCGCGCCCCATCGAACGGGGGATCGCCGGACCGGGGCTGCTGGCCCGAGTGCTGACCTCAAAGTATGCAGAGCACACACCGCTGTATCGCCAGTCGGAGATCTATGCCCGCCAGGGTGTAGTGTTGAGTCGTTCTGTACTGTCGGGCTGGGTGGATGCGTGTTGTCGTCTGCTGGCACCGCTGGATGAAGCCCTTCAGCACTATGTCCTGACCGACGGCAAACTCCATGCTGACGATACGCCTGTCCCGGTGCTGTTGCCGGGCAATAAGAAGACGAAGACCGGGCGCTTATGGACGTACGTTCGAGACGACCGCAACGCCGGATCAGCGCTGGCCCCCGCAGTGTGGTTCGCTTACAGCCCGGACAGAAAAGGTATCCACCCTCAGACCCATCTTGCAGGCTTCAGTGGCGTACTGCAGGCTGATGCCTACGCCGGGTTCAACGAGCTCTACCGCGACGGCCATATAAAGGAAGCCGCGTGCTGGGCCCATGCCCGCCGAAAAATCCACGATGTTCACGTCCGTACCCCGTCAGCCCTGACGGAGGAGGCGCTGAAACGGATCGGCGAGCTGTATGCCATCGAGTCGGAGCTCAGAGGTAAAAGAGCAGAGGAACGGCAGGCAGTCCGGCACCAAAAAGTGCTGCCGCTGCTGGCGTCACTGGAGGGGTGGCTGCGGGAGAAACAGAAAACCCTCTCAAGGCACTCAGAACTGGCGAAGGCGTTCGGGTATGCGCTGAACCAGTGGCCGGCGCTGATCCGCTATGCAGAAGATGGCTGGGTGGAGGTGGATAATAACATTGCCGAAAACGCCCTACGACGGGTCAGTCTGGGGAGAAAAAACTGGCTGTTCTTCGGCTCGGATCATGGTGGTGAGCGCGGTGCGTCACTGTACAGTCTTATCGGGACGTGCAAATTAAACGGCGTGGATCCGGAACGCTATCTGCATTATGTACTTGATGTCATCGCCGACTGGCCTGTGAACCGGGTGGGTGCTCTGCTCCCGTGGCGGGTTACTCTGCCTGCCTGACCAGCTTCACTTCGTCAATACGGTTCTCACTGCACGCTTAC
>NZ_JAOWFA010000053.1:0-127073 GCF_030333885.1 Citrobacter sp. Cf132
AGGGAAGGTGCGAACAAGTTCCTGATATGAGATCATCATATTCATCCGGAGCGCATCCCAGAGGGACATCATGAGCCATCAACTCACCTTCGCCGATAGTGAATTCAGCACTAAGCGCCGTCAGACCCGAAAAGAGATTTTCCTCTCCCGCATGGAGCAGATTCTGCCATGGCAGAATATGACCGCTGTCATCGAGCCGTTTTATCCCAAGGCGGGCAATGGCCGACGGCCCTATCCGCTGGAGACCATGCTGCGTATTCACTGCATGCAGCATTGGTACAACCTGAGCGACGGTGCCATGGAAGATGCCCTGTACGAAATCGCCTCCATGCGCCTGTTTGCCCGATTATCCCTGGATAGCGCCCTGCCGGATCGCACCACCATCATGAATTTCCGCCACCTGCTCGAGCAGCATCAACTGGCCCGTCAATTGTTCAAGACCATCAATCGCTGGCTGGCCGAAGCAGGCGTCATGATGACCCAAGGCACTTTGGTGGATGCCACCATCATTGAGGCACCCAGCTCGACCAAGAACAAAGAGCAGCAACGCGATCCGGAGATGCATCAGACCAAGAAAGGCAATCAGTGGCACTTTGGCATGAAGGCCCACATTGGTGTCGATGCCAAGAGTGGCCTGACCCACAGCCTGGTCACCACCGCGGCCAACGAGCATGACCTCAATCAGCTGGGTAATCTGCTTCATGGAGAGGAGCAATTTGTCTCAGCCGATGCCGGCTACCAAGGAGCGCCACAGCGCGAGGAGCTGGCCGAGGTGGATGTGGACTGGCTGATCGCCGAGCGTCCCGGCAGGGTAAAAACCTTGAAGCAGCATCCGCGCAAGAACAAAACGGCCATCAACATCGAATACATGAAAGCCAGCATCCGTGCCAGGGTGGAGCACCCGTTTCGCATCATCAAGCGGCAGTTCGGCTTCGTGAAAGCCAGATACAAGGGGCTGCTGAAAAACGATAACCAACTGGCGATGTTATTCACCCTGGCCAACCTGTTTCGGGTGGACCAAATGATACGTCAGTGGGAGAGATCTCAGTAAAAACCGGAAATAACGCCAGAAATGGTGGAAAAAATAGCCTAAATAGGCTGATTCGATGTGTTTGCGGGAAAAAAATCGGCCCAGATCCGCGAAATTTTAATCAGCGAGTCAGCTTGGGAAGAAATGACCTGCTTATTCGCACCTTCCTTAGGTGCGGTCGTAACATACGCCAGAACAACACCATCCCGATTTTGATTAACTTACCGCGTACAAAGCAATGCGTTATCAAGCGAAAGGTCATTTCGCCCCCGTAGGGGCCATAAGAATGCAGAAAAGAGTTATACAGTGTACTCTGCCTGGATAAACACGCCAGATGGTGATCAGATAACCTTTCTGCTCCCACGCATCGGCGGATATTGCTGTGCCCCTTTTCCCCTGAGGGACACGAGAACTCGCTAACTTATTGAGCGTTCGGTGATTTTTATGAAGAAACTGTTTGTGCAGTTTTACCTCCTGCTGTTTGTCTGCTTTTTGGTGATGACCCTGTTGGTCGGCCTGGTATACAAATTCACCGCAGAACGCGCAGGCAGACAGTCGCTCGACGATTTGATGAAAAGCTCGTTGTACCTGATGCGCAGTGAACTACGCGAAATCCCGCCACGCGATTGGGGTAAGACGCTGAAGGAAATGGACTTAAACCTCTCATTTGACCTGCGTGTTGAACCGCTGAATAAGTACACACTGGATGCCCCAACCATGCAGCGTTTGCGCGAAGGCGATATTGTGGCTCTTGACGATCAATACACCTTTATTCAACGCATTCCTCGCAGCCATTATGTGCTGGCAGTCGGCCCGGTTCCTTACCTCTATTTTCTTCATCAAATGCGCCTGCTGGACATCGCGCTGATGGCGTTTATTGCTATCTCACTGGCCTTCCCGGTACTGATCTGGATGCGTCCACACTGGCAAGAAATGCTAAGACTCGAATCCGCCGCACAACGTTTTGGTGAAGGACATCTGAGTGAACGCCTTCATTTTGACAACGGTTCCAGCTTTGAGCGCCTGGGCGTAGCGTTTAACCAAATGGCCGACAATATCAATGCGCTGATCGCCAGTAAAAAACAGCTCATCGATGGTATTGCCCATGAGCTTCGTACTCCGCTGGTACGTTTACGTTACCGGCTGGAAATGAGTGATAACCTCACCGGGCAGGAATCTCAGGCGCTTAATCGTGATATCGGCCAACTGGAAGCGTTGATCGAAGAGTTACTGACCTACGCCCGCCTGGATCGCCCGCAAAATGAACTGAAGCTCAGTGTACCTGACCTGCCTGTTTGGTTGACAACCCATCTGGAGGATGTGCAAAGCGTGAATCCTGGCCGTACGGTGCACTTACGTCATCTCGAAACTGGCGACTACGGCGCGTTGGATATGCGCCTGATGGAGCGGGTCCTGGATAATTTGCTGAACAATGCCCTGCGCTATTGCCAATCTACAGTGCAAGCCAGTCTGCTGCTGAACGGCAATCAAGCCACGCTGGTAGTGGAAGACGACGGTCCCGGTATTGCACCAGACGCTCGCGAACAGGTTTTTGAACCGTTTGTACGCCTTGACCCCAGCCGTGACCGGGCAACCGGGGGTTGTGGGCTTGGGTTAGCCATCGTCCACTCAATTGCTTTGGCTATGGGGGGGACGGTCGTCTGTGATGAAAGTGAACTTGGCGGCGCCCGGTTTACTTTCCGTTGGCCCGTCTGGCATAACATTCCCGAAATCTCAGCTGCCTGACCTATTCTGCTCGGTGGTCAGGTGGTGGAGGTTGTGCTATAAAAAAGTATGTTGTAACTAAAATGGTAAACCTATGGCCCGTTACGATCTTGTTGACCGCCTGAACGGCACCTTTCGCCAGATGGAACAAGAACTGGCACTTTTGAACGAAAACCTGTTGCAGCAGACGCTGCTGATTGCGCGCGTATTCTCGTTACCGGAAGTGGCTAAAGAGGCAGAGCATGCCCCTCTGCAGAGCATTAATGTTAAGCAGCATTTAGGCAAAGAGGCTGAAGCGCTGGCACTGCTCCATTACCGTCACCTGTTTATTCAGCAGCAGTCCGAAAACCGCAGCAGCAAAGCGGCCTTCCGCCTACCGGGTGTATTGTGCTATCAGGTTGATAACGCGGCGCAATGTACTCTGGAAGAACAAATCCAGCGTATAAACCAGTTGAAAACCACCTTCGAGCGCATTGTTACAGTGGAATCAGGGCTGGCGCCGGCAGCACGTTTCGAATGGGTGCATCGTCATCTGCCAGGGCTGATTACTCTGAATGCCTATCGTACGCTAACCGTAGTCCGCGATCCTGCCACCCTACGATTTGGCTGGGCTAATAAGCACATCATTAAAAACCTGAAACGCGATGAAGTACTGCAGCAACTGGAAAAAAGCCTGACGTCACCGCGCAGCGTACATCCCTGGACACGTGAAGAATGGCAGGCGAAGCTTGAACGCGAATATCAGGATATCGCCGCCTTACCGCAGCAGGCCCGCCTGAAGATCAAAAGGCCGGTAAAAGTGCAGCCTATTGCCCGCGTCTGGTACAAAGGAGAGCAAAAACAGGTGCAATATGCCTGCCCGACGCCACTGATTGCTTTGCTTAATAACGACAACGGTATGACCGTACCGGATATCGGCGAGTTACTTAATTACGATGCCGAAAACGTTCAGCATCGTTTTAAACCTCAGGCGCAGCCGTTGAGATTGATTATTCCCCGGCTGCACCTGTACGTTGCGGATTAACTGCCTGGCCGCATGCTGCCAACCATCAGCTCCGGGCGTACCCAGCTGTCGAACTCCGCTTCGGTTAGATATCCCAGCGCCAGAGCGGAGGCTTTTAAGGTCAGCCCTTCTTTATGGGCTTTTTTGGCAATTTCAGCCGCTTTATCGTAACCGATATGGGTATTGAGCGCGGTCACCAGCATTAGCGACTCGTTGAGCAGTTGATCGATTCGTTCACGATTAGGCTCAATCCCCGTCGCGCAATGTTCATTGAAGCTTTCCATACCGTCCGCCAGCAGGCGTACCGACTGCAGGAAGTTGTGGATGACCATCGGTCGATAGACGTTGAGCTCAAAATTACCTGACGCCCCGCCCATGTTGATGGCGACATCGTTGCCCATCACCTGGCAGCAAAGCATAGTCAGCGCTTCACACTGGGTTGGATTGACCTTGCCCGGCATGATCGAGCTGCCCGGTTCATTTTCCGGAATTGAAATTTCGCCAATACCACACCGTGGACCGGATGCCAGCCAGCGTACATCGTTGGCGATTTTCATCAGCGACGCTGCCAGTCCTTTTAGCGCGCCGTGAGCATGAACCAGGGCATCGCAGGTGGCGAGCGCTTCAAATTTATTCGGTGCGGTAACGAACGGCGCACAGGTGATGACCCGCAGTTCATCCGCAACCCGGCGGGCGTATTCGGGATGAGTGTTCAGTCCGGTACCTACAGCGGTTCCCCCCAACGCCAGCTCCGCCACGTGTGGTAAGCTGTTTTCAATGTGTCTGAGGTTATGTTCTAGCATTGCTACCCAGCCGGAAATCTCCTGGCCAAGCGTAAGTGGAGTTGCATCTTGCAGATGTGTACGACCAATTTTAACGATATCGGCGAAAGCGTGGGACTTATCACTGAGCGTTTTGGTCAACACATTTAATTGAGGGATCAGTGATTTACGCAGCGCCAGCAGTGCGGCAACGTGCATTGCGGTCGGGAAGACATCGTTCGAGCTTTGGCTTTTATTGACATCATCGTTGGGGTGTACTTTTCGCTCCATCCCCCGCACGCCGCCCAGCAACTCGCTGGCCCGGTTTGCCAACACCTCGTTCATGTTCATATTGCTTTGCGTGCCGGACCCAGTTTGCCAGATGGCCAGCGGGAACTCATCGCGGTGTTTATCTGCCAACACCTCATCTGCAGCCTGCATAATAGCCCTGGCTTTATCCTCCGCCAGCAGCCCAAGATCCTGGTTAACCTTTGCCGCGGCGCGTTTAGTCAGCGCCAGCGCATGGATCAACGAGACCGGCATTTTCTCCGTAGAGATACGAAAATGTTCCAGTGAACGTTGGGTTTGCGCGCCCCAAAGCTTATCGGCAGGAACATCAATCGCCCCCATTGAATCATTCTCGCGGCGTACCGTTACCATTACCTGCTCCTTACATTAACAGTTGATTAGGTTATGTTTCGACATTGCCCACTTGCGTTGGTCTTATGAGTATTAACGAGGATAAAACTGTCGTTTGGTGGTTCGTGCGGTAAAAAAAACCGCCCCGAAGGGCGGTTGACGTTACTTAACGCAGCGTGCGCACTGCGACGTCTGAATTTGCTGGAAGAAATCATTGCCTTTGTCATCCACCAGGATAAACGCCGGGAAATCTTCCACTTCAATTTTCCAGATGGCTTCCATCCCGAGTTCCGGGTATTCCACGCACTCCAGACTCTTGATACTGCCCTGGGCCAGCACCGCGGCAGGGCCGCCAATACTGCCTAAATAGAAGCCGCCATGTTTATGGCAAGCATCGGTCACCTGCTGGCTACGGTTGCCTTTCGCCAGCATAATCATGCTCCCACCAGCGGCCTGAAGCTGGTCAACATACGAGTCCATACGTCCGGCCGTGGTTGGGCCAAGCGAACCAGAGGCGTAGCCTTCCGGCGTTTTTGCCGGACCGGCGTAATAGATCGGGTGATCTTTAACATACTGCGGCAAACCTTCACCGTTATCCAGACGTTCTTTCAGTTTCGCATGCGCAATATCACGGCCAACAATAATTGTACCGTTGAGTGACAAACGCGTAGAGACCGGATACTGCGACAGCTGGGCCAGGATCTCTTTCATCGGACGATTGAGATCAACGCGCACCGCTTCGCCCTCTCCCGCCTGACGCAACTCTTCTGGAATGTACTTACCTGGATTATGTTCCAGTTTTTCGATCCAGATACCTTCACGGTTGATTTTGGCTTTGATATTACGGTCAGCAGAACAAGAGACGCCCATACCAACCGGACACGACGCGCCGTGACGCGGCAGGCGGATCACGCGGATATCATGCGCGAAGTACTTCCCGCCAAACTGCGCGCCCAGCCCCAAATTCTGCGCTTCAATCAGCAGCTCTTTTTCCAGCTCCACATCACGGAATGCCTGCCCATGTTCGTTACCTGCGGTCGGCAGCTCATCGTAGTATTTAGCCGAAGCCAGTTTCACCGTTTTCAGCGTAGCTTCCGCTGACGTTCCGCCGATCACAAACGCAATGTGATACGGCGGACAAGCCGCAGTACCCAGCGTACGCATCTTTTCAACCAGGTAATTTTTTAATTTGCCCGGCGTGAGCAGCGCTTTGGTTTCCTGGTACAGATAGGTTTTGTTCGCCGAACCGCCACCTTTGGCAATACACAGGAATTTGTATTCATCGCCGTCGACGGTATACAAATCAATCTGTGCTGGCAGGTTGGTGCCGGTGTTCACCTCTTTATACATATCCAGCGCTGCGTTTTGTGAATAGCGCAGGTTGTCTTCGATGTAGGTGTTATAGACGCCTCGAGCCAGCGCCTCCTCATCGCCACCACCGGTCCAGACACGCTGACCTTTTTTACCCACGATAATCGCGGTTCCGGTGTCCTGACAGGTCGGCAAAATGCCTTTTGCCGCGATGTCAGAGTTACGCAGAAATTGCAGGGCCACATACTTGTCGTTTTCGCTGGCCTCCGGGTCGCGCAGAATATCGGCTACCTGCTGTTGATGTGCGGGACGCAGCATAAACGACGCATCATGAAAGGCCTGACGAGCCAGCAGGGTTAAAGCTTGTGGCGCGACTTTAACAATCTCCTGCCCTTCAAATTCGGCAACAGAGACATAGTCGCTGGTCAGCAGATAGTATTCGGTATCATCCTTTTTGAGGGGGAAAGGATGCTGATAATGAAAGGGTTTGTTTGACATTGTGCTCTCACTTACTGCTCGGTCTGGTTATTCTCTGGGCAGATGTTCCGTTGCCCTGCTTCCCTGCCGCAGATCCGGTTGTAGAAGGAAGGGCTGTCTGCAACCGGAATCACTCAGGGTATTAAAAGCGAGTCTCCATATCCTACACATTTTTTTAACAAAAACTGAGACAAGTACGACTTTTTACATGTGCAGGTTACTTCCCTCAGGGTTTCTTGGTTTAATAGCCGTAGAAAATTCCACATTGAAACAGGGCTTGATAATGCAAAAACTCATCAACTCAGTGCAAAACTACGCCTGGGGAAGTAAAACGGCGTTAACGGAACTCTATGGCATTGCCAACCCCACTCAGCAACCGATGGCTGAGCTGTGGATGGGTGCGCATCCGAAAAGCAGTTCGCAGGTTCTGGGCGCTGACGGCCAGACGGTTGCTCTGCGCGACGTTATCGAGCACGATAAATCCGCACTGCTGGGCGATGCCGTTGCGCAGCGTTTTGGTGAGCTGCCCTTCCTGTTTAAAGTGCTCTGCGCTGCACAACCGCTTTCGATTCAGGTTCATCCTAACAAGCACAACTCTGAAATTGGATTTGCCAAAGAAAACGCCGCAGGGATTCCGATGGATGCGGCTGAGCGCAACTACAAAGATCCTAACCACAAACCGGAACTGGTTTTTGCTTTGACGCCTTTCCTGGCGATGAACGCATTCCGCGAGTTCTCTGACATTGTTGCATTGTTACAACCCGTCTCCGCCGCACATCCGGCTATTGCGCATTTCCTGGAAGAGCCGAGTGCAGAACGTCTGAGCTATCTTTTCGCCAGCTTGCTGAATATGCAGGATGAGGAGAAATCCCATGCGTTGGCGATCCTGAAATCAGCGCTGAACAGCCAGCAGGGTGAACCCTGGCAAACCATCCGTCTGATCGCCGACGTCTACCCGAACGACAGTGGGCTCTTCTCCCCGCTGCTGCTCAATGTGGTGAAACTCAATCCCGGCGAAGCTATGTTCTTATTTGCCGAAACCCCGCATGCTTACCTGCAAGGTGTGGCGCTTGAGGTGATGGCTAACTCGGACAACGTGCTGCGTGCCGGACTGACGCCAAAATATATTGATATCCCGGAACTGGTCGCCAACGTGCAGTTTGTCGCCAAGCCAGCAAACCAGTTACTGACCACGCCGGTTAAGTCTGATGGCGAACTGGATTTCCCGATCCCGGTTGACGATTTTGCGTTCTCCCTGCATGAGCTTACTACCAGTGGCGCAGATATCAGCCAGCAAAGTGCGGCCATTTTGTTCTGCATCGAAGGTGAAGCTGTACTGAGCAAAGGCGAGCAACGTCTGGTTCTGCGACCGGGTGAATCGGCCTTTATTGGCGCGAATGAATCGCCGGTTAACATCAGTGGCGCAGGTCGTTTAGCCCGGGTTTATAACAAGCTTTAGCAAGATACTGATATTTTTAACAACTCTTGCTAAGCTGTAGTGAGTTAAAGACATGTCACTCCTCCAGGCGTCTTAAAACGCCTGGTTTTATTTTATGGATATCGAAATGAAAAAATCGCTGGTAGCTGCGGGTGTGGTGGTTGCGCTGGGTATCGTCTGGACGGGCGGCGCCTGGTACACAGGTAAGAAACTTGAAACGCATCTCGCCGAGATGGTGACGCAGGCAAACGATCAGTTAAAACGTTTCTCCCCTGAGGCGGGTATTGAACTGAGTTATCAAAACTACCAGCGCGGGGTGTTCAATAGCCAACTGCAATTGGTGGTGAAACCAATAGCCGGGCAGGCAGATTCCTGGCTGAAACCGGGGCAAAGTATTGTCCTGGATGAAACGGTGGATCACGGTCCCTTCCCACTGGCCCAACTGAAGTCACTGAATCTGGTTCCGGCTATGGCCTCCGTGAAAACGACGCTGGTGAATAACGACGTTACCAAACCGCTGTTTGATATTGCCAAGGGTGAGTCGCCATTTGTCATCAACTCCCGTATCAGCTACAGCGGCGATACCCGTTCCGATCTTTCCCTTAAACCACTGAACTACGAGAAAGGCGACGAAAAAGTAGCCTTCAGCGGCGGGGAATTCCAGTTTACCGCAGACAAAGAAGGTAACGCTGTCTCGCTGACAGGCAATGCGCAAAGCGGCGTGGTCAATGCGGTCAACGAGTATGACCAGAAAGTACAAATGACTTTCAATAATCTGAAGACTGAGGGTTCCAGCAGTATTGCCAGCTTTGGTGAGCGCATCGGCGACCAGAAATTGTCACTCGAAAAACTATCGATCTCGGTCGAGGGTAAAGAGTTGGCGGTTCTGGAAGGCATGGGTATCGATGGCAAATCCGATCTGGTTAACGACGGTAAAACTGTCAACAGCCAGCTGGATTACACGCTGAACAGCCTTAAATTGCAGGGCCAGGATATGGGTAGCGGTAAGCTGACGCTGAAAGTTGCCCAGATTGACGGTGAAGCCCTGCATCAGTTCAGTCAGCAGTATAGCGCCCAAACCAAGGCGCTGATGGCGCAGATCGATGTGGTACAAAATCCTGAGCTTTATCAGCAAAAAGTCACCGAAGCTTTCTTCAATGCGCTGCCGATACTGATGAAAGGCGAGCCGGTTATCACCATTGCCCCGCTGAGCTGGAAAAATGCGAAAGGTGAAACCGCATTTAATCTGTCACTGCTGCTAAAAGATCCGACAGCAAATACTGAGGAACCACAAACGCTGGCTCAGGAAGTGGATCGTTCGGTCAAATCACTGGATGCCAAGCTGACGATTCCGGTCGATATGGCGACTGAGTTCATGACGCAGATCGCCAAAATTGAAGGCTATCAGCAGGAGCAAGCGGCCGATCTTGCGAAGCAACAGGTGAATGGCCTGGCGGCAATGGGTCAGATGTTCCGTATTACAACGATGCAGGACAACGTCATCGGCTCCAGCCTGCAATACGCAAACGGACAGGTTACGTTAAACGGACAAAAAATGCCGCTGGATGAGTTTGTTGGCATGTTCGGTATGCCTTCTCTTGGCGAACCGGATGCCCCGGCTATCCCGCAACAGTAAATACGCGTGACAACAGGCCCGATAACCGTGTGTTTATCGGGCCTTTTTTATTTGGCCACCACCAGACGGGCGGAAAGCGTCAGGTTACGCGAATGACCATCATCGTGCCCAATGCGCTGCAGCATGCGCTCAGCAAGGGTATATCCCATTTCACGCGCAGGCGTGCAGGCCCAAATAATGGGGATATCGTCCAGTGCATTTTCCGCTACATCGGCAAATCCCGCTAAGGAGATCTGCTGTTCGAAATAGCGATCTACGCCAATTTCACCACTCTGACGCCCTGCTCTCATCAGGCCAAACCAGGCGCCAACGGCAATGGTTTCGTTGTAGCACACCACAGCGCTGATCGTTGGGTTACGACGTAACAGCGCGGTTACCTCCTCTGCGGCCTGCTTCTGGCTGGATGAACACTCCAGCACCCAGTCGCTATGAAACGGTAAACCATACTTTAGCAACGTCGTACAATAGCCGCCGACACGCTCTGCGCGAGTCAATGAGGAACTCTGCCCCCCCAACCACGCGATTCGCTGATGCCCGTGGCGGATAAGATGTTCAACCAGCAATTGCGAAGCCTGCATGTTGTCAGGTCTGACGGTGTCGGCATCATCCAGGTAGCTTGCCCGAGACGCAAACACCACCGGAATCCCCTTATCGGCGGCCAGTTGTTGTAGGTCGTCGCTACTGCCGGCAGCCCCGGCGATCACCACACCATCAACTCCTTGATTTAGCAACATAGCGAAACGCTGCGCGAGCTGTTCGCCATCTTTGCCACCATGTAATAAAAAGACCATGCGCCCCTGCATTTCTAATGCTTCCGTCAGACCCGCCGTCAACTCGGCGTAAAACGGCGTAGAAAGATCGCGCACAATCAAACCAATTACCCCGCTCTGCCCGCCACGCAGCGCCGATGCCTGGCGATTACGCACAAAACCGAGTTGCTCAATAGCGGCATTCACGCGTTCGCCTGTCGCGGATGAAATACGACCTTTTCCACTAAGCACCAATGAGACAGTACTGACCGAAACGCCCGCGGCCAGCGCAACATCATGGATGGTTATTTTTTTGGCTATAGCCATAAAAACGGAAAACTCCCTGATTACGTGACGGATAAAACGTTTTATCAATCACTTATATTTATACGCCCTATTATCGTTCGATAATGTGATTTATACCGCACTAAAATTAGGTAAAACGTTTTATCTTCTCGCCATCATTAGTCAGCTAGCTTTTACGAGGAGTCGTTTGATGACGACGAGAACCACACCAAAAATAACGTTATGGGAATTTTTCCAGCAGTTGGGCAAAACCTTTATGCTCCCCGTAGCGCTACTTTCATTTTGCGGGATCATGTTGGGGATCGGCAGCTCGTTAAGCAGCCATGATGTCTTAACACTGATCCCGGCATTGGGTAATCCGGTACTGCAGGCCATCTTTACCTGGATGAGCAAAGTAGGCTCATTTGCGTTTAGTTTCTTACCGGTGATGTTCTGTATTGCCATACCTCTCGGCCTTGCTCGCGAGAACAAAGGTGTAGCGGCATTTGCCGGTTTTGTTGGCTATGCGGTCATGAACCTTGCCGTCAACTTTTGGTTAACCGCGAAAGGTATCTTACCTACCACGGATGCCGCGATCCTGAAGGCCAACAACGTGCAGAATATCCTGGGGATCCAGTCGATCGATACTGGGATCCTCGGTGCTGTTATTGCCGGGATCATCGTCTGGATGCTGCATGAACGTTTCCACAACATTCGTCTGCCGGATGCGCTGGCTTTCTTCGGCGGCACCCGCTTTGTGCCTATCATCTCCTCGGTGGTGATGGGGCTGGTCGGGCTAGTTATTCCCCTGATCTGGCCGGTTTTCGCCATGGGCATTACCGGGCTCGGCCACATCATCAACAGCGCGGGAGAATTTGGCCCAATGCTGTTTGGTACCGGTGAACGTCTGTTGCTGCCGTTTGGTCTGCATCATATTCTGGTGGCGCTCATTCGCTTCACCGAGGCTGGCGGCACGCAAGAAGTCTGCGGTCACAGCGTGAGCGGCGCACTGACTATTTTTCAGGCCCAACTGAGCTGCCCTACAACACAAGGTTTCTCTGAAAGCGCAACCCGCTTCCTGTCGCAGGGCAAAATGCCTGCGTTCCTCGGTGGTTTACCGGGGGCAGCGCTCGCAATGTACCACTGTGCTCGCCCTGAAAATCGTCATAAAATTAAAGGGTTATTAATTTCCGGTCTTATTGCCTGTGTGATCGGCGGTACCACCGAGCCCCTTGAGTTCTTATTCCTGTTCGTTGCCCCAGTTCTGTATGTGATCCACGCCCTGCTGACCGGTCTTGGCTTCACTGTGATGGCAGTGCTTGGCGTCACCATCGGTAACACCGACGGTAACCTGATTGACTTCGTGGTGTTCGGTATCCTGCATGGACTCTCTACCAAGTGGTATCTGGTCCCTGTTGTAGCGGCGATCTGGTTCGCGGTGTACTACGTCATCTTCCGTTTCGCCATCACACGCTTCAATTTGAAGACACCGGGTCGGGACGTCGAAATTGCCAGCAATATCGAAAAAGTAATGGCTGGAGCGCCGGGTAAATCCGGTTACAACGTCCCTGCCATTCTGGCGGCGCTTGGCGGTGCGGAAAACATCGTCAGCCTGGATAACTGCATTACCCGTCTGCGTTTGTCAGTGAAGGATATGTCTCTTGTGAATGTACAGGCACTGAAGGACAATCGCGCCATTGGCGTAGTGCAACTCAATCAGCATAATCTTCAGGTCGTTATTGGCCCACAGGTCCAGTCAGTGAAAGACGAGATCGCAGTTCTGATGAACACCGTACAAGCTTAAGGACAATGATATGTTTGATTTTTCAAAGGTTGTGGACAGGCATGGTACCTGGTGTACTCAGTGGGATTACGTTGCCGACCGTTTTGGTTCAGCCGACCTGCTGCCGTTCACCATCTCCGATATGGATTTTGCCACCGCACCCTGTATTCTGGAGGCGCTGACTCAGCGCCTGTCACATGGCGTGTTGGGTTACAGTCGCTGGAAAAATGATGAATTTCTTGCGGCGATTAGTCACTGGTTTCTATCGCGTCATAATACCCATATCGATCCTCAGTCGCTGGTTTATGGCCCCTCGGTCATCTATATGGTATCGGAGCTGATCCGCCAGTGGTCTTCTGCGGGTGATGCGGTGGTGATTCATACGCCGGCGTACGACGCGTTTTACAAAGCAATTGAAGGTAATCAGCGCGTGGTGCGCGCTGTCGAACTGGAAAAACGCACTGACGGTTGGTACTGCGACATGGCCGCGCTGGAGAATGCCCTGTCTCGTCCAGAGAGCAAAATTCTTCTGCTCTGTAGCCCACAAAATCCGACGGGCAAAGTGTGGACGCGTGATGAGCTGGAAACCATGGCAGAACTGTGTCAGCGCCATGGTGTAAAAGTTATTTCCGATGAGATCCATATGGATATGGTCTGGGGGGATCACCCACATATCCCCTGGAGTAATGTCGCGCGTGACAGCTGGGCGCTGCTCACTTCCGGTTCAAAAAGTTTTAATATTCCGGCACTGACCGGGGCTTACGGAATTATTGAAGACGCTCAAAGCCGTAACGATTATCTCTGCGCATTAAAAGGTCGCGATGGTCTTTCCTCACCAGCAGTGCTCGCGCTGAGCGCACATATTGCCGCCTATCATCAGGGAGCAAGCTGGCTTGATGCGCTGCGGGATTACCTTACCAGCAATTTGCATTACGTCGCCCGCGAGCTTAATGCCGCATTCCCCGAACTGAACTGGCAGGTTCCGCAATCCACCTATCTGGCATGGATTGACCTGCGTCCGCTCAACATTGATGACCACGCATTGCAGGAAGCGCTCATCCACCAGCAGAAAGTCGCCATCATGCCCGGATACACATACGGCGAAGAAGGACGCGGTTTTGTGCGCCTGAATGCCGGATGTCCACGATCCAAACTTGAAAAAGGCGTTCAGGGGTTGATTAACGGCATACGTTCTGTACGCTAATAAAGTTTGCGCAATGAAATTATTCATTGCGCAACATAGATTTTTATCCCGATTTTTTCTTATAATACGACGCACTTTACCTAAATACACGAGTGCGACCATGATTGATACTTCCCTCCCCTTGACCGACGTCCATCGCCACCTTGATGGTAACATCCGTGCCCAAACGATTCTGGATCTGGGTCGTCAGTTCAATTTAACGCTCCCGGCACAAACGTTGGAAACGCTGATCCCTCATGTGCAAGTGACATCCACTGAGCCAGATTTAGTGAGCTTTTTATCCAAGCTCGACTGGGGCGTGAAGGTACTGGCCTCGCTGGATGCCTGTCGCCGCGTGGCATTTGAAAATATTGAGGATGCAGCACGTAACGGTCTGCACTATGTAGAATTACGTTTTTCACCAGGCTATATGGCGATGGCGCATCAACTCCCGGTGGCAGGTGTGGTTGAAGCCGTCATCGCAGGCGTGCGCGAGGGCTGCAAGACCTTTGGCGTCGAAGCACGCTTAATTGGCATTATGAGCCGTACTTTTGGCGAAGCCGCCTGTCTGCAGGAACTGGATGCGCTGTTAGCCCACCGAGATCATATTACGGCACTGGATCTAGCCGGTGACGAACTGGGATTCCCTGGCAGTCTGTTCCTGTCCCATTTCAACCAGGCACGCGACGCCGGCTGGCATATTACCGTGCATGCGGGCGAAGCCGCGGGACCAGAAAGCATCTGGCAGGCCATTAAAGAGCTGGGCGCTGAGCGTATTGGTCACGGCGTTAAAGCCGTTGAAGATCGTGCGTTGATGGATTACCTCGCCGAGCATCGTATCGGCATCGAATCCTGCCTGACATCAAACATTCAGACCAGCACCGTTGCCTCACTAGCGAACCATCCGCTGAAAACGTTCCTTGAGCATGGCGTTATTGCCAGTTTGAATACGGACGACCCGGCTGTTCAGGGTGTGGATATTATTCACGAGTACACCATTGCCGCACCAGCTGCAGGCCTAACGCGCGAACAGATCCGCCAGGCGCAAATCAACGGTCTGGAAATGGCATTCCTGAGTAACGAAGAAAAACGAGCCTTGCGCGAGAAAGTCGGCGCAGCGTAACGGGTAAAGTGCTGAATGGCGCTAACGCTTATCCGGCCTACGTTGGTTTTCATTGTAGGCCGGATAAAATGCCTGAGCATCTCCATCCGGCATTAGTCCAATCAAGCAAGGCACAGCGTCGAACGATGTTTCGCAGATTCGATACCCAGCTCAATCAGCTCCATAATTTGGATAGCCTGTCTCGCCGGTACCGGGTTTTCACCGTTACCGTTTAGCGCATCACGAATGCCAGCATAGTACGCCGGATAGTTGCCTGGTACAGTAAGCCAGGTTTCTTCAACCTGCTCTTCGCCTTCTATTCGCGTCAAAACGCCATCGCGCATATCATAACCCCAGTCTTCCTGTGGCAGTCGCTCGCCATTTTTCAGGCGCTCTTCCTGCGGGTCAAGACCATACTTCACATAGCTGCCACGCGATCCGTGCACAATATAACGGGCCGATTCCGCGGCAGCGAGCATGGTGCCATGCAGGATCACACGACGCTGCGGATACGTCAGGATGGCATGGAAGTAATCCGTCGCCTGCGCGCCTGGACGCAACTGGGCCAGGTCTACCGTCAGGCTGACGGGCAAACCAAACAGATTAATCGCCTGATCCAAAAGATGCGGTGCTAAATCGTACCAGATACCGCTTCCCGGACCGCCCTGTTCACGCCAACGGTCACGAACCTGCGGGCGGAAACGATCGAAATGGGATTCGAAATACGCCACCTCTCCCAAAACACCATCCGCCAGCAGAGCTTTCAGCGTCAGAAAATCACTGTCCCAGCGACGGTTATGGAACACAGACAGCACGCGCCCGAGGCTGCGCGCCAGCGTATCCAGCTCACGAGCTTGTGACAGTGTCACAGTAAAAGGCTTATCAACAACCACATGTTTGCCCGCTTCCAGCGCAGCTTTCGCTAATGGAAAGTGTGTGTCATTAGGCGTGGGGATCACAATCAGGTCGATATTTGGATCGTTAAAAAGATGCTTAGGCTCAGCAACAACCGCCACCGTAGGCCAGTCTGCCTTCACTTTTGCTTCATCACTACTGGAAACTGCAGCCAGTTCCAGGCCCGGCGTGCCCACAATCAGGGGGGCATGGAAGGTTTTACTGGCATAACCATAGCCAATTAGCCCAACGCGGATGTTGTCATTCATGTTATTGCCTCTCAATTCAGGACTGACCTATTTCACACCATACCTTGCAACGTCTCAATAGTTTAATAACCTTTGCGCTACAAAGGTTGCTTTTAACTTAAGTCAAACATATGCCACTTATGCTTAACTTGCAGCGAAAAAGAGGGAGAAATCGTTCCCAACCATCTTGCTGTATTAATGAGAGATTAGTAACATTTGCAGCCTGTGTTTATGGATAAATCAAAGAAAATGTCATCAGTAATGAATCGTCTTATTGAATTAACAGGTTGGATTGTTCTCGCCGTCTCCGTGATCCTGCTGGGTGTTGCCAATCATATTGACAATTACCAGCCACCAGAGCCCGTTGCGGCAGTGCAGAAGAAATAAGCATCCGCAACCTTTTATTGCCCGGCAATTAACATTGGTAGTTGCAGGGTTTGTCGGTAAAAGATCGCTTTCTGTCAAAAAAAGCGAATTATGCCGCATCCCGCTCCGCTGCATATTGCCAGCGATCGCTAAGCGCGTTACCCTTGCCGAAGACGCGCATAGCGCCTGCTTTTTCACAGGTATGAACACTCTTCTTACATTTGCACGTAAATCCGCTTTTACCTGTGCACGTTGTTTATTTTTATATTTTCTACTCCGTTGGTATTATTTTATTAATATGGATCTGCATTTATGACTGTTCAGGATTACTTATTAAAATTCCGCAAAATCAGCTCACTCGAAAGTCTGGAAAAACTTTTCGACCATTTAAACTACACGCTCACCGACGATAGCGACATGATCAATATGTACCGTGCCGCAGACCATCGCCGTGCGGAGCTTATATCCGGAGGCCGTCTGTTTGATGTTGGTCAGGTACCTAAATCAGTCTGGCATTACGTGCAATAGAGAAGAAAGTAGCGCTCAACGTTAAAAGCTTTATAATAATTGCCCCAAAATGAATGGCATGATTGATTGCGCGCGTAAAACTGGAGAAGAGATGACTACCACACCGGCACAACGTATCGGAGGCTGGCTACTTGGGCCACTGGCCTGGCTGTTAGTCGCGTTGTTGAGCGCTTCGCTGGCGTTATTACTTTATGTCACTGCGCTGGCAACACCGCAAACCTTCAAAACGCTGGGTGAGCAAAGTACAGCAAATTTGCTGTTATGGGGCGTCTCCTTTGTTACCGCGATCGCCATGTGGTATTACACACTGTGGCTGACAATTGCGTTTTTCAAACGCAGAGCCTGTGTGCCCAAGCATTACATTCTGTGGCTGCTGATCTCCGTGTTGCTGGCGATTAAAGCGTTTGCGTTTTCACCCGTCCCAGACGCTTTTGCCGTGCGCCAACTTCTGTTCCCATTATTGGCCGCAGCACTGTTGGTGCCCTACTTCAAGCGATCGCAGCGCGTTAAATCGACGTTTGTGAACCCGTAATAACCCTACAGTTAACCTGTTGTCGCCTGTTGTAGATTGTCAGATAATAGGCGGCTTTTTTATTTCAGGCCGAAAAATGACTGATTACCTGCTGCTGTTTGTCGGAACTGTACTGGTCAATAACTTTGTACTGGTCAAGTTTCTGGGCCTCTGCCCGTTTATGGGCGTTTCCAAAAAACTGGAAACCGCAATGGGTATGGGCCTTGCCACGACGTTTGTCATGACACTGGCATCCATCTGCGCATGGCTGATTGATACCTGGATCCTAATCCCGCTCAATCTCATCTATCTGCGCACACTGGCTTTTATTCTGGTTATCGCCGTCGTCGTGCAGTTTACCGAAATGGTTGTGCGCAAAACCAGCCCTGCGCTGTACCGCCTGCTGGGGATCTTCCTACCGCTGATCACGACTAACTGCGCAGTGTTAGGTGTGGCGCTGCTGAACATCAACCTCGGCCATAACTTTTTACAGTCGGCGCTATACGGTTTTTCCGCCGCCGTCGGCTTCTCGCTGGTGATGGTACTGTTCGCCGCGATCCGCGAACGCCTCGCCGTGGCGGACGTCCCGGCGCCGTTTCGCGGGAATGCGATTGCGCTGATTACCGCTGGTTTAATGTCATTGGCCTTTATGGGCTTTAGTGGTTTGGTGAAGTTGTAATGAATGCTATCTGGATTGCCGTTGCCGCAGTGAGTGTACTGGGTCTGGCGTTCGGCGCTATTTTGGGGTACGCCTCACGACGTTTTGCCGTTGAAGATGATCCGGTCGTGGAGAAAATTGATGAAATTCTCCCGCAAAGCCAGTGTGGGCAGTGCGGCTATCCGGGCTGTCATCCTTACGCTGAAGCGATCGGCTCTCAGGGTGAAAAAATTAACCGTTGCGCCCCCGGTGGCGAAGCGGTGATGTTAAAAATTGCCGCCCTGCTGAACGTCGATCCGCAGCCTATTGATGGTGATGAACAAGACGTTACGCCGGTGCGTATGCTGGCGGTCATTGATGAAAATAACTGTATCGGGTGCACTAAGTGTATTCAGGCCTGCCCGGTCGATGCGATCGTGGGCGCGACCCGCGCCATGCACACGGTAATGAGCGATCTCTGCACTGGGTGCAACCTGTGTGTTGACCCGTGCCCGACGCAATGCATTGAATTACGCCCGGTAGCCGAGACACCCGATAGCTGGAAATGGGATTTAAACACCATCCCTGTGCGCATCATTCCCGTGGAACAACATGTTTAAGTTATTCTCTGCATTCAGAAAAAATAAAATCTGGGACTTTGATGGTGGCATTCATCCACCAGAAATGAAAACCCAGTCAAACGGAACACCGTTGCGACAGGTTCCGCTGGCACCGCGTTTTGTTATTCCGCTGAAACAACATATTGGTGCGGAGGGTGAACTGTGCGTAAACGTGGGTGACACCGTGCTGCGTGGTCAGGCATTAACCCGCGGGCGTGGCAAAATGCTTCCAGTCCATGCGCCAACATCAGGTACCGTGGTTGCCATTGCCCCGCACTCCACCGCACATCCTTCGGCACTGGCTGAGTTGAGCGTTATCATAGACGCCGATGGCGAAGACCGCTGGATTGAGCGAGACGGCTGGACCGATTACCGCTCCCACAACCGGGAAGAGCTCATTGCGCGTATTCATCAGTTCGGCGTCGCCGGGCTGGGTGGCGCAGGTTTTCCCACCGGCGTTAAACTGCAGGGCGGCGGAGATAAAATTGAAACGCTGATCATTAACGCCGCTGAATGCGAGCCGTATATTACAGCAGATGACCGCCTGATGCAGGACTGTGCGGCGCAGGTCGTTGAAGGGATCCGCATCCTGGCGCACATTCTTCAGCCACGCGAGATCCTCCTCGGCATAGAAGATAACAAACCGCAGGCAATATCTATGCTGCGCGCGGTGCTGGCTGATTCACACGACATCAGTTTGCGCGTGATCCCCACCAAGTACCCTTCCGGCGGGGCTAAACAGTTAACACAAATCCTGACTGGCAAGCAGGTTCCCCACGGTGGACGCTCCTCAGATATCGGCGTATTGATGCAAAACGTCGGAACCGCCTATGCAATTAAACGTGCAGTAATTGACGGTGAGCCGATCACCGAACGTGTCGTGACGCTTACCGGTGAAGCCGTCAGCCGCCCGGGCAACGTCTGGGCGCGTTTGGGCACGCCGGTTCGTCATCTGCTCAACGACGCGGGCTTTTGCCCTTCCGCCGACCAGATGGTGATTATGGGTGGACCGCTGATGGGGTTTACGCTGCCATGGCTGGATGTCCCGGTGGTGAAGATTACCAACTGTCTTCTGGCCCCCTCTGCCAGTGAAATGGGTGAAACGCCGGAAGAGAAAGGCTGCATTCGCTGTAGCGCATGCGCCGATGCCTGTCCGGCGGATCTCCTGCCACAACAGCTTTATTGGTTCAGTAAAGGGCAACAGCACGACAAAGCAACGGCCCACAATATCGCCGACTGCATTGAATGCGGTGCCTGCGCCTGGGTATGCCCAAGCAATATTCCGTTGGTGCAGTATTTCCGCCAGGAAAAAGCCGAGATTTACGCCATTAGCCAGGAAGAAAAACGAGCCGCTGAAGCGAAAGCACGGTTTGAAGCCCGACAGGCTCGCCTTGAACGTGAAAAAGCAGCGCGTCTTGAACGCCATAAGAGCGCCGCTGCTCAACCGGCGGCCAAAGACCATGATGCCATTGCCGCCGCGCTGGCTCGCGTAAAAGAAAAACAGGCTCAGGCGCTGCAGCCGGTAGTAATTCAGGCAGGTGAAAAACCTGACAATAGCGCAGTGATTGCCGCACGCGAGGCGCGTAAGGCGCAAGCTCGTGCTTCCCGTAAGGAAAATTCGCCGCAAAGTGAAGGCAGCAGCACGGGTACAGATCCGCGTAAAGCTGCCGTCGAAGCGGCAATTGCTCGCGCCAAAGCCCGCAAGCTCGAACAGCAGGCGGTACCGGAAACAGCCGAGCCGGTTGATCCACGCAAAGCCGCCGTGGAAGCGGCCATCGCCCGCGCCAAAGCCCGCAAGCTCGAGCAGCAGGTGGTACCGGAAACAGCCGAACCGGTTGATCCGCGTAAAGCCGCCGTGGAAGCGGCCATCGCCCGCGCCAAAGCCCGCAAGCTCGAGCAGCAAGTGGTAACGGAAACAGCCGAGCCGGTTGATCCACGCAAAGCCGCCGTGGAAGCGGCCATTGCCCGCGCCAAGGCCCGCAAGCTCGAGCAGCAAGTGGTAACGGAAACAGCCGAACCGGCTGATCCACGCAAAGCCGCCGTCGCGGCCGCTATCGCACGCGCTCAGGCAAAGAAAGCCGCACAGCAGCAGGTTGTTAACGAGGAATAAATGGTATTCAGAATAGCAAGCTCCCCTTATACCCATAACCAGCGCCAGACATCACGTATCATGATGTTGGTGTTACTTGCGGCATTGCCGGGGATCGCCGCACAGCTGTGGTTCTTCGGCTGGGGTACGTTGTTCCAGATAATTCTGGCCGCCATCAGCGCTATCGCAGCCGAAGCGGGCGTGCTTAAACTGCGTAAACAACCCATTGTGCCGATTTTAAAAGACAACTCTGCGTTACTCACCGGGTTGCTGCTGGCCGTGAGTATTCCCCCGCTCGCCCCCTGGTGGATGGTGGTATTGGGCACGGTATTCGCGGTTATCATTGCGAAACAGCTGTATGGCGGTCTCGGTCAGAACCCGTTTAACCCTGCCATGATTGGTTATGTCGTGCTGCTAATCTCATTTCCAGTACAGATGACCAGTTGGCTGCCGCCGCACGAAATTGCGGCTACAGTGCCTGGGTTCTTTGACGCGCTGAACGTTATCCTTAGCGGCCATACCGTCAGCGGTGGGGATATGAATACACTGCGTATGGGCATTGATGGTATCAGCCAGGCAACGCCTCTCGATACCTTTAAGACATCACTGCATGCCGGGCATACCGTTGAACAGGTGATGCAATACCCGATTTACAGCGGTGTGCTGGCAGGCGCGGGCTGGCAGTGGGTTAATCTTGCCTGGCTGGCGGGTGGTATCGTTCTGTTATGGCAGGGGGCAATTCGCTGGCATATCCCGGTTAGCTTCCTGCTGTCGCTCGCCGTTTGCGCCACTCTGGGATGGTTGTTCTCACCTGAGTCACTCGCGTCTCCTCAGTTACACCTGCTTTCCGGCGCAACCATGCTGGGTGCATTTTTTATTCTTACCGACCCCGTTACGGCCTCGACAACTAACCGCGGCCGCCTGATTTTTGGCGCACTTGCGGGGTTGTTAGTATGGTTGATTCGCAGTTTTGGCGGTTATCCTGACGGTGTAGCCTTTGCTGTATTACTGGCAAATATCACGGTTCCCCTGATTGATTATTACACCCGCCCTCGCGTGTACGGACATCGCTAAGGACTCCCAATGCTGAAAACGATTCGTAAACACGGTATTACGCTGGCACTGTTTGCTGCTGGTTCAACGGGATTAACCGCGGCAATCAATCAATTAACCAAGTCCACCATTGATGAACAGGCCGCGCTGCAGCAAAAAGCACTGTTCGATCAGGTGCTACCTGGCGATCGCTACAATAATAACTTGTCTGAGAGCTGTTATCTGGTCAATGCGCAGGCATTGGGCAAAGGTACTCACCGCGTGTATATTGCCCGCCAGGACGACCGTCCCGTTGCAGCAATTCTTGAAGCTACGGCGCCAGATGGGTATTCCGGGGCGATTCAACTGCTGGTCGGTGTCGATTTTACGGGTACCGTGTTGGGTACGCGGGTAACCGAACATCATGAAACCCCGGGACTGGGCGATAAAATCGAACTGCGACTGTCCGACTGGATCACCCACTTTAGCGGCAAAACGATCGCTACGGGTAACGATGCCCACTGGGCTGTGAAAAAAGACGGCGGCGACTTTGACCAGTTTACTGGTGCAACCATTACGCCGCGGGCGGTAGTGAACGCAGTAAAACGCGCCGGTTTGTATGCGCAGACGCTACCCGCGCAGCTTCCTCAACTTAGCGCCTGTGGAGAATAAACCATGAGCGAAATTAAAGACGTTATTGTCCAGGGGTTATGGAAAAATAACTCCGCGCTTGTACAGCTACTCGGGATGTGTCCGCTGTTGGCCGTTACCTCTACCGCCACTAACGCGCTGGGGCTGGGGCTCGCGACGACGCTCGTTCTGACGCTGACCAACCTGACGATTTCGGCCCTTCGTCGCTGGACTCCGCCTGAAATCCGTATTCCAATTTATGTCATGATCATCGCCTCCGTGGTGAGTGCGGTGCAGATGCTGATCAATGCCTATGCCTTTGGCCTGTATCAGTCTCTGGGCATCTTTATCCCGCTGATTGTGACCAACTGTATTGTTGTTGGCCGCGCAGAAGCCTTCGCCGCCAAAAAAGGCCCTGCATTATCCGCACTCGATGGTTTTTCCATCGGTATGGGGGCGACCGGCGCCATGTTTGTTCTGGGCTCGCTGCGTGAAATAATTGGTAACGGTACACTGTTTGATGGCGCAGACGGTTTGTTGGGTAGCTGGGCCAAAGTATTGCGCGTTGAGATCTTCCATACTGATACGCCGTTTCTGCTGGCCATGCTGCCACCAGGCGCGTTTATTGGTCTGGGCTTGATGCTGGCAGTTAAGTACCTGATTGATGAGAGAATGAAGAAACGTCGTGCCGAAGCGGCTGTCGCGGACAGTCCAGCTGGTGAAACAGGGAATGTCTCATGAACAAAGCAAAACGTCTGGAAATACTGACTCGCCTGCGGGATAACAACCCGCATCCGACAACCGAGCTTAATTTTACATCGCCGTTTGAACTGCTGATTTCGGTCTTGCTATCCGCTCAGGCCACCGATGTCAGCGTCAATAAAGCGACGGCTAAACTATACCCCGTCGCCAATACGCCTGCTGCGATGCTGGAGCTCGGAGTTGAAGGTGTTAAGTCCTACATCAAGACAATCGGTTTGTTTAACAGCAAAGCGGAAAACGTAATTAAAACCTGCCGCATTCTGCTGGAACAACATAATGGTGAAGTGCCTGAAGACCGTGCTGCGTTAGAAGCTCTCCCCGGCGTTGGGCGCAAGACGGCTAATGTGGTGTTAAATACCGCCTTTGGCTGGCCCACTATTGCCGTAGATACCCACATTTTCCGGGTATGTAACCGGACACAATTCGCCCCAGGTAAAAACGTCGAGCAGGTAGAAGAAAAGCTACTGAAAGTCGTACCCAGTGAATTTAAAGTCGATTGCCACCACTGGTTAATTCTTCATGGCCGCTACACCTGTATAGCCAGAAAGCCACGTTGTGGTTCCTGTATCATCGAAGATCTCTGCGAATTCAAAGAGAAAGTCGATATCTAATACTGCCGGGGCATCCTCTTTGCCCCATACATAACGTTTAGTTATGCACTCCCCAATGTTTCTTTTCCCGACAATGATGCCATTCAATTGCTCAAATCTAATGCAATATTCTTGTTAATTAACACCTGAGCAGGTTAATCGTTTTTTTAGCAAAAGAAATTTCTATCTATACGTGATCCAGATCATCCAGCTAACACAATGTTAATAAGTTTTTATTTTTTAGTTAAGGTGACAATTAGATGACCTAACTGCACAGTTTATAAACAAAACATTACACTGCCTATTTTTCAGATAATGGCCTATATCACTGGATTCAACCTTAAATAGCAGAACATATCGCCACATTGCGGTTTTAGCGGTGATTAAACAGTGTAAAAATCTGCCATTTTACAAATGAAGAAATTTAACGCTAGATAACATTTCGCAGCCCCGACGATTTCACCAGTCATGATATATGTAACAGATTATTACAAACCACTTGTCTGAATGGTCAAGATAGTGAACATTACTTGCCGTTTCCCCTCCCACTATAACAATCGGACGGATGAACTTGACTCATCACGTACCTGAACACCCCCGTTGATATGGGATGTAAAAAAAGAGGTAAAAGTGTCTACTGCAAACAATAAACCAACAGAAAGCGTAAGTTTAAACGCCTTCAAACAACCAAAAGCGTTCTATCTCATTTTCTCTATTGAGCTGTGGGAACGTTTTGGTTATTACGGCCTGCAAGGGATTATGGCCGTCTACCTGGTTAAACAGCTGGGTATGTCAGAAGCGGATTCCATCACCCTTTTCTCGTCCTTTAGCGCCCTGGTGTACGGTCTGGTTGCCATTGGCGGCTGGTTAGGTGATAAAGTTCTGGGAACAAAACGTGTCATTATGCTGGGTGCCGTTGTCCTGGCCATCGGTTATGCGTTGGTAGCATGGTCCGGTCACGATGCGGGTATCGTTTATATGGGCATGGCGGCTATCGCGGTCGGTAACGGCCTGTTTAAAGCAAACCCATCCTCCCTGCTCTCTACCTGCTATGCCAAAGATGACCCGCGTCTTGATGGTGCATTTACCATGTACTACATGTCCGTCAACATCGGTTCATTCTTCTCTATGCTGGCAACGCCATGGTTAGCTGCGCGTTACGGCTGGAGCACTGCGTTCGCGCTGAGCGTCGTGGGTATGCTGATTACCGTTGTTAACTTCGCATTCTGTCAGCGCTGGGTTAAACAATACGGTTCTAAACCTGACTTTGAACCAATCAACTTCCGTAACCTGCTGCTGACTATCGTTGGCGTTGTGGTTCTGATCGCGATTGCGACCTGGCTGCTGCACAACCAGCAGATCGCACGTATGGTTCTGGGTGTAATTGCTATCGGTATCGTGTTTATCTTCGGTAAAGAAGCCTTCACCATGAAAGGCGCTGCACGTCGTAAAATGATCGTCGCCTTCATTCTGATGCTGGAAGCGATTATCTTCTTCGTGCTGTACAGCCAGATGCCGACCTCACTGAACTTCTTTGCGATTCGTAACGTTGAGCACTCTATTCTTGGCATTGCTTTCGAACCTGAACAGTACCAGGCGCTGAACCCGTTCTGGATCATCATTGGTAGCCCAATCCTCGCCGCTATCTATAACAAGATGGGCGATACCCTGCCGATGCCGACCAAGTTTGCGATTGGTATGGTGCTGTGTTCCGGTGCATTCCTGATCCTGCCGCTGGGCGCGAAATTCGCTACCGATGCGGGCATCGTTTCCGTTAACTGGCTGATTATCTGCTATGGCCTGCAAAGTATCGGTGAGCTGATGATCTCCGGTCTGGGTCTGGCAATGGTGGCACAGCTGGTTCCGCAACGCCTGATGGGCTTCATCATGGGTAGCTGGTTCCTGACCACTGCCGGTGCAAACATCATCGGTGGCTACGTCGCTAACATGATGGCTGTACCAGAGAACGTGACTGACCCGCTGATGTCCCTTGAAGTCTACGGTCGTGTGTTCCTGCAGATTGGTGTTGCGACGGCTGTTATCGCTGTTCTGATGCTGCTGACGGCTCCGAAACTGAACCGTATGACTCAGGATGACGAAGCCGATGAGAAAACCGCTAAGGCCGCGACAGCGTAATTCTCAGGGAAACTCATTTTCAGGCCGCTAACTGTTGTTAGCGGCTTTTTTTTTGCATGAGGTAGCACTACCATACGATATACCTCAGCCAAAAGGAGTTACCGATGAAACTGTTCTACAAACCGGGCGCTTGTTCTCTTGCTTCCCACATCACACTTCGTGAGAGCGGTAAAGATTTCACGCTGGATGGTGTTGATCTGATGAAGAAACGTCTGGAAAATGGCGATGATTTTTTCGCGGTAAACCCAAAAGGGCAAGTTCCCGCACTGCTGCTGGATGATGGTACGCTACTTACCGAAGGTGTCGCCATCATGCAATACCTGGCGGACAGCGTGCCAGACCGTCAGCTCCTTGCCCCTACCAGCAGCCTCTCCCGTTACAAAACCATCGAATGGCTTAACTACATTGCGACAGAACTGCATAAAGGCTTTACGCCACTGTTCCGTCCCGATACGCCGGAAGACTTCAAGCCAACCGTTCGCGCGCTGCTGGAGAAAAAAATGCAGTATGTGAACGACTCGCTAAAAGATAACCAATGGATCTGCGGCCCGCGCTTCAGCATCGCCGATGCCTACCTGTTTACCGTACTGCGTTGGGCCTATGCGGTTAAGCTGAATATGGCAGGATTAAGCCATATCGACGCGTATATGGCGCGTATGGCTGAACGCCCGGCGGTTGCCGCAGCGCTTAAAGCAGAAGGGTTAAATTAATTGTTGTTGCCGGGTGGTGCTTACGTTTGCCCGGCCTACAGCTAAAAATATGCCCGATAAGCGTGAACGCCATCGGGCATTGATTACAGCTGCGTTGCGCTGAAGTAGTGTTCAGGCTTCACGATGCGATCCTGCGCAGCCACCACTTGCAACTCATACTCGTGCATCTCTTTAGTGGCGATCATCACTTCGTACACTGCCGCAGTCACATGCTCAAGCGCCTGCTGTAAAGACGCGCCCTGTAACAGTTTCACCAGCAACAAGCCACTGGTAACATCACCCACACCCACCGGTTGACGTGCGCCAAAATCGACCAGCGGGCGACTGATATGCCACGCCTGCTCAGCGGTGACCAGCAGCATCTCGAAACGGTCGGTGCTAATACCTGCGCGTGCCAGATGCTTCACCAGTACAATTTCAGGTCCCTGAGCGATCAGTTCACGCGCCGCCGCAACAGCCTCATCAACATTGTTCACCGCATGCTCGCACAGAATTTCGAGCTCAACCAAATTCGGGGCAATAATGTCACTAGCCGGAAGCGCATGACGTACATGAAATTCCGCCACACCCGGAGCTACGATACATCCCTTTTCAGGGTGTCCCATCACCGGATCGCAAAAGTATTTTGCCTGCGGGTTGGCCGCTTTTACTTCACGTACAATACCCAGAATATGCTCGCCCTGTTCAGCTGAGCCAAGATAGCCGCTCAGTACTGCGTCACAGGTCTGGAGTTTATCAATATCAGCAATGCCCTGGACAATTTCAGTCAGGTGGCTCGGCGGCATAACGCAACCGGTCCATTTGCCATACTGCGTGTGGTTTGAAAACTGGACGGTATTCAACGGCCAGACGTTTGCGCCAAGACGACGCATCGGAAATTCTGCTGCACTGTTGCCCGCATGGCCAAAAACAACGTGGGACTGGATGGCGAGGATATTCTTCATTTTACTTATCACAACCCTGAAAAAATAAAGGGGCGTAGTTTCCCACGCCCCTGCTAACGCAATCTTACTTCCAGCAAATCAGACAATAGTTCTTCTTGCCACGGCGCAGTAAGGTATAGCGCCCGAACAGGATATCACTCTCCTGGAAGAAATATTCCGGATCGGACTGCTTCTCACCGTTGATGGTCACCGCGTTAGACGCAATGGTCTTACGGGCCTGACCGCGAGAAGGTTGTAGCTCGGAGTCTACCAGCGCCTGCATCAAATCGGCACCTTTATCCATCTCGATCATCGGCACGCCATCCTGCGCCAGCTGTTCGAAATCTGCTTCACTCAAATCGCTGAGATTGCCATTGAACAAGCTTTCGGTAATGCGTTTTGCCGCGACCAGACCTTCTTCACCGTGAACCAGACGCGTAACCTGTTCGGCCAGAACATACTGGGCACGCGGCGCTTTACCGCTGTTTTTATCTTCTTCTTCCAGCGCATTGATCTCTTCAATATCCATGAAAGTGAAGAATTTCAGGAAGCGATAAACGTCCGCATCGGCGGTGTTGATCCAGAACTGGTAGAATTTGTACGGACTGGTTTTCTTCGGATCCAGCCACACTGCGCCGCCTTCCGTCTTACCGAATTTGGTACCATCAGCTTTAGTAATCAGTGGTACGGTCAGACCAAACACCTGATTCTGGTGCAGACGACGGGTCAAATCGATACCCGAAGTAATGTTACCCCACTGGTCAGAACCACCAATCTGCAGTGCCACGCCGTGCAGCTTATTCAGGCAGGCAAAGTCATAACCCTGCAGCAGATTGTAAGAAAACTCAGTAAAGGAGATCCCCTGATCGTCACGGTTCAGACGCTGCTTAACCGCTTCTTTGTTGATCATCTGGTTAACGGAGAAATGTTTGCCGATATCACGCAGGAAAGTCAGTACGTTCATACCGCCAAACCAGTCGTAGTTGTTCGCAGCAATCGCCGAGTTGTCGCCACAGTCGAAATCGAGGAACGGTGCAACCTGTTTGCGGATTTTATCCACCCACTCCTGCACAGTGTCTTCGGTATTCAGTTTACGCTCGGCGGCTTTAAAGCTCGGGTCACCAATCAGACCGGTTGCGCCACCTACCAGTGCGACAGGCTTATGGCCTGCCTGCTGGAAGCGTTTCAGGCATAACAATGGAACCAGATGCCCCAAATGCAAGCTGTCAGCGGTAGGATCGAAGCCGCAATAGAGCGCGATCGGGCCTTGCGCCAGTCGCTCTGCTAACGCTTCCTCGTCCGTCACCTGGGCCACCAGCCCCCGCTCTTGCAATTGTTTAATCAAGTTACTGCTTGCCATCAAAATCTCCATGTATAAAACGACTGCACCTTTGCCGGTACACGACTTTTCGCCTGATGCGAAAGAAACATAGAATAAAGCGCCGGATTGATCAGCACCAGCGCTTAAAACAAGAAATTTGCATCTTTAGGGGGCCAGGCGATCAATTTTCCACGCGTTATCTTCGCGTTGGTATAAAAAACGATCGTGTAAGCGGTTTTCACCACCTTGCCAGAACTCCATTTGCTCAATACTCACGCGAAAGCCGCCCCAGAAACTTGGCAGCGGAACTTCTCCTTGCTGAAACTTCTGCTTCAACTCGAGAAATTTACTTTCAAGAATACCACGAGCTGAGATCCGGCTGGATTGCTTAGAGACCCAGGCGCCAATCTGGCTATCGCGTGGGCGACTGTGGAAGTATTTCACTACTTCTAACGTGGAGAGACGATCAGCCTTGCCGATCACCATCACCTGCCGTTCCAGCGTATGCCAGGGAAATAAAAGGCTGATGCGTGGATTTTTCTCGATCTGATGCGCCTTTCGGCTGCCAAGGTTGGTATAGAACACCAGCCCTTTGTCATCATAATGTTTGAGTAACACGATACGCTGATACGGCTGGCCATTTTCATCGACGGTCGCAACGACCATCGCGGTGGGATCGGCCAGTTTGGCGTCACAGGCTTGCCCCAGCCAGCGCTCAAACAGCGCAAGGGGTTCGGCGGGAAGATCGCGGCGGCGAAGACCGCCTTTCGTGTATTCACGGCGCAGATGCGCGATTTGCTGCAATTCGTCGTTATCAGACATGATGTTGGGCTACGGATTGTCAGTGGGTGACGCTATTGTGCGCCGCCCAGGTGAAAATCTCAACGCTTCGGGTTCTGTAACTGACAGTTATTTAGCACAATTCTGTCTCGTTTATAGACCGTTGCCTCGTCTCCTTTAGACCAGAAAACGTAGATCCCATCGGTATAGCGCGCACCTGATGCCGATACGCCCTGTTTGAGGTTCAATAGCTGATTATCATAAACAAAGCTTGCCGTCTGGCGGGTATTGTTCAGCTTGACGGTAAGCGGTTTTTCGTCGCAGCGGTATTCGAGCGTATCCGTTTGCATACGCTCAACAAATTGGTTGTATACGCTACACCCGCTAAGCAGTACCGGCAGACACACTAACAATAGTTTTTTCATAGCCATATCCTGAAGACTTTCCTGGTCCCGGAGGGTAATGGAACCCTCCCTAATATCCCTAGTTTACCGGCATACGGTGCTGAATAATTTCAGTTAACTCTGAGTTCGTGGGTTAGCAGGATAAATCGCCCCTAAAACGCTCGGCTCTGATGCGCCAGTCACAGAAGGCAGATTTCCAGGTAATCCGGCCAGTGTCCGCCACGCCAGCCAGGCAAAGGCTAACGCTTCCATATCATCGCCGCTGATCCCGGCTTCATCAGTTGAGGTGACCTCTGTTCCCGGCAATAGTGCCGCCAGACGCATCATCAGCAGCGGATTACGGCTTCCTCCACCGCAGACCATGAGCCGTTCACAACCGCCGCTTAGCAAGACCTGCTCTGAAATGGTCACCGCGGTCAGTTCGGCAAGCGTCGCCTGCACATCCCGCGGACTAATCCCCGGGAACTGCACCAGATGACGTTCTATCCAGCCATAATTGAAATACTCACGACCAGTGCTTTTCGGCGCAGGCGCGGAGAAATAAGGGTCGTTAAGCATATTTTGCAGTAACGGCAGGATAACCATTCCCGAAATGGCCCACTGTGCATCTTTGTCGTAAGGTTGACCGCATTGCCGCCAGATCCAGGCATCCATCAGCATATTGCCCGGCCCGGTGTCGTATCCGCGAACGGGTTGTTGCGGAATAAGCAGAGACAGATTGGCAATCCCGCCGATGTTTAACACCATCCGCCGTTCCGTTGGATGTGCCAGCAGTGCCTGATGAAACGCGGGAACGAGCGGTGCACCCTGCCCGCCAAGGGCGATATCACGTCGACGAAAATCGCCGACTACGGTTATCCCTGTACGCGCAACAATCTGGTTGTTATCGCCAATTTGCAGCGTGTGTGGCGCAGCACCGTTCGGTTCATGCCACACGGTTTGCCCGTGGCAACCAATCGCAACGATATCCTGCGGTTTCAATTTTTCTTGCGCCAATAACGCATTCACTGCCTCAGCAAATAAATAACCGAGCTGTGCGTCCAACTGACCAAACTGAGAAAGTGTAAGCTGCTGCCCCTGGCAGATATCCAGAATCGCTTGTTTAACATGAATGGGGATGGGCCAGGTCAGACTCGCCTGCTGCGCAACCATCGTTTCATCTATTGTCGCCAGCACAACATCGACGCCATCAAGGCTGGTTCCAGACATTACACCGATAAAACGGCCCGATTTCATAGGTCATCCTTTTAAGCAAATTAGCCTTGACACTCAACCATAAAGTGTCGACTAATGCCATGCTTGCTTAATGATTTTTGGTGGCTAATCATTACAATGATCGTTTAATTACATCAATTACATGAATGATTCGTTTATACTCGGTTGATCCGATTTCGGTTAAGATTTTCATATTGTTCCAGTAGAACATGTGACCTTAGGCTCACAAATGCCATATAATTTAACCATGAAGGGTGCTTTATTAGCGTTTCGTGGTGACAAAGGAGATTTGTAAATGATTAAACGTGTGCTGATTGTTTCATTAATGGGCGTATCTTTAGCGGGTTGCGTTAACAATGATAGCCTTTCAGGTGACGTGTATACCGCATCCGAAGCGAAACAAGTTCAGAACGTTACCTACGGTACGATTGTGCATGTTCGTCCGGTGCAAATCCAGGGTGGCGATGACGCAAACGTGATTGGTGCTATTGGTGGTGCGGTACTCGGCGGGTTCCTCGGTAACACCGTCGGCGGCGGTACGGGTCGTTCATTAGCGACGGCTGCAGGCGCAGTTGCCGGTGGCGTAGCGGGTCAAGGCGTACAAGGTGCGATGAATAAAACCCAGGGTGTGGAACTGGAAATCCGTAAGGATGATGGTAATACCATCATGGTGGTTCAGAAACAGGGTGCGACCAAGTTTTCAGCCGGCCAGCGCGTTGTTATGGCTAACAACGGCAGCCAGGTTACCGTGTCTCCACGCTAATCTAATTCACGTGTGGTCAGACCCTGGCCACACGTCATTTTTTGCTTCAGCCCTGTGACTGCAGCTCAATAATATTGTGTTCCAGCCTGGCGACCAGTTTAATCAGCAGATCAATTTCCTCAGCTGAAATCCCTTCCAAAATTTCTCCACGCGTCTTGTTGATAACCGCTTCCATATCAGCGATCAGCGGCTCTGCTTTTTCTGTCAGTTTAATTCTCTTTGCCCGACGATCGCTGGCGCAAGTCTGTCGTGAAATGAGTCCCTTTTCCTCTAACTGGTCAAGCGTACGTACCAACGAAGGCTGCTCGATGCCAATCGCTTTAGCCAACTGAATCTGCGATTGATCCGGCGGCAACTGATGAATGTTGTGCAGCGTAACCCAATGCGTCTGCGTCAACTCCAGAGGTTTCAGGCGATGGTCAATCAGAGCACGCCAAATGCGCACCAACCGTGCCAGATCAGAACCTAATGGCGATTCCAATTTCATCTCCTTATAATTAGCTTGCTAAGTTATTGTGCTGATTTTAGAATAGTGTGCAGCATTTGTATTCCCAAAACAAATGTATTGCCAAATTTGCTTACCGGCTGACATTTTTTCAGACATTATGCGTTACGGAGACTCATTGTCTCTTTTTTGCTAAACCTATAGCAATGCTCTCTTCCGCCAAGGATTTTGCCCGTGAAGTTTATGTTTAATGCAACAGGATTGCCCCTACAAGATTTAATGATCGGCGCATCTGTCTACTTCCCTCCTGTTTTCAAGGCGATTGTAGCAGGATTTATTCTCTGGCTGGTTGTTCATCGCCTACTGCGCGACTGGATTTACTCTGGCGAAATCTGGCATCCCTTGTTAATGGATCTGTCACTCTTTACGCTTTGCGTATGTCTGGCCTTTGTTATGCTGATAGCGTGGTGATTATGTCGCTTAAAACCGTTAAATACTTCTCCACTATTATAGTCGCTGCAATCGCAGTTTTCGCCGGGTGGTGGATGTGGAATTACTATATGCAATCGCCCTGGACACGTGATGGCAAAGTGCGAGCTGAGCAGGTCAGCATTACGCCACAGGTGTCAGGTAGCATTAGCGAACTCTATATAAAAGATAACCAGTTTGTGAATAAAAGCGATGTCCTTTTTATTATCGACAAGACGCCATTTCACATTGCTGAACTGAATGCGCAAGCGCAACTTGCAAAAGCGCAGTCTGACCTGGCGAAAGCCAATAACGAAGCCAACCGTCGCCGTCATTTATCGCAAAATTACATCTCAGCCGAGGATCTGGATACCGCAAATCTCAACGTGAAAGCCATGCAGGCGAGTGTTGAAGCAGCAGAGGCCAGTCTGCGCCAGGCACAGTGGCAATTGACGCAAACGGTGGTCAAAGCCCCCGTAGCGGGCTGGGTCACCAATCTTTCAACCCGTACCGGAGACTACGCTTCAACCGGGAAGCCTCTGTTTGCTCTCGTCGACAGTCACTCTTTTTATGTGATGGGGTATTTTGAAGAAACTAAGTTGCGCCACATTCGCGAAGGTGCACCAGCCCTCATCACGCTCTACAGCGGCGATATAAAGTTACAGGGTCACGTTTCCAGTATTGGTCGTGCTATCTACGATCAAAGTGTGGAAAGTGATTCCGGCCTGATTCCAGATATCAAGCCCAACGTGCCGTGGGTGCGTCTGGCGCAGCGTATCCCGGTACGCATCGAATTCGACGCCCTGCCGCGGGATGTCACGCTGGTATCAGGTACAACCTGCAGCGTATCCATCGGCCAGCGTAAATGAAACTACCTCGCCTGACACCTGGCAATTTGCCGTGGTTTAAAGCCACGGCGGCACAGTGGCGTTATGCGCTGCGTAACACCATTGCGATGTGTCTGGCGTTAACTTTTGCTTATTATCTGAATCTGGACGAACCCTATTGGGCGATGACCTCAGCGGCGGTGGTCAGTTTTCCCACCGTTGGCGGGGTTATCAGCAAAAGTCTGGGTCGCGTGGCGGGTAGCTTACTGGGTGCCACCGCCGCATTGATTATTGCCGGTCATACCCTTAATGAGCCGTGGTTATTCTTGCTGAGCATGTCGGTGTGGATCGGTTTTTGTACCTGGGCCTGTGCGCATTTCACCAATAACGTTGCCTACGCCTTTCAACTGGCAGGTTATACGGCGGCGATCATTGCGTTTCCCATGGTCAATACCGTGGAAATTACGCAGTTATGGGATATCGCGCAGGCACGCGTGTGTGAAGTCATCGTCGGTATCTTGTGTGGCGGTGTGATGATGATGATCCTGCCCAGCACCTCCGATGGCATCACGTTACTGACTGCTTTGAAAAACATGCATTCACGTTTACTGGAACATGCCAGCCTACTCTGGCAACCAGAAACCACGGACGCCATTCGCACAGCCCATGAAGGTGTTATCGGTCAGATTCTTACCATGAACCTGCTGCGTATTCAGGCGTTCTGGAGCCACTACCGTTTTCGCCGACAAAATGCTTTGCTCAATTCGCTGTTGCATCAACAGTTAAGGATGACCAGCGTGATTTCCAGTCTGCGCAGGATGCTGTTGAACTGGCCTAATCCCCCTTCCAATACCCGGGAAATTATCGAGCAGTTGCTCAGCGAACTGATAAAATCCAATGCTAATAGCTACACCGTTGCACGTATTATTGCCCCATTGAGACCCGTCGATGCACGCGACTATCGACACGTCGCCTTCTGGCAACGACTGCGTTATTTTTGTCGGCTCTATCTGCGCAGCAGTCATTATCTGCATTTACTGGAAAATGGCGTTACCGCCGAGCGTATTAATATCGTCCGCACGCCGGGGCTTGCCCGTCATACCGATAATGCGGAAGCTATCTGGAGCGGGTTACGTACGTTCTGCACTTTGATGCTTATCGGCGCATGGAGCATTGGCGCACAATGGGAATCAGGCTCTGGCGCACTCACGCTCGCCGCCATCAGCAGCGTGCTGTATTCCGCCGTTGCCACGCCGTTCAAGTCGCTTTCTTTGCTGATGCGCACACTGGTTCTGCTGTCGCTGTTTAGCTTTGTGGTTAAGTTTGGCCTGATGGTGCAAATTTCCGACCTCTGGCAATTCATTCTTTTTCTCTTCCCGCTACTCGCCACCATGCAACTGTTGAAGCTGCAAATGCCAGCCCTGGCAGGTCTTTGGGGGCAACTGATTGTATTTATGGGTTCGTTTATCGCGGTGACCAATCCGCCGGTATATGATTTTGCTGATTTCCTGAATGACAATATGGCGAAAATCACTGGCGTGGCGCTGTCATGGCTGGCCTTCGCCATTCTGCGGCCCGGATCGGATGCACGGAAAAGTCGCCGTCATATTCGCGCCCTGCGCCGGGATTTTGTCGATCAGCTCAGCCGACACCCGTCACTCAGTGAAAACGAATTTGAATCGCTGACCTATCATCACGTCAGCCAGCTCAGCAGCAGTCAGGACGCGCTGGCGCGACGCTGGTTATTACGTTGGGGGGTCGTATTGCTGAACTGCTCGCACGTGGTGTGGCAACTGCGCACCTGGGAGGCGCGTTCGGATCCGCTGGCTCGCGTCAGGGACGTGTGTATCTCTCTGCTGCGCGATGTAATGAGCGAACGTGGCGTCCAGCAACGACCACTGAATGCCACGCTGAGTGAGCTACAACGCATCTGCGATACGCTTGCCCACCATCATCAACCTGCTGCACAGGAGTTATCGGCATTGGTCTGGCGGCTACACTGCTCGCTTTCACAACTCGAACAGGCGCCACCGCCGGGCACTCTCAGTAGTTGATTATTTGATAACACCACAGGCGTAGCGCGCTCCGCCACCGCCAAGCGGTTTCGGTTGATCGGACATATTATCGCCGCCCACATGGATCATCAGCGCTTTGCCTTTAACCTCATCGAGCGTTTTGAGGCGCGGCGCAATGACCGGTGTTGTGGCGTTTCCGTCGTTATTCACCACCAGCAGCGGCAGGTCACCCATATGACCTGCGCCTTCCGGGCCTTCGTGTTTGCCGGTTTGGTGCGGATCATAATGGCCTCCAGCCGATTCCGCGGCTGAGGCTTTCCCTTCTTTAATCGCCGGTTGGCAGCTGCCGTTCATATGCACGTGGAAGCCATGTTCTCCCGGCGGCAACGCTTTCAGATCGGGCGAAAACTCCAGCCCCTTTGCGGTTTCAGCAATAGTGACCGTACCAATCGCCTGGCCAACGCCTTGCGACGTGACCAGATTCATCTTCACTTTTTCTTCAATGGCAGCCTGCGCTCCTGCACAGGCGAGTAGAGTGATGATGGCCAAACTCAAACGCTTCATAAGACCTCCGTCCAAAAGGTGTCTGATTGTTAAGTGTAAACCAGTGACGCAATTTTGAACGGAGATGCACCAAAAACACGATTAAGGTACGTCGTAACCCAGTGCAGCTTTACGAATGCGGAACCATTGCTGGCGAGACATGTTCAGCGTCTCAGACTCAATGGCGGCGCGTACGCGCTCTATTTTTCCTGAGCCAATAATCGGCAGCGGCTGAGACGGCAAACGTAAAATCCAGGCGTACACCACCTGCTCAATAGACTGCGCGTTTAACTCTTCTGCGATCGCGGCAAGTTCATTTCGTAATGGCTGGAACGCATCGTCATTAAACAAGCGACCGCCGCCGAGGCAGGACCAGGCCATTGGACGAATACGCAACTGTTGCAGTTGATCTAAAGTGCCATCCAGCAGGAGCGGCTGATGTACCGGAGAGATTTCAACCTGGTTGGTCGCCAGCGTAAACGGCAGACGCGATTGCAACAATGAGAACTGTGCCGGGGTGAAATTAGAGACACCAAAGTGACGCACTTTGCCACTGTGGTGCAATTTTTTGAAAGCGTCGGCGACGTCGTCAGCATCCATAAGCGGATCGGGACGGTGGATGAGCAACAGATCAATATGATCGGTCGCCAGCAGCTTCAGCGATTCTTCCGCACTGGCAATAATATGCGCGCTGTCGGTAATGTAATGTCCCAGCGCATTTTCCGCGCGCGCCGTCGTCGCGATCCCGCATTTGGTCACAATCTGCATTTTTTCACGCAAATGCGGAGCCAGTTTCATTGCCTCACCAAACGCCGCTTCACACTGGTATCCACCGTAGATATCGGCGTGATCGACGGTGGTCACGCCCAGATCCAGATGCTCTTCAATAAAGCTGACTAGCTGGCGCGCGGACATATTCCAGTCCATCAGGCGCCAGTACCCCATCACAAAGCGAGAAAATTCCGGGCCTTGCGGCGCAATAGTAATACGCTGAACCATAGCAGCTTCCTTTTAAGTGAATGTGCCTCGAGTATACGCAATTACGCTTTTAAAAGAGTGAAGGTTGTTGCGGTTCTTCCGAAGGGTTAGCTTTGTTCGCTCGTAATTTACGCATCAGGCGCTGACGACAAAGCCGTAGCACTTCCTGCTTTTGGGCATCGCTCATCTTTTGCCAGTTAAAACGTTCATCCCGACTGCGAAAACAGCCACGGCAAAATCCGCGTTCGTCAGACTGACATATTCCACGGCATGGGCTCTGGACGGGGAAAAACTCCAGCTGTTCGGCCACATCCCCTCCTTTAGTAAGATTGATATACTTATTGAAGACGTTAACTGAATTTCTCGCAAGCGCTATTGCATTAGACCGACTGGTCTATTACACTCCTGTTCATGAACAAAATCACTGAACACGATACACGCGAACATCTACTGGCGACTGGCGAACTGCTGTGTATGCAGCGCGGCTTCACCGGCATGGGTTTAAGCGAACTACTGAAAACCGCTGAAGTGCCCAAAGGTTCGTTTTATCATTATTTTCGCTCTAAAGAAGCGTTCGGTGTCGCGATGCTGGAACGCCACTATGCGGCCTATCATCAGCGACTGGCTACGCACTTTGATACGGGTGCGGGAAACTACCGCGACCGCATTCTGGCCTACTATCAGGAAACCCTGAACCAGTTTAGCCAGCACGGCATTATTAGCGGCTGTTTAACTGTAAAACTGTCTGCCGAAGTGTGCGATCTGTCAGAAGATATGCGCACAGCGATGGATAAAGGCGCGCGGCACATTATTGTGCTGTTAGCGCAGGCACTGGAGAAAGGTCAGGCCAGCCATTGTCTGTCCTTTGTTGGCGAGCCGTTACAGCAGGCGCAAGTACTGTATGCGCTGTGGCTTGGCGCCAACCTACAGGCCAAGATTTCTCGTAGCGCTACTCCGCTGGAAAATGCGCTGGCGCACGTTAAAAACATCATCACAACGCCTGCCGTTTAACAGGCGTTTTTATTTCTTTTATTACTAGACGACCGGTCTATTCAGGAGTGCCACATGTCATCTGAAAAACTGTTTTCCCCACTGAAAGTGGGTGCCATTACGGCAGCAAACCGCGTATTCATGGCGCCACTGACGCGTCTGCGCAGTATTGAGCCTGGCGACATCCCTACTCCGCTGATGGCCGAGTATTACCGTCAACGCGCCAGCGCGGGTCTTATTATCAGCGAAGCGACGCAGATTTCCGCACAGGCGAAAGGCTATGCCGGAGCACCCGGCTTACACAGCGAAGCGCAAATTGCCGCATGGAAGAAAATCACCGCTGCCGTACACGCTGAGCAAGGTCATATTGCTGTCCAGTTGTGGCACACCGGACGCATCTCTCACGCCAGTCTGCAACCAAATGGTCAAGCTCCAGTTGCACCTTCCGCGATTAGTGCTGGAACCCGCACCTCGCTGCGCGATGAAAACGGCCTGGCAACGCGTGCCGATACCTCAATGCCACGTGCGCTGGAAACCGAAGAGATTCCGGGCATCGTTAATGACTTCCGCCAGGCGATAGCCAACGCGCGCGAAGCGGGTTTCGACATGGTTGAACTGCACTCTGCCCACGGCTACCTGCTGCACCAATTCCTGTCGCCAACCTCTAATCAGCGTACCGATCAATACGGCGGTAGCGTCGAAAATCGTGCGCGTCTTGTGCTGGAAGTGGTTGATGCCGGTATTAAAGAATGGGGTGCCGATCGTATTGGTATTCGCGTCTCCCCGATTGGCTCATTCCAGAACGTTGACAACGGTCCGAACGAAGAAGCCGATGCGCTGTATCTGATTGAACAATTGGGCAAGCGTGGAATCGCTTACCTGCACATGTCTGAGCCGGATTGGGCCGGTGGTGAGCCGTATTCCGATGCGTTCCGCGAAAAAGTTCGCGCGCGCTTCCACGGTCCTATCATTGGTGCTGGTGCCTACACCCCTGAAAAGGCAGAAGCGCTGATCGAGAAAGGTCTGATCGACGCCGTTGCTTTTGGTCGCGCCTATATTGCTAACCCGGATCTGGTGGCGCGTCTGCAACGCAAAGCGGAACTGAATCCGCAACGTGCCGAGAGCTTCTACGGCGGCGGCGCGGAAGGTTACACCGACTATCCTACCCTCTAACGTCACAATCTCCGCTCTGCCATTGATAGCGGCGTAACAACGCCGCTATACTAAAACAACATTTTGAATGTATTAGCCATTTTCGAAGGGGAAAAAGATGCGTTTACTCCATACCATGCTGCGCGTGGGTGACCTGCAGCGTTCCATCGAGTTTTATACCAACGTGCTGGGCATGAAGCTGCTGCGTACCAGCGAAAACCCTGAATACAAGTACTCTCTGGCTTTTGTCGGCTACGGTCCTGAAACCAGTGAAGCCGTAATCGAACTGACCTATAACTGGGGTGTCGACAAGTATGAGCTGGGTACTGCCTATGGCCATATCGCCCTGAGCGTAGACAACGCGGCTGAAGCCTGTGAACGTATTCGCCAGAATGGCGGTAACGTAACGCGTGAAGCGGGTCCGGTAAAAGGCGGCACCACAGTGATTGCGTTCGTTGAAGATCCGGACGGCTATAAAATTGAGCTGATCGAAGAGAAAGACGCCGGGCGCGGCCTGGGCGACTAACTTCCCCCTCGGGCGCAGATCGTCTGTGCCCGTAGTTTTATACTCATCATTTTGCCATAATACGCGCTGCAATTTTCCCGTATTAAGAGACCCAGATGTCCGATAACGCTCAACTTTCCGGTCTGTGTGACCGTTTTCGTGGTTTTTATCCTGTCGTCATTGATGTCGAAACCGCAGGGTTCAATGCCAAAACCGATGCGCTGCTTGAGATTGCAGCCATCACACTGAAAATGGATGAACAAGGCTGGCTGATGCCGGACACGACGTTACATTTCCACGTAGAGCCGTTTGAAGGCGCGAATCTGCAGCCGGAGGCCCTCGCCTTTAACGGTATTGACCCGAACAATCCGCTACGCGGCGCGGTCAGCGAATATGACGCTCTGCATGCCATCTTCAAAATGGTGCGTAAAGGCATTAAAGACAGCGGCTGCAATCGGGCAATCATGGTGGCGCATAACGCTACGTTCGACCACAGTTTCATGATGGCAGCAGCAGAACGCGCCTCGCTGAAACGGAATCCGTTTCATCCATTTGTCACCTTTGATACAGCGGCATTAAGCGGTCTGTCATTGGGGCAAACGGTGTTGTCAAAAGCGTGCCTGGCGGCGGGAATGGAGTTTGACGGGAATCAGGCACACTCGGCACTGTATGACACCGAACGTACGGCCGTGCTGTTTTGCGAAATCGTTAACCGCTGGAAACGTCTCGGTGGTTGGCCTCTTCCCGTGCCTGAAGAAGCGTAACGGCGACATAAAAAAAAGCGACCATTTCAGGTCGCTTTTTTACTTCTGCTGATATTACTCAGCGTCCGGCTCTTCGGTTTTGTATTTCGCAGCTGTTTCTTTAATCAGCTGCTGCAACTCACCGCGCTGGTACATTTCGATCAAAATGTCACAACCGCCAACCAGCTCACCATCAACCCACAGTTGTGGGAAAGTTGGCCAGTTTGCGTATTTCGGCAGTTCGGCGCGAATATCCGGGTTCTGCAGAATATCAACGTAAGCAAAGCGTTCACCACAGGCTGACAGCGCCTGCACAGCCTGAGCGGAGAAACCGCAGCTTGGCAGTTTAGGAGAACCTTTCATGTACAGGAGAATCGGGTTTTCAGCGATCTGGCGCTGGATTTTTTCGATAGTGGTGCTCATTATCTTGCTTCCTTAAACTTCTTTTACGGCAGTAGTCTGACATTGTAACGGGTCAGACAGGCAACGGAAAATAACATTTTCATTACGCGTTATTATTTTATCCCCTGACGCTAAAAGTTGCATTCATAATCTCATTTATCCCCTTCAAACATGTGGTTTTGATTATCTGTTCACCAACTCCAACGTTAATTGATGTTTTTTTTTGCGGTCGGTTACGAAACATAGTTTTAAACAAAAAAAGCTATTAACTTTCCCTCTTTCTATAGATTAGAATCGTCAAGTTTTGAAAATCACACGCAGGCACGATAGACCTGCCTTACCAGAGGACTGCTCAGTGGCGCGGATAAACCGAATCTCGATCACGCTCTGTGCTTTACTTTTTACTACACTGCCCTTTACGCCTATGGCTCATGCTTCCAAGCAAGCCAGGACGACACCTACCAATTCTCACACCATCAAAACGGTAGATAAAAAGAAAAGCGCAACAACCAGCCAAAAAACAACAAAGACCAGCAAGAAAACGGCGACAAAAACCACCAGTAAAACCAGCACCAAAACCGCTTCCTCTTCTAAAAAACGCACTGCCACTCCGGCAAAGTCGACTAAAACTGCAAATCGTCGTGGTAAAACTGCCGTAGCACAAACCGCAGCTGTTACCTGGACTGAAAAATGCACACCGCGCAAAGGTCATAAACCACGCTGCGTGAAGGTGAAAACCACTGCACCAACTACGCTTGCTGACGCCCATAAAGTGAAAGTCCAGAAAGCGACTAAAACCGCTATGTCCACCTTGATGAACCAAATCGGTAAACCTTATCGTTGGGGCGGCTCCTCGCCAAGAACCGGGTTTGACTGCAGCGGTCTGGTTTATTACGCCTATAAAGATCTGGTGAAGTTCCGCATTCCGCGTACCGCGAACGAAATGTATCATCTGCGTGATGCAGCACCGATTGAACGTGGCGAACTGAAAAATGGCGATCTGGTCTTCTTTCGTACCCAGGGTCGCGGAACAGCCGATCACGTCGGCGTCTACGTCGGAAACGGTAAGTTTATTCAGTCACCGCGTAGCGGGCAGGAAATTCAAATCACCTCTCTGAGCGAAGATTACTGGCAGCGCCACTATGTGGGCGCTCGTCGGGTAATGACGCCAAAAACAATTCGCTAAAAACTTACCCTACAGAACATGCTGTAGGGTAAGTTCTTCTTTTGCATAACCTTTCAATTTGCTACCCTATCCTTACTCACAATGAGGCTATTGTGTGTACTCAATATAAATAATAAGGAGAGAAGCAATGTCGTTTGAATTACCTGCATTACCGTATGCCAAAGATGCTCTGGCACCGCACATTTCTGCCGAAACGCTGGAATATCACTATGGCAAACACCATCAAACCTACGTGACCAATCTGAACAATCTGATTAAAGGCACGGCGTTTGAAGGCAAATCACTGGAAGAGATCGTTCGTAGCTCTGAAGGCGGTGTATTCAATAACGCAGCACAAGTATGGAACCACACGTTCTACTGGAACTGCCTGGCACCAAACGCAGGTGGCGAACCAACCGGTAAACTGGCCGATGCAATTGCCGCCTCCTTTGGCAGCTTTGCAGATTTCAAAGCGCAGTTCACCGATGCCGCTATCAAAAACTTCGGTTCTGGCTGGACCTGGCTGGTTAAAGGAACTGATGGCAAACTGGCTATCGTCTCCACCTCCAACGCAGGTACTCCGCTGACCACCGACGCGACGCCGCTGATGACCGTTGACGTATGGGAACACGCCTACTACATCGACTATCGCAATGCCCGTCCTGGCTACCTGGAACATTTCTGGGCGCTGGTGAACTGGGAATTTGTTGCGAAGAACTTCGCAGCATAAAAAAGATAACGCAGAAGGGCTTCCTTCTGCGTTTTTGCATTAATTCGTGGTCGTGAAAGCCTCTTCTGGCTGTCTTCTTGCGGAAATAAACACCAGCAGCAGCGCAAGACCCGCCACAATCGCCCCCATCACTGGCACAAAACTGTAGCCCAGGCCGCCTGATATCACCGCCCCACCGGCCGCTGCACCCAGAGCGTTCCCCAGATTAAACGCGCCAATATTGACTGACGATGATAATCCAGGTGCTTCACTGGCAACGCGCATCACACGCATCTGCAACGGTGGAACGACCGCGAACGTCGCCGCGCCCCAGACCACCATACTGATCGCCGCCCCCAGCTCATTACTCGCAAGGAAAGGAATGGCCAGCATAATAACCATCAGCAGCAGTAAAAAGCCTTTCAACGTACCGTTGACTGAACGGTCAGCAAACTTGCCACCAAAGTAGTTACCGATCGAGAAACCAATGCCTATCAACACCAGCATCCCGGTAACAAATGCCGGAGTGGCATGAGTGATAGTATGCAGAACCGGCGAGATGTAGGTATAAAGCGTGAACATCGCCCCAGCACCCAGTACGGTAGTCAGTAACGCCGACAACACCTGTGGGCGCATAAGTACCGCCAGTTCGCTGCGAACATCCGGGCGCTCTCCGGCTCCACCCTTGGGTAAGGAGAAGAACAGGCTGACCATAGCAATGACGCCCAGACCCGCAGTGGCCATAAATGACATGCGCCAACCGATGGTTTCACCAAGCCATGTCGCCGCCGGAACGCCGCCAATATTGGCGATGGTTAACCCCATAAACATCGTTGCTACGGCGCTGGCCTGCTTATGTTTGGGTACAACACTGGCAGCAACCACTGAACCGAGACCAAAAAAGGCCCCATGGTTAAGACTGGTCAAAATACGCGATAGCATTAGCGTGGTGTAATCCGGCGAGATAGCCGAAAGCACATTACCCAGCGTGAAGATCGCCATCAGGAATATCAAAGCATTACGTCGCGCGCGATGAGACAGCAGCAATGTCATCAGCGGTGCACCTACCATCACACCTACCGCATAGGCGCTGATCAGCATGCCGGCCGCCGGAATCGAGACATCCACACCTTTGGCTATGACGGGCAATAATCCCATTGGCGAAAATTCGGTGGTGCCTATGCCAAACGCTCCGATCGCCAGCGCCAGTAAAGGATAATTGAGTTTCATATTGCGACTCCGTAACGTCGAGCCGTGGCGCGACATAAAATAAGAGTCAAAAGCATGACATTGATCGCAAAATTAATAAAGTTAACAAAATTGCAAAAGACTTTTGCTTATTCGCAAACAATAGAAGAGATAGACGAGCGGAAAGAGTGAGGGAGAGCTAACTCCCTCGGGGAAATCAATGCAGCGCTGCGGTCAGGCCACCCGCAACGATCAAACCCAGAACAATAATGGTAGTCACTAACGAAAATTTCAGATCGGTGCTCATCAAGTTTTCTCCTTTTTATTCCCACACAAAAAGTGATATTGCGCATTTTTACACACTTGAAAGCAAAAATCTCTCACGATTTATATTGATAACTGCTTTTAACTCTTCCCCTTTTCGTTAAGATCAGACAAAATTCCACGCTTACTTGATTAGCGTACCGGCCATTGACCCCTTCCTGACGTTCCGTGTCGTTTTCCCGGCGTGCCGCAACCCTTACGTTGCGCTAAGGGTGTGTAAAGGCAAACGTTTACCTGGAGTATTCTCAGGAGCTTAGGATATGGTCTGGAGTGAGATGTAATGGCAACAATTAAAGATGTAGCGAAGCGAGCAAACGTTTCCACTACAACCGTATCACACGTAATTAACAAGACGCGCTTTGTCGCGGAAGAAACGCGTAATGCTGTCTGGGCAGCGATCAAAGAACTGCACTATTCTCCGAGCGCAGTTGCCCGCAGCCTGAAGGTGAATCACACCAAGTCTATTGGCTTGCTGGCGACCAGCAGCGAAGCGGCCTATTTCGCAGAAATTATCGAAGCCGTGGAGAAAAACTGTTTCCAGAAAGGCTATACGCTGATTCTAGGTAACGCATGGAACAGTCTCGAAAAGCAGCAGGCCTATCTGTCGATGATGGCGCAAAAGCGCGTTGATGGTCTGCTGGTGATGTGTTCTGAGTATCCGGAGTCGCTGCTTTCGATGCTCGAAGAGTATCGCCATATTCCGATGGTCGTCATGGACTGGGGCGAAGCTAAAGCCGACTTTACCGATACGGTCATTGATAACGCCTTCGAAGGCGGTTACATGGCGGGTCGGTATCTGGTAGAACGCGGTCATCGTGAAATTGGCGTGATCCCAGGTCCAATGGAACGTAATACCGGGGCCGGGCGTCTGGCGGGCTTTATGAAAGCGATGGAAGAAGCGCTGATTAAAGTGCCTGATAACTGGATTGTCCAGGGCGATTTCGAGCCTGAGTCCGGCTATCGCGCCATGCAGCAAATTCTGTCGCAATCGCATCGTCCAACCGCTGTCTTCTGCGGTGGCGATATTATGGCGATGGGTGCGCTGTGCGCCGCTGACGAAATGGGTCTGCGCGTACCACAGGATGTCTCACTCATCGGCTACGACAACGTGCGCAACGCCCGCTTCTTCACGCCGGCCTTAACGACTATTCACCAGCCGAAGGATTCACTAGGTGAAACGGCCTTCAACATGCTGTTAGACCGTATCGTGAATAAACGTGAAGAGTCACAGTCTATCGAGGTGCATCCACGTCTGGTTGAGCGTCGCTCCGTTGCCGACGGTCCGTTCCGAGATTACCGCCGTTAAGCCTGTTGTGCGGGAGTCTCATCTGGCTCCCGCAGCCATTCCTTGTTCAACGTTTCACTATCCCCTAAATAGTCCAGCAGCCAACTCAATGCCGGTGACGTATCGTTCTGCTGCCATGTCAGACAGCATGCAGCATCAGGAAAGGGGTTCTCCAGTTGCAGCGCAACCCACTTGCCGCTATCGATCCACGGCTTGGCAAAATGCGTCGGTACCATGCCAACACACAGCCCTGCTGATAAGCAGGTAGCGGATGATTCCCAGTCAGGCACCACGACGCGCTTTTGGTTATCCAGCAGCCAGGTAATACGCTTTGGCAGTGTACGGGAGGTATCTTCGCGCACCAGTGACGGCCAGTTGCGCAACGTATCATCACTTAGCGGTCCGGGCATTGATGCCAGTGGATGATGGCTGGCTACCACGCAGCTCCAGCTCAGCATTCCCATATCGCGGAAGGTATAGCGCCCCCCTACCGGAATCGCCTGTGTGGCGCCGATGGCCAGCTCCACGCGTCCATCGGACAGCGCGTCCCATACGCCGTTAAACACTTCCTGAAAAACTAACAACTCCACATCATCAAAGTGACGGTAGAAATCCACGATCATCTGTCGGGTACGATCCGGGCGGACAATGTTATCGACTGCGATCGCCAGCTGTCCGCGCCAGCCGTTGGCAATTTGCTGACATTGCTGGCGCGTGATCTGCATTTTTTTGATAACAGAGCGACCTTCTTTTAAAAACCATGCCCCGGCAGGAGTTAATTCCACATCCCGATGGCGTCGCTCAAAAAGTGGTACCGCCAGCCACTCTTCCAGTTGGCGCACAGTGTAGCTTACCGCCGAAGGTACACGGTGTAGCTCCTGTGCGGCTGAACTAAAGCTACCGTTACGCGCAACCGCATCAACCACTTCAAGTGAATATTCCGACCACATATTCTGCCTGCAAAAATTTTGAAATCAGTAAGCAAATATTAGCGTTTCACAGCGAGAATTACACTCACTACACTCAGCGGCATTGTTCTATTGCTAAAAAAAGAGAAATAATGATGCAACCTGGGAAAGGGTTTTTAGTCTGGCTAGCGGGCCTTAGCGTGCTCGGCTTTCTGGCAACAGATATGTATCTGCCCGCCTTCGCCGCAATTCAGTCCGATCTGCAAACGCCTGCATCTGCCGTCAGCGCTAGCCTGAGCTTGTTCTTAGCCGGTTTTGCCGTCGCACAACTGCTGTGGGGACCGCTCTCTGACCACTATGGTCGCAAGCCTATTTTGCTGCTGGGTTTATCTATCTTCGCACTGGGCAGTCTGGGCATGCTGTGGGTTGAAAACGCCACAGGCCTGCTGGTACTGCGATTTGTTCAGGCCGTTGGCGTCTGTGCAGCATCGGTTATCTGGCAAGCGCTGGTTACCGACTATTATCCTTCACAAAAAGTAAACCGCATCTTTGCCACCATTATGCCGCTGGTCGGGTTATCACCTGCCCTCGCCCCGTTATTAGGTAGTTGGATCCTGGTACATTTTTCCTGGCAGGCCATTTTTGCCACCCTGTTCGCCATTACTCTGATTCTGATGCTTCCGGCGCTGCGTTTAAAGCCTTCAGCTAAAGCACGCGATGACAGCCAGGATAAACTGACTTTCACCACCTTGCTGCGCTCGAAAACTTACCGTGGAAACGTGCTGATTTATGCCGCCTGTTCCGCGAGCTTTTTTGCATGGCTGACGGGTTCCCCGTTCATCCTTAGCGAAATGGGTTATAGCCCAGCGGTAATTGGTCTGAGCTATGTTCCGCAAACTATCGCCTTTTTAATCGGTGGTTACGGCTGTCGTGCTGCGCTGCAAAAATGGCAGGGTCGTCAGCTGCTGCCCTGGTTACTCATTCTGTATGCCTTCAGCGTTGTAGGCACCTGGGCGACCGGCTTTATTCATCATGTCGCATTGGCTGAAATCCTGATCCCATTCTGCGTTATGGCGATTGCGAACGGCGCAATCTACCCTATCGTTGTCGCGCAGGCATTACGCCCTTTCCCACAGGCCACTGGACGCGCTGCCGCATTGCAGAATACGCTGCAACTGGGTTTATGCTTCCTGGCAAGCCTTGTCGTTTCCTGGTTGATTGCTACCCCGCTGCTCACCACTACCAGCGTTATGCTGACCACGGTATTGCTGGCTGCTGTAGGTTACAAAATGCAATCGCAGAAAACTGACGCCCCGCAAACAGATGACCGCGCGCAAATTGCCCATGGAGAGTCTCACTAATAATTGTCGCGGGCAATTAATTAGCCCGCTAAGAATTATCGGTTGAATCGTCAAAAGTTCAGGCCTATACTGATTTCCGGATGTTAAAAAAACGATAATTTTTATGTGTTAGCGGGAACAAGAATGTTCCCGTATTCCCACGGATGGTCTTTTCGGCAAGGGTTCCTCCCTTCCTCTGTTCTACGTCGGATTATAGATTCACGGATTAATTCCGTGAAATTTCTCACAAAGCCCAAAAAAGCGTCTACGCTGTTTTAAGGTTCTGATCACCGACCAGTGATGGAGAAGCTATGAGTTCATCGTGTATAGAAGACGTCAGAGTACCGGATGATGACTGGTACCGCATCACCAATGAATTATTGAGCCGTGCAGGCATTACCATTAATGGCCCGGCACCGGCGGATATTCGCGTAAAGAACCCCGATTTTTTCAAACGTGTATTGCAGGAAGGATCGTTAGGGTTGGGTGAAAGTTATATGGATGGCTGGTGGGAATGCGACCGGCTGGACATGTTTTTTAGTAAAGTCCTACGCGCCGGTCTTGAAAACCAACTCCCCCGCCACTTCAAAGATACGTTACGAATTGCCGCTGCTCGCTTGTTCAATTTGCAGACCAAAAAGCGTGCATGGGTTGTCGGCAAAGAACATTACGATTTAGGCAACGATCTCTTTACTCGCATGCTGGACCCCTATATGCAGTATTCCTGCGCCTACTGGAAAGATGCCGATACCCTGGAATCTGCCCAGCAGGCGAAGCTAAAAATGATTGCTGAAAAGCTGCAGTTGAAGCCAGGGATGCGGGTGCTCGATATAGGCTGCGGCTGGGGCGGCTTATCCCAGTTTATGGCATCAGAATATGGCGTCAGCGTGGTGGGTGTAACCATTTCGGCAGAACAGCAGAAAATGGCGCAGTCACGGTGTGCGGGGCTTGATGTCACAATTTTGCTGCAGGATTATCGTGACCTGAATGACAAATTCGATCGTATTGTTTCCGTCGGCATGTTTGAGCATGTAGGGCCGAAAAACTACGCCACCTATTTTGACGTGGTCGATCGCAATTTAAAACCGGATGGTCTCTTTTTACTGCATAGCATCGGCTCCAAAAAGACCGACAATAACGTTGATCCGTGGATCAATAAATATATCTTCCCGAACGGCTGTTTACCATCAGTTCGCCAGATTGCCAACGCCAGCGAGCCACATTTTGTAATGGAAGACTGGCATAATTTTGGCGCGGATTACGACACGACGCTGATGGCCTGGCACGAACGTTTCATTAACTCCTGGCCTGAAATCGCCGATAACTATACCGAACGTTTCAAACGGATGTTCAGCTATTATCTGAACGCCTGTGCCGGAGCGTTTCGAGCTCGCGATATTCAGTTATGGCAGGTGGTTTTTTCTCGCGGCGTTGAACACGGCCTGCGCGTTCCCCGTTAATCGTTATCGCCCCCGTATCAACGAGGGCTTAACTCTCAGGCTTAGGCTCCCGCTTCTCCCGTTATGTTGCTGATGGCGCTTTCACGCGCCGCCAGCACACGCTCAACAGTATCAACCACCGCCTGCGTTTGGGGATCGATTTCGATATTAACCCTTGCGCCCAACTTTTTCTTGCCAAGCGTCGTACGCTCCAGCGTTTCCGGGATCAAGTGCACACAGAAACGCGTCGGCGTCACTTCACCGACCGTCAGACTGATACCGTCAATACCAATAAATCCTTTGTACAGGATATATTTCATCAGCGACGGGTCCTGGACTTTAAACCACACCTGGCGGTTATTCTCCGAGGTCAGAATTTTCGACACTTCGGCAGTGGTCATAATATGGCCCGACATTAAATGTCCGCCAATCTCATCACTGAATTTTGCCGCACGCTCAACGTTAACCAAATCACCGACCTTCAGTTCGCCCAGATTGGTGATACGCAGCGTTTCTTTCATCAGGTCAAAGCTTATCTGGTTACCGTTAATTTCGGTGACCGTCAGGCAGCACCCATTGTGGGCAACCGATGCGCCGGTCTCCAGCGCATCCAGCATATATTCAGGCAACTCCACAACATGCGTACGAAAATTTGGTTTTTCATCAATGGACACCAATTTTGCGGTGCCCTGCACAATACCCGTAAACATACTTCCTACTCCTGAACTCAATTAAGACATCTCTGCACAGCACAATAGCAGGTGGAAATTCAGGTTGCCAGCAATGCGCCATCAGCGCCTGTTTTTTCACTGGAGAATTACGTATTCCTCGCTACAATAGACTGAAATTTCCCCTGCTTTTTCTCCTTGCTGCCATATAAGGCGGCTTTTTTAGTCTCTCAAATAACAACAATATAGTGGTGTACACGTGCAAAAGTATGTAAGTGAAGCGCGTCAGTTATTAGCTCTGGCAATACCGGTGATTCTTGCGCAAATCGCTCAAACCGCAATGGGATTCGTTGATACCGTCATGGCGGGCGGATACAGCGCTACTGATATGGCGGCAGTCGCCATTGGTACCTCTATCTGGTTACCTGCCATTCTGTTTGGTCATGGACTACTGCTGGCTTTGACGCCGGTCATTGCGCAACTCAATGGTTCCGGACGCCGGGATCGAATCGCCCATCAAATACGTCAGGGATTCTGGCTGGCGGGCAGCGTCTCCGTGCTGATTATGGTTGTGCTATGGAACGCAGGGTACATTATTCGCTCCATGCATAACATTGACCCGGCGCTGGCGGATAAAGCCGTTGGCTACCTGCGTGCCTTGCTGTGGGGCGCACCGGGGTATTTGTTCTTCCAGGTAGCCCGTAACCAGTGCGAAGGATTAGCCAAAACTAAACCAGCGATGGTGATGGGTTTTCTCGGCCTGCTGGTGAACATTCCGGTTAACTACGTTTTCATTTATGGACATTTAGGCATGCCGGAACTGGGTGGCGTAGGCTGCGGCGTGGCTACGGCGGCTGTTTACTGGGTGATGTTTATCGCCATGCTCTCTTACATCAAACGTGCGCGCTCGATGCGCGATATCCGTAATGAGCGTGGTTTCCAGAAACCTGACACCGCAGTAATGAAGCGTCTGGTGCAACTGGGTTTACCTATCGCGCTGGCGTTATTTTTCGAGGTAACGCTGTTTGCAGTGGTCGCTCTGCTGGTATCCCCGCTGGGGATTATCGACGTGGCCGGACACCAGATAGCACTGAACTTCAGTTCGTTAATGTTCGTCCTGCCGATGTCTCTGGCTGCTGCCGTCACCATTCGTGTCGGTTATCGTCTGGGCCAGGGCTCCACGCTGGATGCACAAACTGCAGCCAGAACGGGCCTGGGTGTCGGTGTCTGCATGGCGGTCGTAACGGCGCTTTTCACCGTGACATTCCGCGAGCATATTGCCCTGCTCTACAACAATAATCCGGAAGTTGTCGCCCTGGCCGCGCAGCTCATGTTACTGGCCGCGGTGTATCAAATATCGGACTCTATCCAGGTTATTGGCAGCGGGATCCTGCGTGGTTATAAAGATACGCGTTCCATTTTCTTTATAACCTTTACAGCCTACTGGGTGCTGGGTCTGCCGAGCGGTTATATTCTGGCGCTGACCGATCTGGTAGTTGACCGAATGGGGCCAGCAGGATTCTGGATGGGCTTTATTATCGGCCTGACCTCTGCGGCGGTGCTGATGATGCTGCGGATGCGCTTTCTGCAACGCCAGCCGTCAGCGGTTATATTGCAACGAGCTGCACGATAATGCCTAAATAGCCGCCGTCTGGCGGCTTTTTTTACATCCTCAGAACGGACTGGCGTTTTGGGCGTTCATCCACGCTTCACTAATGGGATGCCTGAAATGCAGTTCACTGGCATGCAGCATCAGTCGCGGCACCCTTTCAGTGCCAGGCAGCAGACGCCCGCCATACAAATCACAGCCTAAAATCGGATGTCCCAACAGCTGACAGTGGATCCGCAGTTGGTGGGTCCGCCCGGTTTCAGGCATCAGTTGTACCCGCGTCAAGGGGAGCAACGCCCCCTTTTCCTGACGATGATAAAAGCGCTCGACAACCTGATAGCGCGAGCGTGCGGGTTTGCCGTTGAGAGCACAAATTGACATTAATGGAAACAGCGCTGGGTCTTTGGCAATCGCTGCATCGATAACTCCTTCGTCGTTTTCCAGATGCCCGCATAACAGTGCGCTGTACACCTTAGTGACCGTACGCTGGCTGAACTGCTGGCAAAGTGCAGCGTTGATAGCCTTGTTACGGGCGACCACCATCAGTCCAGAAGTGCCGAAATCAAGCCGATGTACCAGCGTGCAGCCAGGGTAAATCTGTACCAGCCGATGATGTACCGAATCGAGATTCTGCGGATTTTTGCCCGACAAGCTAAGTAACCCGCTGGGTTTATTGATTAGCACCAGATGCTCGTCCCGATAGAGGGTCTCTATCTCGTCATGACAAGGCGGGGCAATAAAGGTATCGAGGATCGTAGACATCAGGCGGCCAGAATGAGGTGTGGGGACGGATGATAACGAATTTTCACCGCAGTGGCGAATCGGAGCGCTGACCCAATGGCTGGCATGGTAGAGTGTGATTTATCCTGAGTGCGATGAGAGGGTTATTCTGTGCAACAAATCGATTTTTACATGGTGGATGCCTTTACCACCACGACGTTTGGCGGTAATGCCGCAGCAGTCTGTCCGCTCACGGACTGGTTGCCCGATGAAACATTATTAAAGATGGCGCAGCAGCATAACCAGTCAGAAACCGCTTTTTTTGTCGCCAATGAGAATGGTTTTGAGCTGCGTTGGTTTACCACTCAGGGTGAAATCAATCTGTGTGGGCATGCCACGCTTGCCGCCGCGCATGTCATCTTTGAACATCTGGATTACCCGGATACAAAAATCCATTTTGCTACCCGCTTTGTGGGACCGCTGACGGTCACGCGCAGCGGTGAATGGCTGACGCTCGATTTTCCAGCCTGGCAAAGCGAATCTGCCATGCCGCCCGCTTTACTGCTGGAAACATTAGGCATCACCGAATACAAGGAGATGCGCGTGGCACGCGATTACATGGTGGTGTTGGAAAATCAACAGCAGGTTGAGGCTGTTCGCCCAAACATCCACGCCATGCTTCCGCTGGGGAAAATGGTGTGCATCACCGCGCCGGGTGACGGGGAATACGATTTTGTCAGCCGTTTCTTCTGCCCGGGTGAAGCCGTCGCTGAAGACCCGGTCACAGGCTCGGCACATAGCATGCTGATCCCTTACTGGGCTGCAAAACTGAATAAAACACAGATGCTGGCGCGCCAGGTCTCTGAGCGCGGCGGGGATTTACGCTGTCAGTTAGCAGGAACGCGTGTTTATATCAGTGGACAGGCAATAACTTATCTGACCGGTAAAGTGCTGCTGCGCTAGCAGCCTTACCCGAAATAACCAATCCATGGAGGATTTATGTCGAACAAACTCGTGCAGATACACTTTGATTTTCATGGTCCGTTTGGGGCTGAGATGTCGAGTCAGCTCGTTGAACTGGCCGAATCAATCAACCAGGAGCCGGGGTTCATCTGGAAAATCTGGACCGAGAACGAAGCAAATCACGAAGCGGGTGGCATCTACCTGTTCCGGGACGAAGACACCGCTCAGGCCTATATCAAAAAGCATACCGCCCGTCTGAAGCATCTGGGTGTGGAAGACGTGACGTTCAAAATCTTCGATATCAATGAACCGTTAACTAAAATTAACCACGGTCACATCGGCTAGTATTTTGCCTTAGACGCCCCGCCCGGGGCGTTTCTTCACTCTCCTGCCTTCCCCTCTTCGTTCCTACCCAGGTTAGCTATTTACGTTAGCCACATTTGCAATAGTTCACAAAATCATCACCCGCGAAAATTATCTCTAGCCGAATGTGGCATAAAGGCGTATAAAATAATACAAATCGTATTATTTTATACAAAATGAATCATCAGCTACTGGAGGTTTATTATGTCCGCGGACATTACACTGAACTCATCTGCTGGAAGCTTCCCGCCAGCAGGTCATTACTCGCACAGTACAACGGCTGGCGGTTTCGTCTTCATTTCCGGGCAATTGCCGGTCACTTTCGACGGTGAGAAAAAAGCGGATGCCTCTTTTGAAGATCAAACCCGGCTGGTGCTACAGAATATTGATGCTTGTCTGGCAGGTGCTGGAGTTTCCCGCCAGCATCTGGTGTCAGTTCGCGTATATGTGACGGATATGAATCAGTGGCCGACGTTTAACAAAATCTATGGGGAGTGGATCGGCGATTTCCGTCCATCCCGTGCAGTAGCCGGTGTTGCGGAACTTCATTATGGTTTTGCGCTGGAAGTTGAAGCTATGGCGCTGGCCCCGCAAGCGTGACATTTAACAACATACAGGTGAACAACAATGACTGAAATGACACTGCCTGATTATAACGATGTTGCCGCTGCGGCAGAGCGCATCGCAGATTATGCTAACAAAACGCCGGTGATGACATCCCGAACGGTTAATGAAGAATTTGGCGCGGAAGTCTTCTTTAAGTGCGAAAACTTCCAGAGAATGGGTGCCTTCAAATTTCGCGGCGCTATGAATGCGCTACGCCAGTTCACACCACAACAACGTGCTGCGGGCGTCGTGACGTTTTCTTCCGGTAACCATGCGCAGGCCATTGCACTGTCGGCAAAATTATTGGGGATTCCAGCAACAATTATCATGCCGCATGATGCTCCGGTAGCTAAAGTTGCAGCAACAAAAGGCTATGGCGGAAAGGTGGTAACTTACGATCGCTATACTGAAGATCGTGAAAAAATTGGTCGGGACCTGGCAGAGAAACAGGGATTAACGCTGATCCCCCCTTACGACCATCCGCACGTGATTGCAGGCCAGGGCACCGCCACAAAAGAGCTGATTGAAGAAGTGGGTCAGTTAGACGCCCTTTTCGTTTGTCTGGGCGGTGGCGGCCTGCTCTCAGGATCCGCTCTGGCGGCCAGACATCTGTCTCCTGACTGCATCGTCTATGGTGTTGAACCTGAGGCGGGTAACGATGGTCAACAGTCGTTTCGTAGCGGAAAAATTGTTCATATCGATACGCCCAAAACCATTGCTGACGGTGCTCAGACCCAACATCTCGGGAACTATACGTTTCAGATTATCCAGCAAAACGTGAACGATATTCTGACGGTTTCAGACGCTGAATTAATCACCTCAATGAAATTTATCGCTGAACGCATGAAAATCGTCGTAGAACCGACCGGGTGTCTGGGTTTTGCTGCCGCCAGAGCGCGCAAAGCTGAACTTCGCGGCAAAAAAGTCGGCATTATCATCAGCGGCGGAAACGTGGATATCAGCCGCTACAGTGAATTTCTGGCCGGATGATAAACAGGGTATCTGTGATGCAGATACCCTAATGTTACTGTCTGTACATTGCCGTCTGGAAAAACGATCCCAGGTCACTGTAAACTGCTCGCAATCATGGCAACAGGCATCACCGCAGGAGACTGGCATGCCAAAAACCGACAATAACTCGCTTCTCAGCCAAATTGATACTATCGCCAGGGGATTGAGTGAGACCTTCTCTCCGTTTTGCGAAGTGGTGGTTCATGACCTCAAAAATCCTGAACATGCCATTTTATCCATCCATAATAATCTGTCCGGACGTCAACCCGGCCAGCCAGCAACCGAGCTTGGCCTGGCGAGAATCGCATCGCCTGACTTTCCCAGCATCATTGCGAACTACAGTAATCAGTTTGCCGATGGTCGCCCGGTGAAAAGTACCTCAATTGGCATCAAGGACGAAGAAGGCAGATACGTAGCAGCTCTCTGTCTGAATGTAGATATGACACTGTTTCGTGGTATGCAGAGTGCTCTTGCGCGTTTTACTGAAACCGAAAACTCCCCCATTAAGGAACATATCGATCCCGGCAGTAACGAAGTCATCCGCCAGCGTATTGATGACTTTGCCGCTAAACGCGCTACGACGGCCCGAGCCCTTAAACCTCAAGACCGTAAGCTGCTGATTCAACAATTACGCCAGGACGGTTTGCTCAACGTACGCAAATCTATGGATACGGTGGCGCAGCATCTGGGCGTATCGAGGGCCACCGCCTACCTGTATGCCCGCCAGTCAGTTCAGGCGGGTGAATAAACGGGTTCTGTTGAACCGCACCAGCCGCAGTATAAAAAGTCTGTTCTTGATTACCGACACGAAGCGCTCCCGCTATACTTTGGCCCGCTTCGTATCCGATATAGCCATCAACCAGTAAACAACGCCCGCCGCAGGGAAAAAAATAAACCTTTATTTTCGTAGGTATTTATTGGCACTGGGTCAATAAATGATTTATTTTTGTACATACATAGTGAGATTACGTTTTCCTCTAATAACTCCATCAGCATTGATTAAACATCATAATAAAACAAACAAAATCTAACCCATTGATTTAGGTGAATAAAAATAAAGCTGAATTTATTGCATCAATAATACCTATGCAATATATATAAATAGAGTGATATCTAAATTATAATTCTTTTACATCCGGCTGATTGGTGAGGTAAGAATGCGGTTAATCGTCATGTTAGTAAGCTTTGTGCTCACCACCCAGCTCTGGGCAGGTGAACTTCCCCAGCCTTCCGGTACAGTTCTTTTAACGCTGTCCGGTAATATTGAAAATACAAATGCAGACGGGAAAGCCGTTTTTGATACCGCCAGCCTTGAGAAGCTGGGCATGGTCAGTTTCCAGACCACCTCCCCCTGGTATAATGGACGCACTACTTTTACGGGTATTCCACTACAAAAGCTCATGGATTACGTCGGCGCGAGCGGCTCGGTTGTAAAGGTCACTGCGCTCAATGACTACACCACCGTAATCCCTCTCAGTGATTTCAAAAAATACAATGCCATCCTTGCGTTAAAAATCAACGGAAAATATATGCGCATCCGTGATAAAGGTCCTTTATTCATTGTGTACCCCTATGACAGCATGCCGGAACTGAATAATCAGATTTATTATTCAAGGTCTGCATGGCAGGTCAGTAGTATGGATATTGAGTAAACGTTCAGAGGAACATCATGAACAGAATACTGGCTGGCATCATCTTTTTTCTTTTTATATCTACCGGATATATCTCTTTCCTCGTGCATGAACGGCAACAAGAGTTACAGAAACTGACTCACTACACCGATTCCTGGTCTGCTGCTCAGCTGGTATCACAATATTACCGATTCGAGTCATTGCTGGGTCTTTACACTATCGATGACACGATGAATCTCGATGATGTACGCATGCGCCTCGACATTATGCTCAGCCAGAGTGATTTAATAAAAGAAGGTGACCTGGGGCGCTACATAGAAAGCAATATAGCCCACCGTGAGCTGGCGGTAAAACTTGAAAACACTCTTAGTTTTCTGGATGTTAATCTAGAGAAAATGAACCGTTCAGCACTCCAGGCTTATCTGAAAAAAATGCATACTCTGGATGCGCCACTGGGTCGTCTTTCATCTGGTGCGTTAAACAAAGATGTTAACTCGATCAATAACGCCAACCAAAAAATTCAAACGCTGTACTATATTTACTCAGCAACCTCGGTGCTGCTGATAATACTGAGTGCGATCCTGGGCGTGCTCATTTTCTATCAAAACAGAAATATTCTGCGGGCGTACCTGCAGGTCAAGAGTCTTGCCGAAGAACTGCAGAAATCTAAAGAAAAGCTGCAAATCCAGAATGCTAAACTGGAATATGACGTCTACCATGACTCTCTTACCGAGATGAATAATCGTCAACTATTCTGGAGCGATTTAAATAAAACAATTGAGATAGCAGAAAAAAATCACGATTCTGTGACTGTGATGTTGTTTGATTTAGATCGATTCAAAGAGGTAAATGATACGTATGGTCATGATGCCGGTGATATGTTGCTACGCCAGATATCAGACCGACTGGTTTCAATGAGCCTTACTTCGGATACGCTGTATCGCCTGGGTGGAGATGAATTTGCGTTTCTCTCAAGTGGCCTGACAGAAAGCCACGCCGTTTCGCGGGCCCAGAAAATATGTGAATTTATCAGCCAGCCCTACACTATTTATAACACGATTATCAACATAACCACCTGTGTTGGCATTGTTATCTCAGACACTGAACGTCGTTCCGACTATCTTTATAAATTTGCCGATCTGGCCCTTTATGAAGCCAAAGGTGAAGGCTCAGGTAAGATAAAAGTCTTCCGACAACGAATGTTAGAAAAGCTACAAGAAAGCAGAACGCTTGAGCATGATATGGCATTGGCAATAGTGAACAAAGAATTCGTGGTTTATTACCAGCCCATTGTTGACTCCTTCAGCCAGGAAATTTATAGCTATGAAGCCCTAATTCGTTGGCTCCATCCTCTGAAGGGCCTCCTGTCGCCGGATAGCTTTATTCCTGTTGCTGAAAAAACCGGAATGATTAATGAGATGGGGAAAGCAGTGCTTGAAATTGCCTGCAGGGAAGCGGCTTGTTGGGCGGTTCCTGCTAAAATTTCAGTAAATGTCTCTCCTGTCCAGCTAAGCAGCAAAGCCTTTGTCGGTATCGTACTGTCTATTCTGAAAGAAACTGGACTCCCAGCCGATCGTCTTGAACTGGAAGTAACAGAGTCCTCTCTCTTCACTGAGAGTACGACACCGATGAATACGCTTAATAAACTCAGAGCCCTGGGCGTAAAAATCTCCATCGATGATTTTGGTACCGGATATTCTTCTCTTTCGCGCCTGAGCAAGCTTGCCTTCGATAAAATTAAAATAGACAAATCTTTTGTGCATTCAATATCCACACATGAAGATGCGCTTAATATCATCAAACTGATCACGGGCATGGCGAAATCACTCAATATGAAGGCTGTTGCTGAAGGTGTTGAAACTCAGGAACAACTAAAAAGCCTTCAGGCGCTGGGCTGCGATTTCGCCCAAGGATATCTGTTTGGTAAACCTCAACCTTGTGTCAATGAGGAAATCAGAAATGGTCAAGTTGTGCCAATAAACAACAGAAAAACGATGCCATGAAGATTTTCTATCAGGCTTCAACTGCCCGTAACGCGCTGAATGGCAATGTCGATGCTAAACTCACCCTGACCTGAGGTTTAAAAAATGAGTACTTTTCATCAACTTACCGCCACCAGCCTGAATGGTCAGCTTATTTCAATGGCCGACTATGCAGGCAAACTGGTACTGGTGGTTAATACCGCCAGCCATTGTGGCTTTACGCCACAGTATGCGGGCCTTGAAGCACTGTATAAGAAATACAACACACAGGGCCTGGTGGTGCTTGGTTTCCCCTGCAACCAGTTTGGTAAGCAGGAACCCGGTGGGGCCGACGAAATCGCGCAGACCTGCTACGTCAACTACGGCGTGAGTTTTCCAATGTTTGAGAAAGTGGAGGTTAACGGTGCCGCTACACACCCAGTATTTCGTTACCTGAAAGATGAATTACCCGGCATACTGGGTGGGAGGATCAAGTGGAACTTCACTAAATTTTTGGTCGGACGCGACGGAAAACCGCTTAAGCGTTTTGCCCCCTTCACCACTCCAGAAAAAATAGATACCGTCATCTTTGATGCACTAAAAATCTAATGGTTGCTGTCATTCAAATATCACATTAACACTGTGGATATTCATTGGTTTTTATCTTCAGTAAGTCACCGTATTAGCCAAAATAAGCGGCAATCTTCAGCTAAAGTTGGTAAATCCCCTGAACGGTTCTATAGTCTGGACTGCTTTTCATTACAGGGTTTACTAATGCGATTTAACGGACTGACTAAAGGTTTCTTCATTTTCATACTTGCCCTCGTGACCTGGGCATTCTTCGATGTGCTGTCCCCCTACTTTTCCGCCATTTTGTGGGCCGCGATATTAACGACTATCTTTAACCCGGTAAAAAACAGACTGCGCAGCGCGCTTGGCGAACGCAACGGACTGGCATCGTTGATTACCATCGTCATTATCTGTCTGATTGTCTTTATCCCGCTGATGGTAATCCTGTCATCGCTGGCCATTGAACTGAACGTGGTGTACACCAAACTGCAACAGAATGACACGCAGTTCCCGGAGGTCGTCGCTTCTGTTCTTTCGTATCTTCCTGACTGGGCCAGAGGTTTTCTGGCAGAACACAATCTGGATGATGTCGCGCAGATCCAGAAAAAACTGTCCGATGTCGTGCTGCAGGGTGGACAATACCTCGCCGGCAGCGCGTTCCTGATTGGTAAAGGAACATTCGGCTTTGCTATTAGCTTTGGCATCATGCTGTATCTACTGTTCTTCTTACTGAAGGACGGACCGTACCTGGTGCGCCAGATTCTGGACTCATTACCGCTTTCTGATTTTGCCAAACAGCACCTGTTTGCAAAATTCGTCGGCGTGACGCGGGCAACCGTCAAGGGCACGGCGGTCGTCGCTTTGGTTCAGGGTATTCTTGGCGGCATCGCGTTTGCGATTGTAGATATCGATGGTAGCGTTCTGTGGGGCGCGTTGATGGCGTTTCTCTCCCTCGTGCCCGCCGTCGGTTCAGCGATCGTCTGGGTACCAGCAGCAATATTTCTGTTCGCCACCCATCAGCTATGGCAAGGGCTGTTTATCGTTGGCTTCTTCGTGATTATCGTCGGGCTGGTGGACAATATCCTGCGCCCGCTGCTGGTAGGTAAAGACACCAAAATGCCGGACTATCTGATTTTGATTACCACTCTCGGCGGCATGGAGATCTACGGTATTAACGGCTTTGTGATTGGCCCCCTGGTTGCCGCACTATTCATTACCTGCTGGAACCTGTTTTCCGGGCGTGACCATGAAGGTAACGTAGAAGGAATCGACGAAGCCTTTATGGAAGAAGGAAAAAATCCTCCAGATTTTTGATTGCAGGACGATAACAGAAGGCGGTTTAAGGACCGCCTTTTTTATTTTCACGCAAAATCATACGTTTCCTATAATTTCAATCATGCGTATTCATTAATCGTCGCAGAAGGAACTAATCAGTGCGAATAGCCACAATCACCAACTGGGCCTATAGCGCGACGGTATGTCTGACCATCGCTTCAGGCGTTGTCATGCTGATGGCATCCAGCGCCGATAACACAGAACGCCAGGTGGTAGAACAGCGTTATCAGTTCGATCAACTTACCGAAGAAGTCGAACTCGATGCCTGGTCGCTGTCCGACCTGGCGCGCGACTATGTTATTGCAAAAGATCCTGAGGTGCTCAACGCCTACCGCCAGAAAGAAGCGTCGCTGAAAGCCGTTGAGCATCGTCTGTCGAAGCTCAAAGACCTTGGTGCAATGGATGAAGAGCTGGCGCTATTGCATGAAGGGCTGCGGATTGTGGATGCTCTGCAGGATGAGCAGGCCGAGGCGCTTGCCAGCGTCGCGCGTGGAGAAGAGTCGCAGGCCATCGCCCTGCTGTACGGAAAAGCCTATGAACAGGAACTGGAGCGAGCCCAGGACCGTATAGATCATTTCCGCCAGTTACTCGATAGCCGCGTACGCAACACGATTGAAGATGCAACCCAGTCATCCCGCATGCTGCGGACGGCCTCTGAAGTGATGGTCGGTCTGACGGCGCTGCTGTTTTTATTCGTTCTCGGTTTCATTTTAAAGCGTCGTGTCCTGCGCCCCGTCGTGCGTTTGAGCGATGTCGTAAACCGTCTCGCATCGCAGGATTATGCCGTTGAGACGCCCAGCTTTAACCAGATAGACGAAATAGGCGACATGGCACAGGCGATCCGGATATTCCGCGAGAACGGTCTGGCTCGTCAGAGACTGGAGAAGGAGCGAGATGCCGACTGGGCAATCCGCGATCTGCTGGCACGTATGACGCAGCGTCTGCAGGGCTGCGAGAATTTTGCCGATGTCATCAATGTGGCGGAACTGTTTGCACCGAATATTGCCCCAGGTATTGCCGGGCGGCTTTACATACTGGACCGGGAACCCTGGCAAATGCGCTGCGTTGCACAATGGCTCTCACCGCAGGGTAAAGCGGATGCGTTCCACCCGGACGAATGCTGGGCTGTGCGCCGCGGCCAGAGCCACCCTCCGGTACAAGGTGAACCCGATATCGCCTGCTACCATCTGCCGGACTCATGCCAGCAGCATACCCTGTGCGTTCCACTGATTGCCCAGGGAGAAGCCATCGGTCTGCTCTCATTCCAGAACCTTAGCGATGATTCCGCCCCCTCTCGTGCGTATCTGGAGCTAATGGCAGAAGCACTCGGCCTCGCATTAGCCAACCAGCGTCTGCGTGACGCCCTGCTGGAGAAAGCGCTCTACGATCCGCTAACTGGTCTACGCAACCGTCATCATCTGGAAGATACCTTACGCACTCAGATGAGCCAGGCCGTACGCAACAAGGAGCCGATCAGTTGCCTGATGATCGATATTGACCATTTTAAAAATATTAACGATCGCTTTGGTCACGAGGCGGGAGACAGCGTGATAAAAAGTATCGCCGCCACCATTCAGCGCGTGGTTCACGACAGCGGCATGGCCTTCCGCTATGGCGGTGAGGAGTTTCTGGTGCTGCTGGCCAATACGGATGAACAGGCCGCCAACCGCCTTGCGACGGATATTTATAACGGCGTACGCGAACTGTCGCTGCGCTTTGGCGTCTCTGAAATTGGTCACGTCGATGTTTCTATTGGCGTAGCCAGCTATCCGCAGCACGCCCAGAGCGACAACCTGCTGCGTGCTGCAGACGTGGCACTGTATCGCGCTAAAGAGCTGGGACGTTCGCGCATCGTGAGCTTTGGCATGCTGGAGGCCAGTTGAACATGGCTTTACCTCAACGCCAGGCGGTGATATGTTAATTCAATGAACACAAAACACGATATCACCGCTTTTAATTACAACCTGTGGTGGCTGCCTTCTTAAAGGCGGTCAAAATGTGTTTTTCCCATTTTTAGATAACCGCCGAAAGGCGGTTATTTGCATTTAGAGACCCCTTTCGGTTTTATGACTAAGGAGTCTTACATGAACAATAAAACCATCATCCTCACTGGCGATCGTCCCACCGGCCCGCTGCATCTTGGCCATTATGTGGGGTCATTGCGCCAGCGCGCCGCGCTGCAACATGATTATCAGCAGTTTATATTGGTGGCTGACCTGCAAGGGCTAACCGATAACGGCAGCACACCGCAAAAGATCCGCGACAATATTCCCGAGGTACTTGCCGACTATCTTGCCGCAGGAATAGATCCTTCACTGACCACTATTTGTTTGCAATCGGCCCTGCCTGCCCTTGCGGAATTGACCGCGCTTTATATGAATATCGTCACCGTGGCTCGCGTAGAGCGTAATCCTACGGTTAAAAACGAAATTGCGCAGAAAGGGTTTGCCCGCTCGTTACCGGTTGGTTTTCTGGTTTATCCCATCAGTCAGGCGGCAGATATTACGGCCTTCAAAGCCGAAGTGATTCCCGTCGGCGACGATCAGTTGCCAATGATTGAGCAGACTAATGAAATCGTGCACAAGATGAATAGCCTGTTACCGGCCCCCGTCTTATCGCACTGCAAAGCGCTGCTGAGTGAAACCAGCCGCCTACCAGGGATCGACGGGAATGCCAAAATGTCAAAATCGCTTGGTAACACATTGCTCCTGTCAGCCAGCGAAGAAACCATTCATCACGCGGTCAGTGCAATGTACACCGACCCCAATCATCTGAAAGTATCCGACCCGGGGCAAATCGACGGCAATATGGTATTCATTTACCTCGACGCTTTTCATCCGGATAAAGCAAAAGTGGCGGAAATGAAAGCGCATTACCAACGGGGTGGACTGGGTGACCGGACATGCAAAAACGAGCTGGAGGTGTGCTTGCAGGAACTCATCGCCCCAATGCGCGAGCTGCGGGCAACCTACATTCAGGATAAAGGCATGCTGATGGCAATGCTCAAAAAAGGCAGCGAACAGGCGCACGAGATCACGCAGCAGACATTAAGAGAAGTGAAGCAAGGGCTGGGTTTGCCGGTGTTCTGAACTCGACCTATTACAGTCGGCCCAATAAATAAAGACAGCTCCCAACGAGTTACCTTCGCCGGGAGCTTTCAGAATCTTCCCCACGTTTTATCAGCAAAATGCACTAATGTTTTATTTCGAAATCAAAACCTCATTTCAGGCGATGGCCCCTCTGAGAAAAGGCATGGATTGTCGCCGAAGAGACTATGCTACTCAACGAGTGGCAAAAGGAAGCATTTCATCTGTATCTACAGACAAAGATGCCCGTTTTTCAATGTGAGTTAAACCAATGGAAAGTCGATCATTTATTCTCATATTAGTTCAAACTGGAGGTGCTGTTATCATTACCCCTATAATAGGAGCATTAAATATATTATAACGCTCCTATTGAACCTACCGCTTTGGTTAGGTAATGCTTATAGTTTAAAACGTTAGAGAAATTTACTCGGCTAAATATCCACCATCAATTGGATAAACTCCTCCGGTACAGAATGCGGATTTGTCTGATAGCAAAAACAAGATGAAGTCTGCTATTTCTTGCATTTTTGCCATCCTTTTCATAGGGTGGCTATTGGCGAAGCTATGTACGATATTTTCAGGAAGTGCACTCATTCGCGGGGTCTGGACATAACCAGGAGCGACTGCATTTACTCGAATTCCCTGACATGCAAATTCTAGCGCTGCGGTTTGGGTTAAACCAATTATACCATGCTTAGCCACGGTGTAAGGCGCTAATCCAGGAATGCCAACCAGGCCATTTACGGCAGATAAATTCACTATTGAGCCACCAAACTTCATCATCTGAGGTATTTCATATTTTAGGCAGTAAAAAACTCCGCTCAATGAGGTGGCAATAACCTTATCCCAGTTCTCAACTGTTTGCTCTGTTATGTTTTTACCATGATCACCTGTTAAGCCTGCATTATTTACAGCATAATCAAGTCTGCCGAAGCGTTCGATAACCTCATCGATCATTTGTCGTACTTGTTCGGGCTGTGATACATCACATCCGATCCCCATCGCTTGTTGACCCTGTGAAGATAATTGTTTCGCTTTTTGTTTAGCCTGCTCTGACGAACGGGCGACAATAATGACCTTAGCACCATGTATGTGTAATTGCTTTGCGACGGCCTCACCTATTCCTGTAGTGCTTCCTGTTATCACAGCAATTTTATTTTGGAAATTCATACCCCCCCCAAAGATGTAGAATTGAACCTTTCATCTGGGTTAGTATACAAATGAGCTGTGACAGTTTTTGTCAGTACTCTTTCTCCTCGCTAATCCCTTCTTTTACTCTCCATTTTTTCAATAAAACCGCCCTGCTTTCACTATAAAAGGAATCCAGTTGCTCAATTTCCTTAATTTTGTCAGTCCTAAAGTGGCGAAAATCATTTCTCATCTCACACCATGCAACCAAAAGCCAACATGACTCCATGTATACCAACCCAATGGGCCATATGACTCGAGAAGAGTAAGAGTCTTTCTTATCACAATACTTTATTTTGATTCTCTTTCGCTTTTTAATAGCATTGCGAATATCTTCAAAAAACATCTCATTTTTTTCTGAAGGACCAATCAGATAGGATTGACTTTCAATAAGATTTTTCAACTCACCGGAAATGACGGTATGTATTTTGGCAAGTGCATTCTTAGCGATAATTTTGAAATCATGGTCCGTATTATGAGAGACCCAATTCAATCCAAGCGTAATAGCATTGACTTCTTCATGAGACAGGTTTAAGGGTGGCAAATGAAAATCAGATTTAACGATATAACCAATTCCAGCACCACCTTCAATGCATACCCCTTGATGCTGTAGCGTTTTTATATCTCTGTAAAGGGAACGCACACTTATCCCTAATCTTTCTGAGAGTGTGGATGCAGTGATCGGATATCTTTGCGCCCTTAATATCTGTAGTAATTCGAGAAGCCTTTCTGTTCTAGTCATAGTGATAAATCCATCATGATCCTGAGACGATTTCTTAAAGCATCTATTAGATAAGCATCTTAGTACAAAGCAATTGTAGATGGCTAAGTTGAACTGCCCCAAGGTCTGACACCGCGCTAAGTTCGTAATGCGTTCATCAGTGCGTCTGTTTTGAGGACACATTTCATCTCATTGCAGGTGGGTTGTAGCCATTCATCGCTTTTGTCGCCGGCAATGCTGTGTCGGAAAGGCCACGGACTCCGACCAACTGCGGGGGATCTGTGGGGGATGAAATCAACGGCACGATCCGGAAAGAAGCGGAAAAGCAGCCCGTCCTGTGTCCACTCAGGCGCGGTACACTGGAGCCAACAATGGATATCCTTACGCATCACGCGATATGGACATGGAACCGCAAGGCGTCATTACAAAACATTCGTAAAGCTTTTCGGATAGTATATCGTGCTGTGGGTGTGAGTGAATTCAGGCAACGGGCAGATATCACCGCAACTTTTACTCTGAACTATAAATTACGAGTTCCTGTTTACTCGCCAACATTATTGTTGAGGCCTGACAATGGTCAGCTCAGGCCTTATTTCCAATTTTCAGCACCAGATACTCGCTGATATTTATAGAACACATCTGTAATTTACTCCTTATTGGTGTAACATGTAACTATATATTTCACCAAGTAACCAAATAATAGCAATTATGATTTCGCGTGAAACTATTAGTGTATTCATGACTGTGGGATAAGTAGATTATTAGTATATATTATATATATATTTCATTGGCATACAGTAAAAATCCAAATTCATTTAATTTATTGAAACAATCGTTTAACCTGTTTTGATAGTTTTTTTCTATTGATGATTTACTGACCGATCGATATTAACTTGTTTCAAGAGTAAGGGATGTTTGCAATACTTTTATGGCCGAAATATATGTCAACAAATAAATCAACATAAACAAATAGTAAACGGAGTCGCTAATGCACTTGAAATACAATATATCTAACGTTAACGCCAGAATCGGTCGATTCGTTCGTAGCAATCGACAAAAAATGAATATGAGCGCAGAAGAGTTAGCTGTTGAGTTAAATATATGTCAGCAGCATGTATCACGGTTTGAACGGGGACAGTGCGCTTTTACGTTAGAGTTTATTCTGCGAATTCTGAACGTTTTTAACATAAGACTGAGTCATCTTGTCAGTGAAGTTTTTTATGAGGATACACAGGTATTTAGCAAGGCCAGAAGCATTATCCAAAACAATTCAATGACTAAGACCATTAATTAACGGGCTTTATTTTTAAAAACAACATTTACTGGACAATATTCTTCGAGAGAAACCAAATACAGCATATTGCTTTTGTATTTCTCTAATTTTTACCGGGTGTGAATATCTAAAACCTGCTATATGAAGAAAGTCATGCTCCGCATCGCCATGTTTACTTGAATAAAGTGAACATGGCGCTGCACAGGCGTTGTATTTTTAAATCCATAATTAGGAATATTACTTAAATGAAATTAAATAAACTACTGGTTGCTTTATCACTTACTTTTATTTCCGGCTCAGCCCTTGCGGCAGGTGGAGACACGGCCACGCTTAAAGTCACCGGCAAATTAGTGCCTGGCGCATGTACCGTCAATTTGGATAACGCCGGTGTTGTTGACTACGGAACAATGTTAATGACGAACCTGTCTGCAACTGAAGACAATCAACTGCCGGAAAAACGTATTAATATGGGTATTAAATGCAATTCCGATCGACTCGTTGCGTATACCCTTCATGATGAACGTAGAGATTCTCTCTATAATGGTGTGATTAAAAATGCCACCGTTGATGGCGACGATATACCCGCGAGCAGCAATCAATTTGGTCTGGGGCTTACGAACGACGGTGAAGCAAGACTGGGGGCATATACTGTTATTAACTGGTTCCCTGATATGACTTATTCGGGTAGCGCTGACAATCTGGTGTTTATCGGAAGTAAAGGTAACAGCGACGACTGGTCACGCACGACTTCTGGCAGCACCGTAAACGGCGTGGATGTTGCGGCCAGATTACACACCTTAGGAAATCCTGATACATTAACCCCGGCAGCTTTCTCTGAATTGAAAATTCCATTATCTATTAAAGGAGTTCTTCGCAAAGGGGAAGACCTTAAGATTACGGATGAAACGAATCTCGACGGTGAGGCAACGATTTCTCTGGTTTATCTCTGATAATCTCCCGTAAATTAATACGAAATAATTAATTTTATCGACTCTGTTTATTACCGGGCCATGTTCTAATGGTCCGGTAAATATACTGGAATAACTACAATGCGTCAGCCATTTTTCTTCTGGAAAGTTCTTTTCATTCTTTCACTTTTCCTGATTTGCATCCCACAGGTCAGTATGGCCACCGGAATGCAGCCTGACAGTTCCCTTTTACTGATCCAGGAAAAGGAAAGCGGAGGCAGCATGAATGTCACCAATACAGACAATATCCCTTCCCTGCTTTACACACAGGTCATTAATGTTGACGGTGAGGATGACACGATTAAACTCCTGCCGACTCAGCCGGTAGTCCGGGTTGAAGGAGGTAAGACTCAGCAAGTTCGATTTATTCTTAAAACGGAAAAGCCGCTAATTACTGAGCATCTTAAACGTGTCATTTTCGAAGGTATCCCCCCAAAAATCCCCGGTAGTAACAAAATTGGTATTACTATACGTCAGAATTTACCCGTACTTATTCATCCAGAAGGATTACCGGAACGAAAAGATCCCTGGACGTTACTTACATGGCATAAAGAAGGCAATCAGCTGAAAGTTACTAATCCAGGCCCCTATGTCGTCCGCCTGGCCCAGCAGTTTGTCACACTACCGTCGAAGACACAATTTGACCTCGGGAGAACGTATTTACTGCCGGGCCAGCATATAACCTTATCATCAGCATCCTCGCTTACGGCTGATAACGAAGTACGTTTTGTTCCAGTCAGCCGTTACGGTGTTCAGGTGTCGGAGTTTATTGCTTCGCTAAATTGAAAGAAACTTTAGCGCCAGACCGGATGTCAGGTTTCAACGCTGAATATTTATTATAAAAACCTATTTCGCATCAGAACGATTTATATCCGAGCTCCTGCAAGGATAGCTATAAGGTTAATAAATGCCCTTTAATTTAATCAGAACATTGCCTGTTCACAGGTATGCATATTATTTATTTCTCGGTCTACTTGGTAGTTACAGTATGATGTTATCCGCCGAACCTTTACTATTTGATGACGGAAGATTAAAAAACCGCGGACTGGATGCTGGTCTGAGTCATTATTTTTCTCACGCCGCACGTTTTTCACCAGGCGAATATCCTGTTAGTTGGATGATTAACGGGCGCAATAAACGTCAGCTTATGACGCGATTTAATGCGCAGGGCGAACCCTGTATAACCCCTGAAACATCCCGAAATCTCGGACTTGCGTATGAGTTTAATCAAGGATGTCTGGATTATCAGACGCTTTATCCCGCAGCACAGTTAACGGCAGACCCGTATAAAAATCAGATTAGTATTACAGTTCCGACATCTGCGCTGACGCCAGAAAGCAGCTTATTACGGAAGGATATTATTCAGGGAGGCACATCGGGGCTGCTTAATTATAATCTGCAGTCGTCAACCACAGTTCAGTCCGGAAAGCACGAAACTTATCAACTGGGACTATTTGAATCAGGACTGAATCTGAATGACTGGCTGCTTCGCAGTCGTCATACGGTATCGTACAGTGACGGAACACGTCGTTCTCAGCGACTATATACTTATGTCCAGAAGACGTTTCAGTCGCTACAACAGACCTTTCAGGCAGGAGAGATATACGCTCGTCAGACGCTACTCGCCATTCCTGGATTAACGGGGCTTCAACTGTTTCCTGATAGTGCACTGCGTCCTGCTCGTAGCGGCGTTTCTGTTCAGGGAATAGCGCGTTCCGCGCAGGCTCGTGTTGAGGTTTATCAAAACGGACAGTTAATCGAGGCAACACAGGTTCCTGAAGGACCGTTTTCATTAGATAACATTTCCATGCTCAGCACGCAGTTTCCGCTGGATGTGAAAGTGACGGAACAGGATGGTCAGTTAACAACGTTTTCAGTACCTGTCACGGCCTTACAAACTCCGGCCGACGCTCCCCTTTATGGGTCTGTGGCACTCGGTAAAGTGCGCGAGACAGTTGCCAGCGATGAATCGGCCCCCTGGCTCATTACCGGAAGTCAGGGGATGCGGATTTCCCGACAGGCAACGCTAAGCGGTAGCGCTCTGGCCTCAGCACAGTATCAATCCGCGGCGGCATCCCTGAGTTTTATTCCGATACCGGCATGGTCACTGTCGCTGCAAACCACGATGGCACAGGAACAGTACACGCATCATGCGGGCAGCAAGGAAAGCCTCAGTCTCCGCTACCAGCTTAACCCTTCCGCCAGTATTCAGGCGGCCTGGACCACAACATCTGCGGGATTTCGTGAGCTCAGCGACGCTGTAAATCATACGACTTCCACAGCGAACAGTTACTACAATGTGGGAGGTAACTGGGCTCATGAACATTTAGGTCTGTTTTCGCTGAGTTACTCGACCTCCTCCGCGCGTGACCATGCCGCCACACCGAAATCATGGTATGCCTCATGGTCAAAAAACTGGCGCTGGGCTGGACATGGTCAGATTAACCTTTCGGCCACATGGCAACGTGTTTCTGGCTCCCGGACGAGTACGCAACGTGACGATGATGTCTTTTATATCCGACTTGGGCTGCCTCTGGGACACGATCGCGTAAATCTGTCCCTTCGTCGACAGGGCTCCCGGACTTATAACGATGTTCAGACCAGCGGACAATGGGACGATATGTCATATTCGCTATCGGCAGGACGGGACTGGCAAAATGCCCAAAATACCGTCAGCGGCAGTTTTGGGCAAAATTTGCATTACGCCCAGATGAGTGGGTATGCCAGCCAGACCGCCAATTATTGGGGGTATGGCGGTTCGCTAAGCGGTGGGATTTCCGTTAATCAGGAAGGGATACTTTTTTCACCTTATGCGATTCAGGAATCATACGGCGCGCTTTCATTAAATTCTCCGCTTTCCGGGATCAAAGTATCTACCCCGCAGGGCCCCGTCTGGACTGATTATCGCGGCAAAGCGCTGGTTCCCGGCTTAACACCGTGGCAGCCCTCTCGTCTCAATATTGATGTTAAAACGTTGCCCAGACATGTCGACTTAACCAATGGTGCCGCGGAGCTTACCGTTTCGCGAGGAGCCGTCGCATTCACACAATTCAGGGTATCAGACACCCGCAGGGTACTCATGACAGTCAGACGTACTGACGGAAAGCTTCTGTCTAAAGGAAAAGGGATCGTAGACAGCGATGGGCAGTACGTGACGAATTCTCTGGAAAAAGGCCTGGTTTTCTTTAGCAACCTGCAGCCCGGTGAGTCGTTCTTTGTGGGGGATGACAACGGTAGCCCCATGTGCCAGCTACAGTATTCCCTGCCCCCAACACCACCTCAGGATGGTTTATATGAAGAGTTAACGGGAGTATGCGAATGATTCGTTTAATATCATTATGTTGCGGCATCTATTTTATTGTCAGTCCGGTCGTTCAAGCGCAGTGCAATATTATTGCCAGCCAGTTGCGCCACGAATACGGCAAAGTCCGGTTTCAGGATACTGAGCCCACCGGGCAGGTACAATGGCAGCAGTTGCCCGCCCGCCAGGTACAGGTACAGGTGCGGTGTGATGTTCCTCAACCCATACATATCCGGTTTGATGACAATGACCGTCGAGGACTCGACTTCAGTTTCGGTGAGGAGGGACGGGCAACGGTGATGTTCAGTGAAGCGTTTGTCGATAATAAGAGCAGCCAGTTCGTTGTTCACCACGAGTTTAATAAATCGTCTGAATCACAGTCGCAGACCCCTATTGCTGTTCTCAACGGAGACACAGTTGAGCTCCAGCAGCATCATCAGCCCGTGAACGGGATGTCGGCCACTTTCCTGCTTACGGTTATTCCCCGTGTACAGGCCCGCAGCTTTCAGGTTTCAGATCAGCAGGCGTCAACATTGTCATTACGTATGACCGTACCAGAGAGAGAATAACTCGATGATTTCATTTTGGTTCAAGGAAATTTTTCAGCGTGTTATATACCACCAGTCAAGTGTTACAGGAAAGATGCGCCTGATTTCGCTTATTAAACGCCGGATACATCGGTGGCTTTGTTGTGCCGGGGGGATATTTTGCCTGTTGATTACGAAGGCGTATGCGGAAAATACGGTGGATGTGAGCTTTTCAGCTGAAATGATCCCGGCGGCATGCCGGGTATCGCTGGATAATGGCGGCACTGTGGATTACGGTACGCTGAGTCTCTCATCGATCCGTTCTTCATCTCCCTATCTGTTGACGCCACGTGTTATCGGCTTGCATATACAGTGCGAGAGCCTGCGACAGGTGGCATGGATGGTCAATGATGAAAAAGCGGAAACCCGGGTCCGTAACCTGATAATTGACTCTCACGATGATAAGACATCTGGTCGGCATTCATCTGACACCCTCTTTGGACTGGGTGTTACCTCAGGTCAAAAACCGATTGGTGGTTACCTGATAACCGCATTAGCCGGGGAGAGCGCCGTGGAAGGCGATATCGCGTCATGGGGGTATCAGACGGGGGAACAAGAACGGAGCATGTGGCAATCAGCCGGGACAGCACTAACACTGATTTCAGGCATCATGAGACTGACTCCGGTGGATGCGAAAAATAATCCCGTGGCAATTCGTCAGTTGACAATCCCCCTCAGGATCTCTGCCGCCATTGCCTCCGATGGCCTGAGCTTACAGGATGAGACTGAGTTACAGGGCGAGGCCACAATCAGCCTGATTTATTTGTAATATTGGGACAAGAATAGTATCCCGCAACACATGTCTGTTGACTTATTTTGTAAAAAGACTACTTTTCAGGACATGAAGAAGATACTCATCATTGTTCCCGATGGCGGCATGCTGTTTGAATCCGCCGGTATTGCCGACATCATGATGCAGGCCAACCGCCTGCATCCCAAAAGCGCTACGGAAACCTGTTATCAGGTTCAGTTAGCCACAACGCAACCACATCAGGTGATCCATGGTCAGTCCGGCCTGAACCTACTGGCAGATCATCGCCTGCATGAGATAGATCCTCGCGAACCTCTCGATACCATCATTATCACCGGCAGAGGTCAAAATCCGCAGGAAGGAATTGCTGTGGTTGACTGGCTGCGCCTTGCCGCTCCCCATGCCCGCCGCATTGCATCCATTTGCGGCGGTGCGATGCTGCTGGCACAAACCGGGCTGCTGGACGGCAGACGAGCCACCACCCACTGGAAACTACTTGAAACCATGCAGGCAGAATTCCCTCAGGTGCGCGTCGAAAGCGGTCCGCTTTATATTCAGGACGAACACATCTGGACATCGGGTGGCGTGAGCTCCGGCTTTGATCTAACGCTAGCGCTGGTTGAAGAGGATTATGGTTTCAGTCTGGCGCGCGACGTCGCTCAAGACTTCGTCATGTACCTGCGCCGTCCTGGGGGCCAGCTGCAGTTTAGCCGCTACAACCTTCAGCATACCAGTACTCTGGGCCCGATTAACGATCTGCTGGTCTGGCTGCTTGAGAACCTCACCGCCGACCTCAGCGTGGATAAACTGGCGGAAAAAGTCGCCATGAGTCCACGTAACTTCACCCGCGTGTTTACCCGGGAAACAGGAGCTTCACCGGCGCGCTATGTAGCTGAAGCTCGTCTGGCCGCCGCCCGGCAGCGTCTGGAGCAGACCAACGAGACGCTGGAGCGTATTGCCGAACAAACGGGATTCGGCAGCAGCATCAACCTGCGACGACTATTCGAAAAACAGCTTCACCTGACCCCGGGCGAATATCGCCAGCGTTTTCATTGTCGTAAAATGGCCTAAAGTGATCCTTTTTTGTCGTTTACGCCAAGCAGTGATCGGCCTAAATTTATGCCAGAGACAACAGATAAGGAGTTGATCATGGTAAAGGTCGGTATTAACGGTTTTGGCCGTATCGGACGTAACGTACTGCGTGCTGCACTGGGTAACTCGGATATTCAGATTGTGGCAATCAACGATCTGACTGACAGTAAAACATTGGCGCACCTGCTGAAATACGATTCGCTGCTGGGTAAACTCGATGCCGACGTCGCCGCCAGTGAGGGGCAACTGGTCGTTAACGGTAATTCCATTACTGTTTTTAGCGAACGCGACCCAGCCAAAATCCCCTGGCGTCAACGTGAAGTCGATATTGTCATTGAAGCAACCGGCTTCTTCACTGAACGAGACAAGGCGGCAGTACATATCCACAGCGGTGGCGCAAAGCGCGTAATTATCTCTGCTCCAGGTAAAAACGATGATTTAACCATCGTGATGGGCGTTAACGATCATCTCTACTCGGCGGATAAACACTTTGTCGTCAGCAACGGTAGCTGCACCACCAACGGTCTGGCACCTGCCGCGCAGGTTTTGCACCAACATTTCGGTATTAAGCATGGTCTGATGAACACCACCCATGCCTACACCAACAGCCAGGCGCTGCACGACCAACCGGAAAAAGATCTTCGTGGCGCCCGCGCCGCTGCATTGTCGATAGTGCCCTACTCAAGCGGTGCTGCAAAGGCGCTTGGCAAAGTCATCCCTGAGCTGGATGGTCGCTTAACCGGTTATTCGCTGCGCGTACCAGTTCCGGTAGTGTCAATTGTCGACCTGACCGTCACGCTTGAGCGGGATGTAACGGAAGAAGAAGTCAATAATGCATTTCGTAACGCCGCCGCGACGGGGCCGCTGAAAGGGATCCTGGGCTATAGCGATGAACCGCTCGTTTCAAGCGACTACCAGGGTGACCCGCGTTCATCCATTATCGACGGCCTGTCAACGTTGGTAATTGGTGGCAATATGGTCAAAATTCTCGCCTGGTACGATAACGAATGGGGATTCTCCAATCGGCTCGTCGACCTGGCGCTGTTAATGGCAAAAAACGAGCGCTAACTCCTGCTTCCCACGCCCTCTTAAAATCCACGCCTGGCGTGGATTTTTTAACTCTGCCACGGCAGATTAAATGTGAGTTTGATGGCGGAGCAATTCCTCTCAACTTAGTCATTTTATTAATCTTACGGTTGCTACCATAATAAAAAGTCACTAAGCGAAGCCTATAACCCGCAGGCAATATGAGTAATGTGAACTTAATTGAGGATTCCGGTATGACCACCTTTCATCAACTTACTGCCACCAGTCTCAATGGCCAACCCATCTCGATGGCCGATTACGCTGGCAAACTGGTGCTGGTGGTTAATACCGCCAGTCATTGTGGATTCACGCCACAATAGCAGGCCTCGAAGTGCTCGACCGCACAGGGTCTGGTGGTGCTGGGTTTCCCCTGCAACCAGTTCGGTAAACAGGAACCTGGTGGAGCCGATGAAATCGCACAAACCTGTCACATCGACTACGGTGTGAGCTTCCCGATGTTTGAGAAAGTGGACGTCAACGGCGCTGGGACGCATCCGGTGTTTCGTTTCCTGAAAGATGAATTACCCGGCGTGCTGGGTGGATCACGTGGAACTTCACTAAATTCCTGATCGGGCGCGACGGTAAGCCGCTTAAGCGTTTTGCCCCCTACACGACTCAAGAGAAAATAGAAGCCACGATCCTTGCAACGCTAAAAGACTGAGTGCTCATGTCATTCAAACCGTTCCCATTATGCCCCTGCCTACTGCATGAATAAAAAACACGCTGCAAAATCAACAAAATATAATCAACTTGCTTAATTACTCTGCAATCGCGTGAGATCAGGAAGAAAAATGCCATTTCCCTCTTGCCTCATTCGGTCTGTGCCGCTAATATTCGTCCCCGTTGTCACCTACAACGTTGCGTTCATAGCTCAGTTGGTTAGAGCACCACCTTGACATGGTGGGGGTCGTTGGTTCGAGTCCAATTGAACGCACCATCTTGCGTCCGTAGCTCAGTTGGTTAGAGCACCACCTTGACATGGTGGGGGTCGGTGGTTCGAGTCCACTCGGACGCACCAAATCATCTCTTCGATTTGGTGCTATTTCTCCTCAAAACTATCGTTTATCTTCAGTTTTATCATTTACTACGTTGCTACAATAGCAATGCGTTAAATCATTCTAAATTCCATGCTCAACGCGTATCATTCATCTTCTTCGTATAATGTCTTTCGTCAGAGCCCGGATACCATGCCCTCTTCCATTCTCCTGTTCGCCGCGGGCAGTTTACGCCCAGCATTTACCCCGCTGGTAAGCCAGTTCACGCGCATGAGTGGAATAGACGTCAAGATTGAATATGGTCCGGCCGGTTTACTGCGCGAGCGTATTGAAACGGGTGAACCGTGTGCGCTCTTTGCCTCCGCCAACCGGGAACATCCGCAAAACCTGCTGGTACGCAATAAAGCCGTCTCAACGCACACCTTTTGCTGGAACAAACTGAGCCTTGTCAGCAACCGAATCGGAACCTGGCTGGATTTACTCCGCGACCCAACGCTGCGACCAGGGACATCAACGCCCGGCTGCGACCCTTCCGGAGACTATACCTGGGCATTTTTCGACAATATGGATGTACTGGAACCAGGACTCGGGCAGCAACTTCGGGCGCGCGCTATTCCACTGGTTGGTGGCCGTGATACGGTAACAATCCCGCAAGGAGAACTGGCGAGCGCCTGGATCCTGCGCCAGGGGCTGGCCGATCTGTTTATCGGTTACGCGCATTACGCACACGCGCTGCACGCGATGACCGACGTACATTACGTAGCTATTCCGGATGAGCACAATATTTGCTGCGAATACCAACTGGCGGTGCTTGATGCTTCCAAAGAAGTCATGGCGCTGGTTGAATTCATACTTTCCCGCAGCGGTCAGGCGTTCCTTACCGCTGCGGGATTCTTACCGCTTAACGCCGAATAGAAAACAACGGTGCGATAAACGGCGTAGGGTGATTCTCCACGCTAAGTTTTCGCAGCGGTAAGCCATAGGCCAGAAACAGATTCTCTTCGGTCACAATGCTGTCCGTTGGCCCTGCCCGCCATTTACCTTCAGGGAGTAGCAGCAAAGTATGGGAAGCAACCTGCAACGCATGAAGCGGATCGTGGGTCGAAAAGAGAATGCTGCATCTCTGTTGATGGGCCAAATCGCTGATGAGCTGGAGCACCACCTGCTGATTGGCGAGATCCAGCGCGGAACACGGTTCATCAAGTAACAACGTTTGACACTCAGTCACCAGAGCCCGGGCAATCATCACTAACTGTTGCTGCCCGCCAGAAAGTGAGCCAAATGAGCTGGAGGCAAGATGCGCAATACTCAACTGCTCTAATGCCTGCATTGCTCTTTGTTGATCCTGCTGGCTGGGTTGCGCAAAAAGCTTCACGTGCTGTGCTCGCCCCATCAGCACCACATCGCTGACCGTATAAGGAAACGGTAGATGACTATGCTGTGCCACAATTCCTATCCCACCGTTATTTTCAATACTCCCGCCTAAAGCAGGCAGCGTGCCGGTTAGCGTATCAAGCAGCGTACTTTTACCCAGACCGTTACGTCCAAGCACGGCCCAGATATCACCTTTCTGGCAACAGAACGTTAGCGGCTCAAATAGCGGCGCGCGATACCCATAAGAAAGCTGATTTACGCGCAGTGCGGCAGGTATCATGATTTCTCCCGACGGCTGGTACGAATGAGCAAGAAAGCAAACAACGGCGCACCGAACAATGCGGTGATGATCCCCAGCGGTATCTCCGCGTGCATCAGGGTGCGGGCAATATCATCCACGACAATCATAAAACCGCCCCCCAACCAGAAGGCACACGGCAGTAGACGACGATGATCAACGCCCACCAGCAAACGCGCCAGATGCGGAATAACCAACCCAACCCAGGCAATACTGCCGCTGACCGCCACCTGAGCGGCGACCAAAAATGCGCAGCACACCAAAACGCTGCGTCGCAGAGGAACCACCGCCACCCCCAGTGCTCTGGCATCTTTGTCATTGAGCGATAACAGGTTTATCCGCCAGCGTAGCTGGAACAAAACCGTCGCGGCGATACCGACTGGAACCGCCAATAGCAGTACTTTATGCCAGTTGGCCGTCGCGAAGCTCCCCAGCAGCCAGAACACAATATTAGGTAACGTCTCTTCGGTATCAGCCTGATATTGGATCAGGCTCACCAGCGCGGCAAAAAAGCCGCTCAAAATGATACCTGACAGGATCAACACCAGCGTATTCTCCAGCCCCTGTAACGCAGCAATGGCATACACCAGGATCAATGCCGTCAGACCGAAGAAAAACGTTGACCCCATCATCAGCAAGGGCGAAAGACCGAGCAGGATGGCCAGCGTTCCGCCAAAGGCCGCCCCCGACGTCACACCGATAATATGCGGGTCGACCAGCGGATTATGAAATACTCCTTGCAACGTCGCCCCGCATAACCCCAGCGCGCCCCCCGCCAGCAGCGCCATCAGAATACGCGGTAATCTGACCGTCCAGATCACCTGGCTGGCTATTCCCTCAGCGTCGCTATAGTGCGTCAGGTGGTAAAACACCTCGCTTAACGACAGCGGATATTGTCCGAGGCATAGCGAACTGACGCCCAGCAACAGGACCACAACGATTAAGAGCGGTTGCTGGGGCAAAAAACGGTTACTTAGCTGCATCAGACTGCCAGTTCACACGATAAAAACGCTGATAGTAATCTTGCGCCTGCGCATCAACATCCACATCTTTATAGGCATCCGGATACAGTTTTTTGGCCATCCACAGTTCACCGATCGCCAACGCCTCCGGCATCGGATAGCCCCAGGCTTTGGCGTATTCAGGCATCAACCAGACACGATGATTTTTCACCGCATCAATCCCCTGCCAGTTCGGATCGTTTTGGATCTGAGTTACCACCTGCGGATAGCGATCCTGGACAAAAATCACCTGCGGGTTCCACGCTAATACCTGCTCCAGCGCAACCTGACGGGCCCCTTTCACACTGGCAGCCGCCACGTTTAATCCCCCCGCGTGCTGCATCATCAGTCCGGTGTACTTCCCGGAGCCGTAAGTCATCAGGTCGGGGTTAGCCATATAAATACGGACTTTTTGCGCATCCGGGATGTTTGCAACCGGCGCATTGAATTTTGCTCGTGCCGCAAAAACGTAGTCGATTAACGTTTCAGCCTGCGGTTTGCGCCCCACGACATCCGCAATCAGGCGAATACCCTGCTTTAACCCTTCGTTGTAGACCTGCTCTTCATCGGCCATAGTCGGGTTCATTTTATTCTGTTGCCCGTCGGCATCTTTGCGCAATGAGATAGCAACGACCGGAATACCGGCGTTCTGAATCTGCTGGATCATCTCCGCGGGCGCATAGTTGGCGACAAACACCACGTGTGGATGAATTGCCAGCAGGCTTTCAATGTTCACGCTGGTGAGATCGCCCGGTGTCGGCAACGTAGTAATCGTCGGCATAAAGCGCGCAAATTCAGGCCCGAGCTGTTTTTTCCAGCTCGACATCACGCCAACAATGTCCTGCTGCGCATTGAGCTGGACCAGAATATTCAACGTCTGGTGTTGCAGCACGACCACTTTGTCCACATGGTCAGGAATCGTGACCTGACGACCAAGCTGATCGGTGATCGTACGGTCGGCCTGAGCAGAAAACGCAAACAACATGCTGGCGCATACCAGCACAAAAGAGCGGAAAGTTAACATGGGATACCATCTGAATAGAGGAGTAAAAACGATATGCATTAAATTATATAACGTGATGACTGGCAACCCATTATCATCATGCAACGCACCAAACCCCACATTTAAGAGGGGTAAAAATGGCGTGCGATCCTTATCTCGCCTGTCTTTACACGCAAGTGTTACTCCTGTGGAGGTAACGCGTTTAAAATTCGCATCGCCTGCGCTGGAGTGAGCGAATAATCGAAGAACTGGCGATAAAAATCGCGCGTCACGCTGACCATATCCAGGCCGCTAAACAGCGTAGGATGCAGTTTTGATGCAGCCCATTGCAGCTGTAGCGCGCTTTCAGTGCCGTAACGATCCCAGGGGAACACGCCCGCCGGATTGCGCCAGACATTACCCTGCTTAACCGCGTCAAGTTCTTTGAACAATGCCGCATATGGCGAACTGGCGATATCACCGCAACCCGCACCGAGAATAATGACCTGCGGTTGCCAGTAGAGCACCCTTTCGGGCGACACCTCCTTCATGTTGCCGTCCACTTCATCTGCCGCATTCCGTCCCCCCGTCAGCGTAATCCAGGTATCGATCAACGTGTTCCTGCCATCGACTTTAAGCGGATTCAGCGACTGAATATGAAGTACCCGAGGGCGCTGATCTGCCGACAACTTCGCCGTTTTAGCCTGCACATCCGCGAGTACACGGTTGAGATACTGATTGTAAGCCGTCGCCCGGGCGCGAGCCTGCCCCGTCCCCAGAACCTCTGCGGTTGTAGTGACCGATTTTTCCATCGAAGCATAGTCAGTAAATGCCATTTCAAGGGCCGGGATGCCCGCCTGACTGTAACTTTGAGCATCCCCTTTTCCTTTTGCCACGAACACCACATCGACGTGCCGAGCCAACAAATCCTCAGTATTAAATGATGTTCCTCGTATCTGTAAGGCTTGCCTCAGGGAAGGGTTGATTTTGAACATCCATGGCTGGTTATCCTCATGGTTGACCGTCACAACAATGTTACGACCTGCGCCCAGCGTCATCAGCACCGAATGATGGGCAAACCAGCCATCCGCAATACGTTCAACATGTGTGGGAACGGTAACTGTGTGACCAGCATCATCCACAACCTGGCGCGTTGCCAGGGCAGGAAACGCCAGCCACACACAAAGCAGCCATGTGTGGCACGTTTTCATGAGCAACCCCTAAAAATCAACCTGAACAGAAACCTGAGCCTGACGCGGTGCACCAAGTTGAGCGCTGGCAGCCCCTGCGCCCGTGTAGCCGGTCAATGCGCCCGGAACAATATTGGTCCAATAGTGACGGTCGGTGAGATTGGTGATATCAAACCGGAAAGTGGTTGGCGTGTTCCACAGTCTGGTGGCATAACGCGTGCCGATGTCCACCGTGGTGTAACTCCCGACCCAACTGTCATTGGCATTATCGGTAGCCCGACGTCCGACGTAATGCACGTTCGTGTCGACATCCAGTCCCGGAACCCGTTCGATGGTGTAGATCGCGAGAATATTCGAGGCGAAACGCGGCAAACCAACAACTTGCTTACCATCCGCATTGCTGGCCGCGGTATTATGAAGCGTTGGATCTAGCCAGGCTCCGCCGCCTAACACGCGTAAATTATGAGTAATATGCCCATCAGCCATCAGCTCCAGCCCACGGTTTTTTTGCGTACCGTCCTGAGCAAAATCGCCGTTGTCGTTGGTATAGGCAAAGGGGCGTTTGGCTTCAAACAGCGCAGCGGTAAGCAGCAGGTCTTTTACAGGCGCATATTTTGCGCCCACTTCGATCTGACGACTTCGGTAGGGATCTAACACCTGCCCGGCATTGCGCGCCCCGGCGGGTGCGGTATCGCCCTGCTGCAAACTGTCCGCCCAGGTGGTATACAGCGTGACGTTCTCCACCGGTTTATACATCAGGCTGGTGGAACCGCTCATGCCATTGTCTTTCTGACGGCTGCTTTCATGCCCAGCTTTGTTGTAGTTACTGACGGTAAACAGGTTCTCGCTGCCGGAAAGCAGCAAGCTCCACTGCGGGGAAAAATGCAGCGTATCGCTTAGCAAAAATGCATGCTGAGTGGTGGTCGCCGAATGATAGCGATCGTTAAAATCTGGATACGGTGGTCGTGGATAGTCGGGATGTTGATTGAGAGAAGAATGCCCCAGAGTGAAAGTGCCACCGTTTCTTGGATTATAGTTTTTCCACACAAATCCACGCATTCCGGTAGCAATGTCCTGCGTCAGCCAGCCAGTATCAACGCTACCAGTCAGGTTCGCTAAATAGCTGTTGATGGTAAAGCGACTGGCCGCCGAATTGGCGGTTGTGGTGGTGTAATCTCCTTGGTTATTCGTCAGAGTATTGGTCACTGCCGTCGATTCTCGGTCTGCAACCTGGTGCAGCGCCCCCAGATCCAGCATCCAGTTGCCGTCAAAATCATGCTTAATATGCATATCGACGGTGGTTGTTTCGTCATCATGACCCGCATAAGACTGACCATACTTACTGTCCGTAGGATCAAATGCCGCGGGGAAGTGAACGCCTTTCGCCAGAGCAAAACTCCCCGGCATACCTTTTTCGTAATAATGGTAATAGCTGAAATTACTCTCCAGCACCGTTTGATCTGTCAGTTGAAAGTCCAGCCCCAAGCCAGCGTACTGTCGACGGACATGGCTATCGGTGGTGTAGCTATGACCCTCATCATTTAGCAAGTTGAGACGATATTTCACCCGGTCTCCCGCATCGATTGGGCCACTGAAATCCATCGACGTCAGCGTACCCGACCCTGTACCTTGCCCCACGGTGACGCGGTGTAACGGCGTATCGACGGGTCGTTTGGACACCAGATTAAACATCCCTGCTGGATTGGCGGGGCCATACAGCGACCCGGCGATGCCGCTCAACACTTCAATGTTCTGGAACTGTTCGGTCGAATATTCAGTCGTGGAGACGGCGTTCAGGCCATCAATCATATGGTTTTGTACCACACTCCCCTGCATGCCCCGGGTTTGCGGGCGGACGCCGTCACCCTGAACGGACGGTAGGTAGCGATAGGCGTCTTTCACATCTTTGATTTGTTGCTGATCCAGCACTTTTTTCGACAGCGTCTGCACCGACCAGGGAACGTCTATCAGCTCTCGCTCGCCGAGGCTACCTAACGTTGCTTTTTTTTCGCTCGCAGGAGGTTCATGTTCCGATAACGAGGATTGTGACGTGGCGGGCGCCGAAACGATGACGGTATCTTCAGCATGAGCCGTTACGACAGTGGAAAGACAGGCAAAGGTCAACAACCCAGAGGCCACTGGGGTAATTTTGTTATTTAACATTCGTTAATTCAATTCGTTAGATAGAAAGACTGGAGGCTGCTAACGCAAGCACCTTCTCTTGAAGAGTACAGTTATTATATTTGTATGATGAATAGGATAGATCTAATCGATATATATGTAAATATATAACGAGGTGTGATTGGTAAATTTACTGCAACAAAAAAGCCGACGGTAATGACGACCGTCGGCTTTAGGTAAAGGACAACTAACGAATTATTTGGTTGCCGCTTTGATGATCTGAAGCGCTTTGGCGAACTGATCCTGCGGAATCGTCAGCGGGTAAAGGAAACGAATAACGTTGCCATACTGACCGCAGGTCAGCAGCAGCAGTCCTTGCTCAAGGGCTTTCTTCTGCACGCGTTGTGCGGCGGAAGCGTTGGGTTCCCCTGTCGCTGGATCACAGAATTCAGCAGCAATCATAGAACCTAAACCACGCACTTCGGCCAGTTCAGGACACCCTGCTTGCGCATCTGTCAGAGCGGCGCGCAGCTGTTCGCCGAGGGCCGCCGCACGCTGGCACAGCTGTTCATCATGGATAATGTCCAGTACTGCATGGGCCGCCGCGATCGACAGCGGGTTCCCGGCGTAAGTTCCACCCAGACCACCCGGCGCAGGTGCATCCATGATTTCGGCTTTGCCCACGACGCCAGACAGCGGCATGCCGCCCGCGAGGCTTTTCGCCATAGTCATCAGGTCCGCTTTATCGGCGTAATGATCCATCGCAAACAGCTGGCCCGTACGGGCAAACCCGCTTTGTACTTCATCGGCGATCATCACGATGCCATGCTCGTCGCAAATACGGCGGATGGCGGCCACAAATTCCGGCGGTGCCACCACGAAGCCTCCTTCGCCCTGGACGGGTTCGAAGATAATCGCCGCAACCTGGGTTGGATCGATATCGGCTTTAAACAGACGCTCAATCGCTTTTAGGGAGTCCGCCGTGGAAATACCCTGCAATTCAGAAGGATACGGAGCATGGTAAACAGAGCCAGGGAACGGACCGAAACCTTTTTTATAGGGTGCCACCTTGCCGGTTAACGCCATCGTCATGTAAGTACGACCATGAAAACCACCGCCAAATGCGATAACGCCAGGACGCCCGGTATGTGCGCGTGCAATTTTCACCGCGTTTTCTACCGCTTCAGCCCCGGTGGTGAAGAATGTGGTTTTACGCTTGCCATCGATTGGCGCGACGGCGTTGATTTTCTCAGCCAAAGACACATAGCTTTCGTACGGGACAATCTGATAAGCCGTATGGGTAAAAGCCTGAAGTTGCGCTTCGACTGCCTGCACCAGGCGAGGATGGCGGTGTCCGGTGTTCAGCACGGCAATCCCGGCGGCAAAATCAATGTACTGATTGCCTTCGATATCGGTAATCGTGCTGTTTTCTGCCGACTGGGCATAAAAATCACACATCACACCCACGCCACGCGGGGTGGCATCCAGACGACGTTGTTGCAGGTTTTTATTGTTCATTCTCTACACCTTGTCCATTAATACATTTCGGTTGAATTACCCTTTAAATTTAGACGCCGTCTGGTACTTTAATCGAGAGCCAAATCGTTTTATTTTAAGGATCCAAATGCGTTCACTTGCTGGAGATGTGATCAAGCAGGCATTTAGTCAGCAGACTGACGAAAAACTACATCGCCGCCTGTATGCCGCCATTTGTAGTTGCATCCTCGAAGGTAGCCTGAAACCGGCTACCCGAATGCCTCCGTCGCGTGACCTGGCAGGAGAGCTGGCGCTATCGCGCAATACCGTTCTGCGGGTTTACGAGCAGTTGCAGGCCGAAGGTTATATTTCTGCGCGTACCAGTAGCGGCACATTTGTCACTGACAGCGTGCTGGACAATCTCAACCTGCGTCCCAATAAAGAACCTGTTGCTGCGGCTCTGGAGGATCACACCCGCTTATCTGCCCGCTGCCTTGAGCTGTTAGGTAATGCCAGCGCCAGTCCCCGTCAGTGGGGCGCGTTTATTCCAGGCGTACCTGATGTAGAGCATTTCCCGCACCGGGTGCTCAAAAAAATTCAGGACAGGCTGGCAAGACGATTGCGCCCGGAGTTTCTCACTTACGATGCCGCAGGCGGTGTGAATGAGCTGAAAGAAGCGCTGGCGGACTATCTGCGCACCGCTCGCGGCGTGCGGTGTTCGCCGGAGCAAATTCTGATTACCGAAGGTATTCACCAGGCGCTGGATCTGGTGACCCGAACGTTATGCAACCCGGGCGATTACGCCTGGATTGAGGAGCCGGGCTACTGGGGAATCAAAAATATTCTGCGGATCAATGCGGTAAATTTTTCGGCTATCCCGGTTGATGAACAAGGTATGATCCCACCAGATTCAGGCGAATCACCGCCAAAACTGATTTTTGTGACACCGTCACATCAATACCCTCTCGGTTCGGTGATGAGCCTCAGTCGCCGCCGGCAACTTATCTTTCGCGCACGTGAAACGCGAAGTTGGATAGTGGAAGATGATTACGACAGTGAGTTCCGCTTTTCCGGCCAGCCGATCCCCTCTTTGCAGGGGCTGGAAGAAGAGACACCGGTCATCTACATCGGGACATTCAGTAAGACACTCTATCCCGCACTGCGACTCGGGTATGTCGTGCTACCTAAATCGTTAGCCGCTCCGCTGAAAAAGGTTCATAACGACCTCTATCGTGGTGGACATCTGTTGATTCAGGCCGCGCTGGCGGAGTTTATTCGCGAGGGTTATTACGCAGCACACATTCGGAAAATGCGCCAACTATACAGTCGTCGTCGCCAGATGCTGGTAGAGCTTATCAGCCGCCAGCTTGGTGAGCATTATCTTGGTTCCTTCAGCAGCAACGCCGGGCTGCATATGATCTTACAGTTACCCGCAGGGAGCGATGACGCGGTCATTGCCCAACAGGCGAATGCGCAAGGGTTGTTGGTGCGCCCGCTGTCACGCTACTACGTGAATGAAGAGAAACGCAGCGGCCTGTTGCTGGGGTTTGCAAGTATTGAAGAGCATGAAATGGCGGCGGCGTTTACCCGACTCGCGGATATTATCAGGGCAAACACCGTGTAAGCGCTGCCGGATGGTGGTGCAAGCACTTTATCCGGCATACTGTTTAATGTGATGCTTTTTTAATCCCAGCCAGATCTTCATGGCTTACTTCGCCATTCCCTTCACCCCAGGTCTTACGCACGTAATTAATCACGTCGCGCATTTCGTTGTCACTTAACATGCCTCCGTAGGCGGGCATCTTAAAGGAGACGCTGCCACGCGTTGTCGGTGTTTCTGCGCCGTGGGCAATCACTCTGAACAGCGGCGTCGGATCATCAACCATGACCAGCGGATTGTTGACCAAAGAAGGTGCGTTATCATCCGTACCTTTCCCTTCCAGACCGTGACAAGTTGAACAGTAACGGTTATAGGTCACTTTGCCCGCCTCAGGTGAATTCGACCAGGATGCTGTAGTCGCAGCAGCACGCACCGTTTCAGGCTTCGCGCTTTTCAGACTCAGCAGATATTGGGCGATCGCCGTGGCATCTTCGTCAGTCAGATACTGTGTACTCTGCGTGACGACTTCAGCCATCGAACCTGAAACCGCGGCATGCTTACTCTTACCGGTCAGCAGCAACGATTTTAACGCCTGCTCAGACATACCGCTGCCCCGCAGCGAAGGCGCATACCAGCCGTCAATCATCGCGCCACTCAGGTACTCGGCATCAGCATGGGTATAGGCTTTTTCATTCATCGCCATACCTCTCGGTGTATGGCATGAACCGCAGTGTCCGGGACCTTCCACCAGATAAGCGCCCCGTTTTACCAGGGCTGCGTTGTCATCTGGTTTCGTGCTATCTACTGTCGTCGCTGGCGCGTCGGTAAACAGCCAGTTCCAGATATGCAGCGGCCAGCGGGCGGAGAGTAGCCACGGAATGGCATTCTCTTTATTGGGTTGCGCAGACGGTGTGACATCATGCATAAAATAGCGATACAGCGCCTGAACATCCTCGTCAGAAAGTTTTGCATAAGAGGGATAAGGCATGGCCGGATAGAGCGGATGACCGTCTTTGGCAATTCCCTGGCGTACCGCCTTTTCAAAATCCTCGTATGAGTAATTACCAATACCCTGTGCCTTGTCCGGGGTAATGTTGGTCGAATAAATATCCCCCACCGGAGTAGGAAACTTTTTGCCCCCCGCCATCGCCGCACCACCTTCAGCGGTATGACAGGCGACGCAGTCTGAAATTCGCGCGATGTATTCACCGTTAGATTCAGCAGCGCTTACCGAAGCGGTAAATAAACAGGCGGCGAGAATGGTTACGTTACGCATAGATCACCCCATATCCTTGAGTTCATTAACCGCACGCCATGCCTGATCGATTGCCGTGTGGGCATAAGCACTCCAGTCAGAATCGGAGTTAGCGATGGCAATGCGACCGACTGGCTGACGCGCCCGCTCGATAATTTCTGGCATTTTATCCATATCATCGAACAGTGAATTGGCGTAGTACGCATAGCCATGCGCCCAGCGGTTAACGGTAATGGCGGAGATATCGCGTTGATTATCAAAGCCTGTTGAGCCAAACATCTCCTGCAACTGGGAGCGAATCATCTCCTCATGCGCCGCAAAAGTGGTCCCTAGCAAATAGGCTCGTCCCAGGCGAAACTGCTCTCTGGCCGACAGGTTACTGCCCGGATAGGTCGGCACATACACCATGTGAATGACCATCGGATCGTCCGGGGAGGCCGGATGCTGATACCCACCAATACTGACCGGATAGTCGAGCTTAACCCGGCTGTAAGGTGCCGCTGGAGAATAAAATTCATGTACGCCAAGCTGTTTGAACGCCTGCCAGTTTTTGACCACCACGTTGGTGTACACCAGCGGAGCCTTGACGTTCAGTTTGAGATCCGCCTGCTGCTGTACTGACATCTCAGGCACCAGATACGGGATCATCATGTTATAGCCTGCCATGATGGTGTTCTTACCGCGCACACGGTGCATTTTACCGTCACGCAGATAGGTCACCACAACGCCATCCTGCACGTTGGCCGCATTAATCACTGTGCTATTCAGGCGCAGGCGCGTGGTGTTTTCCGGCAGATCCAGCTTTTCGTAATGCAATCTGGCAAGAACAGAGTCTTCCATAGTATTGCCCGGTAGCGCATCCGGCAGCATATACCTGACTAGCAGTCGGGCCAGACCGGCGTTACCGTCCGGGAAATGGTAAACATACGGCTCTTCGAGGTCGGCCAGCGACTCTCCGTCCAACGGCGGTAACCCCATCCCTTCCATGCCGGGTAAGGCGCACGCCCTGGCATCGCTGCAGGAGATGCCTTCAATGCCGATGGCAAAGAAGTCATTGGAACGCTGCTGAAAATAGAGCAGCGCCATTTTGCTCAAACCCACTTTTGTTGCTAAAAATTCACTGTAGCTGTGGGTATCCAGCCATTCCATTTTCTCATCGACCGTCATCCCCGGAAGGTAATCGCCAGGACGTACGTGCAGATCGATCAGCGCTTTTCTGTCGTTCTCACTTAGCGGGAAATCATTGATAAAGTCTTCAATTTTACGGCCATTGAGCCTGTCCGGCGGAATATCATCAGATACCGCGCGGCCCGGATCGCCACTGACGATTTTTGTTACGCCAAAATTCTTCTTGTCGAAAAAAACCCCGCGACTGAGCTGCCAGTCGGGGTAGAAGTTTACGTCAAAACTCTCTTTTAACCGCGTGACGCTGACGCCCACGGTTTCCATCAGCTTTTGTACTTCAGGGCTGAAATTATGCGCGGGTGACTGGAATGCTTCGCTACCCCCATAACCAAGTAATTTCTTGCCCGAGCTGGTAAATTCATTACGTTTGGCGTGTCCACCAAAGTCGTCGTGGTTATCGAGGATCAGGATCCGGCTATTTTGCCCAGCAACTTGACGCCAAAAACAACCGGCAGCTAACCCGCTAATCCCGCCTCCCACAATCACCAGATCGTACTCTTCCTCAACGGGCAGAGCGTTTAAATCAAAATGCTTATGCTCGCGACCTAGCGCATGCGCCATTTCAAACGATCCAGGATGATTACCCCGCAGCCCCGTCAGCGCAGGAGGATAATAATTTCCATCTATAAATGCGTTTCCCTTTCCTGCCGCCCTGACCCATTCCAGCGGGGTAAGTCCCGCCGCAATAGTCACCGCGACGCCGTTGAGAAAATCACGTCTGGTAATTGCCATTAACTTTTTTCCTTATTGCTACACACTGCCTTTAATACGACACAAATAAGAGATATACCCCTTCAAATTAATAAAGGGGTACAGCCGACTACTTCACTGGCTTTAACTCTTCATCCAGTTTTTTAGAATCATAATAATCACCCTGCCAGGTGATTTTTCCTGCTTTAACATGAATATAGCTTACGCCTTCAAATTTGATCGGATTATTTGTCGGCGGACTCCCTGCCCATTCACCACTATTTTTGCCTGAAAATTCCCAACGGAATGCCACGGTGTCTTCGTCGTAGACGGGTTTGCCAACCATTTTCCAGTTCAGATCTGGCACCGCCTTAATAAAAGCGCCGATAACCTCTTTTTCCGCTTTTTCTCTCCCGTTTACCGGTTCACCCGCGGCGGCATCATAATAAACCGCATCATCCGCAAGATATTGAGCGGCTCGCGAAGCATCATGCGCATTCCACGCCGCCATATATTCTTTTACGGTATTCAGCGATGTGCTTTCTGCCAGGCTATAGCCCGAAAGCATCACTAATGAAAGCACCGCAATTTTTAATGTTTTCATCGTAATCCTCTCTATTCAGAAATGTCACACATGATATGTTTCACCCGAGTATATTCTTCGAGTGAATAGGATGAGAGATCTTTGCCATAACCCGATTTTTTGAACCCGCCGTGCGGCATTTCGGCACACAGAGGAATGTGATTGTTAATCCACACCGTGCCAAAATCGAGGTCAATGCTGAAGCGCTGCGCGCGACCATGGTTACGGGTCCAGACGCTGGCGGCAAGACCATACTCCACATCATTCGCTTTGTGTAGTGCCTCTTCGTCAGTAGAAAACGACTGAATGGTCATTACCGTACCAAATACTTCATGCTGAATAGCTTCATCATTTTGATGCAATCCGGAGACAATCGTCGGCTCAAAATAGAAGCCCGGACCTGGCCCGGCGCGCCCACCGGTTTCAATTTTTGCATGTGCCGGTAAACGCTCAATAAAACCTTTCACCTGCTCCAGTTGATTCCGGCTATTCAATGCGCCGTACAGCGCATTCTGATCTTCTGGCGGCCCAAATTTGATACTTTTTGTTTTCTGGATCAGTTTTTCCAGAAACTCAGCATAGATGGATTGCTCGACCAGGATCCGTGTAGCCGCTGTGCAATCCTGCCCGGCATTAAAAAAGCCTGCCGTAGTGATTGTCGCTATCGCCTTGTCCATATCCGCATCGGCGAACACGACTGCAGGTGCTTTCCCGCCCAATTCCAGATGTGCTTTAGTCAGATTCGCCGCTGCTGATGCCGCAACCTGCAAGCCCGCGCGGACCGAACCGGTAATCGAAACCAGTGAAGCCTTCGGATTTGAAACCACCAGCGAACCGGTGCTGGCTTTGCCCAGCACAACGTTAAACGCCCCCCTCGGAAACAACGGTGCGGCCAGTTCAGCCAACAGCAGCGTACTCACTGGTGTGGTGTCGCTTGGCTTTAACACGACCGTGTTGCCTGCCGCCAGCGCTGGTGCAATCTTCCACACTGCCATCATGAACGGGTAGTTCCACGGCGTCACTTGCCCAACGATACCCAACGGTTCACGACGGATGGTCGAGGTAAACCCAGCGGAATATTCTCCGGCCGCCTTCCCTTCAAGACAGCGCGCCGCGCCAGCAAAAAAGCGGATGGCATCGCAGGATGCCGCAATCTCCTCTTTCTCAATAAAATGGCGAAGCTGACCGGTTTCCTGACTCTGCGCGGTTACCAGTCGCTCAACGTTGCGTTCAATCTCATCGGCCAGCAGCAATAACGCCTTTTGCCGCTGTGCTGGCGTCGATTTTCTCCAGATGCTAAACGCCGCCTCCGCTGCTGAGTAGGCTTGTTCTACCTCCGCCTCGTTAGCGTTGGGAGAAATTGCGTATGTTTCACCGTCAACCGGACTCACCAGTTCGAAGCTATCTTCGCTACTGCCTGCTACATAGTACCCATTAATAAAATGCTTCAGGGTTTTCATGTTTGTCTCCTGCCAATTAATACATAAAGAATCTTATGTAATATATATATTGTAAAATTTTTTCAAATGCGCAACATTGACACTATGATAAGCCTCGCATTTTTAACTTAATTTTCACATCCACAGGGTGAGGCTTTTCATTGCCAGCTGACGCGTTATGCTCAGCTCATCATGAGGTTATCGGGACACACATCCGCTTGTGCAGTGACGTTGCGCCCAGGCATGTAAACTAACTCGGCCATTCTTACCTTCCTTGCCCGACGGGCATGTGTTAAAAATGGTCGTTGTTTCAGGGAATTGAGTACAGAAAAGATTATGATTACTCACGCGGTCATATTTGCGCCTATCGGGCAGGTCAGTCGTTCAGACCAGATAGTCCAGCGCCTTTCAAATGCCATTATCACGGGGTTGCTGGAGCCAAAAGAACAGCTTCCCAACGAAACTGATTTGGCAAAAATGATGGGTGTCTCACATATCACTATCAGAGAAGCGCTAAACACGCTTCGGGCTAATAATCTTATCCATACGGTTCGCGGTCGTAATGGCGGGAGCTTCGTTTGCGAAAATATCGATGGCAAAAATAGCGCCCTGCACCCGTTCAAAGCGATCAGTACGGATTATCTGTCTGATCTGGGTGAAATGCATTGCGCCATTATTAGCCATAGCGCGAGGCTGGCTTCCCGACGGATGACCGGTGCGGATATCGCCAAATTTCGCGAGTTTGTCGAGGTTCTCAGAAAGGCAAACTCACCTGAGCTGATGACCCAGGCCGATATGCGTTGCCTGCTGGCGATTGCCGCCAGTTCGCATTCAGCGCGACTGGCCAATCAGGAGCTGCAAGTTCAGGCTGAATGGGCATCACTTGTGGCGATACTTTATCGCACAGACAGTATTCATGCGGAAATTATCGCGCTTTATTCAGCGCTGGCCGATGCACTGGCTGCTCACAACGAGGCAGAGTCAGTACAGTTTGCCACACGGATCATCGACACGTTTACCTACTACCTTATTGAAAAAAAGCTGAAATATAACTCGAACTGACAATCAGTGAAGGCAGGACAGACAATGAGCTCTTCGACATCCCTAAGCGCATTAATCCGTAAAATTGATGACATTACTGTTTCTACCGTAGATTCTACCGTTGCGCTAGCGAGGAGCATCCATGAGGCGATTTCAGGGGTACAAAAGGCCTCAGCCGAGGTCGTTCTCGACCCATCAGTAAGATCCACCGTTCAACAGCACATCAAGCGCACGCTCAGTGACAACCATTACTGTTCAGGGGCGGGATTCGCCAGCCATATTGAGAGCACCGCAAACACAAAAGAGTACTGGTTGCTGGAGTGGTGGTATAAGAAAGATAATGGTTTGAGCCAGGCGCATCTGGATTTGGATCAGGCCACGCAACAACGACTGGATTTCAGAACCTTTGAGTGGTTTAAGTATTCTCCTCCGGCTGGCAAAGCCTATATCCACGGTCCCTACGTCGACTATATTTGCAATATCTCCTATACCCTAACGTCAGCCGTCCCGGTCTACTACAACGACCAGTTTCTCGGTGTTGCCGCGGTCGATTTGCTGGTCAGTCAGATAGAAGCCGAACTGCTCTCCTGCGCTCATCCTGATTATGTGATTCTGACCAATCTGGAAAACAGGATCATTTTCTCCAGTTGGCCACGTTTTCGCGTGGGTGAATTGCTGTCACCTGCAAATAGTACCGTGGTGTATCAGAGCGACTACTTTATCCTTTATCACTATCAAAACTAAGGGCCCGAAGGCCCTTAGTTTTTAGTTATCCTGCCCCATATTGAGCTTACTGGCGTACGCAATGGCGTCGTTTTCCGGCGCCGCTGAACGACCAAACGGACGGGTCAGGAACATATAAATAAGTCCCGAGCCAACGACAATCGCCAGGCCGAACAGGACCGTCCAACGGTCAATGAAGTCGCTGCTGTCTGCCGGTTGCGCCAGTAACCAGATCCCGCACAATCCGTAAGCTAACGCCAGCACATTCACGATTACCCCCCAACCGCCAATGGTCCACTCCCCCGCCGGTTTCCAGCCTTTCAGGCGCTGACGCAGCGCGGCAAGCACAACCATCTGGAACGAGATGTAAATCCCGATAACAGCAAACGCGGTGATACGTGACAGGTTATCTGGCTGGAAATAAACCCAAACACAGATGATCACTGGCAGAAGGCAACTGACGACCATGGCATTATCCGGAACACCATTTTTAGAGATTTTGGCCATCCATTCACTTGCCGGCAGCATTCTGTCGCGGGAGAAAGAAAAGATAAGACGGCTTAACGCAGCCTGGAGAGACAAAATGCACGACAACATGGCGATAATCGCGACGACGATAAAGACAGTCGCGCCGGTTTCGCCCAGCGCTTCATTAAGGATTGCCGGGATCGGATCGGACGTTTTACCATTCACGATGCTGACCAGATTCGGTGAAGCCAGCAGATAACCCATAACAGAAATAATGGCGGAAATCGCGCCGAATACGATGCTTAAAATCATCGCCACTGGGATCTTTTTACTGGGATTCTGCACCTCTTCCGCAACGTTACCGCAGGCCTCAAAGCCAAAGAACATAAACAGTCCCATCAGCGCAGCAGACATAAATGCGGTGGAATAGCTGCCGTCATGAGCCAGCACACCCATCGAGTCAAAAATTACAGAGAACGGCTGCGAACGGTGGAAAATCAGCAGATAAATCCCCAGCGCGATCACGCTGACAATTTCACACCAGAAACCAATTTTCGCCACCCGGGCCAGATTTTTAGTCCCGGACATATTAACCGCCATCATCAACAGCAGCAGCAGAACGGAAGTCACCAACATCGTGGCTGGAGTCTGACCATAGTGGAAGAGTGATTCAACAAACGTTGATGTATATTCCGCGATCGACGTAATGGTGACCACCAGTGCCCACAGGTAGATCCAGGCGGCAATCCACGCATATTTCTTGCCCCACAACCTTCTGGCCCAAGGGTAAAGTCCGCCGGTTATCGGATACTGGGAAGCGACCTCACCAAACACCAGCGCCACCAAAAGTTGCCCGCATGCGACGATTAAAATCCACCATACTGCAGGCGGCCCCGCCAGCGTTACGGCCAGCGCAAACAGCGAATAGACGGCGGTAAGCGGCGACAGGTAGGTAAAACCCAACGCGAAGTTTGAAATTAAACCGATCGATCTATTGAACTGTTCTTTGCCATCTTTTTGAAAATTATCGTTTTTCTTATCAGGTGTTTGTTCCATATAGCTTTCTCTTTTGTGGAATAGTCGCAGGGTTGAACAATTAATGTATAAAAGATATTAAGTTATATGTATAGTGATTTTGTCGCAGATTTGTTAAAAATGATCGCGCATCACGTTAATGAAAAAGTGGGGGTAAAACGGTAGAGAGAGCGCGAATTTTGCGGTATTTACAACCAACGATTCCTTAGCAATTGCGATCCGTGTGCCACTTTGACGGATAAATACGCACAGCGGATTGCGTTCGATGCTAAGTAGCAAGAATCGCTGCTGTTAAGCAACATTTTTGCAATATAATAACGTGATGTTAAACGCTGAACCTGAGCAGGTGAATGATGGAAATTGATCTCGATAATCTGGTCTTTGATGGACTGGAAGAAGCGCAAGAACGTAACGCTGAACGTCTGGAAGATGCAGACAAGAAAGCGCAGGAAATTATTGCTGATAATGACTGCGGCGACGCCTGCAAAATTTGATTTCCAAACCGGCGCAATGCCGGTTTTTTATTGCCTGTTAACCCCCCACTTCAACCCGTATACCGTAAGGCCTCAATCAGTTGCGCAAAGGCAGCAGTATGCTGTTTTCGGCTGGGATAAGCCGTTCTCCGGCTTCGGTCGGCGCAACGCTGCGCGTGGTGCGGGTGAGAAGCCGTACATCCAGTCGTTCTTCAAGCCCGCGAATCGCATGGCTTAGCGCGGATTGCGAAACCCCAAGTTTTGCCGCTGTCCGGGTAAAACTACGCTCGCGGGCAACGATAATGAGATAATAGAGATCGTTAAAATTATCACGCAGCATGCTTATCCCCAATCCAAACCTGTTGTGACATATGGTACAGGTCTGGAGGGTATTCCAGTAAACCTTCTGTACATTAGCACAGCTCAATCTTATTCAAGCGTGCCCTCACACATAAACAAAATGCAAATTATTATCAGGCTTATGCACTATTTTACCTTTCACTCATGCATTATTTTCACCCGCTATTAACACATCCTTCACTAATAACATTTTGTATATAGATAAGAATTTTTTCTTATTTTGTCCCAACCGTAAGTTATGGGAGCGTAAAAAGCACAAACCAAAAACTACAGGGATTTCATACAATGATGGCTACGAAAACTTACCGCGCTAAAAAAACACTGCTGGCATTCGGCGTGCTGTTGGCCTCTGGACTTACCGTCTCGCAGGCTCAGGCTGACCAACTGGCCGATATCAAAGCCGCAGGCGTAGTAAAAGTCGCAACATTTGACGCGAACCCACCGTTTGGCTCCATCGATGCCAAAACGCATAAGATTGTCGGCTACGACGTCGATTTTGCCGAAGCGCTGGCTAAATCTCTTGGTGTAAAACTGGAACTGGTGGCGACCAATCCGGCAAACCGAATTCCGTTATTACAATCTGGTAAAGCCGATTTAATCGTTGCGGATATCACGATCACGCCTGAGCGGTCGCAGGTAATAGATTTCTCCGTCCCCTATTTTGTTACCGGCCAGCAGTTCCTTGTGCCAGCAAAATCTCCGGATAAGCTCGATCAATACAGCAAAGCACGCATCGGCGCGGTAAAAGGCACTACTGGTGAACAGGCACTGCATCAGCGCTTCCCGCAGTCGCGCGTACTGGCCTATGACGATATCCCGCTGGCGTTAACCGCACTGCGCAACGGCAATGTTCAGGCCATCACCCAGGACAGTACGATTCTGGCCGGTTTATTAGGCGGTGCGCCGGATAAAGCAGATTTCAAAATTCTACCGGACCTGTTGAGCAAAGAAGAGATTGGCGTGGGGGTGAAAAAAGGTGAGCCAGCGTTGTTAAAAGCCGTTAACGATGAACTTTTGAAGCTGGAATCTACCGGGCAGGCGGCCAAAATTTATGATGTCTGGTTTGGTCCTGAAACCAAAAATCCACAAGCCCGCGCCTTTAAAATAGAAGCCAAATAATATGCTCTCAGCCCTTTTTCATCGATCCGCAGCTTCGGCTGCGGATTTTACCCATTTGCGTCAGGCGAGCGTCGAACTACGCAATGTGGTTAAAGAGTATGGCGCTCAAACTGTACTTAACGGCGTCAACCTGGCAGTTGAGCCCGGTGAAGTGGTGACCATTCTGGGACCTTCCGGTTCTGGAAAGTCCACTCTTATACGTCTTATCAACCAGTTGGAGTCGCTCAGCGATGGCGAAATCTTCATTGATGGTAAACCGATTAGCCAGTTGCGCGGGGCGGCATTACGCCAGCTACGCAGCCGTATCGGTTTCGTATTTCAGCAATTCAATCTCTATTCGCATCTGACTGCACTGCAAAACATCGCGCTGGCGCTGGAATATGTTCACAGCTGGAATAAGACGGAAGCGGATCGTCGGGCACTTGAGTTGCTGGAAAAGGTGGGACTCGCGGAAAAAGCCAATGCCTATGCCGCACAGTTGTCCGGTGGACAACAGCAGCGCGTGGCCATCGCCCGCGCACTGGCTTCATCACCGCAAATTATTCTGTTTGATGAGCCCACCTCCGCGCTGGATCCGGAAATGATCGGCGAGGTATTGCAGGTGATGAAAAATCTCGCCCACAGCGGTATCACCATGATCGTCGTGACCCACGAAATGCATTTCGCCCGCGAGATTGCCGATCGTGTGGTTTTCATCGATGGTGGCGATATTCTTGAAGTGGCCCCGCCGGAGGATTTTTTCGTCCAACCACAGCACCCGAGAACCCAGCGTTTCCTGAAAAAAGTGCTCGACCCGTTACACCAGGAGTCATCATCATAATGCATGCAATGGACTGGCAGGGAGTGCTGAGCGGGCAACCCCTGCAATGGATAATTTCTGGTTTTCTTACCACGCTTTGGGTGACGCTGGCAGGTATCGTGCTCGCCACGCTCATTGCCATCTCACTGCTCAGCCTGCGACTGACGGGCAATCGTCTCGCTAAAACGATGGTCGGGGTGTGGGTCTCGGTGTTTCGCAATACCCCTTTACTGGTGCAACTGATGTTCTGGTATTTTGCCGCATGGAACTGGCTTCCCCGTGACGTCATTAGCTTCATCAATGCTGATCATCCATGGTCAATTCTGCCGGGTGATGTCTGGTGGTTAACGCCGGAGTTTATCTGTTCAGCATGGGGACTGGGCGTATTTACCTCAGCATTTTTGGTCGAAGAGATCGCCTCAGGTTTACAGGCAGTTTCTGCCGGACAACGCGAGGCTGCCGTGGCGCAGGGGTTTTCATCCTGGGCGATATTTCATCACATTCTGCTGCCTCAGGGACTGGCAAACGCCTGGCAACCCATTGTTGGGCAATATCTCAACCTGATGAAGCTTTCCTCGCTTGCCAGTGGTATTGGATTTGCTGAGCTCACCTACCAGGTACGGCAAATTGAGAGCTACAACGCGCACGCGCTGGAAGCCTTTGCCGTTGGCACCGCACTCTATCTGTTTACCGGCATCGTGCTGGGTATGTTGCTTACGCGTCTTGGGCCGCGGCCGGCGGCGGGTAAATCGTCAAAGGTAAGAATGCGCATCTTCAGCGTCAGGAGCATACTGCATGATCGCTAATATTTCGGTCATTACCGACAATCTTGACTATCTCCTGTGGGGACGTGTAGCTGAGGGGCAACCCGGCGGTGTACTGCTCACTTTGCTGATGGCTATCGGTGCGGCTTTGCTGGCGCTGCCTGGCGGGATCGTTCTTGCCTGCTGCGCCTGGCGATTTCCAGGCGCGGTTCGCAACGGGTTGTTTATCTGGGCGGAATTTATTCGCGGCATTCCGCTCATCTTTGTGATTTTCTGGATGTGGTATTTGCTACCCATGCTGACCGGAAGCGATCTGCCCGGTGCCGTTACCGTGACGCTGGCGCTGGCATGGTTCACCGCCGCTTCGGTGATGCACTCGGTGTATGCTGGAATTAGCGCACTGCCTGGTGGGCAATATGAAGCGGCAGTCGTTCAGGGGTTTCGCCCGGATCAGGCCCTGTGGCTTATCTTGCTGCCGCAGGTGCTGCGTAACGTACTGCCGTCGTTGACGGGGATTTTCATTGGGCTACTGAAGGACACGTCACTGGCATTTATCGTTAACGTACCGGAACTCACAACGGTTGCTGGTCAGGTTAACAGCCGGGTGCAAATCTACCCGGCAGCCATTTTTATCTTTACCGGACTGGTCTATTACCTGCTGTGCTTTAGCCTGGAGAAAATCACCCAGCGCCGCTTCGCACTAAAATGACCTCTCGGCTCAACATTCCACAAACTGATGGTCTTCGTTGAGCCGATATTTCACGCCCGCCCGAATGTTTTTTTCCCCTTCAACGGCAAGCGCAAAACGCATTCTCTCGCCATCGTGATAAGCCAGCGCCGCACATCCGCCGGGACCGAGCGTTATCGAATCTACAGCACCGGTACTGGCAACAACGGCGTTCTTTCCGCTGGCAATAATGTGGATATTGTCCGCGCAGTTAGCGATTTTCGCCTCTGCGCCAAAACAGGCTACCTGGGTTAAATCACCGCTACTGGCAATCCGGTTTCGGTCGCCAAGCGAACTGATGCGTACGCGCATGCCGGTACTGGCGATACGCGTTCCGTCGCCCACACTGCTGATACGCGCCGAATTTCCCGCAATCGCTATTCGCCCACGCTCGCCTGAACTGCCGATATGCGTGTTATAGCCTACACTGCCAATCCGTGCGCTGTAACCGGCACTGGCGATCTGTGCGGCATACCCGGTGCTGGCAATTTTAACGTTGTCACCCGCACTGCTAAATCGGGCATAATCTTCCGCACTCGCCAACGGACGACTGGTTTCCTCCACGGCTTGCTCACAGGAAATATTCCCCATTGCGTCAATATCCTGCTGAGCAAAACTCGCCTCTTCCCGCCATTTCGACCAGCCGTATTCCACCAGGCTATTTGCCCAATCGGTATACCCTTCCCGCTGGAGCGCGCGATGAACATCGGCATAGCTTCCTCCTGCGGGAAACGCGCGTAGAAACCAGCGATACATGACGGGCCCAACACGCCAGGCCCGTAAGTCACTTCGTGTAATCATCATCGCTTAATGCCGGTGGTAGCCATCCACCATACACTTGAAGGTTTCGCCCGGCGTGCGGCCCGTAGTGCAAAGATAAAGATGCCCAAAAATGAAAAACAGACTGACAATTGCCAGCGCAAAGTGCGCCTGAAGCAGCCAGTAACGCACACCAGGAAACAGATCTCCGACGACCGTCGGGTAAAGCGATAACAACCCAGAAATCAGCAGTAGTGGCAGCAACCCATACATCACGCCAACGTAGGCCGCCTGCTGTAGCGGATTGAATTTAGAACGCGGCGATGCCGGGAATGGATGTGACTCGCCCTGCATAATGCCAAACAGGTAAAAACGTGTTTGTCTTTGCGCGCGAGCGATCCAGCCCTGACGTTGAATAATATAGTGATGTCCGTTGCCGCCAATCAGGTTGATCAGCACAAAACCAACCCAGCAGGCAAGTAGCAAAAAGCCGCAAACCTCATGAACGGTAAGCAGGCTTTTCATTACCGGTGCGCTGACGGCAGAGAAGTGATTGACCAGGCCACTGACCAGAAGTAGCAAAAACAGCAGCGCATTTGACCAGTGCCACAAACGAACAGCCTTCGAATATAAATAGACCTTCTCACCGTGCCCTGCCGACGTTTTATGTGCCGCCCGAAAGCGCAGCATGGCGTGAAGCGCCAGCACCAGCCACATTCCCACCAGCATTAACCCGGCAACGACTAACCACACGGGCCAGTAGTCCGGTGAAAACAGGGGAACATACTGCGCAAGCTGGGCGTGAAACTGTTCGGCATTTTGCGACGCGTTCATACATTTTCCTTTTTAATCAAATGTTGACCGAACCGACGATACAGATGGGGTTTCCCGGCGCCTGCAAGTTGATATTCGTAATACTTGTTTTCTCGCAACCAGGTCTGAATTTCCGGGCTATCTTCACGGCCAAAAATCAGCGCATGTTCCGGGCAAGCGTTAACACAGATCGGTGGAAAACCTTTCGCCAGGCGTGATTCAGCGCAAAAGTCGCATTTATCCGCCACTTTAGTATGCGGGTTGAGATAACGAACCTGATAAGGACACGCACCAATACAGTAACTGCAGCCGATACAGGAAGACGTATCTACTCGCACAATACCGTTCTCATCCCGCCAGGAGGCACCGGTTGGACACACCTCAATACAAGGCGCATCATCACAATGCTGGCAGGATTGACGAAAGTAGTGATACAGCGTTTCGTTGTCGTTGTCTGAGACTGGAATATGCGCTATCGACAAACGGCTGCCCTGGGCAGGAACATGGTTGGTTTTCCTGCAGGCCCGCGCGCAGATATTACATCCGTTACACAGTGATTCGTCGTGAATCATGACGTAACGAACGGCTTTAGGGCTCCTGGTACTCGCTAACAGATTTTGACCTGGGCCGGTGAAAAAAATCACCGTCCCCATGCCAATGACAAATTTTCGTCGGGTGAAGGACATCGGGTTATCCTCTAAACTGTGACAGTGGTCGTCCACACGTTCCATGACATCAACCTGAATAATTCAGGGGTTCTGATACTGCTCAACCTCAAGCCATTCACACAGGCCGTACGCTTTGCCATAACTCATAAAACGTTCGCTAAACAGATAAGGTTCCGCATTTGACGATTCCACAGTACGTATATCTGCGTAATCGGGATGCGTTTCCATAGCCGTTAGCGCCGCTGTAATCTGCTGAGATTCAAAGCTATACGGCGGTTGCGTCAACATGGCGACCTTATAGGGGCGAGGATACGTGCGGCCGTCGAAGCGTACCGCCTCGGCAATTGCACGGCAGATGTCGTTTTCCACTACCTGCACGCACATGTCGGCGTAGTTTGCCGTCATGGTTTGCGTTGAGTAGAAATAGACATCTTCCGCGCCCTGCACACGGGTGATATCCGCGTTAATTGCGTCCTGACACAGCGCATCCAGCAGCGCGGATAGATCGGTTTCAGGGACCGAATAAGGTGGCTGCAGAAATACGCTGCGCCCCACCAATTGCCCGGATGCCGAATGCTGACGGATAAAATCCGCCACAATCGACTCCGGGCTGACAGGCTCCTGAACCTGCGGCGCAGTCACCTGTTCTACCGGCGGGTGAAACGCCTGTAGCCAGTGTCTCTTTTGACCATCTACCTCGTCAGGAAGCGCCTCTACGGGTGCCAGAACGTTGCTCACGTTAGTCATCTCACGTTCCTTACGCTGGCAACAGGTCTTGCGCCGCCAAATCAGCTGCCACGTCTTCAAGTCCGAGTCGGTTCAGGGTTTCACGCGTTGGGCAACCCAGCTCTGGATCCCAGCCCATTTCCTGATAGAACATCGTCAATGACTGACGCATATCCTCCCTGTCCATCTTGTCGGTTCCTTCAGTGAAGACCGGGATCTTCGGATCTTTATCGAATACCCAGGAGCAGATGAGATCGTGCTCATTGCGCATATCCTGGGTTTGCATCAGTTTGACCGTATAAGCGCGATGCAGGGTAAAGATGCGTTCAGCGGCCAGGTCCAGACTCGCCTGCGTGGTTTCATCACCGGTGACTGCCTGGAAGAACTTCGCTTCCAGATCCAAGTCTCCGCGATAGTTACGGCTCTTGAGTGGTGAAACTGTCATCGGCCAAACCCAGTTACACAACGTAACCGCGTTATGCAGACAGACTTTCAGCAGCGTCCATTTGGCATATTTGATCTTGGCTGCATTGATCGGGGTGTAGTTTTTGGTTTCATCGTAGGCATCCTGTGAACCAAACAGCTCGCCCGCCACTTCGCGCTGTAATTTCAACGGCAAACCGGAACCGATGAAGTTGATATGGGTGTGCGCCATGCAGTCACGGTTAAACATACAGTTGGTGATCGCCCCCACCTGCGCTGAAGCCTCGTTCGCATGGTGAACAGGAAAACCGAACGGCGACCACAGTTTATTTTTGGCATAACCCCAGTACTCTTCGCCCAAATCCCAGCGTTCAGCAATGGCATACGAGCCGTCCGCAAGGTGACTGAGTTCCCCCACGCGATGCGCCAACCGATAGTAGAAGTCTTTAATAAAATTAGGATCACCCGCTTCCAACTGATCCCAGCGGATCTCCGCATACTCTTCAGCCGGCAGTACGCGCTTAAAGACGCCTTTCGAATAGCAATAAGTAAAATCACGGTGCAACTGGCCGTAGTTACACCAGATACCGTAATCGTCAAACAGGTTCAGACCAATCAGGTTTCCCACCACGCGCCCATCGTCTTTATCGTCAAAATCTTTCGGGCCATTGGGGAAAATGGTGGTGTGCACAAAGTTCGCCACACAAGTGTTGCCGCCGGTACTCGGCACGCCAAAATCTTTCACCCGCGGAACATTGAGCTGTGACATACAACGAATAGGGCATGAATGACAGCCGCTCATTTTGACCGTGTATTTTTCTGCGGCTGGCCCCAGATCGAACACCGATTTATAGGTACGGAAACCTACCGTATTTTGGTTGCCCGGCGGGATTTCCCCGGTTTCGATTGGTCCGCCTTCTGCTGCGCCCCAGAACAGTCCCTTACGGGCTGTCCAGCGCGAGTTTGGCGAAGAGTATTCTGCCCAGGCCTGCGGGGTGCTTGGCACAACGTGGTTGTTGTTAGCGCCGATGAGCTCGGTCATCATGTAGTCATTGAGCCGTTTCATCTCTTTGCGATCGGCAATATTGACGCCTTTGGTCCCTTCTACCGCAATAGCCTTCAGGTTTTTCGAGCCCATTACTGCGCCGGTACCAGCTCCGCCGCTGTGGTTGCGACTGTTGATCATGCAGGAGAGCGGCACCAGATTTTCCCCTGCCTGGCCTATCGCGGCGACGCAGGTTTCCGGGCTGGTGATGCGACAAATTTCTTCAGTTGTGGCGCGCGTCCCCTTACCCCACAGGAAATCGGCTTTTTCGATGCTAACCTTATCGTCTTTAATGTTGATCCAGACCGGTGATGCGGACTTGCCTTCAATAATAATGGCGTCGTAACCGGCGAATTTCATTTGCGCGGCAAAGAATCCCCCCATATGGGCATCCACGACTAAATTGCCTTTGGTAAATGTTGATAAGGAGGTGATATTGACGCGGGAGCTACAGGGAGCGCCAGAACCCGTTAATGGTCCGGTGGCAAAAACCAGCTTATTCCCTTCATCAAAAGGCATGGTGCCTGGCGGGACTTCGTCGTACATAATTTTATAACCAAAGCCCATCCCACCGACAAATTTTTTAAATTTACTGGAATCTTCAAGGGTGATATTACCCGTGGTGAGATTGACCCGTAAAATAGTACCTGTCCAACCATTAGCCATCATGTTTTCCTTTGCAAGAAGGTTTAATAGATATACCCGCCATTCTTCAGGCAGCTTTTTTATCCAAAACTGCGGTATTTTTGGCAATTAATGGCGCGAATCAGGTATGCCTGCTATCTATCAAACAGTAATATCTTTCCACTCGATAATTTTTAATGCCCCAGTCGGACAAGCATTGGCGCATTCCCCGCATAACACACATTTTGAGGACTTTTTCGTTTCGGTATTTACGGTCGCCATCATCCACGGACAGGCTGTGGTACACGCGCTACAGCCAATACAGCGTTTGTGGTCCACCGCAATACAACCGTCTTCCTGTTTCCAGGTAATTGCACCTATTGGGCAAACCTTCATACACTGCGGATCTTTGCATTGCCGGCAGGTATCTGCGGTATAGTTTAAATCGCCATACAGCCCACCACCGGACCCGACACCATCATCGCCAAAGAAGAAATTGCGATGGATTTTTATCCGGGAAAAGAAGGTACCCACCGCACCATCGTTATAATTGGTACAGGAAATTTCACAGCGGTGACAGCCCGTACAGCGAGCTCGCTGGGTCACCAGAACCCCTTTAGGCGTATTGATAAGCCCAACAGTCCCACTATCGACATCTTCCTGCTTACAACCAAAAAGGGATAACAGCGCGGGAGCAATCGTTAATCCCGCCAGTCCTTTTCCTGATATCCGCAGAAATTCTAGTCGCGTTAAACCACAATCTAAAAATGGACGATCAACCTGGTTCATTTATTTCGCATCCTCTTCGCAAATGCTGTGGTAGCAACACCTTCAGGCTAATTTAAACCAGCGCAGCTCAAGCCATATCGGGCGGTTAAAGTTGCCAACAACACGTAAATTTTTGCCCTAACCTGATCGCATAAATGACGGTGGTTAAACTGAATGAATCTAATCCTTTAGGGTTAGGCACAGAAATAATGTGGTTATTCAGCATGCTTAGTCTTGATCGTCATCAATTAAAAAACGGAAGGGATATAATTAATGCGGAGTGAGATTTATTATCATTAAGATAAATTGAAATAGCACTTCATATGTCTTGCAAATATTTGTGACTCCACTCTCATATATATTTTTATATATCATCCGGTATACAATTAAATATATAGCGAGTTTGATAGCATTAATTGCAACGCTAAATTATAATTATTGATAGATTAACGTAATGAGAATAAGAGGACGGCGAGAGAAACTACCGCCCTCTTTTTGCGGATTATCCGGCCAATGCTTTAATTACGGTCTCAATAGCCTGTTTTTCTAACTCACTGCGCTTCACACGCTGGTTCGCAAGGGTGGTTCTCAGTACTCCCGCAATGACGATATGCTTAGGCTCTTGTCCCAGATCGCGCATTTCCAGCACTACTTTACCGACTACTCTGCACATTTCACGGTACAACTCGTCGTCTTTCGTCTGATTTCCCATTTTTGCCCGCTCGTCATTAACTCAAACCAACAGCATATATCACTCTGAGTATTTAGACAAAATTCAATGAAAATCAAAGAAATGTCATCATTCTACTGAACTCTCTGAAGTCGATTTACAAGCTCAGCAAGACTTCCCGCCTGCATTTTTTCCATCACCCGCGCCCGGTGCACTTCAACCGTACGCACGGCAATATTCATGGCATCAGCAATTTCCCGATTCATTAATCCTTTTGCTACCAGATGCGCCAGTTCCCGTTCTTTTGGCGTAAGCTGTTGATAGCAGCAGATGATCTCTTGTCGCGAGAACGCCGCTGCCGAGACCTGCAAGGCATGTTCTAATGCTGCCTGAAGCGGCACGGCCGACACCGGTTTTTGCAAAAAATCGACCGCGCCACGTTTCATTTGCTCAACCGCCATCGGCACATCGCCATGCCCGGTGAGAAAGACCACCGCCAGGGTGCTTGCTTTCTGACGCATTATTTCATGCACAGCGTGCCCATCCAGTACCGGCATACGCATATCCAGCAGCAGTACACCCACCTGGTGCAGATTTGCCTCAGCGAGGAATTTCACACCTTGCTCCCAGCAAGACACTTCATATCCCAGACTTTCCAATAAAAACGCACAGGCCTGGGTGACGGCAATGTCGTCATCCAGCAGATGAATTATCGCCACTACGGCCTCCTTCCCGATTTGGTTTAAAATATAATGTCACTCTCGCCCCCGCTTTTCCGTCCGGGGCCTGCTGATTGTTGATCTCAATATCTCCGTTTGCGTAGCGCACCAGTCGCTGACAAATGACCAGTCCTAGTCCCATGCCTTCTTTGCGAGTGGTCATAAACGGCTGAAACGCCTGATACAACTGCCCCTCGTCAATTCCTCCGGCATTATCCTGCACCTGAATACTCACACCACCATCCTTATGCAGGGCGCTAAACCAAACTGTGGTAGCCCCTGCCTGGGCGGCATTGAGTACCAGATTGGCCAGCACCTGCTCAAGAAGAACGCTTGGCAGCGTCAATGTTAACGCCTTGCTGACCTGTGTGTGCAGCGTTACCGCCGGGAATTGCTGGGGCATGCGCAGTAATTGCCAGACGTGATGGATAGCATCGTGAACGTTGATGGCTTGCCAGTCATCGGGAAGTACCGGATTGCCCTGTGCCTGGCTGACCCACTGCCGGAGATTGCGCAGCGTATCGGCCCCCCTTTGTGCCTGGGCGTCGATGTGCTCAAGCGCGGGCAGCAACGGATGCTGTTCATCCTGACCGCGCAGGCGAATCAGACAGCCTTGGGCATAATGGCGGATAGCTGACAACGGCTGATTGAGCTCATGGGCAAAACCGGAGGTCATCTCCCCCAGCACGCTCATTTGTCGGGCAGTCTCCAGCGCCTGTTCCTGTTTGTGCAACAACACGTTGTTTCGTTCCAGTTGCCTGCCACGTCGGCGAACCAACAACATCACCCAGATGTAGTTGAGCGTCAGCAACAACAGCACGATGGCCGCCGCTCCCATCGCCAGCCGATGTTGAATAAACCAGCTTTTGACATCCAGCCACAGCTGACGCTGCTGCGGATGCTGGCGGACATCACGCAACAACGCTTCCACCTCGCGGGTCGAGGCGGGCGCTCCCCAGCGAAATGTCGCGTTTTGCGGTGCATTGAACAGCACCCGCGTGACGCGATCGGCCAGCTCGTCACTCACTGCAGGTAGTGCGGCAAATGACCAGTCAGGATAGAGCGGTGTACTGGTCAGACAGGGAATTGAGGTCGGATGGTTCAACACGGTCATAAAATCGGTTTTACGAATGAGGCCTTCTTCATCCATTTTTTCCAGCAGGCACACCGGCACGATCACCGCCTGCACGGCTTTTTCACGTAATAAATAGAGTAAGGCATCGGCGGGAAATCCGGTAAACGTCAGACGTAAATCGCGTTCAGGGCGCAGACCGGCATCACTGAGCGCTTTATATCCCAGCAAATAGCCGCCAAACGCCTGAGCATCAATGGCGCCAACCGTTTTGCCGATCAGATCGTGTGGGGAGGTTATCCCGCTGTCGCGTCTGACGAGGATCGCGCTGCCGATCACGTTACTGGTGGCTTTCCCACCACGGGTGGAGCGTAGCGAAGCCAGCCAGCGCAGCGCAGAACGGCTGTTTAGCTGAACAAACTGCGCCGGATTAGTGACAACAAACTGCACCGTTCCACGATTCACCGCCTCCTGCATCTGTCGCAGGTCCAGCGGTTGAATATGAAACTGCTCACCGGGGATTTGCTGATTCAACAAGGTTTCCAGCGGCTGCCAGTGATTACGTGTAGAAACCTCCCCGCGCATCGCCAAAACGCCAATGTTCCATGTCTGCGCCCTGACCGCGCCGCTTAGCATCCACAGCGACGCCAGCACTGTCAGACATCTTACTACGTTGCGTCCCACTCAATTGTCCCTGTCAATTATGTTGTTTTAGATCAACAACAAGCCGGGTATGTGGTTAACCACAATAGAGTATACCCCGTCACGATTTTTACACTGTAAATCATTGAGATTCTTTATTCATCACACGCAAATCAACGGCGTGACCAATGTTTCGTTGTTGCATCGTGACGGGAGAAAATATGGACAGCAGTAAACGGCAGTTTCTCCAGCAACTGGGCGTCCTGACCGCTGGCGCATCACTGGTACCGCTGGCTCAGGCACAATTTCCCTTTTCGCCTGAACGCCATGAAGGCTCACAACAGCATCGCTACGCCATGCTGGTTGACCTGCGACGCTGTATTGGCTGCCAGGCCTGTACCGTCAGTTGCGCCATTGAAAATCAGACACCACAGGGCGAATTTCGTACCCTCGTCAACCAGTATCAAGTACAGATTGAAGGTCAGCAAAGCGTCACCAACGTCCTGCTGCCACGACTGTGCAACCATTGTGATAATCCCCCTTGCGTGCCCGTTTGCCCGGTACAGGCCACTTTCCAACGCGAAGACGGCATCGTAGTGGTCGACAACACACGCTGCGTTGGCTGCGCCTATTGCGTGCAGGCCTGCCCTTATGATGCGCGATTCATCAACCATGAAACGCAAACCGCCGATAAATGTACCTTCTGCGTTCACCGCCTCGAAGCGGGGCTGCTTCCGGCCTGTGTAGAATCCTGCGTCGGCGGCGCGCGCATCATTGGTGATATTAAAGATCCACACAGCCGCATTTCACAAATGCTGCATGAACACCATGACACCATCAAAGTCCTGAAGCCGGAAAGCGGTACGTCTCCTCACGTGTTCTATCTGGGACTGGATGAGGCATTTGTCACCCCATTGATTGGACGTACTCAACCCGCTCTCTGGCAGGAGGTTTAAATGAACCATTCACTAATTATCGACGAGGTTCTGGCCCATCCCCAGGACGTAAGCTGGTTACCCTGGGCCGTACAATATTTCTTTTTCATCGGCATTGCCGCTTGCGCCGCACTGTTTGCCTGCGTTCTCCACTGGCGCAAAAAAGAAACGGCAGATCTGGAGAATCTGACGCTGTTAATCGCCCTGACCTGCGCGATTACCGCACCGCTGGCGCTGACCGCTGATCTACACCAAACCGCCCGCGTCTGGCATTTCTATGCGTATCCGACGCCCTGGTCCTGGATGCCGTGGGGCGCACTGTTCTTACCGCTGTTTACCGGTTTTTTAGGTCTGTGGTTTCTGGCGCAGCACGTTAAACGGCTAACGCTAAAAAGTTACAACGTCACAAAATGGTTGGCACTTGGTAGCTCGCTGTCCGCCATCGGATTGCTGGTTTACACCGGCCGTGAAGTGTCGGTGGTGCAGGCGCGGCCCATCTGGTTCAGTTACGCCTTTCCGGTTGCGATGTTCCTCAGCGCGCTGCAAACGTTTCTTGCCCTGCTTATTGCCACGACAAATAACAAGGACGTACTGCCGCGTAAGCTAGCGTGGGGGCAAATGGTCACGTTGATCGCACTGGCTATCGTGGTGTTGATCTGGGCGAGCGGTAATACGCTTTCCGGTTCGGCTATCCGCCAATGGCTGGATGTGGCTTCTTCAGCACAACACTACGCTATCGGTTGGGTTGCGTTATGGCTTGTTTCACTTGTTCTTTGCGGGTTGGTTGTACGTTACCCCTTGTCGCTACCGCTGCGCATATTACTCGCTTTTAGCGCCATGGCGCTGTGCTGGCTAATGCGCTGGACGTTACTCATCCAGGTGCAGACCGTACCGAAATTTAACGCGCAGTTTAATCCCTACACCCTGCCCGGCGGCACCGATGGCTGGCTGGCCATTGTGGGTACTTTCGGCCTGTGGATAGCACTGATTATTATTGTTCGTGAAGCCCTGAACGCGATCGGAAGGAGAATGCAACATGGCTAATTTAACCCGTCGTCAGTGGCTTAAAGTGGGCCTTGCCGTAGGTGGCATGGTGACTTTTGGCCTGAGTTATCGGGATGTGGCAAAGCGCGCGATAGACGGTTTGCTAGACGGAACCTCGGGCAAAATTACCCGTGACCGCATCTTTGCAAACGCGCTCATCCCTGAAGCCAACGCCCGGCCGCACTGGCAGCAAAACCCGCAGCAGGTGATCTCAATGACACAGTGTTTTGGTTGCTGGACGCAGTGTGGCGTGCGGGTTCGCGTTGACACTGAGCAAGGCAAGGTGCTGCGCATTGCGGGCAACCCTTATCATCCGTTGTCGCACGAGCACCATATAGACGCCTCCGTCCCCTTTACCACGGCAATGGAACAGTTGGCCGGGGAGTCAGGTCTTGACGCACGTTCCACCGCCTGCGCCCGTGGTGCAACTTTACTCGAAGGTCTATACAGCCCGTTACGTATTCTGGAGCCCATGAAGCGCGTCGGTAAGCGCGGTGAGGGAAAATGGCAGCGCATCAGCTTCGAACAGCTGATCAAAGAGGTGGTGGAAGGCGGAGATCTGTTTGGTGAAGGCCACGTTGATGGTCTGAGAGCCATCTACGATCCCGCTACACCGCTTGATGCGAAACATCCCGGCTTTGGCCCAAAATCCAATCAACTGCTGGTCACTAATACCAGCGATGAAGGACGTGATACCTTTCTACGTCGCTTCGCACTGAACAGTTTCGGCAGTAAAAATTTCGGTGCTCATGGCGCTTACTGCGGTCTGGCCTATCGGGCCGGTTCCGGCGCGTTAATGGGCGATCTGGATAAAAATACCCACGTGAAACCCGACTGGGATAACGTCGAATTCGCGCTGTTTATGGGCACCTCTCCGGCGCAATCCGGCAACCCGTTTAAGCGCCAGGCCCGCCAGTTGGCCAGCGCCCGTTTACGTGACGACTTCCGCTATGTTGTGGTAGCGCCCGCCCTGCCATTAACCACGGTGCTGGCTGACGATCGCGGCCACTGGCAGCCCGTACGACCGGGAAGCGACTCCGCGCTGGCGATGGGGATGATAAGCTGGATTATCGATAAACAACGCTATAACGCTGATTATCTCGCCATTCCCGGCGTGCAGGCCATGCAGCAGGCAGGAGAAAAAAGCTGGACTAACGCCACTCATCTTGTGATTACCGATGAAATTCCAACGCTTGCCGGACAACACCTGACCCTCGCCCATCTGAGCACAAACGCCGCCCAGGAGCCGGTGGTCGTCAACGAGGCCGGTGAGATTGTCGCCGCCAACAGTTGCCCGCGTGCGCAACTGTTTGTTACCCGCGAGGTGACGCTGGCTGACGGGCAGACGGTAACGGTAAAAAGCAGTTTCCAGTGTCTGCGAGAGTCCGCAGAGAAACTGTCGCTAACGCAGTACAGCCAGCAGTGTGGGGTGTCAGAAGCAGACATTGGCGCTCTGGCCGACGCATTCACCCGCCACGGACGTAAAGCGGCAGTAATTACGCACGGTGGAATGATGGCAGGCAATGGATTTTATAATGCCTGGTCGGTAATGATGCTCAATGCGCTGATTGGCAACCTCAGTCTTGAAGGCGGTGTGTTTGTTGGTGGCGGCAAATTCAATGGTGCCACCGACGGTCCGCGCTACAACATGGACAGCTTCGCCGGGAAGGTAAAGCCGAAAGGGTTAAGCATCGCGCGCAGTAAAACCGCTTATGAGTCTTCCGAAGAGTACCGCAATAAGGTAGCTGCCGGACAATCCCCCTTCCCGGCTAAGGCCCCTTGGTATCCGTTTGTCGCAGGTCAGCTTACCGAACTCCTCGTCTCAGCGCTTGAAGGTTACCCTTATCCGCTGAAAGCCTGGATCTCAAACATGACCAACCCGTTTTACGGCATTGCGGGATTACGTGGCGTGGCGGAAGAAAAGCTCAAGGATCCTGCTCGCTTGCCGCTGTTTATCGCGATTGACGCCTTTATGAACGAAACCACGGCGCTGGCAGATTACATCGTGCCGGATACCCACAACTTCGAAAGCTGGGGATTTAGCGCTCCGTGGGCAGGCGTGGCCAGCAAAGCCACCACCGCGCGTTGGCCTGTCGTCAGACCTGCGACCAGCCTCACGGCTGACGGTCAATCGGCCTCGATGGAATCTTTCTGTATCGCAGTGGCAAAGCGCATTGGGCTACCTGGATTCGGCGACAATGCGATTACCGATCCGCAAGGTAATCACTATCCGTTGAATCGTGCGGAAGATTACTACCTGCGCCTCGCCGCCAATATTGCGTTTATGGGCAAAGCCCCGGTTGCAGAGGCACAGCCGGAAGACATAGCGCTGACCGGAGTACAGCGGATCATGCCTGTGATGACCCAAACGCTGAAACCCGATGAAATCAGCCGAGTTGCGTTTATCTACTCCCGCGGCGGGCGCTTTGCGCCGGACATCAGCGGACGAGTTGATAACCGCGTCGGCAATGCCTGGGAAAAACCGCTCCAAATCTGGAATGCGAACGTCGCCGCGCACCGTCATGCAATTACCGGCGAGCGCTACAGCGGTTGCCCGGCCTGGTATCCTTCACGTCTGTCTGATGGACGTGCGGTCGAGGAGTTGTTCCCGGAACAAGAGTGGCCGTTGAAACTGATTTCCTTTAAATCCAATACCATGTCCAGCGCCACGGCGGTTATCCCACGCCTTCATCATCTGAAACCGGTTAATCTGGTGGCGCTCAATCCGCAGGATGGTCAGCGGTATGGTTTAGCACATGGCGATATCGTGCGTATCACCACCCCTGGCGGTCAGGCGCAAGCGCAGATAAGTCTGCTGCATGGCGTCATGCCGGGTGTCATCGCCATTGAACACGGTTACGGGCATAAAGAGATGGGCGCAGCTCAGCATACGCTCGACGGCAAGCCAATGGCATTTGATGCACAGATAAAGTCAGGGATTAATCTCAATGATTTGGGCTTTGCGGATCCTACCCGGCAGGTTGCCAATACCTGGCTTGACTGGGTGTCGGGTGCGTCGGTGCGTCAGGGGTTGCCAGCGAGAATTGAGCGAGTGTAGTTCTGCGTGAACGCGTTTTACCCGGCCTACAAGACGTCGTAGGCCGGATAAGGCACTGCCGCCACTCGGCAAAAAGCGGATCAGTTATTAACCGGGATCACCGCGCCTTTATATTTGGTACGGATCCAGTCCTGGATTTCTTTGGAGTGCAGGACATCGACCAATGCGACGATATCCTTCTTCTTCTCGTCGCCACGATGCACGGTAATGATGTTGGCATACGGGTTGTTTTCACCACTTTCAACGGCAATCGGATCTTTCACCGGATCCAGCCCGGCGTCGATGGCGTAGTTGGCGTTAATCACCACCGCATCGCCTTCGTCGTTGTTATACATCTGCGGTAACAGCGCGGCTTCCACGTTTGGCAGGAACTTCAGTTTTTTCGGATTTTCGACGATATCGCTAATGCGCGCGGTTACTTTATCCACGCCCGGCTTAAGCTTAATAACACCCTCTTTTTCGAAGATCGACAGAATACGGCCTTCCTCAGATACCGCATCGCGCATGATGACTTTGCCGCCTTCCGGTAGATCTTTCAGCGATTTCACTTTTTTCGAATAGATACCAATTGGCTCAATGTGAATTGCTCCGGCGCTGACGAAGTCATACGTTTTATCGCCCGCATGATCTTTTATCACACTGTTCAGGTACGGAATATGCTGGAAGTAGTTAGCGTCAATCTCACGACCAGCCAGCGCGGTGTTCGGCAGAATGTAATCCTGGAACGGTTTAATCTCCAGATCGATCCCCTGTTTCGCCAGAATCGGTTTGGCCTGTTCAAGGATCTCCGCGTGCGGCACGTTAGACGCACCAACGGTCAGAGTGTCTGCCCAGGAGGCAAAGCTCAGGGCGCTTAAGGTTGCTGCGGCGAGTAACGTCAGTGATTTTTTCATGATAATGGTTTCCGTATTTTATTAGCGTTTATCTAACAGAGAGGTGATCACATCGCCGCAAAGCTGGATGATGAAGACAATGAGCAAAATCGTCACCGTCGCCACCAGCGTGACGTCGCTGTGGTTGCGCTGGAATCCTTCCAGATAGGCCAAATTCCCTAAACCACCGGCACCAATTACCCCTGCCATCGCGCTGTAGCTAACCAGCGCAATTAGCGTCACGGTGATCCCGGACACCAGAGCAGGAGAGGATTCCGGCAGTAAAACCCGAAAAATAAGCGTGCTCAGCCGTGCGCCCATCGAACGTGTCGCTTCAATAACGCCTTTATCCACTTCACGCAGAGCGATTTCGACCAGACGAGCATAAAACGGCGCAGCACCGACGATCAGCGCAGGCAACGCGGCATTGGCGCCGAGAATGGTGCCTACCATCGCTTTGGTAAACGGGATCAGCAGCACGATCAAAATGATGAATGGGATTGAACGAAAGATATTCACCACCAGCGAAATAGCGCTATATACCGCTCGGTTGGGGAACAATCCGCCGCGCGCGGTCAGGAACAATGCCAGACCAAGCGCGATGCCCAGAATAAAGGTCGCAGCACCCGAAAGGGCTGTCATATACAGCGTTTCCTGGGTTGCCGCTAACAGTTGCTCCCACTTCAGATGGGGAAACAGTTCTTCAGCCATGTTGAATCACCTCGCCTTCAATGTCGCTCTGGCGCAGGTCGGCCAAAATATTGTTCAATTGTTCCTCAGAGGCCACCACGTGCACCCAAAGTTGACCAAACACACCGTGTGCGGTTTGCGTCATTTTGCCGTGCAAGATATTGAATGGCAGCCCATAGCGCAGGGTCAACTCGCCAACCACAGGCCGGTGCGTGCGTTGCCCGGTAAACGTAAGCTTGATAACTACGCCGCCAAGCTCGCTTGCCAACTGCGGATTAAACTCGTCTTCCTCGGTGTACTGGCTCACCTGACGAACGAACTGTCGGGTGATCGGCTGCTGTGGATGGGTAAAGACGCTGAGTACGTCGCCTTCCTCAACAACTTTGCCATTTTCCATTACCGCCACGCGATCGCAGATTTTGCGTACTACGTGCATTTCATGAGTGATCAGCACAATGGTCAATTTGAAGCGACGGTTAATATCGAGGAGTAAATCGAGGATCTGATCGGTAGTTTGCGGATCCAGCGCCGAGGTGGCTTCGTCACACAGCAGGACATCCGGATTGTTCGCCAGCGCGCGGGCAATTCCTACACGCTGTTTTTGCCCACCGCTGAGCTGGGACGGATACGCATTTTCACGACCGCTCAGCCCAACCAGCGTAATCAGTTCAGCAACCCGCTGTTTGATGGACGCTTTGGACGCGCCAGCGATTTGCATAGAGAAAGCAATATTTTCGCTAACGGTCCGTGACCACAGCAAATTGAAGTGTTGAAACACCATGCTGATTTTCAGTCGTGCCTGGCGTAACGATTCCCCGCGGGCGGCAGAGATATCGTGGCCGTTAATCGTCACGCTGCCGGAGGTCGGTTTTTCCAGCCCATTAAGCAAACGAATTAAGGTGCTTTTGCCTGCCCCGCTGTAACCAATAATGCCGTAAATCTGTCCCTGTTCAACCGTCAGGTTGACGTCATCGACAGCGGTAATGGCAAGCCTGCCTGGCGTAAACACTTTCGAAATATTTTTCAGGACAATCATGTCGTTTGGGTATCCGCTGCTGCTTATTGTTCTTCTGCTATCGCTTTTGGCTGTTTAGCAGTATGGATGTCCAAACGAGTGTAATCAGCGGAATGGTCTTTTAAAATGAATTAAAAAGTATTTGATATAACTTTTAGAAATATGTCTTTGTGGGTAACGGAATGCGCGCAAAATACAGGCATCGGGATGGCGCTTACAGCGTGTTGCGCAACAAACCACGGCTGCAAACAACTGCTTTATCCATACACCTGAACAAATTAATGAATATTTTTTGTAAAACTGCACAGAAGTGTTTTGAAACGCTGTTTCCATTTTCCTTTTTGATAATTTTCAGCGTATAATGCGCGCCAATTGTCTCTTGAATGGTTTCAGCACATTGACCTGTAAAACTCAACGACTACAAAAATCACCATCCCGTTGGGCTGAAACACAAGCACACATTCCTCTGCACGCTCTTTCGATGTCACCTATCCTTAGAGCGAGGCATCACAACTTTCGTAACTCAGGTTTAGCTTCCCGTCCGTGCGCGGCGGGAGCCAGATTTCCATATCCTTCTCAACTTAAAGACTAAGACTGTCATGAAAAAGACGAAAATTGTTTGCACCATCGGTCCGAAAACCGAATCCGAAGAGATGTTAACCAAAATGCTGGACGCGGGCATGAACGTCATGCGTCTGAACTTCTCTCACGGCGACTATGCAGAACACGGTCAGCGCATCAAGAATTTGCGCAACGTCATGAGCAAAACCGGCAAGAAAGCAGCAATCCTGCTCGACACCAAAGGTCCGGAAATCCGTACCATCAAACTGGAAGGCGGTAACGACGTTTCCCTGAAAGCAGGCCAGACCTTCACCTTCACCACCGACAAATCTGTCGTAGGCAACAACGAAATCGTTGCTGTTACTTATGAAGGCTTCACGAAAGATCTGTCCGTCGGCAACACCGTTCTGGTTGACGATGGTCTGATCGGCATGGAAGTTACCGCCATCGAAGGTAACAAAGTTATCTGTAAAGTGCTGAACAACGGCGACTTGGGCGAAAACAAAGGTGTTAACCTGCCGGGCGTTTCCATCGCACTGCCAGCACTGGCTGAAAAAGACAAACAAGACCTGATCTTCGGTTGCGAGCAAGGCGTTGACTTCGTTGCAGCGTCCTTTATCCGTAAACGTTCTGACGTCGTTGAAATCCGTGAGCACCTGAAAGCGCACGGCGGCGAAAACATCCAGATCATCTCCAAAATCGAAAACCAGGAAGGCCTGAACAACTTCGACGAAATCCTCGAAGCGTCTGACGGCATCATGGTTGCGCGTGGCGATATGGGCGTTGAGATCCCGGTTGAAGAAGTTATCTTCGCGCAGAAAATGATCATCGAAAAATGTATCCGCGCACGTAAAGTCGTTATCACTGCGACCCAGATGCTGGATTCCATGATCAAAAACCCGCGTCCGACCCGTGCAGAAGCCGGTGACGTAGCGAACGCCATCCTCGACGGTACCGACGCAGTAATGCTGTCTGGCGAGTCAGCAAAAGGTAAATACCCGCTGGAAGCCGTTACCATCATGGCGACCATCTGTGAGCGTACTGACCGTGTGATGACCAGCCGTCTGGACTTCAACAACGACAGCCGCAAACTGCGCATCACCGAAGCCGTTTGCCGTGGCGCGGTTGAAACTGCTGAAAAACTGGACGCGCCGCTGATCGTCGTCGCAACCCAGGGTGGTAAATCTGCTCGTGCAGTACGTAAATACTTCCCGGATGCTACCATCCTGGCGCTGACCACCAACGAAACTACCGCGCGTCAGCTGGTGCTGAGCAAAGGCGTTGTTGCACAGGTGGTTAAAGAAATCAGCTCTACCGATGATTTCTATCGCCTGGGTAAAGAAGTCGCTCTGGAAAGCGGTCTGGCTCAGAAAGGTGACGTTGTGGTTATGGTTTCTGGTGCACTGGTTCCGAGCGGCACCACCAACACCGCATCCGTTCACGTGCTGTAATAATTCCATCGCGAATTAATTTGCTTAAAAAAGCGCCCTGGTGGCGCTTTTTTTATTTAATCGATAGCCACAATTAATAAAAAATCAAATCGGATTTCGCTATCTAATCCGTGATTATCTAAGATGAATCCGATGGAAGCTTTCTGTTTTCACTCGGTTTTTTAGCCGTTTTTGCACAATTCGATGCTTCTTTGAGCGAACGATCAAAAATAAGTGCATTCCCATCAAAAAAATATTCTCAACATAAAAAACTTTGTGTAATACTTGTAACGCTACATGGAGATTAACTCAATCTAGAGGGTATTAATAATGAATCGTACTAAACTGGTACTGGGCGCGGTAATCCTGGGTTCTACTCTGCTGGCAGGTTGCTCCAGCAACGCTAAAATCGATCAGCTGTCTTCTGACGTTCAGACTCTGAACGCTAAAGTTGACCAGCTGAGCAACGACGTGAACGCAATGCGTTCCGACGTTCAGGCTGCTAAAGATGACGCAGCTCGCGCTAACCAGCGTCTGGACAACGCAGCTACTAAATACCGCAAGTAATAGTATCTGTGTAATAAAAATGGCGCACATTGTGCGCCATTTTTTTTGCTCTGAATTCCCCTTCCCTGTTATTGCGTAGCGCGCACCTCAGCATCTTCTCCCGGCACACCATTTTGCGCAGACTTCACTTCTGGCCCATTGCTCGCGACCGATGCTTGCCCGGCAGTGACGGTGACCGGATAACCTGCACGACGATACAACGCCCTTTCCACCAGACTGTTATCCACCGCTTTATTGTCTTTAAACTGGGTAAAGCCGGCTGGTAACACATACGGCATGGTCTGGACGTTTTGTTCCTCTTCAGGCGACAGCGGTCGATGCACTTCGACATACCTCATGCCGTTCGGCCCTATCGAATATTTTATCGGCTCATTAATCACCCTGACCGGCGTGCCTGTGCGGACCTGAGCAAACAACGCTTTGATATCCGGCGCGTTCATGCGAATACACCCAGAACTCACTCGCAGGCCCACGCTGTCCGGCGCGCTGGTGCCATGAATCAGATATTCACCGTTTCCATGCGCCAGACGCAGTGCAAAGCGTCCTAACGGGTTATTTGGTCCGGCAGGTACAACAGGCGGTAATGTGATGCCGCGCTCCAGAGAGCGTTTACGGATGCCTGGTGTAGGGGTCCAGGTTGGATTCGGGATTTTCTGCCCAACCCGGGTTTCCATTACCGGCGTTTCCAGCCCCTGCAAACCGATACCAATCGGGAATACCTGAACAATATTCTCTCCCGGCGGGAAGTAATACAGACGCAATTCCGCCAGATTCACAATAATGCCTTCGCGTGGTGCATCCGGTAGCAGTAATTGTGAGGGAATAGTGATCAGCGTTCCGGGTTTAGGTACGGGGGCAATAGTATTGTTGGCTTCAAGGATCAGCATTGCAGCGGTATCAAACTTACGGGCTATCGCCTGTAGGTTTTTATCGCCTTCCTGCACGGTGTAGGTTTGGTTTTGCCCAACAAGGCGGCTGTTCGCCTGGGGCAAAGGATAATCGACCGCCCATGCGGCCTGAATAGCGCTGTAGGCGCCGATTAGCATTAACGTAATAACAGACGCGCGTTTCATACTCACTCACCCCCCTGGCGTTCTTGCCGGACAGCGGCGAGCGCCCGATCCGGCCTACGAGTCACTGCGTTGCCTTACACGAACGCTTTCAAGTCGGTCTGAAAGTTGACGTGTTTTATCAGTTTAGCTAAGAGTTGCGGCTTTGGCGCGAATAGCCCGAATCATCGCCTCCAGCCCTTGTGAACGAGACGGTGTGAGATGCTGTGCGAGCGCCATTTTTTCAAACCACGGGCGCACATCAAAATTCACAATATCCTGAGCCGTCATGCGATCATACAAAATGAATACCACGGCAATAAGCCCTTTCACAATTGCCGCATCACTGTCGCCCTGTAATTCAATAATCCCTTCGCCATTCTGACGCATAACAATCCATACCTGGCTTTGGCATCCCTGAATGCTATTTTCCGGGCAGCGTAAGTCATCGTTTAGTTCCGGCAAACGCTGACCCAGTTCAATAATGTACAGGTATTTCTCTTCCCAATTAGCGCAACGCAGAAAATTACGCAACAACTTTTCTTTATCCGGTAGCGCAGCCATAACGCCTCCCTGTTAGCCCAGTAAATGGTGAATACGCTTGAGGCCCGTTACCAGGCGATCCACTTCTTCATGGGTGTTATACATTGCAATCGACGCCCGGCACATCGCGGGAACGTTATAATAGGCCATCAGCGGCATTGCGCAGTGATGCCCCGTCCGCACGGCGATGCCATAGTTATCGAGAAAACTCCCGACGTCATAGGCGTGATGCTTGCCGAGGTTGAATGCAATCACACCCAGACGGTTACCCGGTCCGTAGATTGTTAAATCCGGCACATCCGCCAGCTGTTCCAACGCATAGCGCATCATGAACTGTTCATATTCGCTGATTTCAGTCAGCCCCAGCGCTGAAACATATTCAATAGCCGCGCCGAGTCCGATAATTCCCCCGGTGTTTGGCGTTCCGGCTTCAAACCGCCAGGGCGCTTTGGCCCACGTCGTTCCCTGACTCAAACTCACCGTCGCAATCATTGAACCACCGCCTTCCCACGGCGGCATCTCCTGCAGCAGCGACTCTCTGGCATACAGAACGCCAATACCGGTTGGACCGTAAAGTTTATGCCCGGAGAAAACATAAAAATCGCAATCCAGCGCCTGCACATCCACCTGATGATGCATCACCGCCTGCGCACCATCCACCAGCACTTTCGCGCCGTATTGATGCGCCAGCGCGATCATCTCACCCAACGGGTTTTCCGTGCCCAGCACGTTAGATACGTGGGTAATCGCCAACAGCTTCGTGCGATCGTCAAACAGCGTCGGCAGCGTTTCCAACTGCAACGTACCATCGGCATTGAGCGGGATAACGCGCAGTTCTGCACCTACGCGGGCACACAGCATCTGCCAGGGCACAATATTGGCATGGTGCTCCATTTCGCTGATGATAATGTTATCGCCCGCCCGCACATTGCTGCTGCCCCAGCTGTTCGCCACCAAGTTGATGCCCTCCGTCGTACCGCGAACAAACACCAGCTCTTCGGCGGAGCGGGCGTTAATAAACAGCGAAGCGAGCTTGCGCACATTCTCCATTTTTTCCGTAGCCTGAGCGCTCAGCGTATGGATACCGCGGTGGACCGCCGCATAGCCGTGACGGTAGAACTCGGCTTCGGCATCAATCACCTGGTTCGGCTTTTGCGCGCTCGCGGCGCTATCCAGATACGCCAACGGTAAACCATTCACTTCACGCGTCAGAACCGGAAAATCGGCCCGCACTTTTTCAATGGGAAATGTCATGCTACGCCTCCCGGCAAGCGTTGGGCGATCCGTGCCAGTACCTGTTGTTTCAGCGTTTCCTCGCCCAGGGCTTCCGTTAGCTCAGCGGCAAACGCATAGAGAATCATTTGTTGGGCATCTTGCTGGCCGATCCCGCGCGAACGCAAATAGAACATCTGCTCGTCGTCGATCCGCCCTACCGTCGCCCCGTGACTGCATTTCACGTCGTCGGCATAGATTTCAAGCTGCGGCTTGGTATCCACTTCCGCCAGTTTACCAAGCAGCAAATTATTGTTGGTCATCTGGCCATCGGTTTTAATAGCGTGTTGAGCGACGTTGATCAGGCCATTGAATACCGCCCGCCCCTTATCGCTGACGATCGTTTTATGCAGCTGGCGGCTGTTGCAATATCCTTTGTTATGCTCAAGCCAGGTGCGGGTGTCGCAGACTTCATTTTTCACCGGCATTGCCAGGCTGTTGAGCCGAAGCGTGGTGTTTTCGCCGTTAAGCTGGGTGCTGGTGTTATGACGCAGCACCGCATCACCGAGTAAAAAACTGTGGCTGGCGGCCGTGGCATCCGCCCCCAATTGAATGTCATTATGCGCGAAATGGTGGCTCTGTGAGTTCTCAAACGCCAGTTTGATGTGGCGCAAGTGCGCATTCGCCGCGACATTCATGGTTAAACGTGCGCCGGTGAAATGGCGAAGCTCGCTGAGGCTGACATAGTGTTCAATAACGGTGGCTTCTGCGCCTTCCGCCAGCTCCAAATGGTGGCGATAGTGCGCCGTGTTCACCTCATCGCCCGCCAGCCCCTGGGTAATGTGCAGCAGCAGCAGCGGTTTCGCTGGGCGCTGGTTACGCTTCACCTGAATGTGAGTGACGCTACGCGACAGGCTTTCGGTCAGGTGCAGAAACACTTCCGGTTGGATAGCCGCTGGCAACATCTGGCGCGCATCGTCAATGGTAATGTCAAAACCACTACCTTTCGCTCTGTCGCTCAGCGTTGGAGAGAATTGCCCGTCGACAAATACCAGTCGTATGGCATCAATTGCCGGCGCTAACGCTTCACACTGGGCTGACGTTATCTCAGAGACATGACTGACAAACTGGCTATTGGTTAACCCCTCCAGCGGCGTGTATTTCCAGTCCTCATGCTTACGCGTTGGTAGCCCCAGACGCAGCATCTGCTGCAGATGCTGCTGGGCATGTTGCGAGCGCGTCTCACCTTGCGTTTCAAACAGATGGTGCCACTGTTGCAGCACGTTACTGCTGTTCGCTAAGCCAGCCATAACCTTGCTCCTCAAGTTGTTTGACCAGCGTAAAATCACCGGACTTCACTATTCGCCCCTGGTAGAGAACGTGAACATAATCGGGTTTGATATAGTCCAGAATGCGTTGATAATGGGTGACGATAATGAATGAGCGTTGCCCGTCGCGTAGTGAGTTCACGCCGTCGGCGACGATTTTCAGCGCATCGATATCCAGCCCGGAGTCCGACTCATCCAGAATGCACAACTGAGGCTCCAGCACCGCCATTTGCAATATGTCATTACGCTTTTTCTCACCGCCGGAGAAACCAACGTTGACCGAACGCGTGAGCAAATCTTCCGGCATCTTCAGCAACGCAATTTTTTCTTCCATCAGATCCTGGAAGTCAAACCTGTCCAGCGACTCTTCGCCACGGTAGGTGCGCACCGCATTCAGTGCCGTTTGCAGGAAAAACTGATTACTGACGCCGGGGATTTCCACCGGATACTGGAATGCCATAAAGATCCCTTCACCGGCCCGGTCTTCCGGTGACAGTTCAAGTAAATCCTTACCGTTGAATTCTACCGTCCCGCCGGTGACTTCATAGTCATCACGTCCGGCCAGGGTGGCGGAAAGCGTACTTTTCCCGGAACCATTTGGCCCCATAATGGAGTGCACTTCTCCGGGGCGAATTTCAAGACTCAGCCCACGCAGGATCGCCTTATCTTCCACACTGACCTGTAAATCTTTGATGCTTAACATGTGCTTTCCTTAAATTTTAACCGACGCTGTGTTCAAGACTTATGGCGAGAAGTTTTTGCGCTTCCACGGCAAATTCCAGCGGCAGTTCAGAGAACACGTCTTTACAGAAACCATTCACGATCATCGAAATGGCATCCTCTTCGCTGATACCGCGCTGCAGGCAGTAAAACAGCTGATCTTCGCCAATGCGCGACGTCGTGGCTTCGTGCTCGAGCTGGGCGCTGTTGTTACGACACTCCACATATGGGAATGTGTGCGCTCCGCAATCCGCCCCGATCAGCATCGAGTCACATTGGGTATAGTTGCGGGCGTTGGTGGCGGTCGGCATGATTTTCACTAAACCGCGATAGCTGTTCTGGCTGTGTCCGGCGGAGATCCCTTTCGAGATAATGGTCGATTTGGTGTTTTTACCGATGTGGATCATCTTGGTGCCTGTATCGGCCTGCTGATGACCACTGGTCAGGGCCACGGAGTAGAATTCGCCGATAGAGTTGTCGCCACGCAAAATGCAACTTGGGTATTTCCAGGTAATGGCCGAGCCGGTTTCCGACTGCGTCCATGACATTTTGCTGTTTTCACCTTCGCACAGAGCGCGCTTGGTGACGAAGTTCAAAATGCCGCCGGTGTTACCATCCCCGGGGAACCAGTTTTGCACCGTCGAGTATTTCACTTCGGCATCTTTGTGGATGATGACTTCTACCACCGCCGCATGCAGCTGGTAGCTGTCGCGCACCGGAGCCGAACAGCCTTCGATATAGCTGACGTAGCTGCCCTCATCCGCGACCAGAATAGTGCGTTCAAACTGCCCGGTTTTCTCCGCATTGATACGGAAATAAGTCGACAGTTCCATTGGGCAACGTACACCTTTTGGTACATAAATAAAGGTGCCGTCGGAGGCCACCGCCGCATTCAGCGCGGCAAAGAAGTTGTCATTACCCGGAACCACTGTGCCCAGATATTGTTTTACCAGCTCAGGATGATCGTGAATCGCCTCACCGAACGAACAGAAAATAATGCCCTGTTCCGCCAGTTTGTCGCGATAGGTGGTCGCCACCGATACCGAGTCAAAAATAGCATCAACCGCCACCTCTTTGCCTTCACGGACCGGTACGCCAAGCTGTTCAAAGGCATCCTCAACCTCTTTGCTTAAAAACGCATTCGCCCCCGTTTGCTGCACCGCTCCCGGCTCAGATGCGCAGGTTTCATCGCAGTTACCGCAGGACGGTGCGGAATAGTAGCTATACTCCTGATAATTCAGCTTGTCGTAGTGCGCTTTTAGCCAGTGCGGCTCTTCCATGGTCAGCCATGCCTGAAAGGCATTCAGGCGGAATTCCAGCATCCAGTCGGGTTCATTACGTTTTGCCGAAATCGCGCGCACGACCTCTTCGTTGATCCCTTTCGCCAGCTCATCGGTTTGCAGTTGGGTGAAGAAGCCCTCTTTGTAATTAAGGTGCCCACCAGCCCAGGTGTTGACATCGTCAGTTGCTTCAGTATTACGAGACATAGTACCGCCTATACCCCAAAACTTTCGCCACAGCCGCATTCGTTCTGGGCTTTCGGGTTATGAAATTTAAATAACTGATTTAATCCTTCGCGAACGAAATCGACTTCTGTGCCGTCGATGAACGGCATCGCCTGTAAAGGCACATACAGTCTGGCGCCATCCGTTTCAAACAGGAGATCGTCTTTTTGGGCCTCGCGCACGGTATCCAGCACGTAGCCGAATCCCGCGCATCCCGTTTGCTTCACGCCCAGGCGTACGCCCAACATGTCGGGTTGCTTTGCCACCAGTTCACGGATATGCGCCGCAGCCGCAGGTGTTAACGTCAGTCCACGCCAGGCAAAATCGTCCGGGTTAAATGTTCCTGAATGCAATTCCATAGGGTTACCTCGAGTCACTAGCTTTTAAGCTATAACAACATGTTAGTGATAATGATTATCACTTCAACCCCTCAACAGCAGGGGCATTCGGGTTAACCGCCCTTTTTGACTGCTTTTACTAAGCATAGACCCTGCAGCGAGGGTTTACAGGAATGGAATTATTTGTTCAATACATTGATTAATAATGGATTATAGAAATCTAATCGTTCTGACAGGTCAAACATCAAAAGATGTATAGAAAATGACTATTTCTGTGATAGCAGAGGTAACTACCTCTACCAGGCGAAACCCAACCAGGGAGTTATCAGGGGGTGAGTTTCGAAGAGCAGTGAAAGGTAAAAGGATAAAAAGCTAACTGCTGACTTACCACCCATTTCCATTTTTCACTCGCCCATAGGCAGGTGTTATATTATTTTCAAGTTGGTAGATTATGGATAAAATAACATTCAAGTTATATCGTGTTATTTGATTGTGTTCTGTTGCAAAAGATGAATTAGTTTCCACAAGATTGAAATAATTATATTCTTGCAGAAGTTCTAAATTTGGCACGATCTCGACAGGAAACTGCTTATCATTTGGTGAGGTGAAAAGATAGATATTCGCAGTTTTACATTTATCCTTATAGATAACATCACGAAGCAGATTATCCAGCCTGGAGATATTCTCCGGTGAGATAGTGCCCATCATCTGTTGTCCGACCTGCGTCCAATATCCTTTTGCAACATAACTACCGATATAAAACTGAGGTACTGCTGTAATGATGTTCCGAATATTAAGCTTAATACCGTAATACATTGACATCGACCCACCTTTGGAAGCACCGAGAATCGTCGTGTTCGTAGGTTTTACAAAATCAATCACCCCCTGAATGAGCAGACTAACACCCTGCTCGATATCGAAATTCATATTATTACACAAGTAATAGGCTGGCAGACCGGCAAAATCATCTTTAATCCATAGAATTGCAGAATGGCAGTGATCAAGCATTATAAAGTCATAGATAGTAGCATCCGGGATATTAAATCCAGACATGACAATCAACAAATGCCGACAATCTCTTGAGGCAGGTTTGAACCGATAGTGAATCGGGATCTGATTTTTAAAATTGAAAACAAGATTCTCTACCATTCGCTAAACTCTGTTAACGTTTCAGGGCTTCCAGAACAGCTCACACAGTAACGGTTACCAAGGAATCTATTCTGCATTCTCTGTGCGGTATAAAGCGGTTATGATTCATTAAACTTAAATGTCACCACTGTAGATTCAATCTGTCAATGCAACACCCCTTTCAATTATCTCTTTCGGTGTTTTGAACTTCAGTGTCTTTCTCGGTCTGTTGTTTAGCTGAGCAGCAACCAGATCTAGTTCATGTTGAGTATATTGGGCAAGACATGTCTTTTTAGGAAAGTACTGCCGAATTAGCCCATTTGTGTTCTCATTTGTTCCCCGCTGCCAAGGACTCTGAGGATCGCAGAAGTAAACTTTAACGCCGGTGCTGACAGTAAATTCTAGATGTCTGGCCAGTTCCATTCCTCTGTCCCATGTCAGTGATTTTCTGAGTTCTGACGGTAAACTCAGGAATTTGTCGGTAAGAGCCTGATTTACTGAGACAGAATCTTTGCCCCTGAGTCTAAGGATGATCGTATAACGTGATTTTCGGTCTACAAGTGTGGCTATATGAGAGTTTTTTGTACCTGAGACTAAATCGCCCTCCCAATGCCCCAGAGAGCGTCTGTTATCGATATTTCGGGAACGTTCGTGAATTGGTGTTCCGTTCACTATGTTAATCGTACCTCTTTCGCCTTTGCGGGTATGACGCCTGCCATGGCGAAGGCTATGCGACCGTCGCAGATGCTGTATATTCAGGTGGTGTAGCGCTTCACGGCTACGAAAGTACAGCGTTTTATAAATTGTCTCAGGTGATATTCGCAGCGTTTTTTGACGTGGTTTTGTTCGCCTTAACCATCCTGATATTTGCTCTGGAGACCATTTCATCTCCAGCTTTTCCAGAACAAGCTTTCGCAATGGTAAATTTTGATCCAGTAAGCACGGTTTTGGCCTTTTCGCCATTCTGTTGGCTCGGTTATTAGCATCAACAGCTTTGTAATAGCGTCTGCCCCGATTACGCTGAACTTCACGTGAGATCGTCGAAGGACTGCGATTCAGCGCAGTAGCTATCGCACGAATGCTCATTTTGGCTGACAAACCAGCTCGTATCTCCTCGCGCTCAGACAGTGTCAGGTGAGCTACAGCCCGCTTACGCTCATGGGGTTTTATGCCGCCAGTATCCCTTAACATAGTGAAGATCGTTCCGGGTTTTGAACCCAGGATATTCGCTATTTCACTGAAGCCTGTTCCGTT
>NZ_JAOWFA010000054.1:0-242964 GCF_030333885.1 Citrobacter sp. Cf132
AGGGAAGGTGCGAACAAGTTCCTGATATGAGATCATCATATTCATCCGGAGCGCATCCCAGAGGGACATCATGAGCCATCAACTCACCTTCGCCGATAGTGAATTCAGCACTAAGCGCCGTCAGACCCGAAAAGAGATTTTCCTCTCCCGCATGGAGCAGATTCTGCCATGGCAGAATATGACCGCTGTCATCGAGCCGTTTTATCCCAAGGCGGGCAATGGCCGACGGCCCTATCCGCTGGAGACCATGCTGCGTATTCACTGCATGCAGCATTGGTACAACCTGAGCGACGGTGCCATGGAAGATGCCCTGTACGAAATCGCCTCCATGCGCCTGTTTGCCCGATTATCCCTGGATAGCGCCCTGCCGGATCGCACCACCATCATGAATTTCCGCCACCTGCTCGAGCAGCATCAACTGGCCCGTCAATTGTTCAAGACCATCAATCGCTGGCTGGCCGAAGCAGGCGTCATGATGACCCAAGGCACTTTGGTGGATGCCACCATCATTGAGGCACCCAGCTCGACCAAGAACAAAGAGCAGCAACGCGATCCGGAGATGCATCAGACCAAGAAAGGCAATCAGTGGCACTTTGGCATGAAGGCCCACATTGGTGTCGATGCCAAGAGTGGCCTGACCCACAGCCTGGTCACCACCGCGGCCAACGAGCATGACCTCAATCAGCTGGGTAATCTGCTTCATGGAGAGGAGCAATTTGTCTCAGCCGATGCCGGCTACCAAGGAGCGCCACAGCGCGAGGAGCTGGCCGAGGTGGATGTGGACTGGCTGATCGCCGAGCGTCCCGGCAGGGTAAAAACCTTGAAGCAGCATCCGCGCAAGAACAAAACGGCCATCAACATCGAATACATGAAAGCCAGCATCCGTGCCAGGGTGGAGCACCCGTTTCGCATCATCAAGCGGCAGTTCGGCTTCGTGAAAGCCAGATACAAGGGGCTGCTGAAAAACGATAACCAACTGGCGATGTTATTCACCCTGGCCAACCTGTTTCGGGTGGACCAAATGATACGTCAGTGGGAGAGATCTCAGTAAAAACCGGAAATAACGCCAGAAATGGTGGAAAAAATAGCCTAAATAGGCTGATTCGATGTGTTTGCGGGAAAAAAATCGGCCCAGATCCGCGAAATTTTAATCAGCGAGTCAGCTTGGGAAGAAATGACCTGCTTATTCGCACCTTCCTTAGCATCATCAATCATCATGGAATCAATCAGAATACAGGAGTGATGCTCAAGTTCTTCAGGAGTGCTGATGGGATGTTGGGCCAGGTATTGATTACTGGCGAAAGCGGTAACCACATATTTGGTAATAAAACTGGCGACCAAAGATTCATCTTTTGGATGTGCATAAGTAATTAAAACATCACAGTCATCTGGAAATTCGACTCCTTCATAAAAGGCTTTACGTTCCAGGTTATAGGTTTTTAGCACCAGACTGATATCGCCAATATCCATAATTTTTGCAATAACATGTTGCGATAAGTAAGCGATAATTCCGGTTGGTGCATATACCGTTACTTTTCCACGTTTCTCGTGCTTATAATCAGCAATGAAATTATTTAACTGCTCGTTTCTGTCTAACATGTCATTGATGTAAGGAAGTAACGCTATACCAAACGGCGTGAGGGTCAGTTGCCGGGTGGTGCGGTCAAACACCTTTAATCCAACTTTTGATTCAAAATCAGCAAGATATTTACTGACGTTGGCCTGTGCGATGCCGAGAACAGTCGCGGCATGACTGATATTTTCACTGGCAGCGATTACCGAAATAATCTTCAACTCCCGGTGTTTAAGTTGTAATTTATTCATCGCCAAGCCCAATATATATAATTTTTTATATATTACTATATAAATATGAACCTTGCACCGATGAAATTGTAAGCATTATTATGCACCAGTTTTGTAGCTTATTTTAAAATGGAATGTTGGCATGTTAATTAAACACAATATTGTGGCGCTGCTCGCCTTTTCTTTTATGGCGAGTGCAACTGCCGCAGAGTTTTCAATTGGCGCTGGTGCTGTATATAATGAATCACCTTATCGCGGGTATAATGATAATGTTCACGCAGTACCGCTAGTCAGTTACGAAAGTGAATCATTTTATTTTAGGCAAACAACGCTAGGTTATATTTTGTCTAAGAGTGAAAGTAATGAATTTAGTATTACTGCCTCTTATATGCCGCTTGAGTTTGATCCCGGCGATAATGACGATCATGCGATGAAAAAGCTGGATAAGCGTGACGCAACTGCAATGGCGGGTGCCGCGTGGTATCACCATGAAAGATGGGGTAGCGTGAAAGTCTCCGCCGCTGCGGATGTGCTGGACAACAGTAATGGCTGGGTAGGGGAAGTTTCACTGTTCCGTCCAATGCCGATGGGCAAACTGACGCTGACGCCATCGATTGGCGTGCTCTACTATGACGAAAACTTCAATGAATACTACTACGGCATATCGGGTAATGAGTCCCGTCGTAGTGGCTTATCAAGCTATTCCCCAGGCGATAGCTGGACACCGTATGTTGGCCTGTCCGCTAAATACGCATTGACCACTAACCTGACGCTGCTGGCAAGCGCCAATTACAGCGCACTGCCGGATGACATTAAAAATAGCCCGATGGTTGATCGCGATGACAGCTTTACCTTTATGTCCGGTCTGACCTGGCGTTTCTGATTCTCACCCGTTTGTCCTCAGGGAGGAGGGCAATCTTTTCATAAGACATTGACGGATGGGGGCTAACCGCCGCCATCCGCCTTATTATTACTGCTCGTTTATCCAGATACGCATTTCGCCTTCACCACGGTTTGCCCAGCTAAACCACGGAATAAACATCAATGTATGCGCCTGACGTGAAGTTGGGGAAACATCGTAGTGCCACAACGATTGTTGTGCTGCATCGGCTGCACTTTGCTTCACACCTTCAGCCTGAATTAACATTTTATGGCTGAACAATCCCTTACCTTCGAATACTCTGAACTCACTCTCTTTTGGCAACCACAGATTATGCAATTCCTCGCCGTTGTCGGCCTGCTCCAGGCAATATACCAGTGGCCCACGCTGAATGGCGACCTTACCGGCAACATGACGCACTAATGGATTTCCGTATACCCGACGCACCGGCATTGGCAGGGTCAAACTGAGCGTATCGCCTTCCTGCCAGGTTCGACTGATGTGCAAATAGCCTTTGCGAATATCCTGCTCAACCGGCTGACCATTCAACAAAACCTGTGGCGCGGAGCACCAGTCTGGCAGGCGCAGAGCCAGGGTGTGATAAACCGACTGCGGTGATTCGATGGTGATTTTTACCTGCTCATGCCATGGGTAATCTCCGCTAATACGCAGTTTAAGCGAGCCGTTTACAACAGGGACCTCCATGCTATTGCCCACGTACATATTGATATACAGCGCGTCCTGACGCGGTGTATAGATGTAGTGGCCAATTGAGGTTAACACGCGGGCGATATTCGGCGGGCAACAGGCGCAGCCAAACCAGCGCTGACGAACAGGTTTCACGTGGTCATAAATATGATTGAATTTTAATGATTTAGGATGTACTTCCAGCGGGTTCACATAGAAGAAGTGCTTGCCATCGAGCGCCATCCCGCCCAATACGGTATTATACAGGGCGCGCTCCATCACGTCGGCATACTGGCTGTCGGCTTCCATTTCCAGCATTCTGCGGGCGAACATCATCAGGCCGATAGAGGCGCAGCTTTCCGCATACACGGAGTCGTTGGGCAGATCGTAATCGCTGCTAAACGCCTCGCCGCTGCTTTGTGAACCGATCCCGCCGGTAATGTACAACTGGCGCTGGGCCATGTTTTTCCACAGACGCAGGCAATCCTGACGCTTGCCTTCGTCCTGGCTTAAGCGTGCCAGATGAGCGACGCCGGTCATCAGGTAGACAAAGCGCACCGCATGCCCGATCGCCGTTTGCTGTTCTGAAATGGGCTGATGAGCCTGGCTATAAGGTTTATCCTTCACCATCCATGCCGGACCGTAAGTATGCCAGTAAGAGGTTTGGCCGCGCTTTTCGTACTCTTCGTCATAGAAATGGGGCTGTGCGCCGCGCTGTTCCACAAAGTAATTTACCAGCGCCATATAGCGTGGTTGCTGGGTCACTTCGTATAAGCGCATCAACGCCAGCTCGATTTCCGGGTGTCCTGGGTAGCCGCGCAGTTGATTCTCCCTGAGTCCAAACACGCTGTCGATGTGATCTGCCAGGCGACACACCACCTCTAACAGACGGCGTTTACCCGTCGCCTGAAAGAACGCGACGCCTGCTTCGATCAAATGACCTGCACAGTACAACTCATGACACTCGGCGAGGTTGGTCCAGCGTTCATCCGGTGCTTTCACTGTGAAGTACGTATTGAGATAGCCGTCTTCACACTGGGCGGCCGCCACCATTCAATGACTTCATCGGCCGTTTTTTCAAGTTCCGCATCGGGTTTCTGGCACAGGGACCAGGCAACGGCCTCCAGCCACTTTGCTACGTCGCTATCCTGAAAAACCATGCCGTAAAATTCGCCATCCTGCAGGCCCGCGGCGATACGGAAATTCTCTATCGCATGACTTGGTTCCGCCTCTGCAATGCGGTCATTGAGCGCATCCCATTGATAGGGGATCACCACGTCACGCACCAACTGCTGATATTGTCCGAGGAACGGATCGCTGACGGTGAGCTTATGCAGGTCGACTTCCAGTACGTTCATTTCGTGCTCCTTAAGGCTGTACATGACGCTGACGCAGATCGGTGGCAATGCGCGACATCATCGGATTATTGAGTTTGCAGATGCGGATGGACAGCGCCAACAGCAGGTGGAACAGTGCGGGAAGCAGCGTCTCCATCGCGGTAATTCCTTGCAGCGAGCTGGCGGTTTGGTTACCAGCGCCTGGCTGATAGGCGACAAAAATAAACAGCAGGCTGATGATCCCCGCACTTGAGGCCCAGGCCAGCTTGATGAAGAACAGATTGAAGGCGAAATTCATGCCGGAGGAACGTACGCCGGTTTTCCACTCGCCGTAATCGTCGGCGAAGGCCATCAGTGAGAAGTGCAACGGCAGCGTGAAGCCTAAAATAATGCCGTTACCGAGGATGACTGCCAGCCACAGCGTCTGATAAGCCGGGCCGGTTGGCAGGAACCACATCAGTATCGCCAGGGCCGTCAGCACCAGATTGGTGTAGTAATAGAGTTGGACGGTATCGATGCGGCGGGTCAGGGGGCTGACGATCACTGAACCGATGATGGACGCGAAAGTGACCATGGTGAAAAACAGCGACGTATAGGCGGTGCTGCCTTCCAGCACGTAGGTAATAAAATACATGTACCCGCCGCCGCGAATATTAAAGACGTTGATCAGCAGGAAAGACATTACCAGCATCAACAATAGCTGATCGTTTTTGCGCAGCCCGCCAATGTGTTCACGCAGGGTAAATTTCCCCATCATCGCCAGCGGCACACGCTCGCGAACCCAGAAGAAACAGCACAGGAACATCACCACCGCGATGGCACACAGGATGCCCACGCCAAACTGATAACCCTGCGCGGCATTGCCCTGACCCAGAATATCCACCATCCACGGCAGACCAACGGAAACCAGGAATCCCGCCACGCCGCACAGCACAAAGCGCCAGGACTGACAGGCGATCACCTCGTTATGGCGGGTCGTCATGGTGTTGATCAGCGCACAATACGGTACGTTGATGGCGGTATAGCCGACAGAGAGCAGGAGATAGGTGCCGAATGCCCAGGCGATCTTGACCCCCATGCTGGCGTCCGGGACGGTAAAAGTGAGCACGCCAATAATACCGATCGGAATCGCAACCCACAGTTGCCACGGGCGAAAGCGCCCCCAGCGGCTTTGCGTACGGTCGGCCAGCACGCCCATGATGGGGTCGGAAATGGCGTCAAATACACGCAGGGCAATAAATAATGTGCCGACTAGCGCAGGCGTTAACCCGAAGACATCGGTGTAGAAAAATGTCAGGAAGTTCATGATCAGGCAGGTAATTACCGTCCCGCCAGCATCGCCTAGCCCATAACCAATTTTTTCACGCAGGGATAATTTGTCGTCCTGGGCGCGCTGTGCCAAATCAGATGTTGTAATCGGAGCCGAAGTCATAAATAACTCCCGGAGAGGATGTTCAGAAAGTATCCCGCTACGTTGCGGGTTATTTGTTTGTAATTTGCAAAATACGTTATTTATTCTGCACGAAATTTTTGGGTCAACAAGGGAAGAGAAAAGTATAAAAAGATGACAATTCCGACTTCATTATAAAAATGTGATTTCGATCCAGCGGAAAGCGGATTTATCGTAAATAATCAATGATAAAGAGCGGTTTAAATAATGTAGAAAGCGGGAATTTGAATATATATGCCCGAATTATCCATGTTTCTTCCGATTAAAGTGCAAAATGGTGGGCTATTTATTTCCCGGGGCGTAGGCAGTCATCCTGCGCGACGATTGCAATCCTGGGAAATTATCTTTGTTGAAAAAGGGACATTAACAATTCGCGAAGGTCAGACAGTTTTTTGCGTGAATGCCGGAGAAAGTTTGCTGCTGTGGCCGCAGCGCTTGCATATTGGCGTTGGGCAATTTCCGGCTGATTTGAAATTTTACTGGTTGCACTTTGAGGTGACAGCAGAAAATGAACCATCAATAGCAGGATCGTTACTTGCTATACCTCAGCATACCCAGGTGGGCGAGCCCCAATATATTATTTCGCTGTTTCGCCAGTTCTTACGCGAGCAGGAAAATATTCATCGCAGCATGGCGCTGGAACTGATCCTGCTGCTAATTTTGCAGCAAATTTCTGCGGCTGCCAGCGAGCACCTCGCCGAAAGCCCCGGTAATGCGCTAGCCTGGAAAGCGCAGCAAATCATTCACACCCGGTTCCACCTGCCGATTAGTGCTTCAACACTGGCGAAAGAGCTGCATTGCAATGCGGACTATCTGGGGCGCGTTTTCCGTGGGGCTTTCCGGCTGACGCTAACCGAAGCGTTGCACCGTCAGCGGGTAAGGGCGGCAGAAAAACTGTTAATCAGCGATTCGCTGTCGCTAACCGAAGTGGCGATGAAATGTGGATTTAATGATGTGGGGTATTTTCGCAAAATATTCCACAAGCACACCAGCCTGACGCCCGCGGCGTGGAAACGGCGCTATTGCAAAGAACATATCAATAGCGCCTGACCTGTTATTGTCCGTAATACGCATTCGCCCCGTGTTTGCGCAGATAATGTTTATCCAGCAACTCAGACTGCATATCCGGCAATTGCGGGGCTAACTGGCGAGAGAACAGCCCCATGTAGGCGCACTCTTCGAGCACCACAGCGTTATGCACCGCGTCTGCGGCGTCTTTACCCCAGGCGAACGGTCCGTGGGAGTGCACCAATACCGCCGGAACCTGCAGCGGATTGAGATCGCGCTGCTCGAAGGTCTGAATGATCACCTCTCCGGTTTGATATTCATATTCGCCGTTGATCTCTTCAGCGGTCATCAGACGCGTACACGGAATAGAACCATAGAAATAATCGGCATGCGTGGTGCCCCATGCTGGGAGATCCAGACCCGCCTGCGACCAGATCGTCGCGTGGCGAGAATGGGTATGGACGATCCCGCCGATCTGTGGATAACGACGATACAGTGCCAGATGGGTTGGTGTGTCGGACGACGGTTTTTTGTTGCCTTCCACTACGTTGCCGCTGGCAATATCCACTACCACCATGTCGTCGGCGGTCATCACCTCATATTCCACGCCGGATGGCTTAATCACCATCAGTTTACGTGTTTCATCCACTGCGCTGACGTTGCCCCAGGTAAAGGTGACTAAGCCATGAGCCGGGAGCGCCAGGTTTGCCGCCAGCACCTCGGCTTTCAGTTGTTCTAACATGGAAATCCTCCTTCCTGCATGCGTGCTTCTATCCAGCGCCGTGCCTGGATAATTTCCAGTACCGGCTCTTTCGCTTTTTCAGTCCACATTTCAATCAGAAACGACCCGCGATAGTTCAGCTGATGCAGCGTTTTGAAGATGCCAACAAAGTCCACGCACCCTTCGCCAAACGGCACATCGCGAAACTGGCCCGGATGAGTTTCGGTTACCGGCAGCGTGTCTTTCAGATGGATAGCAGCGATGCGGTCAATGCCCAGCGTCAATTCGGCAGTGACGTCATTCCCCCAGGCGCTGAGGTTGCCCACGTCCGGATAAACGGTGAACCACGGCGATGACAGCATTTCATCCCACTTTTTCCACTTGCTGATCGAGTTCATAAACGCGGTATCCATGATTTCTACCGCCAGCATCACCTGCGCGGCGGCGGCTTGCTCGACTGCCCATGCCAGTCCTTCGGCAAAGCGCTGCTGCGTTCCTGCGTCATGTTCTTCGTAATAGACGTCGTAACCGGCTAACTGAATGGTGCGAATACCCAGGTCGCGCGCCAGACGAATGGCTTTGCTCATTATTTCTCGCGCCCGCTCACGCACGGCTTCATCGCGGCTGCCAAAGGGAAAACGACGGTGGGCGGACAAGCACATTGACGGGATCGCTACGCCGGTTTCCAGCATCGCGCTCACTAGCGATGCGCGCTGAGCCGGACTCCAGTCGAGACGCGACAGACGTTCATCGGTTTCATCCACCGACATCTCGACGAAATCAAAACCGCAGCTTTTTGCCAGCACCAGCCGTTCCGGCCAGGAGAGGTCTTTCGCCAGCGCTTTTTCATAGATACCTAATGGATGATTACGCATGCAGTGTTCCCCAGATGGCGTCGATTTGCGCATGGAATTCGCCAGCAACCTGCGCTGGGTTTTGCGCTCCCGCCAGCGCGCGCCCGGCAATAAAAGCTTTGACGTTAATTTCGCGAAACAACGGCAGATCGGCGGGCGTGATCCCACCGGTAATCGACAGTTCCAGACCAATATCAGAAAGCGCCTTCATGCGCGCCAGGTCTGCTTCTCCCCACTGTTGTCCGCTGGCCTGAGCATCGCGGCCACGATGGTAAATCGCCTGGCGAACGCCAACGCGATACCAGTCGCGGGCATCATCCAGCGTCCAGTTACCGAACAGCTCCATCTGAATTTCACCGCCGCAGGACTGCGCGATGCCATGACCTTTCTCTACCGTCGCCAGGGGCGCAGCACAGATAATGGTCATCCAGTTGGCACCTGCTCCAAAGGCTTGCTGCGCGAGGGTTTCGCCCGCATCGGCCACTTTCCAGTCGGCGACGATGATTTTATTCGGGCACTGAGCGCGCAGGGCTTTCACGGCACTTAGCCCTTCGGTTAAGCAGAGAATCGTCCCCGCTTCAACGATATCGACGTTCTCTTGTAGCAGCGCGACGTCGCGTTGTGCGGCTTCAAGGCTGGTGTGGTCGAGCGCCAGTTGCAGTAATGGTCGACTCATCATTCGTGCTCCTTAATGCGGGCGTGGTAGCCCTGTAGTGCGGTAATTAAATCCAGGTATTGGCGGTATTTACGCTGGTAGCTCGCCTGCGCGGCGGCGTCCGGCAATAGCGTGCGTACCGGGTGCTGTAGGCTGCGCTGGGCGTCGCTGAAGTTGGAATAAACGCCGGTGCCGACGCGGGCGGCGAGCGCAGCGCCAAAGCAACCGGTCTCTTCAATCTGCGGCAATTCGATACGTAAACCGCTGACGTCTGCCAGCATTTGCATCCAGATGTCGGAGTGCGCCGGACCGCCGGTGACGCGCAGGGTATGCGCCTTCGTAAAACGTTCGCGCATGCGGTTGAGGTGGGTCATGTGGCTAAAAACCACGCCTTCGTAGATGGCCTGTAATAAGTGGGCGCGAGTGTGTATTGCCTGCATGCCATAAAAGCCGCTGGTCATCTCCAGCCCGGCGTTGCTGCCGTACAAAAAGGGCAGGAAGAAAAGCTCGCTACCGGCTTTCGGTAAGCTGGCGACGGCCTGATTGATCTCAGCAAAAGAGAGTTCGCCCCACTGGGCGGTAAACCATTCCAGATTGCCGGAAGAGGTCGGGCTGGCTTCGTGAACGATGTACTGCCCGTCGTTGACATAGCGCCCATAAACATAGGGATGGGCCTCGTGGTCGCGCAGACCGTGAGCGATCCCGCTGGTGACGGCCCAGGTACCCATCACCGCGTTGAGGGTGTATTCATCTTCGATACCGGCGCAGAGTGCGGTGGAAACCACATCAAACAGTCCGCCGACGACGGGCGTGCCCGCCGCCAGACCGGTTATGGCGGCTGTCTGAGCGGTGATTTCCCCGCATATTTCTGCTGAACCGACAATCGGTGGTAGCGCATTGTCGATCTCACTGATGCCCAGCCACTGGGTCAGGCGCGAGTCGTACTGACCCGAAGCCATGTTGTAGAGGTTCGACTCGGAAATATTGCTCTCTTCACAGCCTTTGACGCCGGTTAAGCACCAGCGCAGATAGTCATGGCCCATCATGACGCAGCCAATTTGCGCGTAACGATGAGGTTGATTCTCTTTCACCCAGCGCAGCAATGATGCCGGATGCCCGGTCCACAATGTCTGGCGGGTGACCGGGTAGAGCTGCTCAGGGATCCCATCCTGCTGCCAGCGCTGAACGATGTCCATCGCCCGGCGGTCGGAAGAGAGGATGGCATTGCCCAGCGGTTTATCCTGCTTATCGAGAAGGAACAGGCCTTTGCCCTGAGCGGAAATACCGACGCCTTTGATTTGATCGCCGCAGACGCCGGTGCGCGCTAACAGCCCGGCGATCGTGGCTACACACTGTTGCCACAACTGGTGCATATCGCGTTCGGCGTAACCGGGCAATGGCGATGCGGTCTGCAACGATTGCCGGTTAATGCCATGTTCATGACCTTTGGCGTCATACAACCCGGCTTTCAGATACGTACCGCCACAATCAATACCCAGCCAGAAGGTCTCTTTCTCACTCATCTTGTTATCTCATTTTTGCCGGATGGCGCTGCGCTTATCCGGCCTGGGACGGTTGCTACCTGTAGGCCCGGTAAGCGCAGCGCCACCGGGCATTGTTTTACGCTGTACGTTTATGTGGATTCAGTGTCTTTAGCGGAGCGGCACCGGCGTCGCATTTGGCTGGCAGCAGCAGCGCCATCAGCGCGGCCAGAGCCAGTGAGATAGCCAGGCAGTAAACCCCCGCATCTTTGCTATACAGGGTGATGAGTACGCCGACCGCATAAGGGCCGCAGAAGCCGCCGAGGTTGCCCAGCGCGTTGATGACTCCACGCGCGCCACCGGCCATTTCCGCACTGAACAAACGCGCCGGAATGGTCCAGAACACGCCCGCTGCCGATTGCAGGAAGAAGCCACAGCCGACCAGCGCGGCATAAGCCAGCCAGACGTTATTTTTCAGCGCCACGGAAAGGAACATGCACAGGGCAAAGCCAATCAACGGCAGGCAGACGAACAGCTTGCGTTTACCGGTGCGGTCAGAGAGAGAAGAGAACAGGAACATCCCGGCAATGGCCCCGACGTACGGCAGAATGGCGAGCATACCGACCTGTCCCATGCTGCTGTGCGTCAACTCTTTGAGGATGGTCGGCAGCCACAGGGTGTAACCGTAAATCCCGGTCTGATAGAAGAAGTTCAGCGCGATGAGCTGCCACATGGTTTTATCGGAAAGCACCGCGCCCAGAGAGGCATTTTTGACTTCCGTTCCGGCAATGGCTTTTTGCTCGGCGGCCAGCGTTTCGACCAGGTAATTTTTCTCGGCCTCAGAGATCCAGCGCGCCTCCTGTGGACGGTCGTAAACGGTATAGGCCCACAACACCAGTACAACGACGGAAAGCAAACCTTCAATGATGAACAGCCAGCGCCAGTCGAGAACGGTGATAATCCAGCCCGAGAGCGGAGCGGTAATGATCCCGGCAATCGGCACAAACATAATCACAATCGCATTGGCGCGACCACGCTCGGCGTCGGGGAACCAGTTACTGATCATCGTCAGCACCACCGGCAGCATGCCGCCTTCGGCAACGCCGAGTAAAAAGCGCAGAACCAGCAGTTGGTACTGATTAGTGATTAACCCCGTGAGGACGGAAATAACCGCCCAGGCAACCAGCGACCAGCCGATAAATTTCTTGCCGCTACCGTGAACGGCAATTTTTCCGCCGGGAACCTGTAAAAACAGATAACCGATAAAGAAAATACCGCCAGCCAGTCCTGCCATGGTGGCGGAAATACCTAATTCCTCATCCATTCCGCCCGGCATCGCGAAAGCGATATTGACGCGGTCCATATAAGAAATAATACAGGCGATGAGAATAGGTGGAATAATCCGCAGCCAGCGCTGACGGGGTATATCTTTGAGTGTAGGGCGAGAGGTCATGTTCATATTAATATTCTCGTAGAGTAGTATTTTATTTTTATAGTTTTGCTTTATTTAATGCGGCGATACCGTCGCGCAATATTGCTACGCGATGGTTCACATCTGCATTGGCGTTTATTTCCAGCAATTTAATACCGGCAAATTGCAGTGGTTCGGCTTCTGCGCAGGCGAATAATTCGCGGGCATGGTCGGTGGTCATCAGGCTTTGTGGGCAGAATGGGGCAAACGGCGCGTGTAAGTCCTGCCACTCGCCGTATTCCCCCGCAAGCGTGGTACCGGAGAACATCAGCGCGCCCAGTTTTCCAGCCCGTTTGGCCTGCTGCGTGTGGGCCAGCGCCAGGGCGGGATTCTGCCCTTCAATGGTCGATCGCGCCCAGTTAATGCACACGCAGATGTCATACCCGGCAATGACCTCCAGCACATTGTCTAACGGCAGAAAGCCTTTGCGCGGCGCAATGCCGGTCATGGCGTCGCAATGTTCCAGCACCAGATCGCAGGACCAGTCCCAGGAGGTAATTTCTTTCAGCGAACGGGCAAACGCGTCGGTGGCCTGTGCAACATTTGGGTTGCTGGCATTGGGGGCGGCATGCAGTTCCAGCGCAATCACTTTTCCGGCGTGTGCCGTATTGATATGGTTGATTTTCTGCTGCAGATGACGGTAATACGCCACGCAGGTTTTACGCTGTTCTTCGTCGCTGGAGGCCAGCCCAAAAGCGCTGTTTGCGCCGCGACGGCGCATGGTTTCCATAATGGCGGTGACTACGATTTGCCAGTCGCCCGGCGTATGACGTAATAACCATTCGTCGCCTAACGGGTGAAGATGTTCAAGGCAGGGCTGCTCCAGACCGCGAATATCCGGAGTATCGGCGAGCTGTCGCCAGAATTCCTTCTCTTCCTCTTCACTCTTTTGGTGAAATGAGGGTGCACAGGGGTACGCACCGATAATATAACCGGCATTATTAACGCTCATGTTGTGCTCCTTTTTATAAAACTGAAATAGCAACCTTCACGACTATTTTGCGGATCGGCGTGGCGACAGTTTTATGACATGCAGGGCGATGAACATCCTGCGGGAAAAATATGGCATAACTTCCCGGAATCATTTCAATGAAAGATTCATGTTCGCTGGCGTGATAAAAAATAATATCGCGCTGTTCTAATAATGATTCGCTGATTTGGTTATTCCCGGTATCAATCGCGATCCCGATTTTCTCTTCGCCCCAGGCCAGAAATTGAATATCCAGGTAGCGGCGATGCACCTCCGGGCGATTTTCGGCAACGTCACGCGTGGTTAAATCGATAACCTGCGCGAAGATATTTTTACCGTCGATTTCTACCACACCCGGTTCCAGATTGCGGAAATCTGTGCTGCGCAGAAAGTCGAGTGCCCTTTCAATCGCCGCGGGTAAACGACATGGGTTAGGCTGAGCAATATGTCCGAAGATCATGGTGTTGCTCCTTACAGGGCCTGAATTTTGGCCCAGACGCTGTCATCAACGGTGATACCGTTGCGGCGGTTTTCTTCCAGCAGCTTTGTAAACTCGTGGCCCGGCAGGCGGACAGGTGTGTTTTCATCGGCGCGTTCGGCGGAGGTGATGAAATCCATAATGCGCTGCAGTTTGGCGTCGCGGGTGGCGCCGTCGATAAGCTTATCCACTTCAATGGCGATAAAAATCTGTGAAACGCCATATTCATCGCTGTTGTCCTGGGTGACCTCGGCCACGGAAGAACCGTCTGAAAGCAGGGTGGCGATCATATCCAGCACAATCGACAGACCTGAACCTTTCCAGTAACCCATTGGTAAAATGCGGCGGTTTTTTTCGATAACGCCCGGCTCTTTAGTGAGATTGCCTTCATCATCAAAGCCACCATCTACCGGCAGTTCGCGACCGGCCAAGCGATTCACTTCCAGCATGCCGTAGGAGAACATCGACATCGACATATCAACCATGGTGATTGGCGATGAGGGGATCGCGACGATCAACGGGTTAGTACCAATGCGGCACTCTTTCGAACCCCACGGCGGCATGACGGCAATCGAGTTAGTCCAGCAGATACCGATGTAACCTTTCTCCGCCGCCTGCCAGCCATAGCTGCCGCCGCGCATCCAGTGGTTGGCGTTACGCAGTGCGACCAGGCCAATACCGTGATCGGAGGCCAGCTCAATGGCTCTGTCCATCATCTTTTTCGCCGTCAGATTTCCGATCGAACGCTGGGCATCCCATTGTTCAATCGCTCCCAGGCTAGTAATGCGTTGCGGTTTGGCCTCAGGAATGATGTCGCCGTTATCTAATTGCTGAATAAAACGAGGAAAACGATTCACGCCGTGTGAATACACGCCGGACTCGGTGGTGCGCGCAAACATTTCGGCACAGGCATCGGCGGTTTCAACGGCGATACCGCGTGCCAGCAGTACCCGATTGAACGCATCTTTCAACTGCTCAAAAGTGACTTTCATTCCTGTTTCCTTGTTTAAATTTGATTGCTTTTTTATCTCTAAATTTCACTATGCGAAATCTGATTTCAAATATAGCGATCAAATTTTGACAGATCAACGGGGTGGTCTATTTTTTAAAATCATCAAAATCAAATAGTTGTGTTTTTTCGGTTCAGATCGTGAACTGAAACACACTTTGCGCTACCATCAGAGCGCGACGAAAAGGGGAGCGGAAGCGATGGGCACAAAAGAGAGTGAAATGACGCAAGACAAAGAGAGGCCAGCCGGAAGTCAGAGCCTGTTCCGTGGTTTGATGTTGATTGAGATTCTGAGTAACTATCCGAATGGGTGCCCGTTGGCGCATTTGTCTGAACTGGCAGGGCTGAACAAAAGTACTGTGCATCGACTCCTGCAAGGGCTGCAATCCTGTGGGTATGTCACCCCCGCGCCAGCGGCAGGGAGTTATCGCCTGACCACCAAATTTATTGCCGTGGGTCAGAAGGCGTTGTCGTCACTGAACATCATCCATGTTGCTGCGCCGCACCTCGAAGCGCTGAATATCGCCACCGGTGAAACCATCAACTTCTCAAGCCGTGAAGATGACCACGCGATTCTGATTTATAAGCTGGAACCGACGACGGGCATGCTGCGTACCCGCGCTTATATCGGCCAACATATGCCGCTGTATTGCTCGGCGATGGGTAAAATTTACATGGCGTTTGGGCATGCGGATTATGTGGAAGCCTACTGGGAGAGCCATCAGGATCTTATTCAGCCCCTGACCCGCAATACCATTACCGGTTTACCGGCGATGTACGACGAATTGGCGCAGATCCGCGAAAGCAGTATGGCGATGGATCGGGAAGAGAACGAACTGGGCGTTTCCTGTATTGCCGTGCCGGTGTTTGATATTCATGGTCGGGTGCCGTACGCGGTGTCAATTTCACTCTCTACCTCGCGACTTAAGCAGATAGGGGAAAAAAATCTACTCAAGCCACTACGGGAAACCGCGCAGGCGATTTCAAATGAGCTGGGTTTTACCGTTCGCGATTAGGCAGAGATCCATAGTTATTCAGGCACCTGACACTATTTAACCGTTTCCCCTGTCCGATCAAAGCGACAGGGATAGCCTCTCTGGCACTCTGTGGTTTTTAACGGCGACGGAGAAGGCAATGAACGGGTTTATTATGGCGGATGCGGCAAAATGTATTGGGTGTCGTACCTGCGAAGTTGCCTGCGTCGTCGCGCACCAGCAAAACCAGGACTGTGCGTCGGTCTCTTCTTCTGCGTTTATACCGCGGATTCGGGTAATCAAAGATGACGCCTTTACAACGGCGGTCGCCTGCCATCAATGCGAAGACGCTCCCTGTGCGAATGTTTGTCCAACTTACGCCATTCGTCGTGAACATGGGCATATCTTCGTTGAACAGACACGTTGTATTGGTTGTAAAAGCTGTATGCTGGCCTGCCCGTTTGGGGCAATGAATGTCGTTGCCCGTTCGTCGCGGGTGCAGGCGATAAAATGCGATTTGTGCTGGCATCGTGAGACGGGGCCTGCGTGTGTAGAAGCCTGCCCGACCAGCGCGTTGCAGTGTATTGATGCCGTCAGTATTCAGCGACAGCGTCTGCGTTCACAACCGCTGTGAAGTGAGCCCGACCCGCACTTGGGTCGGGTTTGCGTTAGCCTTCCAGCCAGGCGCGTTCGATCTCTTCAGCCAGAATCTTCACGCCAGCTTCGATTTTCTCTGGTTCTGGCACGTAGTTCATCCGCATGCACTGATGGGTATGTGGCCAGGGTTTATCCAGCCCCGGGAAGAAGTAGTCACCGGGAACCATCAGTACGCCGCGCGCTTTCAGGCGCTGATACAGCAGTTCAGTAGTAATGGGCAAATCTTTGAACCACAGCCAAAGAAAAATCGCGCCCTCTGGTTTATGGATAAGGCAGCGATCTTCTGACAAGTAGCGGCGAATAATCGCAATCGTCTCCTGAACGCGCTGATAGTAAAACGGTTTAATTACCGTTTCGGACAGGCGCAGTAGATCGTTACGTTTAATCATCTCGCACATCATCGCCGGTCCCATCCCGCCAGGAGCAAGGCTGATGATGCCGTTCATATTGGTAATCGCAGTGATGATTTTTTCATTGGCGATAATGATGCCGCAGCGGGAACCTGGCAGGCCCAGCTTGGAAAGGCTCATGCACAGCACAATGTTGGGGTTCCACAGCGGACGCGCTTCGCTAAAGATGATGCCAGGGAATGGTACGCCATAGGCGTTATCAATCACCAGCGGGATCCCATGCTGGTTGGCCAGCCGGTCCAGCTTCATCAGCTCGTCGTCTGTGATCACGTTGCCTGTCGGGTTAGTCGGGCGTGACACGCAGATCATCCCCGTCTCTTCACCGATGTGCAGGTGTTCAAAATCAACGTGATACTTAAACTGGCCTTCCGGTAACAGTTCGATGTTCGGACGCGCGGAGACGAAAAGATCTTCTTCTAGCCCGGAATCGGCATAGCCAATGTATTCCGGGGCTAATGGGAATAACACTTTTTGCGTTGTTCCGTCAGCGCGGCGTCCGGCGAACAGATTGAATAAGTAGAAAAACGCGCTCTGACTGCCATTTGTCAGTGCAATATTTTGTGGCTCGATATCCCAACCCTGCTTCTCACGTAGCAGTTTCGCCAGCTCAGACAGGAGCTCGGTTTTCCCTTGCGGACCGTCATAATTGCAAAGCGCATCAGTGGCTTTGCCGTTTGCCAGCATATCTGTCAGCAGAGACTGGAAGTAATTTTGCATCTCTGGAATTTGCGCCGGATTACCACCGCCGAGCATGATGGCGCCTGGGGTGCGTAAACCGTCGTTGAGGTCCTCCATCAGGCGGGTGATGCCTGAATGGCGGGTAAATTTGTCGCCAAAAAGTGAGAATGTCATAGCAGGGGGTCTGTCGAACTGAGTAGTAAAGTGGCTAACCATAGCGCTACCCATGGCAGGGTGCAAATCAGGAGAAACGGACCGGATTGATGTTTTGTGCTGCAGATGTTTGCCTGGCTGGTTTTTTATTTTGTGTTGGGTTTCCCGCCGTATGCACAGCGGGAAGCCTGTTGGGATCAGGGCTGGCCGGCCCACACCACCATCACCTTATCGTCGTCATGCTCGCGGATAAATCCGTATCCCTGCTTCAGGGTAAGCGTAGTCTGTTTACCGGCGCCGATGGCGGGATGTCTGGCTCGGAACTGACTGATGCGCTGCCAGTGTGCGACGCTGGTGGCAGATTTCCCGCTCACATCCTGCCAGTTCATTTCTGAGCGCGTGCCCTGCAATGGGTCTGAGCCTGTTGGTCCAAAGGGTCGGGCCGACTCGTCGCCGTAAAAGAGTTGTACCGCGCCAGGCGCCAGCAGCAATAGCTCGGCGGCTTTGTCTCCACCTTCGCGAAACAGACGCGTATCGTGTGAGGAGAGATAGCTCAGGACGTTGAAATCCTGCAGTTTTTCAGCCATTTGTTGCCAGGTGACATCCATATTTGCCAGACAATCGACGGCCTTTGCCGCCTGCTCCTGATAGTCGAAATTGATCATCGCATCAAAGCCGTGTCGGTAATAGTCGCTTTGCATCACGCCGTGACCCCAGGCCTCGCCGGTCATCCAGAAAGGTTTATCATCCAGCGCTTTATCCGGGTTGGTTTTCTTCCATTCAGCCAGCGCTGCGCTGGCCTGTGTTTTTAATTGCTGCCAGGCGGGAAGCTCGACGTGTTTGGCGGTATCAACCCGAAATCCGTCAATCCCGTAATCACGCACCCACTGGCTGAGCCAGTGCGTCAGATAATCGCGGGGCGTGTAACCGGCAATAGCTTTAGCGTGCGTATCTGGTTTGTGCTGATAAAAGTTTGGCAGCCCGGAAGGTGTGGTGGATTCGGTTTTCAGATCGGGCAGGAAGGCCAGTGACATGGTCAGGTCGTCAAAGCCAGGATTGTCGTAATCGCCAATATCGGTACGGATCCAGTTTTTCCCCCACCATTTTTCCCAACCTGTTTTATCGCTGAAGTTGATGTAATCATTAAAGCTGTGCCAGCTTTGCCCGGCGGCTGGCTTCCAGTCCGTCCAGCGTTCACCGAGCGTGTTTTTCAGTTCATCGCCCGACAAGTACAGCGCTCCAAACTGATACTCCTGCATATCCGCCAGCGTGGCGTAGCCGGTATGATTCATGACGACATCGAACAGGATACGAATGCCGCGCTGGTGCGCACCCTCAACCAGGGCACGCAGGTCAGCTTCATTACCCATATTCGCATCGAGCGTGGTCCAGTCCTGAGTGTAATAGCCGTGATAAGCGTAGTGGGGGAAATCGCCTTTGGTGCCACCGCCGACCCAACCGTGAATTTGCTCAAACGGTGCGCTGATCCACAAGGCGTTGACGCCCAACTGTTGCAGGTAGTCGAGTTTACTGGTGAGTCCGCGCAAATCGCCACCGTGGAAAGTGCCAATTTCCTGCATGCCGTCGTTGCGACGTCCGTAGCTGTGGTCGTTGCCTGGGTCACCATTTACAAAGCGATCCGTCAGAACGAAATACACCGTAGCGTTATGCCAGTCGAAAGCAGCCGGGGCATCGGTTTCCGCCCGTTCCAGCAGCAACAGCCCGTTACTGGCTGCGGCAGGCTGTAGGGTAATCGACCCATTCTTTACCGTTGCCGTTTGTTTGCTGTAGTAATCGCGCACCACGGCACCTTCCGGAAAGGTCTGGCTCACATCCAGTGTTAACGGCGAACCATCCCATTTCGGGCACTGGCGAATCTGGGTCGTGACAGGGTCTGCGGCGCTTTTTACCGAGAGCATCAACGTTGGCGTTCCGGAGCGAGTATCGACTTCCAGCGTGTAATCGCCGTCTTTGAATAAACGCCACTGCGGCGGCGCGCCTTCACACGGTTTTAGCGATAGCATCTGGTTGAGTTTTATCGCATCAGCAGGCTGCCAGCACTGTTGGTCAAAATTTAGGATTAAAGGACGAGTACCCTTCGTCAACGCTGCATGGCTGACGAATTTACCCGTACCTTCCGCTTCGAAGTTGGGGAGTCCCTGAGAAGTCCATGATGAGGCGATGGCAATGCCGGGCATGAGCGCCAGCGCAACGGCGGCAAGTTTCATAATGCTGTCCTTGGTGCTGCTGTTTTCGCCAGTTTGCCAGTGAAATCAGGCTGGAAACTCATCCTTTGAGTCGATTCCGCCAGGAGGAGAAGTGAGGGTGAGCGATCGCGTTCAAAAAATGAACTTGTTTTGCGATAACCTCCACATTTTCTTCGAATTAATGGCACCCTGAACCGTTAATGCGTGACATAGTTTCAGAATTGGACTATTCCTTTGGGTGCTCTTGACGGCTATTTTTGATATGATTTGAGATTCATCTCTCATTTTTGTGAAAAATATAAGGTGTTGGAATGTATAAATCCGACCAGGAGACCTAATGATATTGACTCCCATTCGACGATATGGGGCAATGATTCTTATGTTACTCACCGTTGCATTTTCGGGTGAGGTGCTGGCAAAGACACACACGGCGACAACGAGTCACAAGCCCCAGATAACCAAGGCAAGTAATAAACAGGTTAGCAGTAAACAAGAGTATTCTCGCAATAGTGCAAAGAGTAGTTCACTTCCTGATTTGCGAAAATACCCTTCCGGAACACCAAGGAAAAAAGCGTTTCTCCGGACGGTTATGCCTTATATTACCAGTCAAAATGCTGCCATTACTGCGGACCGTAACTGGCTGATTTCAAAACAGTACCAGAACCGCTGGTCACCGACTGAGCGTACGCGTATGAAAGACATCGCGAAGCGCTACAAGGTGAGCTGGTCTGGCAACACGCGTAAAATTCCGTGGAATACGCTGCTTGAGCGCGTAGACATTATCCCGACCAGTATGGTGGCAACCATGGCTGCGGCCGAAAGCGGCTGGGGTACGTCGAAGCTGGCGCGTAGCAATAACAACCTGTTTGGCATGAAATGTGGCAAAGGTCGTTGTAACAATGCCCCAGGTAAGGTGAAAGGCTACTCACAGTTTGAATCGGTGAAAGAGTCGGTGAATGCTTACGTCATCAACCTGAACACGCACCCGGCTTACTCTTCTTTCCGTAAATCACGTGCGCAGCTGCGTAAAGCCGATCAGGAAGTCACCGCTACCGCGATGATCCATAAGCTGAAGGGTTATTCCACTAAAGGACAGAGCTACAACAACTATCTGTTCGCAATGTATCAGGATAACCAGCGTTTAATCGCCGCGCATATGTAATTCTGTGTGCCGGATGGCGGCTTCGCCGTATCCGGCAATAATCCTCACAGCAACACTTCGCTGTTCACATCGCGATACTCTTTTGGCGTCGTGTCGTACTCTTTCTTGAAGACCGAATAGAAATACTGCAGAGACGGATAGCCACACATCTGTGAAATTTCGTTGATTGAAAGCGTGGTAGAAATCAACAGACTGCGCGCTTTTTCCAGCTTTTCGGCATGAATCACGGCGTGGATAGTCTCTCCGACCTCTTCTTTAAAACGCTTCTCCAGATTTGAACGTGAAATCCCTACTGAATCAAGAACTTGCTCAACCTTAATCCCTTTGCAGGCATGATTGCGGATAAAGTGCATCGCCTGAATAACGGCAGGATCGGTCAAGGAGCGGTAATCGGTTGAGCGCCGCTCAACCACGCGCACCGGAGGAACCAGAATGCGTTGCAGCGGCAGCGCCTCATTCGCCAGCAAGCGGTGCAGGAGTTTTGCGGCCTGGTAGCCCATCTGCCGGGCTCCCTGAGCCACGGATGACAGCGCTACCCGTGATAAGTAACGGGTCAGTTCTTCGTTATCTATTCCTATCACGCATAGCTTTTCCGGTACCGGAATATGTAGGTGCTCGCAGACTTGCAGGACGTGTCGTGCCCGCGCGTCGGTGACCGCGATAATGCCGGTTTGCGGCGGCAACGTTTGGAGCCAGTCTGCCAGACGATTTTGCGCGTGCTGCCAGTTTTCCGGCGCAGTTTCCAGCCCCTGGTAGACGACGCCGCGGTACTTTTCTTTAGCCACCAACTGGCAAAAGGCATATTCACGTTCTGCGGCCCAGCGTTTACCGCTTGAGGAAGGCAGGCCGTAAAACGCAAAACGGTTAACCCCTTTCTCTTTCAGATGCAGAAAAGCGCTTTCTACCAGCGCGTGGTTGTCGGTAGCAATGTAATGTACCGGGGGGTAATCTTGCTCCCGATGGTAGGAACCCCCAACGCCGATGATCGGAACATCGACATCGGCAAGTAATTGCGCAATGTCATCATCGTCATAATCGGCAATAACGCCATCGCCTAACCAGTCTTTAATATTATCGATACGGGCGCGGAAATCTTCCTCAATGAATATATCCCACTCGGATTGCGATGCCTGTAAATATTCACCCACTCCTTCTACCACCTGACGGTCATAGGCTTTATTGGCATTGAATAACAGAGTGATGCGGTGACGTTTATCAAACATAAGAACCTGTCCTGGAAAGGTTAACGTGGGCCTGTCGATACTAGCAAAACCGCCGGTACGACTGCTTGATGAAGCGTGACAAATTTCCTGATTGCCTGAGGCCAGGCAAAATTTACATACTGTCAGCGGGATGACAATTGTCATTTTTCATCTGCGCATTACGGTTTTTTGTTTAATGGCTAACCTTCGATCGCGATCGCTTTTTTATTTCGTTTTTCAGCGCGTTTTTTTGGGAGCCAGCGCACGTTTGGGTATTCTCTTAATAGCGGTGTGAAATAACGTAATTGAGCAATAAATCAGGAAATTCCAGTATAGCCATATCGCAGTTTACTTACCGTATTACCTGATTATGGAGCTTATTATGCCGGCTTATTTTGACCAACTCGATCGTGTTCGTTTTGAAGGTACTCAATCCACTAACCCGCTCGCATTTCGCCATTACAATCCTGACGAAATCGTGTTGGGCAAACGTATGGAAGATCATCTGCGTTTTGCTGCCTGCTACTGGCATACCTTCTGCTGGAACGGTGCGGATATGTTCGGTATGGGGGCTTTCGATCGTCCGTGGCAGCAGCCTGGTGAAGCACTGGCGCTGGCGAAACGCAAGGCGGACGTGGCATTTGAGTTCTTCCACAAGCTGAACGTGCCTTACTACTGCTTCCATGATGTGGATGTCTCGCCTGAAGGGGCTTCACTGAAAGAGTACAAAAACAACTTTGCGCAGATGGTTGATGTGCTGGCGGAAAAACAGGAACAGAGCGGCGTGAAGCTGCTGTGGGGAACAGCAAACTGCTTTACCAACCCACGCTACGGCGCGGGTGCGGCCACGAACCCTGATCCGGAAGTATTCAGCTGGGCCGCCACGCAGGTGGTTACGGCCATGGATGCCACGCACAAGTTAGGCGGTGAAAACTACGTTCTGTGGGGTGGTCGTGAAGGCTATGAGACGCTGCTGAATACCGATCTGCGTCAGGAACGTGAGCAAATTGGTCGCTTCATGCAACTGGTGGTGGAACACAAACACAAAACCGGTTTCCAGGGCACTTTGCTTATCGAGCCGAAACCGCAGGAACCGACCAAGCACCAGTACGACTACGATGCGGCGACCGTCTACGGCTTCCTCAAGCAGTTCGGTCTGGAAAAAGAGATCAAACTGAATATCGAAGCTAACCATGCCACGCTGGCGGGCCACTCGTTCCATCACGAAATCGCCACCGCTATCGCGCTGGGTCTGTTTGGCTCTGTTGATGCCAACCGTGGTGACGCGCAACTGGGCTGGGACACTGATCAGTTCCCGAACAGCGTAGAAGAGAACGCGCTGGTGATGTACGAAATCCTGAAGGCGGGCGGCTTCACCACCGGTGGCCTGAACTTCGATGCCAAAGTACGTCGTCAGAGTACCGATAAATATGATCTGTTCTATGGTCATATTGGCGCGATGGATACCATGGCACTGTCGTTGAAAATTGCGGCCCGTATGATTGAAGACGGTGGTCTGGATCAGCGCGTGGCAAAACGTTATGCCGGTTGGAATGGTGAGCTGGGCCAGCAAATTCTGAAAGGGCAGATGACGCTGACGGAAATTGCGCAGTACGCTGAACAACATAACCTGGCGCCGGTGCACCAGAGCGGTCATCAGGAATTGCTGGAAAATCTGGTGAACCATTATTTGTTCGACAAATAACGAGTTTCTGAGAACGTCCGTAAGCCCGGTCAGCTCGCGCTACCGGGCCTTTCTTTAAGGAACGATGCCTTATGTATATCGGGATAGATCTTGGCACATCAGGCGTAAAGGCCATCCTGCTCAACGAGCAGGGGGATGTGGTCGCTTCGCACACGGAGAAACTCACCGTCTCGCGCCCGCATCCGTTATGGTCTGAACAAGACCCTGAGCAGTGGTGGTCGGCAACGGATCGGGCTGTGAAAGCATTGGGCCAGCAGCATTCGCTTCGCGAGGTGAAAGCGTTGGGGATTGCCGGACAGATGCACGGCGCGACGCTACTGGATGAGCAACAGAAGGTATTGCGTCCGGCTATTCTGTGGAACGATGGTCGCTGTGGTGAAGAGTGCGTGATGCTGGAGAATCAGGTTCCGCAGTCTCGTGCGATCACCGGCAACCTGATGATGCCTGGCTTTACCGCGCCAAAACTGCTGTGGGTGCAACGCCACGAGCCGGAGATTTTCAACCAGATTGATAAAGTCCTGCTGCCGAAAGATTACCTGCGTTTGCGCATGACCGGTGATTTTGCCAGCGATATGTCTGATGCGGCAGGGACAATGTGGCTGGATGTCGCGAAGCGTGACTGGAGCGATGTCATGCTGACTGCCTGTAAACTGACTCGCGCACATATGCCTGCGCTCTATGAAGGCAGCGAGATTACCGGAACCTTGTTGCCAGACGTCGCTAAAGCCTGGGGAATGCAGGAGATTGCGGTTGTTGCCGGAGGTGGTGATAACGCGGCGGGGGCGGTTGGCGTAGGCATGATGAATGCCGGTCAGGCGATGCTTTCGCTGGGGACGTCCGGTGTCTATTTTGCGGTGAGTGATGGTTTCCTTAGCAAACCGGAAAGTGCGGTTCACAGTTTTTGCCATGCTTTGCCTGAGCGATGGCATCTGATGTCTGTGATGTTAAGTGCGGCATCGTGTCTGGACTGGGCGGCAAAATTAACCGGACTGGCGAGCGTTCCTGCATTGATTGACGCTGCGCAACAGGCTGATGAACTCGCGGAGCCGGTCTGGTTTTTACCTTATCTTTCCGGTGAACGTACGCCGCATAACAATCCGCAGGCCAAGGGCGTATTTTTCGGTCTGACGCATCAGCATGGTCCGGCAGAACTGGCGCAGGCGGTGCTGGAAGGTGTGGGGTTTGCGCTGGCTGACGGTATGGACGTGGTACATGCCTGCGGCGTGCAGCCCGCCAGCATTACGTTGATTGGCGGCGGGGCGCGCAGTGAATACTGGCGTCAGATGCTATCTGACATCAGCGGATTGCAGCTGGATTATCGTACCGGCGGTGATGTCGGCCCTGCACTTGGTGCGGCGCGACTGGCGCAAATTGCCATCAATCCGCAGCGGCCTTTATCAGACCTTCTGCCTCAGCTTACGCTGGAACAAGCGCATTATCCTGACGCCGGGCGCCACGCGCTTTACCAACAACGTCGGGAAACCTTCCGCCGAATCTACCAGCAGTTGCAACCGCTGATGTCCTGATCCTCGTTCCCCTCTGGTAAACAGAGGGGATTTATCAAATGTATATTTCAATCCAATAAATAGTTAGTACGCATGGATTTATTCTGAAAGTCCGGCGTAGTGCCATTTTTCTGTGTTGTCTTTAGCGGGTTATTCATATTGTATCCATGATGGATAAGGAGATCCCAATGAAGACGACAAGGCTGTTGCTATGGATGTTATTCCTCTCTGGCGCACTGATTTACGTTATTGGTTTTTGGCGGGCATGCCCGTTATTGAGTGGCAAAGGCTATTTTTTCGGCGTGCTGATGACGGGAATGTTTGTGACATATGTTTATCAGCGTGCTGAAAATCTCGATCAGAGCGACGAGCGCTTAACCTCTGTATGTCAAATGGTCACACTCATCACGGTAGGGTTGCTGCTGGTGGGCGTCTGGAACGCCCCATTATCGCCCCTTGAAAAGGGGCTTTACCCGATGGCATTCATCGTATGTTTACTGGGGCAAGCTTTATTGCTGCGCCTGCAAAATACGGGGGATTAACTCACCAGCCTGCGCGTATCGATGCGTTGCAGCAGCATGGATAGCAGCAGGCTTCCCGCCAGCGTGGCGCTGAAAATCCACAGCATATCGAGCGGCGGCCAGTTCTTGAGTTCGATGCCATTGGTGCGCAGCGCGTGAATGATCAGCGCATGAAAACCATAAATGCCCAATGAATGGCGAGAAATAAGGCCCAGTAGCGGCAGAGTACGTGTGCTGAGCGTATTTTTGACCAGCGTCAGGAGTGAGACGGCGCAAATAAATACCGCAGGGCCGCAGTAGAGGTACCAGGTGTCGGCAAAATTGCCTCGCCAGCGCAGTTCATGCAATGTGCCACGAGAAATAATAAATACTGCGGTAATGAATAACGCCGCACAGAGCCAGCTGAGCGCGCGCTTTTGCGTATCCATCATGCCAATCGCCCGGCCCAGCATGCCGTACAGGATGTAATAGAAGGTGTCGCCGCTGATGTACAGGTTAATGGGTAGCCATTCAAAACCGCCAATTTTTTGCGAGACGGTATTGGGATTGGCAATCACGCCTATCACCACCATCAACGCCAGCAGCATCTTGCCGCTGATATTTTTCACCTGTATCAGCGGAGAAACCAGGTAGATGACGGCGATCGCGAAGAAAAACCACAGATGATAGAACACCGGCTTTTGCAGCAGGTTCTTCAGCGACAGCTCAGCGTTGATCGAGGTAAACAGCAGGATATAGGCCAGCGCCACGCTGCTGTAAAACAGAATGCAGAGCGTGATGCGCAGGAAATGGCGCGGTTTGGCGCTACGCTCGCCAAAAAACAGATAACCCGAAATCATAAAGAACAGCGGGACGCTGACGCGAGAGGCTGAATTGAGCACGTTAGCCAGATCCCAATTCAACGGGCTGACGCTTTGCGCATTGGTGATGTACCAGGTCGTGGTGTGGATCATCACGACCATTAAACAGGCTATCCCGCGCAGGTTATCAATCCAGAAAATTTTGGGCTGCATCAGTTCCTCTGTGTCCATTAAAAAAAGTCTGACCGATATTTTGCGAACGTAGCTCACTGGAATAATCCGAGTTCTTACGCTAAAGCTTGAGATGGTCTGATGAGATTCTCAAAATAGGATCTGTTTCCAGACACTAATAATAAGACTGACCAGCAAACCAGGCGGTAATAAAATGATGATGAAGTATTTCTTTCCCACAATCGCTACCCTTTTGCTGGTAGCGTGCGCTGACACACAACCGTCTGCACCCGCGCAGAAAGCGCAAAAGGTTAAGGTCAGTGCCACACGTTCGCTGGATATGGAGTCATTGTGCAAAAATGAGGCGGCGCAACGCTACAACACTGGCGCGCAGAAAATTGATATCTCCGGCCTGGAGCAATTCCAGGGCAGCTATGAGATGCGTGGTTCTACCTTCCGTAAAGAGAGTTTTGTCTGTTCTTTTGATGCAGACGGGCAGTTTTTGCACCTTTCCATGCGCTAAGTTCCCCCTTTTTCCCGTTTCGTACTGTATATCTTGCAGCCAGCGGGTATACTGATCGCTTCCTTTAAATCCACACGTATCCAGCACGAAATAATATGCAAAAGTTTGATACCAGGACCTTCCAGGGCTTGATCCTGACCTTACAGGATTACTGGGCTCGCCAGGGCTGCACCATTGTTCAACCATTGGACATGGAAGTCGGCGCGGGAACATCTCACCCAATGACCTGCCTGCGTGCGCTGGGGCCGGAACCGATGGCGACTGCTTATGTGCAGCCTTCCCGTCGTCCGACCGATGGCCGCTATGGCGAAAACCCGAACCGCTTACAGCACTACTATCAGTTCCAGGTAGTGATTAAGCCGTCACCGGACAACATTCAGGAGCTGTACCTGGGTTCTCTGAAAGAGCTGGGTATAGACCCGACCATTCACGATATTCGTTTCGTGGAAGATAACTGGGAAAACCCGACGCTGGGTGCCTGGGGTCTGGGTTGGGAAGTGTGGCTGAACGGCATGGAAGTGACTCAGTTCACCTACTTCCAGCAGGTTGGTGGTCTGGAATGTAAACCAGTAACCGGGGAAATTACCTACGGTCTGGAACGTCTGGCCATGTACATTCAGGGCGTAGACAGCGTTTACGACCTGGTCTGGAGCGACGGCCCGCTGGGTAAAACCACTTACGGTGACGTGTTCCATCAGAACGAAGTGGAGCAATCCACCTACAACTTTGAATACGCCGACGTGGACTTCCTGTTCACCTGCTTCGAGCAGTACGAGAAAGAAGCGCAGCAGCTGCTGGCGCTGGAAAATCCGCTGCCGCTGCCTGCGTATGAACGTATTCTGAAAGCCGCCCATAGCTTCAACCTGCTGGATGCGCGTAAAGCCATCTCCGTCACCGAGCGTCAGCGCTATATCCTGCGCATTCGCACCCTGACCAAAGCAGTGGCAGAAGCTTACTACGCTTCCCGTGAAGCCCTTGGCTTCCCGATGTGCAACAAAGACAAATAAGAGGCGGCCATGTCTGAGAAAACTTTTCTGGTGGAAATCGGCACTGAAGAGCTGCCACCAAAAGCACTGCGCAGCCTGGCTGAGTCCTTTGCTGCAAACTTTACCGCGGAGCTGGACAACGCTGGCATCGCGCACGGCAACGTTGAGTGGTTTGCTGCACCGCGTCGCCTGGCGCTGAAAGTCGCGAATCTGGCGGAATCTCAACCCGATCGTGAAGTTGAAAAACGTGGTCCGGCCATTGCCCAGGCGTTTGACGCTGAAGGCAAACCGAGCAAAGCGGCAGAAGGTTGGGCACGTGGCTGCGGCATCACGGTTGATCAGGCTGAGCGTCTGACTACCGACAAAGGCGAATGGCTGCTGTATCGCGCGCATGTGAAAGGCGAAAGCGCTGAAACGCTGCTGCCAAACATGATTGCCACTTCGCTGGCGAAGCTGCCGATCCCGAAACTGATGCGCTGGGGCGCGTCTGACGTTCACTTCGTGCGTCCGGTTCACACCGTGACTCTGCTGCTGGGCGACAAAGTTATTCCGGCAACGATTCTGGGCATTCAGTCCGATCGTGTGATCCGTGGACACCGCTTTATGGGCGAGCCGGAATTCACTATCGATTCTGCCGATCAGTATCCGGAAATCCTGCGTGAGCGAGGCAAAGTCATTGCGGATTACGCTGAGCGTAAAGCGAAAATCAAAGCCGATGCTGAAGAAGCGGCGCGTAAGATTGGCGGTAACGCTGACCTGAGCGAAAGCCTGCTGGAAGAAGTCACCTCGCTGGTAGAATGGCCGGTAGTGCTTACCGCGAAATTCGAAGAGAAATTCCTCGCTGTTCCGTCTGAAGCGCTGGTACACACCATGAAAGGTGACCAGAAGTACTTCCCGGTTTATGCGAACGACGGCAAATTGCTGCCGAACTTTATCTTCGTTGCCAACATCGAATCGAAAGATCCGACCCAGATTATCTCCGGTAACGAGAAGGTTGTTCGTCCGCGTCTTGCGGATGCTGAGTTCTTCTTCAATACCGACCGTAAAAAACGCCTTGAAGACCATCTGCCGCGTCTGCAAACCGTGCTGTTCCAACAGCAACTGGGTACGCTGCGCGACAAGACTGACCGTATCCAGGCGCTGGCGGGCTGGATTGCTGGTCAAATTGGCGCTGACGTTAACCACGCAACGCGTGCTGGCCTGCTGTCCAAGTGCGATCTGATGACCAACATGGTCTTCGAGTTCACCGACACCCAGGGCGTGATGGGAATGCACTACGCGCGTCACGATGGCGAAGCGGAAGATGTCGCGGTGGCGCTGAACGAGCAGTATCAGCCGCGTTTTGCCGGTGATGACCTGCCGTCTAACCCGGTGGCTTGTGCCGTGGCGATTGCTGACAAGATGGACACCCTGGCGGGTATCTTCGGTATTGGTCAGCATCCGAAAGGCGACAAAGACCCGTTTGCGCTGCGTCGTGCTGCTCTGGGCGTGCTGCGTATCATCGTTGAGAAGAACCTGAATCTGGATCTGCAAACGCTGACGGAAGAGGCTGTTCGTCTGTATGGCGACAAGCTGACCAACGCCAACGTGGTGGATGACGTTATCGACTTTATGCTTGGTCGCTTCCGCGCCTGGTATCAGGACGAAGGTTATACCGTCGATACCATTCAGGCCGTGCTGGCGCGTCGTCCGACTCGTCCGGCTGATTTCGACGCACGTATGAAGGCGGTTTCGCACTTCCGTACACTGGAGGCCGCGTCCGCGCTGGCTGCCGCGAACAAACGTGTATCGAACATCCTGGCGAAGTCTGAAGAAACGCTGAATGACCGTGTGAATGCGGCAACGCTGAAAGAGCCGGAAGAAATTGCGCTGGCGATGCAGGTTGTGGTGCTGCGCGATAAGCTGGAGCCAGTTTTCGCCGCTGGCCATTACCAGGAAGCGCTGGTTGAGTTAGCGGAACTGCGTGAGCCAGTTGATGCGTTCTTCGAGAAAGTGATGGTCAACGTAGAAGATAAAGATCTGCGTATCAACCGTCTCTCCATGCTCGAAAAACTGCGCGAACTGTTCCTGCGCGTGGCGGATATTTCGCTGCTACAGTAACGGTCCTGAGCTGACTTAGAAAATGCCGGATGGCGCAATGCTTATCCGGCCTACTGGTGTTTATCTCGTAGGCCGGATAAGGCGAAGCCGCCATCCGGCATTTTTTTATGTTGTTAGCGCAGCTGTAATTTAGTCAGACAGGTCTGGCTGTCTTCCATGGTCTTAATGGGATACTCTGCTTTTTTGCCGTTGTAGCTTACTGCGATGGTGCCTGCCATATTGCGCGGTAGCCAAACCCCGACGAAGCCATTTCGACCGCTCTTCATCTCTTTTTGTAGCACTACATCACCCTTGTTATCCGTCACTTTGACATTGAATGTCTTCTCCGGCATTTCGCCCTGGCAACCGGAAAGGCTGTGGTTGAAGCAAGGATGTGTTTGCCATTCATAAGGGGCAAATGACAGATAGAACTTGTCACCGAGCGGCAGGGTATAGATCTGATCGCCTGAAGAGAGCTTCAGTTCAGTGCTGGTGACGGATGCCGAGTAGGGCAGTGGGCGGCTCTGTGGAGACTGGTCAATGGCCTCGACGATTTGCTCGACGGATTTTCCGCTGAGCCCGTGTTCCGCCAAAAAAGTGGCTTCAGGGGTTGCGGCGAACGCGCTACCGGTGGTGAGTAAACCTAAAACCAGCAGTAATGAGGATTTTGACATAGCTTCAATTCCTTGTGAACGTTGTGGAATACAGACTGGCTCACTATAAAGCTTGCCCTTAGGGAAAGGTCAAAGGGGCGGCGGGTAAAGTAATGCAAAGACGCGTGTGGGCGAGGCGTTTTAAGAAGTACAGATAAAAAAAATCCCCGCCGTTTGGCAGGGATTCAGAATCTTGAGCTTTTTAAGCTTACAGGCTGGTTACGTTGCCAGCTGCCGGGCCTTTAGCGCCGCTTTCGATGGTGAAGGAAACTTTCTGACCTTCGTCCAGAGATTTGTAGCCATCGTTCTGGATAGCAGAGAAGTGTACGAACACGTCTTTAGAGCCATCGTCAGGAGTGATGAAGCCGAAACCTTTGTCAGCGTTGAACCATTTTACGATACCAGTCATTTTACCGGACATAGTGTATTACCTTTTAAAAAATAAGTGTGCCTTTCGGCGATATGGCGTGCTTTACAGATTTTTTAACAGTAAAGGAAATGCTCACTACGAAGGGTATCAACGATAACTCTTGAAGGGACTTGCCTTACTAACTGCTGTAATGGTCTGTACGTCAAACCGTTGAGGGCATTAACTCATTTTACGCATGTGGATGCAACTACTATTTTCTTTTTTGTGGATAACCTTCGTAAGGGAACGGCCCCGTTACAGGACCGTTCTTAAGCAAAATTGAAAAATAGTTCAATCCATCAGTTGCTTACTTAATCTTGGATCTGCCTGGATCAGGCGCATTAACTTCAATTCGGTAGTGGAAGGCTTTACGCGTTTAGACTCCCATTCATGAACCATCGCGACTGTCACGCCCATTACTCGGGCAAAATCATCTGTTTTTAAACCCGTCCCTCGTCGTAACTGTTCAAATTCGGTGAAAGGGTTGGTTTTTTGCGTCAGAGTGACCGTCTGCGATACATCTTTAAAAACAATCTGCTCCAGACTGCTTAGCAGTTCAAACATAGGATCTTTGTATTCCATTGAGAACTCCTATAAATCACACAGCGGGATCGTGAATTTTCTCGAAGCTCATTAAGAGTAGTCGCAAAAAATGAAGTCGGATTCGGGGTTTGAGAGATGGATTCGTTTCAGCAGATCGCAGGTGACAATCTGTTGCTGGCTAACGAACTGATAAAGGTCGGGATCTCCGAACGATCGATTCCGATTGTAAAGATGACTAAAATATGACGCCGAGTAGTAAATGCAGCATTGTTTAGCAAAACGAACGGTGGTGGGAACGGTTATTTTCCCCCACAAGATTATGCGGAAAGGGTATCTTGCGGGGCTGACCTGGACTATCCTTGTTAACGTCAGGCACGCGGGTGTCGTTGTGCGCATTTTTGGGTGAAAGGAGTATTAAAATGGCGACAGGTAAGTCCTGCTCTCGCTGGTTTGCGCCTGTTTTGGCGCTCTTAATGGTAGTTGGCCTGAGTGGGTGTTTTGATAAAGAAGGCGATCAACGTAAAGCGTTTATCGATTTTCTGCAGAATACTGCAATGCGTAGCGGAGAGCGTTTACCAACGCTGACCGCCGATCAGAAAAAACAGTTTGGCCCGTTTGTGTCCGATTACGCGATTCTGTATGGCTATTCGCAGCAGGTTAATCAGGCGATGGACTCCGGTCTGCGTCCGGTGGTTGATAGCGTAAATGCGATTCGTGTTCCTCAGGATTATGTGACTCAGCGTGAGCCGCTGCGTCAGGCAAATGGTGCGCTAGGTGTATTAGGGCAACAGTTGCAGAATGCGAAACTACAGGCAGATGCTGCGCATGGCGCGCTGAAGCAGGGCGAAGATCTGAAGCCGGTCTTTGACCAGGTTTACAATAAAGTCGTTACTGTACCTGCAGAGGCGTTACAGCCGCTGATCCCTGCAGCGCAAATCTTCACGCAGCAGTTAGTGCAGGTTGGTGATTTTGTGGCGCAGCAGGATACGCAGGTGAGCTTTGTCGCCAACGGTATCCAGTTCCCAACGTCACAGCAGGCAAGTCAGTACAACACGCTGATTGGCCCGTTGGCTTCTCAACATCAAGCATTTAACCAGGCCTGGACTGCTGCGGTGAATGCCGCTCAGTAATTAAGCCGCTGTAAGATATGAAGGGCCGGGTGAGCGTAAGCGCTACCCGGCCTTTTGTTTATGGTGCGACCTGCGGGTTTACGCAGTTCTTCTCAACGCGTCCTTGCAGCGCATCGATTAAGTTATCCACCGCACAGGCCGCCATGTTATAGCGCGTTTCGTGCGTGGCTGAACCAATGTGCGGCACAGCAACCACGTTTGGCAGCGACAGCAGCGGTGAGTCAGCCGGTAATGGCTCCTGCTCAAACACATCCAGGCCAGCGGCATGAATTTCACCGTTTTGCAGGGCGGCAATCAGTGCTTTTTCATCGACCACCGGCCCACGTCCGGCGTTAATGAAAATGGCGGAAGACTTCATTTTGGCAAACTGTTCGGTGCTGAACAGATGATGCGTTTCGTCGGTTAACGGCAGGATCAGGCAGACAAAATCGGATTCTTGTAACAGCGTATCAAGGTCGCAGTAGCGCGCATTGAAGCGTTCTTCTGCTTCCTGATGATGACGGCGCGCATTATAGAGAATCGGCATGCTAAAGCCGAAATGCGCACGTTGTGCCAGCGCCAGCCCAATGCGGCCCATTCCGACAATCCCCAGCGTTTTGTGGTGCACATCCGTACCGAACCAGTCCGGCCCGATACTTTTGGTCCATTCACCGACCTTCACGCGTTCAGCCACTTCTACCACGCGGCGAGCGGTACTTAACACCAGCGCCATCACCGTATCGGCGACGGTTTCTGTCAGTACGGTTGGCGTGTGCATCAACAGCACCTTACGCGCGTTAAGGGCATCGACGTCGAAGTTGTCATAGCCGACGGAAATCGTGGAGGTCGCACGCAGTTTCGGCATTTTCTCCAGTAGAGCGGTATTGACGGCTTCACTGGAGCCCAGCAGACCTTCCGCATTGGCAAAAGCCTCAGCGTGCTGTGCGACCGTTTCCGGGCGCAGGTTAGGCACCTGAGTCACAGTAAAATGCTCTTCCAGGCGATGCAGTAAATCGTCAGGTAACGCTTTATAGAGAATAATGGACGGCTTCATGCGAATCTCCGTAAGTTAAAATTTAAGCGTGGCGTGCGCCAATAGGTAGCTGTTGATTATTAGCAGGCTTAACAACGAGAGTTAGCCATACTGAGACAAAAAGCGCTACCCCCATAAAAATGTACGAGGCGGACGGGCTGCCGGTAGCGCCATTGAGGTAGCCGACAAACCATGAACCAAAGAATGAGCCTAGCGCGCCCATACTGTTAATCAGCGCCATTGCACCCCCGGCAACGTTACGCGGCAGCATTTCAGGAATGATGGCAAAGAAAGGACCATAAGGGGCATACATTGCCGCACCCGCAATAACCAACAGCGTATAAGAAATCCAGAAGTGGTCTGCGCCCACGGCCCAGGAGCCGATAAAAGCGAAAGCAGCTATCAGTAACAGTGGCCAGACAAACAGCTTACGATTTTGCAGTTTATCGGAGGCCCAGGAAACGAGGATCATCGCCGCCGTCGCCGCCAGATAAGGTACGGATGACAGCCAGCCAACCTCAACCATCCCCAGATTTGCACCGCCGTTGCGGATAATCGACGGCAGCCACAGGACAAAACCATAGACGCCAATACTCCAGGTGAAATACTGCATACACAGCAGGATGACGTTACGTGAGCGGAAAGCCTCGCTATAGTTCCGTACGGCTTTGATGCCTTGCTGCTCTTTTTCCAGTTGTGCCTGAAGGGCGGCTTTTTCAGATTCTGACAGCCAACCGACCTGAGACGGTTTGTCTTTTACCAGCACCCACCAGCAGAACGCCCAGATGATGGCCGGGAAGCCCTCGATGATGAACATTTCCCGCCAGCCCAGCGCCTGGATCAGATACCCGGAAACCACGGATATCCACAGGACGGTAACCGGGTTACCGAGGATCAGGAAAGTGTTTGCGCGCGAACGCTCGGACTTCGTAAACCAGTTACTGATATAAATCAGCATTGCGGGCATGACCGCGGCTTCAACGACGCCAAGAATAAAGCGGATGGCGGCAAGCATTGGAATATTGCTGACCATGCCGGTTAACGACGCACAGGCACCCCAGAGGATCAGACAGACAAAAATCAGTTTTCGTACGCTGCGGCGTTCGGCGTAAATTGCGCCCGGGATCTGAAAGAAGAAGTAGCCGAGGAAAAACAGCGCGCCCAGCAGGGAAGAGATCCCTTTGGTAATGCCGAGGTCCTCGTTGATACCTGCGGCGGAGGCGAAGCTGAAGTTCGCGCGGTCAAGGTACGCCAGGCTATACGTGATAAACACGATTGGCATGATGTACCACCAGCGTTTTGCTGCATTAGTTGAGCTATTCATAGACTGCCCTCTGGTTATGCTGTTACGCCGCCTCTGTATGTAGGGTACAGAGACAGAGTTGGCCGGGAATTTATTCCCCTAATTGTTCACGTGTGGGTAATCCTTCGCTGTCGCCCTGAACCTGAATGGCCAGTGCGCCAATTTTATTGCCGCGGGTCACCGCCTGATGCAGCGAGCGGCCTTCCAGCAGGGCGCTAATAACGCCCACGGCAAAACCATCACCTGCGCCGACCGTATCAACCACGTTGTCGACTTTTACCGGTGCAACGCAGCCTTGTTCACCGCCGGCGGTTTTGTACCAGGCGCCATCAGCCCCGGTTTTGATGATCACGGCCTTCACCCCGTGGCGCAGATAAAAGTCGGCGATGGCTTCAGGCGTCTGCTGACCGGTTAAAATCATGCCCTCTTTTAATCCAGGCAAAACCCAGTCGGCCTGGAATGCCAAACGGTTCAGTTTTTCCACCATCTCGGCTTCGCTTTTCCACAGCACAGGGCGTAAATTCGGGTCGAACGAGATGGTCTTCCCTTGTGCTTTCAGTGTGCGGGCGGTATGGGCTAACAGTTCATAAGAGCTGGCAGAAAGCGCCGCCGCTACGCCGCTCAGGTGCAGGTGGCGCGCGCTGGCGAAGTAGGCTTCGTGATAATCCTCAATGCTGAGGTGGCTGGCAGCGGAACCTTTGCGGAAGTATTCCACAATGGGATCGGTTCCATTTTCGACCTTAGATTTAAGCTGAAAGCCGGTAGCGTAACGCTCGTCCTGGGTGACTCCCTGCGCATCAATCCCTTCTTTTTCCAGCGACTTAACGATAAAACGGCCAAAACTGTCGTTGCCTACACGGCTTACCCAACCGACCTTCAGGCCCAGCCGGGCAAGACCGGTCGCCACATTGAGTTCAGCGCCAGCAACGCGCTTGAGAAACTGCTCCACATCCGCCAGTTCGCCGGTTTGCGTGGCGACAAACATCGCCATCGCTTCACCAATAGTGACCACATCCAGTGAATTTTTCATGTGTTACTCCTCGCGTAACAACTCGACGTAACGGCGGGTAACCGCCGCCAAATCCTGCCCTTCCAGGGGAAACTCAATGCCGCGTGGAACATCGCCCGGCAGCGTTTTCAACAGCGTCAGCCAGCGCGGATCGGCTGCATCAGGCGGTACGGCACGGTAGCTGTCGCGATGTGCAACGGCGGCTTTGACATGGATATACCCAACGGTTGACGCCAGTTTCTGCGCCGCCTGTTCCGGGGAGTCGCCCACCCACAGCCAGTTGCCCATATCGAAGGTCAGAGATATCGGCAGATTTTGCGTCTGGCAGGCTTCGTTAAAGCGCTGCATCGGCTTCAGGCGTCCGCAGGCGGTCTGATCGTTTTCGACAACCAGTTCCATTCCGCTGTTGTCCAGCCATTCGCGTAACACGTTGAACTGTTCGGTATGGGAGAAATGACCGAGGGAGACTTTTAGCCACAGCGCCTGCAGGGCCTGTGCTTCTTCAAGTAGCGCAGGAAGTCGGGGATTGAGGCTACCGTCCTCAAGGAACAACGGCTCAGGCGCTGAGTAACAGGCTAGCAGGCCGAAGATTTCGATAGCAGATGCCACCGTAGACAGCGTGTGCAGCTCTGCGTCGGTCAGCAATTCGCGGCGGATTTCGACGCCGTCAGCACCGGCTTCAGCGATAATGGGCAGCATTGCCGTTTGCCCGCCAGCGGCCCGTACCTGGTCGTGGCCGTAAGCGGCGGTGACCACCATAATTTTTCTTTTCATGGAAACTCCAGACTAGCGTTCTTGCTATAACGCTAGATGGAACCGGTTCCAAAGAAAAGCTTATGATGTTGAATTTATGATCACCATCACGAAGGAAATTTAACGGGCGGTAGAGCCGCGAACGATCAGTTCGCCGGAGAAGACCTGTTCCTGAATGGCAGCAGAGCCGCCATCGATCCGGCGTACAACCTGCTCAACGGCGGTGTAGCCAATCTGCCAGGTAGGTTGTTTCAACGTGGTAATACCAACGCCCGCCAGTTCGGCCCATTCCAGTTCGTCAAAACCGAGCAGGCCGATATCGCTGCCCCAGTTAAGGCCAATGCGTTTCAGGGCGCGGGCAACCTGCAGTGTGAGAGCGCCATTGGCTGAGATAACGGCTTTGCGCATTCCCCGGTGCTGCTGGTGAAACTGGCGCAGGGTGTCATCCAGTTGTGTATTGTCCGTTAGTGGGACTTCGGCATTTTGTGCGATAACGCCGGGGTACTGTGCGAGGGTGGCGCGAAAAGCGCTCAGGCGCTCGCGGCGGGTATTCACCATGCCGAGTGGTTCGCTGAGGAACAGGATGGCTTCAAAACCCTGTTCGACCAGATGTTCCGTGGCAACCGTTGCCGCCTGGGTGTTATCCAGCCCGACCATATCACAGGCGAAATCGGGAATTTTACGGTCAATCAGCACCATCGGCAGCGCAGACTGCTGCAGCCGATTTAGCCCCTCTTCGCGCATCCCGACGGCGTTGACCACAATCCCTTCGACCTGGTAGCTGCGCAGCAGGTCAAGATAATGCAGTTCCTGATCCACTTCGTTGTTGGTGTTACACACCAGCGGGGTAAAGCCTTTATCACGACAGGCAGCTTCAATGCCGCTCAACACGTTGACGGAGTAGGGATTGGTAATATCGGCGATGATCAGGCCAATCAGGCGGGTACGACCGTGTTTAAGGCCTCTTGCCATCAGGCTGGGACGGTAGTCGAGATCGGCAATGGCTTGTTCAATGCGGGCCAGTAGCGCGTCGGAAAGCAGGTGCTTTTCACCGTTGAGATAGCGTGAAATGCTGGTCTTGCCGGTTTTTGCGGCTTTCGCCACATCGCTGATGGTTGCCCGTGTTGATTTGCTCATCGCTGATTTCCCTGAATTTCGTGTGAATACCTTAGCGGGAAAATCTGACGAAGCAAGTAATTTGCCCGGTGGCGCTGCGCTTACCGGGCCTACATGTCGAACGTAGGCCGGGTAAGGCGAAGCCGCCACCCGGCTCAACGATTACTGCACAGGACTCAACGTAATCTCTACGCGACGGTTCTGCGCTTTACCTTCCGCCGTGCTGTTGCTGGCGATCGGATTTGACGGACCCATGCCCTGAGTGCGGATACGATTAGCGGCAACCCCTTGCGTGATCAAGGCGCTGGCCACGGAGTCCGCGCGTTGTTGAGACAGACGCATATTCAGATCCTGGCTGCCGGTGCTGTCGGTGAAGCCCAGCACGTTGACGGCGGTTTTATTGTACTCTTTCAGTACCATTGCCACGCCGGTCAGAGTGTTGGCACCAGCAGGTTTCAGGTTGGCGCTGCTGCTGTCGAAGGTGACGTTATTCGGCATATTCAGAATGATGTTATCGCCACTACGCGTCACGCTGACGCCCGTTCCCTGCATTTTTTCGCGCAGTTTTGCTTCCTGCACATCCATGTAATAGCCGATACCACCACCAACGGCCGCACCCGCCGCCGCGCCAATCAGTGCGCCTTTACCGCGATCTTTCTTCGAAGAAGAGAGTGCGCCAATGCCCGCGCCGACCAGAGAGCCAATACCCGCGCCAATGCCGGATTTACCCGCTTCGCGTTCGCCGGTGTAAGGGTTTGTTGTGCAGCCAGAAACCGCCAGGGCGCCGCTCACGATGGCAGCAATAACAAAAACACGTTTCTTCATCTTAATTCCTTAATGACTTTTTCTTCTTTGCCACAGCGACCGTGGCGGTTGATTATGACGTGTGAACATGAAGAAAATTCCAGGGAAGACTCTGAAATTTGTAAGTAACATTGAACGGCATAATAAATAAGCCGTCACATCGCATTCAGGAGCGCCATCTTGGCTAATTCACCCGCACATTACTCGGTGTTAACCGCCGCCCACTGGGGACCAATTCTCGTCGACACCGATGGTGAGACGGTTTTCTCCTCGCGTGGCGCGCTGCCCACTTCCCATCCCAACTCTTTGCAAACCGTGGTGCGCGACCAGGTTCACAGTAAAACGCGGGTACGTTTTCCAATGGTGCGTAAAGGCTTTCTCGCCTCGCCGGAGAATCCCCAGGGCGTGCGTGGGCAGGATGAATTTGTTCGCGTCAGTTGGGACGATGCGCTGAATCTTATCCATACGCAGCATAAACGTATCCGTGACAGCTACGGCCCGGCCTCGATTTTTGCCGGTTCCTACGGCTGGCGATCTAATGGCGTGTTACACAAAGCGGCAACTCTGCTACAGCGTTATATGGCGCTGGCAGGCGGTTATACCGGGCATCTGGGGGATTATTCGACGGGGGCTGCTCAGGCGATCATGCCGTACGTGGTGGGCGGTAACGAAGTTTACCAGCAGCAAACCAGCTGGCCTGTGGTGCTTGAGAACAGCGAGGTGGTGGTGTTATGGAGCGCTAATCCGCTGAATACACTGAAGATTGCCTGGAACGCGTCCGATGAGCAGGGGCTTGCTTACTTTGAGGCTTTGCGCGACAGCGGTAAACGGTTGATCTGTATCGATCCGATGCGATCGGAAAGCGTCGAATTCTTTGGCGAAAAGATGGAATGGATTGCCCCGCATATGGGGACCGACGTGGCGCTGATGTTGGGCATCGCGCATACGCTGGTGGAAAACGGCTGGCACGATGCGGATTTTCTTGCCCGATGTACGACCGGCTATGACCGTTTTGCCGACTATCTGCTGGGTAAATCTGATGATGTTGTGAAAACGGCAGAGTGGGCTGCGGAGATTTGCGGTATATCCGCAACAAAAATACGCGAACTTGCGGCGATGTTTCACCAAAATACCACCATGTTGATGGCAGGATGGGGTATGCAGCGTCAGCAGTATGGCGAGCAGAAACACTGGATGATTGTTACCCTGGCCGCCATGCTTGGGCAGATTGGGACGCCAGGCGGTGGTTTTGGGCTGTCGTACCATTTTGCCAACGGCGGGAACCCGACGCGTCGCGCAGCGGTGCTGGCTTCAATGCAAGGCAGCGTTAAAGGTGGTACCGATGCGGTGGATAAAATCCCGGTGGCGCGAATAGTCGAAGCGCTGGAGAACCCCGGAGGCTTTTATCAGCATAACGGTATGGATCGCCATTTCCCGGACATCCGTATGCTGTGGTGGGCGGGCGGCGCCAACTTCACCCATCATCAGGATACCAACCGTCTGATTCGCGCCTGGCAAAAACCGGAGCTGGTGGTTATCTCGGAGTGTTTCTGGACCGCCGCAGCGAAGCATGCCGATATCGTGCTGCCAGCGACCACCTCTTTTGAACGCAATGATTTGACCATGACCGGCGATTACAGCAACCAGCACCTGGTGCCGATGAAACAGGTTGTCCCGCCGCAGGACGAAGCGCGAAATGATTATGATGTTTTTGCCGAACTGAGTGAACGCTGGGCAGTAGGCGGTTACGAGCAATTCACCGAAGGCAAAAGCGAGCTGGAATGGCTGGAGACGTTTTACAATATTGCCGGGCAGCGTGGGGCCAGCCAGCAGGTGACATTGCCGCCTTTCGCCGAGTTTTGGCAGCGCAACGCCCTGATCGAAATGCCGGAAAATGCCGCCAGCGCGCAGTTTATCCGTTTTGCGGATTTTCGCCGCGACCCACAGGCACATCCGCTGAAAACGGACAGCGGTAAAATTGAAATCTACTCCGCGAGGATTGCCGGTTACGGCTATGCGGATTGCGCGGGACACCCGATGTGGCTGGAGCCGGATGAGTGGTTCGGTAACGCCGAGTCGGAGCAGTTACAGCTGCTTTCCGCGCACCCGGCGCACCGGTTGCACAGTCAGCTTAACTACAGCGCGTTGCGTGAGCAGTATGCAGTAGCGGATCGTGAGCCGGTAACGATTCATCCGCAGGATGCCAACGCGCGCGGCATTACGGATGGCGACACGGTCAGGGTGTGGAATCAGCGTGGACACGTTCTGGCGGGGGCCGTGGTGACGGAAGGCATCAAACCTGGCGTCATCTGTATTCATGAAGGCGCCTGGCCTGATTTGGAGCCGACAGCTGACGGTATTTGTAAAAATGGCGCCGTCAACGTGCTGACCAAAGATCTCCCCAGCTCGAAGCTGGGGAATGGCTGCGCGGGCAACACTGCGCTGGCGTGGCTCGAAAAGTACAGCGGACCGAACCTGGCGCTTACGGCGTTTGATCCGCCTGCCAGCCCATAATCCACGTAGGATGGTGAGTCTCTTCCTGCCATGCGCCGTCTTCAATGCGAAAACCCAGCGCATGGTAGAAGTTCACCGCTGATTGATTCTTCTGGTAGACCTCCAGGCTGAGTAACGAAAAGCGCTGCTGCACATGCTGCACCAGCGCTTTGCCGATCCCGCTTCTGATGGCGGCAGGCGCGACAAACAGCGCGCCGAGGAAGCGGTCATCAATGACGCTGACAAAACCTTTGAGCTCGCCTTCTTCTTCCCACACCCAGGTTTGCGCGGCTGGCAGATAAACATCCCGCACCACGGATTCACTTTCGCGCCAGTAGCGCTCTTCGATAAACGGATGGGCATGGATTGTGCTTTCCATCCACAGCGTTAGAATCGCCGGTAGATCTTCAGCCTTTGATTCACGAATCATGTTGTTCTCCCGGATAACAGATGCAGCTGGTGACATGATCGTTGACCAGGCCGCATGCCTGCATAAAGGAGTAACAAATGGTGGTGCCAACAAACTTAAATCCGCGTTTTTTTAACGCCTTAGACAGCGCGTCTGACGCAGGCGTGGAGGTGGGAATATCGCTCAGGTTGGCGGCGCGGGTCACTTGCGGTTGGTTATCAACAAATGACCAGACGAACTCGCTAAACGACTCTCCGTTTTGTGCCATCGTCAGAAAGGCGCGAGCGTTGCCGATAATGGCCTGAATTTTTCCGCGATGGCGAATTATGCCGGCATCCAGTACCAGCCTTTCCACATCCTCTTCGGTCATGGCTGCCACTTTTTCCGGGTCAAAATGGTGGAAAGCGTGGCGATAATTTTCCCGTTTCTTGAGTACGGTAATCCACGATAACCCGGCCTGCTGGCCTTCGAGGCAGATCATTTCGAACAGCTTTTTGCCATCGGTTTCGGGGACGCCCCATTCCTTGTCGTGGTAGGCAATGTAAAGTGGATCCTGACTGACCCATCCGCAACGCTGCATATTCTTCCTCGCTGTTTTTACTGGCGTAAAAATTTCATTCGGCCCGCCTTGACGCGCCAGCTAAAAAGACAATATTTAATACAAGGCCTGCTGGCCCAAATACTTCACACAATGACAATAATATCGCCGAATTCGGCTCTTTTCTGGAGTCGCGTTGATGCTTATAAGAAACAGTAGTGGTCGCCAAAGGTTAACTCTGGCGAGCGTCATAGTTTGTGCGCTGTCCATCAATACAGCATATGGCTGGCAACAAGAATATATCGTTGATGCGCTGTCAGGGCATACGGCTGAACGTTATACATGGGACAGCGATCACCAACCACGTTATAACGACATTCTGGAAGAACGTATTCGTTCCACTCAGAACGTGGCGGGGCCCGTGGTGAATCTGGCGGATGAGACGCCAATGGATGCCACCAGCGGCATGAGTATGGGCTGGAACTTCCCGCTTTCAAGGCAGGTGACAACCGGTCCGGTTGCCGCGCTGCATTATGACGGTTCCACCACATCTACTTACAACGAATTTGGCGATAGCGCGACGTCGGCAACGCAGAACGATCCGCTGTGGCATGCCAGCGTGAGCTCGTTGGGCTGGCGAGTCAATTCGCAGTTCGGTGATGTGCGACCGTGGGCGCAAATCAGCTATAACCAGCAGTTTGGCGAAAATATCTGGAAGGCGCAGTCGGGTCTCAGTCGCATGACGGCGGCGGGTCAGGACGGTAACTGGGTAGATGTTACCGTCGGTGCGGATATGCTGTTGAACCCGCACATGGCGGCTTACGCGGCGCTGTCGCAGGCGGAAAATAGCACCAACAACAGCGACTATATGTACACCATGGGAGTGAGCGCCAAATTTTAACGTAAACAATCATCACATAAACATCTTGATTACATGTTGAGATCAACAATCACACGCACTCCAGCGATAGCGTGTACTAACTCATGCGATAAAATTCAGTAACCCGACTTTTTGTCTCGTCATTCATTCCGCATTCCAGGCATTTCATTCCGTCCTGGCGGCATTTCATGCCGTTTTCCCCTGCTCATAAAAACGCTTCGGTATGGTTGTTGGCAGAGAATTTCCCATTTTGTTTATGCAGGAAGACTGCCATGAAAACTTCTGATTATCAGCGTACCCGCTGGCTGACACTGATCGGCACCATCATTACCCAATTTGCTTTAGGTTCTGTTTATACCTGGAGCCTGTTTAACGGTGCGCTTTCTTCTAAGCTTGATGCGCCGGTGAGTCAGGTTGCCTTTTCCTTTGGCCTGCTGAGCCTCGGGCTGGCAATTTCTTCTTCCGTCGCCGGGAAACTGCAGGAACGTTTTGGCGTGAAACGCGTCACCATGGCCTCCGGTATTTTACTCGGTGTTGGCTTCTTCTTAACCGCCCACTCTGACAGCCTGATTATGCTGTGGCTGAGCGCTGGTGTGTTGGTTGGTCTGGCGGATGGCGCAGGCTACCTGTTAACACTTTCCAACTGTGTAAAATGGTTCCCGGAGCGTAAAGGGCTGATTTCCGCCTTCGCTATCGGTTCTTACGGTCTTGGCAGCCTCGGTTTTAAATTCATCGATAGCCAACTGTTGAGCACCGTGGGTCTGGAAAAAACCTTCATGATCTGGGGCGCGATTGTGCTGGTAATGATCGTCTTTGGCTCCACGCTGATGAAAGACGCCCCGAATCAGGAAGTGAAAACGAAAAATGGCGTGGTTGAGAATGACTACACCCTGGCGCAGTCCATGCGTAAACCGCAGTACTGGATGCTGGCGGTCATGTTCCTGACGGCGTGTATGAGCGGGCTGTACGTAATTGGCGTGGCGAAAGATATCGCACAAAGTCTGGCACATATGGATGTGGCAACGGCGGCAAACGCGGTGACCGTGATTTCTATCGCTAACCTGTCCGGTCGTCTGGTTCTGGGGATTCTGTCCGACAAAATCTCTCGTATTCGCGTTATCACCATTGGGCAGGTCGTTTCGCTGGTGGGTATGGCGGCACTGCTGTTCGCGCCGTTGAATGATGTGACCTTCTTTACGGCGATTGCCTGTGTGGCATTTAACTTTGGCGGCACCATCACCGTGTTCCCGTCACTGGTGAGTGAGTTCTTCGGTTTGAACAACCTGGCTAAAAACTACGGTGTCATTTACTTAGGTTTCGGTATCGGTAGCATTTGTGGTTCCATTATCGCCTCGCTGTTCGGCGGATTCTATGTGACCTTCTGCGTTATCTTTGCGCTGTTAATTATCTCGCTGGCGCTTTCTACCACTATTCGTCAGCCGCAGCGTAGCGTCTATACCGAGGCACACGCCTGATCTATTAGTGGTCTGATTAATGCCCGGCGCATATATTTACAAAAATATATGCGCCGTTTGCATTCTCTATAAGCACTTTTCTTCCCTCCTGTGGTCTACTTACCTGCGCTGTAGAATTGTCTTATTATCTGCATTTGTCGCACTTTTCCCCTGTATGGCCTGACAGGCTTTTGCGCAGGGTGTTTTTATCCCTTCCTCCAGGGTTTGTTTGCATGAGATATATCAAATCGATGACGCAGCAGAAGCTGAGTTTCTTGCTGGCGATCTATATCGGTCTTTTTATGAATTGCGCTGTGTTTTTCCGTCGTTTTAGCGGATATGCGCACGAGTTTACCGTCTGGAAAGGACTCTCTGCGGTTGTTGAATTAGCTGGCACTGTGCTGGTGACCTTCTTTTTACTCCGTATTCTCTCTTTATTTGGCCGACGCGCCTGGCGTGTACTGGCAACGTTTGTGGTGCTCTGCTCTGCCGGCGCCAGCTATTACATGACCTTCCTGAACGTGGTCATTGGCTACGGTATTATTGCCTCCGTAATGACAACGGATATTGATTTATCGAAAGAAGTTGTTGGCTGGCATTTTATCGTGTGGCTGGTTTCGGTCAGCATTTTACCGTTGGTTCTGATTTGGAGTAATCGCTGCCGCTATACCCTGATGAAACAGATCCGCACGCCTGGCATGAGATGGCGTAGCGTGGCGGTGGTATTGTTGGCTGGCCTGATGGTATGGGCGCCGATTCGCTTGCTGAGCATGCAACAGAGAAGCGTTGAGCGAGAAACAGGAATCGATTTACCCAGCTATGGTGGGGTTGTGGCGAATTCCTATCTGCCGTCAAACTGGCTCTCTGCGCTGGGTTTGTACGCCTGGGCACAGGTGGATGAATCCTCAGACAACAAATCGCTGATGAACCCGGCGAAGAAGTTTACCTATGTTGCGCCCAAAAACCTCGACGATACCTATGTGGTCTTTATTATTGGCGAAACGACCCGCTGGGATCATATGGGGATTTTTGGCTATGAGCGCAATACCACGCCAAGGCTCGCCCAGGAGAAAAATCTGGCCGCGTTCCGAGGATATTCCTGTGATACGGCGACTAAACTTTCGCTGCGCTGTATGTTTGTGCGCGAGGGCGGGGCGGAAGAAAACCCGCAGCGTACTCTGAAAGAACAAAACGTCTTTTCTGTGCTCGGCCAGTTAGGGTTCAAGACCGATCTTTACGCGATGCAAAGCGAGATGTGGTTCTACAGCAATACTATGGCAGAGAACATTGCCTATCGTGAGCAGATTGGCGCTGAGCCGCGTAACCGTGGCAAAAACGTTGACGATATGCTGCTGATTAATGAGATGCAGCAATCTTTACAGAAGACTGATGATGGCGAAAAGCGTCTGATTATTCTGCACACCAAGGGCTCGCATTTTAACTACACCCAGCGCTACACCCGCGAATATGCACAGTGGAAGCCGGAGTGTGTCAACGTGGATAGTGGCTGCTCGAAAGCTGAGATGATTAATTCATTTGATAATTCGGTAACCTACGTTGATCACTTTATTACCAAAGTGTTTGATCAATTGCGCGATAAGAAAGCGATTGTGTTCTACGCCGCCGATCACGGTGAGTCAATTAACGAACGTGAGCACCTGCACGGAACGCCGCGTAAAATGGCGCCGCCTGAGCAGTTCCGCGTTCCTATGATGGTGTGGATGTCTGACAAATATCTGGAAGACCCTGACCATGCGAAGGCGTTTGCGCACCTGAAGCAAGAAGCTGAGATGAAGGTGCCGCGTCGTCATGTGGAATTGTACGATACCGTTCTGGGTTGCCTTGGTTATACCTCGCCAAATGGGGGGATTAACGAGAATAACAACTGGTGTCGTATCCCGGACGCGAAGAAGGTTACAGCCCAGTAACAGAGCTGCTGACTTTCTCGCCGATCAAATGGCATTTTGATACTAAGGGATTGACGGGCGCGCGGCTGAGCAGTAAGATGCGCCCCGCATTCGGTGATTGGCGCAGCCTGGTAGCGCACTTCGTTCGGGACGAAGGGGTCGGAGGTTCGAATCCTCTATCACCGACCAAATTTAAAACCCTGCTCAACGAGCAGGGTTTTTTGCCTTATCCGGCCTACAGACTCAGTTTCATCCCAGCGTGTATGGCGTTATTCCAACCCCACCTTTGACCTTCCTTTTATCTGCAAAAATTGTGCATCACTTCCCACTGACAGTTAACGATTCTGTGACATATTCCATTGCCTTTTTTTATGTTTGCTTGAAACTTTTTTTGCGCTACTTATGGCTGGCGCTGGCATTTTCCGCTGTGCGTTTTAACGTTCATGGCATTAATCGCTCAGATATGCAGCATTCATTGGGAAAATTTGAATAAATTGCATAAATGTTAATCTCCAAATGTTGCGAAGTATGAAGATGTTTATTCTGGCATAGTGCGCGTAGCACAAATTTCCCTGCTGAAAATACCCGCTTGCACTTTTTTTAATCTTTGTTTGCCAATTCTCACCGTTGGTGTAAATCGCGGTTACCTGTATTGACGTTTTCACATTCTGTTGACAGATTGTAGGGTATGAGGGGCATTTCATGGAGAATCCGCACTGCAACTCAGTCGCTTATGTGAACGGAATCCCCATCCTCTTAACGCTGACCCGGCCGGGTAAAAAACAAAAAAGGCCAGGCGGTGCAAACCCATTGCAAAGGGTAAAACAACAAACATCACATTTGGAGCAGAAGAATGAGTATTTCCTTGAAGAAGTCAGGGATGCTGAAGCTTGGTCTGAGCCTGGTGGCTATGACCGTCGCAGCAAGCGTACAGGCTAAAACTCTGGTTTATTGTTCAGAAGGATCTCCTGAAGGCTTTAACCCGCAGCTTTTCACCTCTGGTACCACCTATGATGCCAGCTCCGTGCCGATCTATAACCGCCTGGTCGAGTTCAAAACCGGCACAACTGAAGTGATCCCGGGACTTGCTGAGAAGTGGGAAATCAGCGAAGACGGTAAAACCTATACCTTCCACCTTCGCCCTGGCGTGAAGTGGCAGGACAACAAAGATTTCAAACCGACGCGCGATTTAAACGCCGATGACGTGGTGTTTTCTTTCGATCGTCAGAAAAATGCCCAGAACCCGTACCATAAAGTTTCTGGCGGCAGCTATGAATACTTCGAAGGGATGGGTCTGCCAGACCTGATCTCCGAAGTGAAAAAAGTGGATGATAAAACCGTTCAGTTCGTACTGACTCGCCCGGAAGCACCGTTCCTGGCTGACCTGGCGATGGACTTCGCTTCTATTCTTTCCAAAGAATATGCGGACAACATGCTGAAAGCCGGTTCCCCGGAGAAAGTGGATCTGAACCCAATCGGTACCGGTCCGTTCCAGCTGCAGCAGTACCAGAAAGACTCTCGTATTCTGTATAAAGCATTCGAAGGTTACTGGGGCACTAAGCCGCAGATCGACCGTCTGGTCTTCTCCATTACGCCTGACGCTTCTGTGCGTTACGCCAAACTGCAGAAGAACGAGTGCCAGGTGATGCCGTACCCGAACCCGGCTGACATCGCGCGCATGAAGCAGGATAAAAATATTAACCTGATGGAGCAGGCCGGTCTGAACGTTGGCTACCTCTCTTTCAACACCGAGAAGAAACCGTTTGATGATGTGAAAGTCCGTCAGGCGCTGACCTACGCGGTGAACAAAGAAGCGATCATCAAAGCGGTTTATCAGGGTGCTGGCGTTGCCGCGAAAAACCTGATCCCACCGACCATGTGGGGCTATAACGACGACGTTAAAGACTACACCTACGATCCTGAGAAAGCCAAAGCGCTGTTGAAGGAAGCCGGTCAGGACAAAGGCTTTACCGTTGAGCTGTGGGCTATGCCGGTACAGCGTCCATATAACCCGAACGCACGTCGTATGGCGGAAATGGTTCAGGCTGACTGGGCGAAAATTGGCGTTCAGGCCAAGATTGTGACCTACGAGTGGGGCGAGTATCTGAAACGCGCCAAAGCGGGTGAACATCAGGCGGTGATGATGGGTTGGACCGGTGACAACGGGGATCCGGACAATTTCTTCGCCACCTTGTTCAGCTGTGCGGCAGCGAAAGACGGCTCCAACTACTCTCGCTGGTGCTACAAGCCGTTTGAAGACCTGATCCAACCGGCGCGTGCGACCGACGATCACAACAAACGTATTGAACTGTACAAGCAAGCTCAGGTTGTTATGCACGATCAGGCCCCGGCTCTGATTGTTGCTCACTCCACCGTGTATGAACCAGTGCGTAAAGAAGTAAAAGGCTATGTGGTTGATCCATTAGGCAAACACCACTTCGAAAACGTCTCTGTCGAATAATTAAAAGCAATCAAGGAAGCGCTGCGCCCCGGTATTGTGTAGGCCGGATAAGCGCAGCGCCATCCGGCGTAATGCTTTACCCACGATGCAGTTTGCGTGGGATAAGATTTGTGAGCAATGCAGACTCACGGTTCCAGGCCGTGCGTCATTAGAGAGAATCCGGGTTATGTTGCAGTTCATTCTCCGACGTTTGGGACTCGTCATCCCCACGTTTATCGGTATCACTCTTCTCACCTTTGCCTTCGTCCATATGATCCCCGGCGATCCGGTTATGATCATGGCAGGTGAACGTGGGATCTCCCCTGAGCGTCATGCTCAACTGCTGGCTGAACTCGGTCTGGATAAGCCGATGTGGCAGCAGTACCTCCACTATATCTGGGGGGTTATGCATGGCGATTTAGGTATCTCACTGAAAAGCCGCTTACCGGTGTGGGAAGAGTTCGTACCTCGATTCAAAGCCACGCTGGAACTCGGCGTCTGCGCGATGATTTTCGCCGTCGCAGTGGGTATCCCGGTGGGTGTACTTGCTGCCGTTAAGCGCGGCTCCATTTTCGATCATACCGCCGTTGGCCTGGCGCTGACCGGTTACTCCATGCCGATTTTCTGGTGGGGCATGATGCTGATCATGCTGGTTTCCGTGCAGTGGAACCTGACGCCAGTTTCTGGGCGGGTGAGCGACATGGTGTTCCTTGATGATTCCAATCCGCTGACCGGTTTTATGCTGATCGACACCGCCATCTGGGGTGAAGAGGGCAACTTTATCGATGCGTTGGCGCATATGGTCCTACCGGCAATGGTGCTGGGCACTATACCTCTGGCGGTCATTGTGCGTATGACCCGTTCATCGATGCTGGAAGTGCTGGGTGAGGATTACATTCGTACCGCGCGCGCTAAAGGTTTGACCCGTATGCGCGTCATCATCATTCACGCTCTGCGTAACGCGATGCTGCCCGTTGTCACCGTTATCGGCCTGCAGGTTGGTACGTTGCTGGCAGGGGCAATCCTGACCGAGACTATCTTCTCGTGGCCGGGGCTGGGACGTTGGCTGATCGATGCGCTACAACGCCGTGATTATCCGGTAGTGCAGGGTGGGGTACTGCTGGTCGCGACGATGATTATCCTCGTCAACCTGCTGGTAGACCTGCTGTACGGCGTGGTGAACCCGCGTATTCGGCATAAGAAGTAAGGGGCCATCATGTCACAGGTTACTGAAAATAAAGTTATTGCCGCACCGGTGCCGATGACGCCGCTGCAGGAGTTCTGGCACTATTTTAAACGCAACAAAGGTGCGGTTGTTGGGCTGGTGTACGTTGTGGTGATGATCCTGATTGCGGTCTTTGCCAACGTCCTTGCACCCTACAACCCGGCAGACCAGTTCCGCGATACGCTACTAGCTCCTCCTGCGTGGCAGGAAGGCGGTACCATGGCGCACCTGTTTGGTACTGATGATGTGGGCCGCGACGTGCTGTCCCGCCTGATGTACGGTGCGCGTCTGTCGCTGTTGGTTGGCTGTCTGGTGGTTGTACTCTCCCTGCTGATGGGCGTGGTTCTTGGGCTGATCGCTGGCTACTTTGGTGGAATTGTCGATAACGTCATCATGCGTGTGGTCGATATCATGCTGGCATTGCCGAGCCTGTTACTGGCGCTGGTGCTGGTGGCGGTATTTGGTCCCTCGATAGGCAACGCTGCGCTGGCGCTGACGTTTGTAGCATTGCCGCACTATGTGCGTCTGACGCGCGCCGCTGTGCTGGTGGAAGTTAACCGCGACTACGTCACCGCATCCCGCGTGGCGGGAGCCGGCGCGATGCGCCAAATGTTCGTCAATATTCTGCCTAACTGTCTTGCGCCGCTGATTGTTCAGGCGTCGCTTGGCTTCTCTAACGCCATTCTCGATATGGCTGCCCTCGGCTTCCTGGGGATGGGCGCACAGCCGCCTACGCCGGAATGGGGCACCATGCTCTCTGACGTTCTGCAGTTTGCCCAAAGCGCCTGGTGGGTCGTGACCTTCCCGGGGCTGGCGATCCTGTTGACGGTGCTGGCATTTAACCTGATGGGTGACGGTCTGCGTGACGCGCTCGATCCCAAACTGAAGCAGTAAGAGGTTCGAGATGGCGTTATTAAATGTAGATAAATTATCGGTGCATTTCGGCGACGTAGGTTCCGAATTCCGCGCCGTAGACCGCATTAGCTACAGTGTGAATCAGGGTGAAGTGGTTGGCATTGTTGGGGAGTCTGGTTCTGGTAAGTCCGTCAGCTCGCTGGCGATTATGGGACTGATTGACTACCCTGGCCGCGTTATGGCCGAAAATCTGGAGTTTAATGGTCGCGACCTGAAGCGCATCTCTGAGAAAGAGCGTCGCCAACTGGTGGGTGCGGAAGTGGCAATGATCTTCCAGGACCCGATGACTAGTCTTAACCCCTGCTACACCGTCGGCTACCAGATTATGGAAGCCATCAAGGTGCACCAGGGCGGCAACAAAAAAACGCGTATTCAGCGGGCAATTGACCTGCTGACGCTGGTGGGGATCCCCGATCCGGCCTCGCGTCTGGATGTCTATCCGCACCAGTTGTCCGGTGGGATGAGTCAGCGCGTGATGATCGCGATGGCGATTGCCTGTCGTCCGAAGCTGCTGATTGCCGATGAACCGACAACGGCGCTGGATGTGACCATTCAGGCGCAGATCATCGAGCTACTGCTGGAATTGCAGCAAAAAGAGAACATGGCGCTGGTCTTAATCACGCACGATCTGGCGCTGGTGGCTGAAGCGGCACACAAAATCATCGTGATGTACGCTGGGCAGGTAGTGGAAACCGGGGCCGCGCAGGATATCTTCCGCGCGCCGCGTCATCCTTACACCCAGGCGCTGCTGCGCGCGCTGCCGGAGTTTGCTCAGGACAAAGCGCGTCTGGCCTCACTGCCGGGCGTGGTTCCCGGTAAATATGACCGCCCGAGCGGCTGTTTGCTGAATCCACGCTGCCCCTATGCGACCGACAAATGCCGCGCTGAAGAACCTGAACTGAACCTGCTGGAAGGCGGTCGTCAGTCGAAATGCCACTACCCACTTGATGATGCCGGGAGGCCTGGGCTATGAGTACGCAAAAGGCCGCCGCGCAACAGCCGCTGTTGCAGGCAATTGACCTGAAAAAACACTACCCGGTGAAGAAGGGCATGTTCGCCCCGGAACGCCTGGTGAAAGCGCTGGATGGCGTTTCCTTTACTCTGGAGCGCGGTAAAACGCTGGCGGTGGTAGGTGAGTCGGGCTGTGGGAAATCCACCCTTGGCCGTCTACTGACGATGATTGAAATCCCGACTGGCGGTGAGCTGTATTACCAGGGACAGGATTTACTCAAGCATGACCCGCAAGCGCAGAAGCTGCGTCGGCAGAAAATCCAGATAGTGTTCCAGAACCCCTATGGTTCCCTGAACCCGCGTAAAAAAGTAGGGCAGATTCTGGAAGAGCCGTTGCTGATCAACTCCACGCTCAGCAAAGAGGAGCGTCGTGAAAAAGCGCTGGCGATGATGGCGAAAGTGGGGCTGAAAACCGAGCACTACGACCGCTATCCGCATATGTTCTCCGGCGGCCAGCGTCAGCGTATCGCCATTGCCCGCGGTCTGATGCTTGACCCGGATGTGGTGATTGCCGACGAACCGGTCTCGGCGCTGGACGTTTCCGTACGTGCGCAAGTGTTGAACCTGATGATGGACTTGCAACAGGAACTGGGGCTGTCATACGTCTTTATCTCGCACGACCTGTCGGTGGTAGAGCACATTGCCGATGAAGTGATGGTGATGTATTTAGGCCGCTGTGTGGAAAAAGGAACCAAGGATCAGATCTTCAATAATCCACGGCATCCGTACACTCAGGCGCTACTCTCCGCAACGCCGCGCCTGAACCCGGACGATCGCCGCGAGCGTATCAAGCTGACCGGTGAGCTGCCAAGCCCGTTGAATCCGCCACCAGGCTGCGCATTCAACGCCCGTTGCCGCCGTCGCTTTGGTCCGTGTACTCAGCTTCAGCCACAGTTAAAAGACTATGGCGGTCAGCTGGTGGCCTGTTTCGCCGTTGACCAGGACGAAAACCCACAGCAATAAACGTGGGTTATGACCCGATAACCGGAGCCTTGTGCTCCGGTTTTTTTATATTTTGTTTTTCCGTCCACAATGTGAGTCCTCTGGCAGAACATTATTCCACAGCGTCTAAAATGTAGTCAGGTTTCCTCTCGTCACAGAAATATCTATTTCGCAGTTGCTAACTATCAGGAGCAAATGTGGTCACGATACGCTGGGATATTAAAACAATTGATCGTCTGTCGATGGTTGAGGATGTCCTGAAGGAATTTTCCTGCTGCGATATCAATATCATCTCCATGAAAGTCACACCTGGACGGATCCTGATTAAATCCTGGTGCCGCCAGCTACAGGATATTTCCTGTGTGCAATCCTGTTTAAGCCAGCGCGCCGATATTATTAATGTCGCTTACCTCTGTGAGGAGATAAGCGAGCTATCAACGCCGGAGCCGGAACGCCCGCGTTATTTCTCTGACATTATTTGCAGCAGCCTGAGCATGCACGCGCTTATCGAAAAGGCGATAAAAATTGCTGACAGCAAATATACCGTTCTGATCCGTGGCGATACGGGTACCGGCAAAGAGCTGCTGGCCCGGGCTATCCATAATTCTGGGCAGCGACGTTTTTATCCGTTTATTCCGGTCAACTGCTCTGCACTACCTGAGTCGCTTATGGAGAGTGAATTCTTTGGCTATGAGAAAGGGGCTTTTAGCGGCGCGGATTGTAAAGGCAAAAAAGGGCTGTTTGAAATGGCTGATAAAGGCACCCTTTTTCTCGATGAATTTGGTGAAATGTCGCTGGGCTTACAGGCTAAATTATTGCGCGTCCTGCAGGATGGCGGGATCCGTCGCGTTGGCGGGGCGCAAATTATTCCGGTTAATGTACGCATTATTGTGGCAACCAACGCCAATCTGGAAGATATGGTGGAACAACGTCTGCTGCGCGCCGATCTCTATTACCGCATCAATGTACTTTCCCTGACTATTCCGCCCTTGCGGGAACGCCCGCAGGACATCAGTCTGTTGATTCGCCACTTTGTGCAGAAATACGCAAAGGAATTCCAGCGGCGGATCATTCTGGATAAAGCTTGTTTTGATGCCTTGCACCATCACAGCTGGCCGGGAAACGTGCGCGAACTGGAAAATACCATTATTCGTCTGATGCTAATGGCGGAATCCGATGTCATTACGCCCGAAGAATTAGGGATGGTGAATTTGCCCGCCGCTGAGCAAGGCCCGACAGAACGTCCTTTTAAAGAGCAGGTTTTGTATGCGGAACGCCAGCTTATTGAACAGATGATGGAAGAGAATGTGTCGTCGCGGCATATCGCCAAAGCGCTGGGGGTATCACATACCACGGTACTGAATAAAATTCGCAGCTATCAACTGGAGAGTGTGAGCTAAGCGCCGCCAGGAGCTGACGGCGCAGTTTACGCGGGTTATTCAATCAGCTTCAGTAATGGCGACAGGCACAGCAGGATCCCGTACAACAGGATTAGCCAGGTTTTCAGCCCGCGTAGTTTTTCCAGCTGTGTGACTTTATAGATCAGGAAAAACGGAATAATACACGACACAATCCCGTACAGCGGGCTGCCTAACTGGAAGAACACCAGTACTGACACGCGAAATGATACCCAAATCACCAGGGTGATAACAATAAAGGTACAAATACCCAGCGTAAGCACCAGAGGATTAATTTTTTCCACGTCAATAACGCGGCTCAGTACGTTAAGAATAATTCCTTTGATCGCCTCGTGGAATCCCAAATAAATACCAAAGAACGCGGTTAATACGGCGAAGATATTTAATACCGTTGATGTGATATGAATAATCTGTCCCGGAATGACCTGTGCCGCCAGCGCCAGTGCGGAAATATTTTGTTCGAAGGCTGAAACGGCTTCTTCATGGCTAATGGAAAAGGTAAAAGAAAAAGAGAAAAACAGGATGACCGCAATCAGCGTAATGTAACTGATCCGATGCGTGCGTATAGCCATACGTGTGGCCAGTACCCGGTCCGCCACCCGTTTGCGGTAAGCGATGTTCATAGGGTTCAACACCTGAATAAACACCGCGGAGAAGAAGCAGAACGGGATAGTCAGCAGCACATCGCGAAAGAACACCGAGGCTTCAGGGAAGGCGCTGATATTAGCGAAGTTCCAGTGCGGAACCATCGCAAAACCAAATACGATGATGATACCCACTTTGACCACTACCATCGGGCCGGAGATTTTGAATAGCAGTTTTTCTCCCCCGGAAGCAATGGCGACCAGCACGGCAAAAATGGCCACTTTGTAGATTATCGACTGTGAAAGATCGGACTCGGTCAAGCCGAAGGTTTTGATATATGAGGCGCTGTCAAAAACCACGGATAAGGAATAAATAAATATGCCGTGAATAATCATCAGAAAATAGATGACGCCAAGAAATACGCCCCAGTTTTTTCCCAGATAATGACTGATAATATCCGTGTAGTCATTACAGGTTTCACTTTCTGATAATGTTTTTAAATAAATATCCTGCACAATATAAGTTGCCGGATAAGCAATAATAAAGGCGACGATAAATACCCAAATGCCGGTTAAGCCAATTTGTACCGGCATCAGTACCGTTCCGGCACCAATGGCCATGCCTATGCACAGTAATACCCAGCCAAAATCGTATTTCGTAAACGGTATTTTTTTTGAGAATGGTACGGCGGTTGCTGTATTGTTGCTTAATTGTAATGTGTTGTCCTGCATAGAACCCCCTGCCCAAAATACACGTTCTCCCCGAAAGAGGATTGCGCGTATTGCCAGACTGTTGTGCCTTGATTCTCAACAACCTGAACCGAACGGCGTCGGTTCAGGCCATATTGGTCAGAATGTTGCCTTTCTGATGGCGTGTTCAAGGTCGTTAATAATATCTTCTGGATCTTCAAGACCCACAGAAAGACGGATAAGCCCGTCGGTAATACCTGCTTTAAGCCGTTCCTCTGGCGCAACGGGCGAATGTGTCATAGACGCTGGGTGCTGAATGAGGGTTTCGGTATCACCGAGACTGACCGCGAGGAGGCATAATTCTACAGAATTGATCATCCGTCTGCCAGCCTCGAGGCCGCCGGCGATTTCGAAGCTGATAATTCCACCTGGCAGGCTCATTTGTCGCTGGCCCAGCTCATACTGCGGATGCGATGACAGGCCTGGATAATACACCCGGGTAATGGACGGATGCCCTTCGAGGAAGCGGGCGATTTTCAGCGCATTTTCACAGTGACGCTCCATACGAATGCCCAGCGTTTTAACGCCGCGCAGCGTCAACCACGCATTGAAAGGACTCATGCAGCCGCCGGTGATATCTTTCAGGCCAACAAACCGCGCCTGGTCGATAAACTCCTGCTTACCAACAATGATGCCGCCAATCACATCCCCGTGACCGTTGATATATTTGGTGACGCTGTGCACCACAATATCCGCGCCCAGTTGCAAAGGCTGCTGACAGTACGGCGACATAAAGGTGTTATCCACCACCAGCAATGCGCCTTGCTGATGGGCGATACCGGCTACCGTTTCAATGTCGACCAGCGACAACGTCGGGTTAGCGGGCGTTTCGATATACACAACTTTGGTTTCCGGGCGCATGGCGGCGCGGATTTCTTCCGGTTTCGCGGCGTCGACAAAGCTGACGTTAATCCCAAACTTCGGCATGCTGTGCGACAAAAACGCGTGGGTACAACCGTAAATCGCGCTGGCGGAAACGATATGGTCACCCTGCTGACAAAGCGTCAACAGCGTTGTGGTGATAGCAGAAATACCGGACGCGGTAGCCAGCCCGGCTTCACCTCTTTCCAGTACCGCCAGCTTTTTCTCCAGCGCATCAGTGGTAGGGTTACCCAAGCGGGTGTAAATGTACCCGGACTCTTCGAGCGCAAAGCGGGCGGCACCTTGTTCGGCGCTGTCAAAAACAAACGTTGAAGTCTGGAAAATAGGCGTACTGAGCGCGCCAGTTGAAGGGTCGGGTTGTTGCCCCGCGTGAACGATCTGGGTGTTGAATCCGTAAGTACGACAGTCAGACATGATATCTCCTTTGATTCGGAACAGAACAGCTCACAGTCATATAGCAATCGCTGTGCCAGAAAATAAACTAATAGATATCAATATGTTATTAGTTTTATCGTGCGGATGGCCGTCAGGAAAGTTGCCAGTTGGCAAGAAACTTTCCAGCGATTGGCGGATTTATTAAGCCGTAATTGCGAGGCTTTACGCAGACTGGATCACTCTGGGGTGATGAGACGGAAGTGTTACCGTAGAATCAGCAGCAAGCCGGGTTAACCCGGTGAGGCGCGATGTTGCGGGGGCTTGATCCCCGGCGGCATAGGTTGCTGGAAAGAGAAAACCCCCGCACGTTGTTCGGTATAAACCTGGCAACAAAACGGGGGCTAACTTGACTCCAGACAAGTTAAGAATAGCCGCGAACAGTTGCCATTGCAACACAGGCGGCTATATGACGCTCGCACAGTTAGGCGTGGCTTTCTGGCACGATTTAGCGGCTCCAATTATCGCTGGCATTATTGCCAGCTTGATTGTGAACTGGCTGCGTAACAGGAAGTAATGCACTTTGTGGGCGTCTGCCTGCCGTAATGGCAACATGCGCCCGAACCAGGCCGCAGGGGCTAACCTTGCGGCCTTTTTCGGCTTAAATGCAGATAAATCTCGTCGCCAGGTGCCTATCCTGTCGCGATAATGCACGCTGGGAAGTTTTCAGATACCGCCTCTCTTAATACCGCTACGATCGGGTATACTCTGACGGCAGTTTCGTCTATCCGTGGAGAGTCAGTTTGCGTGTCAGTCGCTCGTTAACAATTAAGCAGATGGCAATGGTTGCGGCCGTTGTTATGGTGTTCGTTTTTATTTTTTGCACCGTTTTGTTGTTCCATCTGGTCCAGCAAAACCGCTATAACACGGCTACGCAACTGGAAAGTATCGCTCGCTCTGTTCGTGAACCTCTGTCGAACACTATCCTGAAAGGGGATATTCCCGAAGCGGAAGCTATTTTAAGAAGTATTCGGCCAGCAGGCGTGGTAAGTCGCGCCGATGTGGTGCTGCCTAATCAGTTTCAGGCGCTGCGGATGAGCTTTATACCCGAACGTCCGGTTCCGGTTACGGTGACCCGCCTGTTTGAGCTTCCGGTACAAATTTCGCTGCCGATCTATTCTCTTGAACGTTCCGCTAACCCACAACCGCTGGCGTATCTGGTGCTGCAGGCGGATTCGTACCGCATGTACAAATTCGTGATGAGTACGCTCTCGACGTTAGTGACCATTTACTTACTTTTGTCGCTAATACTGACCGTCGCTATCTCCTGGTGCATTAACCGCTTGATTGTGCACCCCTTACGTAAAATAGCCCGTGAGCTGAACGACATTCAACAGCAGGACCTGATTGGTTATCAACTGGCATTGCCGCGTCTACATCAGGATGATGAGATTGGTATGCTGGTGCGTAGCTACAATCTTAATCAGCAGTTGATTCAGCGACATAGCGAAGATCAAAGCGACTTAGTAATGCGTTTCCCGGTTTCCGAACTGCCCAATAAGTCGTTTTTAATGGGGCTGCTGGAGCAGGTTGTTACCCGCCAACAGACGACGGCGCTGATGATTGTCACCTGCGAAACCCTACGTGACACCGCGGGTGTGTTAACTGAAACCCAGCGAGAAATCCTGTTACTTACGCTGGTCGAAAAACTGAAGTCGGTATTGGCTCCCAGGATGGTGCTTACCCAGGTGAGTGGCTATGACTTTGCCATTATCGCCCATGGTGTAAAAGAACCCTGGCACGCTATTACGCTAGGTCAGCAAGTACTCACTATCGTTAATGAGCGGTTACCGATTCAGGGTATTCAACTACGTCCTACCTGCAACATTGGGGTGGCGATGTTTTATGGTGATTTAACCGCAGAGCAGCTCTACCGCCGCGCCCTGTCAGCTGTGTTAACGTCGCGTCATAAAGGTAAAAACCAAATTCAGTTCTTTGATCCGTTGCAGATGGAAGAGGCGCAGCAGCGTTTAACCCAAGAGAACGATATTTTAACCGCCATGGATAACCAGCAATTTGCGCTCTGGATGCAGCCCCAGGTAGAGATGTCCAGCGGCAAGGTATTGAGCGCAGAAGCATTATTGCGGATGCAGCAGCCGGACGGTAGCTGGGAGCTGCCTGAAGGGTTAATCGACAGAATTGAGTCTTGTGGTCTGATGGTGACCGTCGGTTATTGGGTGTTGGAAGAAACATGCCGCCAGCTGTCAGCCTGGCAAGAACGCGGTCTCATGCTGCCGCTCTCGGTGAATTTATCAGCTCTCCAGTTGATGCACCCAAGTATGGTGTCTGATCTGCTGGAATTGTTGACGCGCTATCGCATTAAGCCAGGCACATTGATTCTGGAAGTGACTGAAAGCCGGCATATTGACGATCCTCACGCCGCAGTGGCCATTTTGCGACCGCTGCGCAACGCGGGCGTGCGCATCGCCCTAGACGACTTTGGCATGGGGTATGCGGGTCTGCGACAGCTACAGCATATGAAGTCGCTGCCGGTGGATGTACTCAAAATCGATAAGATGTTTGTCGATGGCGTGCCCGAAGATTGCAGCATGATCTCCGCCATCATTCAGCTGGCACATAGCCTCAACTTGCAGATGATCGCCGAAGGCGTTGAAACCGAAGCGCAACGCGAATGGTTATCAAAAGCCGGGGTGGAAGTGGCGCAAGGATTCCTGTTTGCCCGACCCGTTCCGGCAAATATCTTTGAAGAACGTTATCTGGCACCGGAACGCGCTGATTACAAAAGTTAAAAAAGGTCTCGCTTGTGCGAGCCAGCTCAAAATTTTTAACATTTTTGTATCAATTATGATCCAGGTGCATTTCTGTCATGTTGAGTGGGTGTTACTTTAAGGCCGCAGGTTAAACAAAACCTTACAAGACCTGTGGTTTTTACTTTAAGGACACCCTATGAAGACCTCTATATTCAAAAGCCTTTACTTTCAGGTCCTGACAGCAATTGCCATTGGTATTCTCCTTGGCCATTACTACCCTGAATTAGGCGCCCAAATGAAGCCGCTTGGTGATGCTTTCGTTAAGCTCATCAAGATGGTCATCGCACCTGTCATCTTCTGTACTGTCGTGACCGGCATTGCAGGCATGGAAAGTATGAAAGCAGTAGGCCGCACCGGTGCGGTTGCACTGCTCTATTTTGAAATTGTCAGTACGATTGCGCTGATCATCGGCCTTATCATCGTTAACGTGGTGCAACCCGGTGCCGGAATGAACGTCGATCCGGCGACGCTGGACGCTAAAGCGGTTGCCATTTACGCTGAACAGGCAAAAGACCAGGGGATCGTAGGCTTCCTGATGGATATTATCCCGGGTAGCGTGATTGGCGCGTTCGCCAGCGGTAACATCCTGCAGGTATTACTGTTTGCGGTAATGTTTGGTTTTGCGCTGCACCGTCTGGGCAGCAAAGGCCAGATGATTTTCAACGTGATTGAAAGCTTCTCGCAGGTTATTTTCGGCATCATCAATATGATCATGCGCCTGGCGCCGATCGGTGCTTTCGGGGCCATGGCCTTTACCATCGGTAAATATGGCGTCGGAACGCTGGTGCAACTGGGTCAGCTGATAATCTGCTTCTACATCACCTGTATTCTGTTTGTGGTTGTGGTACTGGGCTCCATTGCTCGCGCAACCGGCTTCAGCATTTTCAAATTCATCCGCTATATCCGTGAAGAACTGCTGATCGTACTGGGTACGTCTTCTTCTGAATCCGCGCTGCCGCGTATGCTCGATAAGATGGAAAAACTGGGCTGCCGGAAGTCGGTTGTCGGGTTGGTTATACCCACGGGCTACTCGTTTAACCTTGATGGGACATCAATCTATCTGACGATGGCGGCGGTGTTTATCGCTCAGGCAACCAACAGCCATATGGATATCTTCCATCAGATAACCCTGTTGGTGGTGCTCCTGCTCTCCTCAAAAGGTGCAGCGGGTGTGACCGGGAGTGGCTTCATTGTTCTGGCCGCGACGATCTCTGCGGTGGGCCATTTGCCGGTTGCGGGTCTGGCACTGATTCTTGGTATTGACCGCTTTATGTCTGAAGCACGTGCGCTGACTAACCTGGTCGGCAACGGTGTGGCAACTGTCGTCGTCGCTAAATGGGTCAAAGAACTGGACCATAAAAAGTTGGACGATGTGCTGAATAATCGTGCGCCGGATGGCAAAACGCACGAAATATCCTCTTAATCTCGTCACTTATGCCCGTATTCCCTTCCAGGACTGCGGGCGTTTGCGCATAATTACCCCCTGTGCCTGAAACCGTCGATTCGGCGGCTCGGGATTTTTTCACTTCTTCCGTGACATTTTTATGTTCTCGCGGTCTAACACGAAGTGTTTTTAACGTCATATTCAGAGAGTCCGTTTGCGGGCTGTCTTTTTATTTCCAGGATAGTTGATCAGGGGTTCACATGCAGGGCACAAAAATTCGACTTTTAGCGGGCGGCTTGCTGATGATGGCCACTGCCGGCTATGTGCAGGCAGATGCGCTCCAGCCTGACCCGGCGTGGCAACAGGGTACGCTGGCAAATGGTCTACAGTGGCAAGTGTTAGCCACTCCCCAGCGCCCCAGCGACCGTATTGAGGTCCGCCTGCTGGTTAATACCGGTTCACTCACCGAAAGTACGCAACAGAGTGGTTTCAGCCATGCGATCCCACGTATCGCGCTGACGCAAAGCGGTGGCCTCGATGCCACGCAAGCCCGTTCATTGTGGCAGCAGGGGTTCGATCCCAAACGTCCCATGCCGCCGGTTATCGTTTCCTATGATTCCACGTTGTATAACCTCAGTCTGCCTAACAGCCGTAACGATCTACTGAAAGAGTCACTTTCTTACCTGGCGAATATCTCCGGCAATCTGAGCATCACCTCTGAAACGGTCAATCATGCGCTGAGCAGCGAAGATATGGTTGCAACCTGGCCGTCAGATACCAAAGAAGGGTGGTGGCGTTACCGTCTGAAGGGATCGACCCTGCTGGGGCACGATCCCGCCGATCCGCTGAAAACGCCTGTAGATGCGGCGAAAATTCAGTCTTTCTACCAGAAATGGTATACCCCGGACGCGATGACGCTGATCATCGTCGGTAACGTTGATGCACGCAGCGTAGCTGAGCAAATCAATAAAACCTTTGGCGAGTTAAAAGGAAAACGCGAAACGCCTGCACCGGTACCCACGCTCTCTCCGCTGCGAGCAGAAGCCGTAAGCATTATGACTGATGCGGTACGCCAGGATCGCCTGTCTATTATGTGGGATATGCCGTGGCAACCGATCCGTGAATCTGCCGCGTTGTTACGTTACTGGCGCGCTGATTTAGCTCGTGAGGCGCTGTTCTGGCACATTCAGCAAGAGTTAACCAAAAACAATGCCAAAGACATTGGCCTCGGATTTGACTGCCGGGTGCTGTTCCTGCGCGCGCAGTGTGCGATTAACGTTGAGTCGCCAAACGATAAGCTGAACGCCAATCTGGGTACGGTTGCGCGTGAGCTGGCGAAAGTGCGTGATAAAGGACTTCCGGAAGAAGAGTTCAACGCGCTGGTCGCGCAAAAGAATCTGGAACTGCAGAAGCTGTTTGCCACCTATGGTCGTACCGATACCGATATTTTGATCAGCCAGCGTTTGCGCTCGCTGCAAAATCAGGTGGTGGATATTGCGCCTGAACAGTATCAGCGTTTACGCCAGAGCTTCCTCAACAGCCTGAGCGTTGAGATGTTGAATCAGGACCTACGACAGCAGCTGTCGCAAGATATGGCGTTAATTCTGCTGCAGCCGAAGGGTGAACCTGAATTCAATATGAAGGATCTGCAGGCGACGTGGGATAGCATTATGGCGCCCGTTACCGCAGCGGCAACATCTGTTGAAACGGATGAATCACACCCTGAAGTGACGGATATCCCGCCGGTACAATAACCTGTAGGCCGGATAAGACGGTTACTCCGCCATCCGGCATTGGAGATGCCGGGGCGCTTCGCTTGCCCGGCCTACGGTATGCAGACCGGATAATCGACGTTATTGCGGCATAGCGTCGCGTGGGATAATCGCCCCGCGATGCTGAATCACGGTGCTTGCTGTCAGGTGGCCGCGTTTTGCGGCCTCAGCAGCATCGCCACCGGTCAGACGTACCGCCAGATATCCGGCGCTGAAGGAGTCTCCGGCCGCAGTGGTATCGATCACCTTCTCTTTCGGCAATTTAACGGCCGGAACGTCGATGAGCGCTTCGCCCGCGATGGAAACCAGGCAAGAGTCTGCGCCACGCTTCACAACCACTTCCTGTACACCAGCTGCGTGAGTACGGGCAATCACCTCAGCAACGGGTTTTTCACCCCACAGCGCGTCTTCATCGTCCAGCGTCAGGAATGCGATATTGGTGCATTCCAGCATCTGCTGATACACCTGCTGGGTTTCTTCTTTGCTGCTCCACAGACGCGGGCGGTAGTTATTATCAAAAATGACCTTTCCACCGTTGGCACGGCATTCACGCAGCAACGACAGCAGCTTGTCACGACTTGCCGGGCTTAAAATCGCCAGGCTGATTCCGCTCAGATACAAGTAATCAAATGTCGCCAGCTCTTCGCAAATCGCGGCAGACTGCTCGCTCTCCAGCCAGAATTTAGCGGCGGCTTCATTACGCCAGTAATAGAAGGTGCGCTCGCCAGTGCTGTCGGTCTCAATGTAGTAGAGACCCGGCAGGCGGTTTTCCATACGCTGGGTTAATGAGGTATCCACGTTTTCACCCTGCCAGGACTCCAGCATTTGTTGGCTAAAACTGTCGGTACCCAGTGCAGTCACATAGTGTACGGAAAGTGCCGCAGCATCGACCTGACGGGCGATATAAACGGATGTATTCAACGTGTCGCCACCGAATCCGCGCTGAACATCAGCGCCTTTCTGTGACAGCTCAATCATGCATTCGCCAATCACGGCAATCTTTCTGGACATAGTCGTAACCTGCTCTGAAAAAAATTAGCGTTAGTGTGCGCTGTGGGTGTTAAGCGGTCAACTATATTAAAACATCGTTCCATTATTTTTTTGAGCCAGCACGTGTTCTGCGTTGTTTTTGCCGCTTAGTTTTTATTTTTGCGCACAGCTGAACGTAAAGTTCTGCGTCTGAGCGCCGATAACCTTTGACGAGTCCGGTCAGTCACACTCTTATTTACAGGACATCTCAGATGATAAAGCAGGTTACCCAGCAGCTCATTACGCTCGATGCGAGTATTGAAAACTTGCAGGAGAGACGCTATTGGCTGCAGTGCGAGCGTGCTTACACCTACCAGCCAATTTACCAGACCAACGGACGACTGATGGCTGTTGAACTGCTGACTGTCGTGAGCCATCCTGATAATCCATCCCAACGTATTGCGCCAGACCGCTATTTTGCCGAAGTAACCGTCCGACATCGTGTTGATGTGGTGATAGAGCAACTTCTTCAACTTGAGCTGAAAGGGGACTTTTTCAGAGCCAACAACCTGCTGGCTTCCGTGAACGTCGACGGACCAACGCTCATAGCGATGCGCCAGGATCCCGAAATCCTGAAAATCATTGAAGGCCTACCGTGGCTGCGTTTTGAGCTAGTGGAACATATCCGCTTACCGAAGGGGTCGTCCTTCGCCTCAATGTGCGAGTTTGGCCCGCTCTGGCTGGATGATTTTGGTACCGGAATGGCAAACTTCTCGGCGCTTAGTGAAGTGAATTATGACTATATCAAAGTGGCGCGAGACCTGTTCGTCATGCTGCGTAAGACGCCGGAGGGACGTAATCTCTTCACACTACTATTACAGCTGATGAACCGCTATTGCCGCGGCGTGATTGTCGAAGGCGTTGAAACGCTGGAAGAGTGGCGTGATGTGCAAAACTCACCGGCTTTTGCCGCGCAAGGCTATTTTCTCTCTCGTCCAGTGCCTCTGGACACGCTTGAAGAGGTGATCCTGTCGCTTTGATGAGGACGTAGAACACCTCCTTTTCATCCTGCTGGACTATCTTTAGGACAGGCAAGGAAGGAAGTAGAGAGGTTAGACATGACGAAAACAGGTAAAATAACCACTTCAGTAATAGGGGTTTTCTTGTTGTTGATCGTCGTACTCATCATTGTGATTGCGACATTTGACTGGAACCGGCTCAAACCGACCATCAACCAGAAAGTCTCTACAGAACTCAACCGGCCCTTTGCTATACGGGGTGACCTGGGCGTGGTTTGGGAACGCCAGAAGCAGGAAACCGGCTGGCGTAGCTGGGTTCCGTGGCCGCATGTTCATGCTGAAGATATCATCCTCGGCAACCCGCCAGACATTCCTGACGTTACCATGGTGCATCTCCCGCGTGTTGAAGCTACGCTCGCCCCACTGGCACTGCTGACAAAAACCGTCTGGCTCCCGTGGGTCAAGCTGGTCAAACCCGATGCGCGGCTGATCCGCCTGTCGGAGAAAAACAATAACTGGACCTTTAACTTAGCTGGGGACGAAAACCGCGATCCTAATGCGCCGCCATCCGCGTGGTCGTTCCGGCTGGATAACATTCTGTTTGACCAGGGACGCATCGCCATTAACGATAAGATGACGAAGTCGGAGATTGAGATCCTGGTCGATCCGCTGGGCAAACCGTTGCCCTTTAGCGAAGTGACCGGCGCAAAAGGTAAAGAGAGCAACGCCCACGTCGAGGACTACGTGTTTGGTCTGAAAGCGCAAGGGCGATATAACGGCGAACCGCTAAGCGGTAGCGGAAAAATTGGCGGAATGCTGGCGCTGCGTGGTGAAGATACGCCTTTCCCGATTCAGGCTGATTTCCGTTCGGGCAATACGCGCGTAGCGTTTATCGGCACGATAAACGATCCGATGAACATGGGCGGGGCGGATCTACGACTTAAATTCTCGGGAGATTCGCTAGGGGATTTATACGATTTGACCGGCGTGCTGCTTCCGGATACGCCGCCGTTTGAAACCGACGGACGTCTGGTAGCGAAAATTGACCCGGAAAAATCCTCTGTTTTTGATTATCGCGATTTCAATGGCCGCATTGGCGACAGCGATATTCACGGAACGCTGGCCTACACCACCGGCAAGCCGCGACCCATGCTGAAGGGCGATGTGGAATCACGCCAGCTGAGGCTGGCCGATTTGGGGCCGCTGATCGGGGTGGATTCAGGCAAAGGGGCGGAACGGGCAAAACAATCTGAACAGCGCAAAGGTGAGAAGAGCGTTCAGCCTGCGGACAAGGTGTTGCCGTATGACCGTTTTGAAACTGACAAATGGAACGTCATGGACGCTGACGTGCGTTTCAAAGGACGGCGTATTGAGCATGGCAGTAGCCTACCGATCAGCGATCTCTCCACTCATATCATCCTGAAAAATGCCGACCTGCGTCTGCAACCGCTGAAATTTGGTCTTGCTGGAGGCAGCATTGTTTCCAGCATCCATCTGGAAGGGGATAAAAAGCCGATGCGGGGGCAGGCGGATATCCAGGCTCGCCGCCTGAAGCTTAAAGCGCTGATGCCGGATGTGGAACTGATGCAAAAAACGCTTGGTGAAATGAACGGTGACGCCAGGTTTAGTGGGAGCGGAAACTCGGTGGCGGCGCTGTTGGGTAACAGCAATGGCAACCTGAAACTGCTGATGAATGACGGTTTGATCAGCCGGAATCTGATGGAAATTGTGGGCTTGAATCTGGGGAACTATCTTGTCGGGCAGATATTTGGCGATGACGAAGTGCGGGTGAACTGCGCGGCGGCGAATCTGGATATTGTTAACGGCGTGGCGCGTCCGCAGATTTTTGCTTTTGATACGGAAAACGCAGTCATTAATGTCACCGGTACGGCAAGCTTTGCGTCGGAGCAACTGGATTTAACCATCGATCCGGAGAGTAAAGGGATTCGTATTATTACTCTGCGTTCGCCGTTGTATGTTCGCGGCACCTTTAAGAATCCGCAGGCAGGCGTGAAGGCCGGACCGCTGATTGCGCGCGGTGCGGTTGCTGCTGCGCTGGCAACGCTGGTGACGCCAGCGGCGGCCCTGCTGGCGCTGATTTCACCTTCTGAAGGGGATGCTAATCAGTGCCGGACAATCCTGTCGCAGATGAAGAAGTGATGAGAGCGCCGGATGAGGTGTAAACACCTTATCCGGCCTACGGGGGATTGCAGTTTGTAGGCCTGATAAGCATAGCGCCATCAGGCCATCAAATTACAGCGATTGATGCCGTGTCTCATGGGTTAACAGCAGCGCAATTAACGTTAACGCCGCCATTGATGCCAGATACGTACCGACTGCCGCCAGACCATAGTTCGCCTGCAACCATGCAGCGATGTATGGGGCAACGGAAGCACCAAGAATCGACGAAACGTTGTACGAGAACGACGCCCCTGTGTAGCGCACTTCGGTCGGGAACAGCTCCGGCAGCAGCGCGCCCATCGGACCAAATGTCAGCCCCATCAGGCTTAAGCCCAGCAACAGGAAGGCGAAAACCAGCACCGGATTGCCAGAGCCGAGCAGTGGTTTAAAGGCAAACAGCGCAAACAGAATGATAAGCGTGGTGATGATGAGCATGCTCTTGCGACGACCAAATGCGTCGGCCAGCAGGCCCGCCACAGGCACCATGACACCAAAGCCAATCACCGCCATCATCAGCATCCACAACACTTCATTACGCGGCAGGCCAAGTCCCACAGGCGCGGCAGCGGTGCTGAACGTCATCGAATAGACGGTCATGATATAGAACAGCGTATAGGTCGCCAGCATGATGAATGTGCCGAGGATCGTCACGCGAACATGTTTGGTCAGCAGGGTACCCAGCGGGATTTTTACCTGCTTTTTCGCCGCGGCTACTTTGGCGAAGACCGGGGATTCATGCAGCGAAACGCGAACGTACAGACCGATAATCACCAGTACCGCAGAGAAGATGAACGGTACGCGCCAACCCCAGCTCATGAACTGTTCGTCGGTCAGCAGCCAGGAGAGCAGCAGAAAGGTACCATTGGCGAAGAAGAAGCCGATAGGCGCGCCCAACTGCGGAAATGATCCGTACAGCGCGCGTTTGCGCGGTGGCGCGTTTTCCGTCGCCAGCAGCGCAGCACCGCCCCATTCACCGCCCAGACCTAAACCCTGACCAAAACGCGCCAGCGCCAGCAGCAAGGGGGCGAAAATGCCGATTGTTTCATAGCCCGGCAGCAGGCCAATCACAACCGTCGAGATCCCCATGGTGAGCAGTGAGGCAACCAGCGTGACTTTACGGCCGACGCGATCGCCGAAATGCCCGAATACCGCAGAACCGATCGGTCGTGCCACAAAGGCGATAGCAAAAGTCGCCAGGGACTGTAGCGTCGCGGCAGTCGGATCCCCCTGCGGGAAGAAGATATGCGGGAACACGATCACCGCGGCGGTGGCGTAAATATAGAAGTCGAAGAACTCAATGGCGGTGCCAATGAGCGAGGCGACGACGACTTTATTGCGCGAGTTGACCGGGGTGTGTTCCTGTTCGTTGTCGAGTGTTGTGGCTGTTGCTTGCATAATATTTTCTTATTTTTGGCCGAACGAAAGGTCATATTACGCACAGCAAAAGAGACATTTCAATCTGTAACAAACTTTGAGGTTGGTCAAAAATGGAGCAAAAAGGGGATAATTTTTAGGCTTGAGATTTCACTTCCATGAAATGCTTCACATAATTTAAAACTTAGATGATAAAACTAGTTTTTGGTTAAATAAAAGTTACGGGTTGGATTTATTCACTAAATCGGTGAGATCGGGCGGCATTATAATTGCCGGATGGCGCTGCGCTTATCCGGCCTACAAAACTCACCCGTAGGCCGGATAAGACGCGTGCGTCGCCATCCGGCAATTCACAACTAATCCGGCGGTGGCTACTGCGTTTTACCTGGCATACGCGGGTCGTCTTTGTATTCAGCCGTGGCAATCCAGGCAGCGCAAAACAGAGTCAGACGAGCGAAGAAGTAGAAGAACGCCATCAATCCAAGCACGGAACCAAATGCCGCGCCTGACGGCGATTGCACCAGTGACGGCAGGGTATATGTCATGATCATTTTGATGACTTCAAACCCCAGAGCCGCGATAAATGTGCCGCGTATGAGCGCTTTCTTACGCGGTCGGTGACGCGGTAGCCGCCAGAAAATCCAGAAGAACAGCAAGTAGTTGGCGAAAATAGAGATGGTCAGGCCGATCAGCCGCCAGGCGGGCTTCAGCCATTCGATACCGTCGAGATACAGCGCAGAGATAATCATCTGCTGGGCGGAACCGGCGATAGAGGTAATGGACAGGGTAACAATCAGCGCAACCAGTAAGCCAATCAATGAGATAAAATCACGCAGATATTTGACCCAAATTTTTTCCTGATCCTGTGGGGTACGCTCCCAGACATCCCGCGACTGAGCACGAATCGCTTCGCGCAGGTTTCCCATCCAGTTAATGCCGGAATAGAGCGCGATGCCAAGCCCTACCAGACCTACAGTGGTACGTTGCTGTACGGCGGTATTAATGGTGTTTTTCAGCGTAGAGGCGAGCGTCGGATCGCTGACGTTCAACAAAATCTTGCTGAAGATATCCTGCAACAGTGTAGGGTGCGAAGCGAGAATAAAACCCGCGGCGGCAAACGACACCATCAGGATCGGGATCATCGAGAGAAACGAGAAGTAGGTAATGGCGGCGCCAAACTGATTTCCCATACGATCGTTAAACCGCTCTGCGGCACGAATAAGATGGGCGATGATGGGCTGACGTTGAATTTTATCGGCGAAGGTGAGAGCCGTTTTCAGCGCCTGGTTCGCTTTAGCGTTTTTCTCCGGCGCGGCGGAGGCTGGTTTATGTTCTGGCGTAGGGTGTTTTGCGTCTTGTTCCTGCGTCATCCGATCGGTTGTCCTTATTTTCTTCACTCATGACATTATAGCCTGCTCAGGGGCGCATCCTGAAAAATGGACTAATCCACATAGTCTTTCATCACGCCAGTCAGCCATTCCATAAACAGATGTACCCGGCGAGAGAGGTTGCGTCGATGCGGATAAAGCAAAGAGACCGGCATTGGCTCGGCGCGATATTGCGGCAACACTTCGACCAGCGTACCGGCGCGCAGGGCATCACGCACGCCAACGCGCGGTACCTGAATAATGCCCAGACCGGCAAGGCATGCCGCGTGATAGGTTTCGGTACTGTTTACCGTTAGCATGCCGCCGGTTTTAACCCATTGCGTGCCGTTTTCTGTCGCCACTTCGAAACCTTGCGCACGCGTTCCCAAATTGACCGAGTAGTGCACCACTGCATGTGAAGCTAAATCCTCCAGGCTTTCCGGATAACCAAAGCGGGCGAGGTACTGCGGGCTGGCGCAGTTAATCTGCGTGAGTTTCCCCAGTGGGCGCGCAATCAGCCCTGAATCTTTCAGCGTGCCTACGCGTACCACACAGTCGAAACCTTCGCGGACCAAATCCACCAGGCGGTCGCTGCTGCTGAGTTCGAGCTCAAGGCCGGGATACTGATGCAAGAAAGTGGGTAAGCGGGGCATCACCAGGTTTCTCGCCACGCCAACCGGCATATCGACGCGCAGCTTGCCGCTGATGCTGGATGGATCGTGATGAAATAGTCCATCCAGTTCATCCAGATTGCTCAACAAATCTTTTGCTCGTTCGTAATAGATCATACCGTCTTGTGTGAGCTGAACGCGGCGGGTAGTGCGGTGCAACAACTGTGTGCTCAGATGATTTTCCAGGGCCTGGATTTGGCGCGATACGCTACCTTTAGGAAGACCAAGGGTGTCTGCCGCACGCGAAAAGCTCTCCAGTTCTGCGACGCGGATGAACAACTGCATTGCGTGAATTTTATCCATTCTTATGCCCTATTGTTGTTCCAAATGAAACAGTAATGTGCAACAGACGACATTTATTGTTTTTCTATCACCTAATAAGCTTTATCTCAATCATCACAACGTCGGAAATGAGGTTTCTTATGACGCAACGTATCGCATTAGTGACTGGTGGTAGTCGTGGGCTCGGTAAAAACGCCGCACTTAAGCTGGCTGACAGAGGAACGGACATTATCTTTACCTACAACAGCCAGCAGCAGGCGGCGCTGGATGTGGTTGCTGAAATTGAGCAAAAAGGCAGAAAAGCTGCGGCAATACAACTGAATGTCAGCGATGTGGCTGGCTTTGAGTCCTTTACCCATGAGGTACAAGCGCAGCTGAAGAGCATGTGGAATCGTGAGGCGTTTGATTATTTAGTGAACAATGCCGGAATTGGTCTGTATGGCGCTTTTGCCGATACCTCCGAAGCGATGTTTGATCAATTAGTGAACATTCACTTTAAGGGCCCCTTCTTCCTGACCCAACGTCTGTTGCCGTTGATCCAGAATGGCGGCAGGATCCTGAATGTTTCATCGGGACTGGCGCGTTTTGCACTGCCAGGGTATGCCGCCTATGCCTCAATGAAAGGGGCGATGGAAGTACTGACGCGTTATCAGGCGAAAGAGCTGGGAGAGCGGGGTATTTCAGTAAATATCATCGCGCCTGGGGCGATTGAAACCGATTTTGGCGGCGGTCGACTGCGGGATAATAAAGAGCTGAATGCATATGTGGCATCGCAAACGGCGCTGGGACGCGCGGGCTTGCCGGATGATATTGGCGACGCGATTGCCGCGTTGCTCAGTGATGAGCTGGCCTGGATGACAGCGCAGCGTATCGAAGTATCGGGCGGAATGTTCCTGTAAATCGCTCGTATCTTATTCAGCTTTTGAGCAATAGAAAACCGGTGCGCCACTCCAGGTAAAAATATAGCTGGTGGCGTTTACCGGTATTATCTGCAATCTAATTCAGCGATCGCGGTGCCGAAAGAAATCCGGGATAAACTTTCTGAATAACTCATTTTTCTTCGACAGCGGATTTGTCTCAGAAGAAACCATGATCACTTCCCCACCCCCCCCACGGATTCAGAATTTAATTCTTTAAAATGTTAAAAATTCGACATTAAAAATTGAGCGTTCGATCGCGTATGTGAAAACATGGCCTATGTGCTAAAAATTTCGCATAGGAAGAATAATAAATCGTGAATTTCATTTATAACCTCAAATCTACCATAAACGAATACTAAACGACCGCTTCCTCATAGTAGATTGGGATGAAGATTGGAAAGCATTTATAGCAGTCATATAATCCACCATACAAACGGTATGGATTATCTCAACGCTTATATGTAGAGGTGCATGTTCGTCTTCATTTAACGTGGGTATAAGATATGGGCTATCGTCTATATGGATTTATGATTGGTGCTGAAATTCATTTTGACATTTCTAATCGCCGACTGTATCGGCTTACGGGTAGCCATACCGAGAAAAACATCGTTTTTGCGTCAATTTACTTTAATGAAACAATGCTCAGGCTTTTCCTGTATTTATTAATAAATGCCAGGAGCCAGCCGGTACCGAAAGAAGAGTTATATGAAAAAATCTGGGAAGCGCATAATCTGAGCCCTTCTGCGCAAAGATTATGGCAAGTCCTGCACAATCTTAATAATAAACTTGGCCTGCTGGGGTTACCCAGGGATTTTATCCTTAATATAAGAGGTCAGGGTTATGTCATCAATTATCCTGATGTCATTCCCGTTTATTACAAAGTGAGCGAACTCCCAACTCATGCTGTCAAAAAAAGGGAGAAAATAGATAACCTGAGTGAGTGATGTCAACCCAGGTATTTGCCCTGAGCATGTAGTGCGAGGGGCTTTTTTTATCGTTATCTTTGCTTTCTATTTTCAATGAATGTTCGCTAAGCGCACTTTGAGTCAGATGCGATGGCGCTCATGCAAAAGCTTGCCCCTGCAAGCGTTCAGCGGGTTATCGAACTGGCGAAGAAGATGAATCTGCGGGCGATAGCCGAAGGTGTTGAGACTCAGGTTCAGGCCCATTATTTGCGCTTAAAGAACTGTGATTTTTTACAAGACCAGTTTGTTTGAAGTCCTGATCACAGTGATGCAATCACCCGTAGCCTTCAGTGTCGATTGATATAGCAACGCTGTTAGGCGGAAAACTACAGTTGATGATCATTTAATGCGATATTTCGTTTTGTAACATATTTGTCTGCTATCGTGAGTTCCTTATTTTTATCAAAGAATATAAACTTCGAAAAATTAATATTAATAAGCTGATTTTGAGTATTGGATATTAAGGATTTCCTTAATGTTTAGCGCCACTTTTGTCCCTTTGTGTGATTATTTGGTTTTAGCTGTAACTATTTGCGATTTCTACTTTTTTCTTCTCCGTCTATCGGTAAAATGGCCCCCGCCAAATGGTGACTTCTTATTTTACCCCTCGGGTAATACCCTTCCGCGTGTTAAGGCTAGTATCTTATTCAGACGGAGATAAGTAATGCAGGTAATAATGTTTGACAGGCAGTCGATATTTATTCATGGAATGAATGTAAGTTTACAAGAGCGTATTCCAGGAGTGGATGTTCAGGGTGTCAGTCAGGCAGATGACCTTTGGCAGAAACTGGAAGACACCCCTGATGCACTGATAATGCTGGATGGCGACCAGGACGCTGAGTTCTGCCGTGACTTGCTACAGCAGATAGCGCAACGCTTTTCGACGGTAAAAGTGCTGGTAACAGCAACGGACTGCCGTAAAAAATGGCTGCAGGAGGTTACGCAATTGAATGTGCTGGCCATTGTTCCACGCGACTCTGACGCGGAAACCTTCACGCTGGCTCTCAATAGCATTGCAATGGGAATGATATTTATCCCCAGAGATTGCATGGCAACCCCCGAGAACAGCGGGCAAAATATCAGATCGCTTAGTGCGCGTCAGCGAGAGATTCTGACTATGCTTGCCGCCGGAGAATCAAATAAACAAATTGGTCGATTGTTAAATATCAGCACCGGAACGGTCAAAGCCCATCTTGAATCGCTGTATCAGCGCCTCGAGGTAAAAAACCGTACGCAGGCGGCAATGATGTTAAACGACGCTATTTAACGGGCGAATATTTCACAGTCAGAACGTTTCTGGCTGTGAAATAACCCCCAAGCAGAATTCTGCAGCACAAAACCGGCTTATCCCCACGCTGAGCATCCACGCAATTAACGCTTCCTGTTGAAACCTTTCTTTTATTTGCGGCATTTTCTGGTGTATGAATTCCTCGCAGATTTCCAGATCCGCGAGCAGTAGTGTTTCTGCCTGCGTTACCGAAACAGGCGCAGGAAAGCTTTCATCGGATGTGATTTCGTGCCCGTAGCCAATCACCCAGACACCATTTTTGTCCTGATACTTTTCCAGTGACAGGCCTTGCCATTGTTTAATAAATGCAACACAGGCGGGCGTGAAATACGTTGAATGGAGTGGCATATTCATCTCTGTACAAAGAGACCTATTTTAAGAAACCACCCTCGTTACGCCAGTTGCCATACAGCCAGTTTTTTCAGCAAAACGTCTTATGCTGCGGGTGGCTGATAGTCGTGTTTTAACAGGCCGAAAATCCAGTCATCATTCCAGTTTTGATGCAGCCAGTAGCTTTCCCGCAGCGTGCCTTCGTGAATGAACCCGACCTTTTCCAACAGACGCCGTGAGGCTTCGTTTCCTGCGGTGACACAGGCCGTCAGCCGGCGTAGCCCTCCGGTGGTAAATGCAAAATCGCAAACTGCATGCAGAGATTCAGTACCATAACCTTTCCCCTGCGCTTCAGGGGCGAGCAGAAAACCGACCTCGGCACATTCATTGTTCTCATGAATATATCCAGTTACCCCAAGCGGTGCTCCCGATGCCTTATCGCACAGGACCAGACATAGCCAGTGCGGGCTGCCGGGAGACCATTCAGGCAGGCGGGAGTTGAAGGCTGTCCGTATCTCTTCTTCACTACGCGTGTCAGCGACAAAGCGCATCACATCTGGATTCTGCTGTAGCGTTAAGAAGAACGTCCAGTCATTTTCTGTCAGTGGGCGGCAGAGCAGACGTGATGTTTGCAATACAGGCACAGGCTTATCTCCAGAATAATTTTCAATGATTGTGCGGAAGTCACTGTAAAACTTATTTATTTGCTATATGAATGTGTTTTAGTCTACATCGGCACAACGTTGCGTTTAAAAAAGATAATTACATACCATGATGAGGCCGCACGTTTTGGGTCCTTTTAGGGAAGATGATGACCAATAGCGCGTTACAAGCGACATGTACACCCTTTGAACATTGTCTGGGGATTATCCGTCAGGCGTCGACAGAAATATTACTGCTGTTAGGCGTACATGTCACAGAAGGCAAAGACCCTCGGTGGTTTCTCGAACAACTGGATCAGGCACGACTGAATCTTGGCGGCTGGGGGGCTGTCGCCAGACGGTTGCAGATGAATGATGCGCAATTGAGCCAGTTCACTCTGCGGCTACGCCATCTTCAACGGAGTGTACCCCAATATGAAAATGGCCAGGACGTCAGTGAAAACCAGCTGATTTCAGCGCTGCGCTTTGTGGCCTCTCTGGAACAATTACGCCAGCAACAGCCCATCCTGAAGTATCAAACCGAAATTACACCTGTAGAGCCGGATGCTCAGATGCGGGCGCAGCGTCAACTTCGCGCAATAGAATTAACCCTCAAATCCCTGATTGCGCGGGTATGGCCGGATCAGCATCCTCTCAACAGCTTTCTGAAACAGCACTTTGGCGGTGAACGTCTGCGTCGCTGGCTAAAGTTGGGCGAAGGACGAGATGCGCTGGACGGTATGATGTTTAGCGAGCTGGCACTGATGGTCGTCGATAAGAAATTATTTGTTCGCCACTTTACGCAGATTTTTAACGATACCTCGGTGCTGATGTCGTTTGTTGAACCGCGCATCACGCTACGCATGTTTTTGGATGATTGCCGCCTGGCTCGTAACTGCGTTATCGCGCAGCAGCCGCTGACGTCAGTACAATTGCTGTTGCTGGACTACCAGTACCGGCAGATAACTCATCCTGTGCAACGGGCATTTGAAGAACGGCGTACGCGCATTAATCCTGCGTCGTATCTGGAATCTGATGAGTCCATGGTCCGCCAGTTTTGGGAAACGGCAAAGCAAAAAGACGAGCAAGCGGGAGGCGATAAGCATGAAATCGCAGACAGTATTGATCCGCCGGAGAAGCGGGCCAAACGCTCGGCGGAAGAACGTGAACAGCTGATTTCCGGCATGTTGTGGGTAGCGGTTGGCGTGATGGTGCTGGCGATTTCGCTGGGTGCGTTCTGGTTATTCACTTCGCCAGCGCCACAGGCGTCATCCGGACAATCCGTTGAAATTGTGCAGGAGGAACCGCGACGTGACGCCCCCAGCGCGCGGGAGGCGGTGACCCGAATGGGTATCACCTGGGATGCCTTTAACATGCGGGCGGCTATCGATCGCAATGACACCCGCGTGACGTCACTGTTCCTGCAGGGTGGGATGGACTGGAAGCTGGCGTGGACGGAGCAGGCGTTCTCAGCGGGCAATACCGAGGTGTTGAGACTGCTGCTGCGTTACCCTTCGCAGATGGATGAAAGCAAACCATGCCGACAGTTTATGACTACGCTCAGCCATGCGATGTCGAATGGGGCGTCACTCACATCGCTGCATAAAAGTTATCTGCAAAGTTTTTGTTCCGTGCCTGCGGTCGTTGCGCGTCAGCAATATGATCTTGAGCAGGCCGAGCTGCGTGTTCGCGCCCAGCCAAGCCCTGAGAACAAGAAATGGCAGAAAATTCACGCCGAGTTGTACGATGCGATTAACTGACATCCTGATGACTCAGACCGTCAGCCGCTAGGGTTCGCCATACAAACCGATGAGTCGGCGCACCACGCCATTGGTCCAGCCAAAGCCGTCCTGCAACGGATATTCCCCGCCGCCGCCTTCGCGCGGCGCTGCGTCGGCTATGTGGTATTTTTCGATAAGCTTGTGGTGTTCCTGATAAAAGAGATTCACCGTTTTCAACCAGTTACGGGCGATTTCATCCCCGAGATGGTCGTCACCGTACAGTTTGAAGCCCTGGATCGCCATCCACTGCAGCGGCGCCCAGCCGTTCGGTTTATCCCACTGTTCCCCAGTTTCATGCTCCGTGGCTAAAATACCACCGGGCGTGAGCAGGCGACTGCGAACCGCGTTAGCAAGCCGGTCGGCTTGTTCATGTGTTGCCATACCGACATACAGCGGCACAATACTGGCGGCAGAGAACAGGGCCATTTGTTCGCGCCGCCAGTCGTAATCGCGATAGCAGCCGTTTTCATCGTCCCACAGATAGCGGTTTACCGCATTGCAACGGTCACTGGCTTTCTGGCGAAACTGCGCTTCCGTTTCTTTGTCGCCTTTCAGCGCGGAAATATTGGCGATAGTGCTTTCCAGCTTGTAGAGGAAGGCGTTCAGATCAATCGGGATGAACTGCGTGGTGCGTATGCTGGCAAGGCGGCCTGCATCGCGTAGCCAGCGCGAGGAATAATCCCAGCCGGAGGCCGCGCCCGCGCGCAAATCCCGATACACTTCATTGGGCGGACGACCCGAATGCTTGGCGGTCTCAACGTCTTCAAGCCATGATTCATCACGCGGCGTATCACGATCGTCCCAATAGCGGTTGAGCAGAGAGCCGTCCGACATTCTGATCACGTGACGGTAGGCCTGGTTGAGCACCAGGGAATCGGCGCCATCCATCCAGAATGCGTATTCCATTTTCAGATGTTCAAGGTAGCGACGCGCGCCGCGTACGCCATCCTCTTCAAACAGTTCCACCATCAGCGCAAAGACCGGTGGCTGCGAACGGCTCAGGTAGTAGGTACGGTTACCGTTGGGGATGTGACCATAGTTTTCAATCATCCAGGCAAAGTTATCCGCCATACACTTCAGCAGATCTTCGCGGCCGCTCTCTGCCAGACCCAGCATGGTAAAGTAGGAATCCCAGTAGTAGGTTTCGCTAAAACGTCCGCCGGGCACAATATATGACTGCGGTAACGCCAGCAGCGAGGACCAGGGAATGTGATCCTGCGGCTCGCGCGTCAGCACAGGCCACAATTGATCGATATGCTCTTTCAGCGAGCTTGCCGGATCGGACACATATTCACTGGAGGGCGTTTCCGGTAGCCAGAAATGGTTCTCGACAAAGCGTCGCAGATCAAAGTCGCGGTGGCGTTTAACTTTGCGATAGCGGATCAAAATGTCCAGTGGGTCCATTTTGGGCGCACAATCAGGGAAGGTTTTGCTATCAGCAAATAGTTTGGATGACTGGACGTGTTCAAACAGCTCGAGGTAACGATCGGCGGGGGTTAACGCATCTGACGCGGGTAACCCTGCAATCATCTCCGGCTCTGGCTCTGCCTCAATCATTTCATCCAGCTTTAACTCGCACGGATCCATTTCATAAAGCAGATCGATATCGATCGTCATTTCTTCTGAAGGGGCGTGGGGTAGTTTCTGGTTGAGCATAATGAGAAAGACCTCCGATGGACGTTGAAAGATTAAGGCTATTGCCCGGTCGTCAGTTAAGCGTAGACATTCGCTTCGGTGTCTGGTGAGTAAAGCGTGCGGTTGATCACATTTTAGTGCTGCATATTATTTAGAAAATAAGACTATCCCAATGAATATAATGAAGAATTCATAATTCTGCGTGACCTGAAGATATTTCATTTTCAGAACATTCGATTGCAACGAGTTGTGAACGGAAAACCATAACGGCTTATCTCCGTAATAGGCACAGGCTATTCTATCGATAGTTATCCCCCATGTAATTGATTGATACTTATCAAAATAATAAATCACTTACTTTCTATGATGGTTAAGTCTGATAAAGACTATGCACTCATTATTCTAATTTTTCTGGGTCACAATAACTCACAACGGTGAGGGTAAAATAATGAAAATCATTACCCGTCTTACCGCGATAGCCATAGCTGGCGTCGTGATTTGTTATTTTGGATTATCCGGTTATGTGTGGTATCACGATAATCAACGTAGTAAACAGGCAGATGTTCAGGCCTCTACGCTGGAAGAAAATAATAAAGTATTAGGTTTTTTACGCGAAAAAGGATGCGATTATTGTCACACGCCTTCAGCTGAATTACCTTTCTATTCTTCTTTTCCTGTCGCTAAGCAGTTGATGAATTACGATATTCAACTGGGGTACAAATCATTCAATCTTGAGGCCGTTCGTGCGGCGCTGGTCGCAGATAAACCCGTTTCGCAAAGCGACCTGAATAAAATTGAATGGGTGATGCAGTACGACACCATGCCGCCGACGCGTTATACCGCACTGCACTGGGCCGGCAAGGTAAGCGATACGGAGCGAGCAGAGATCCTGGGCTGGATTGCGAAACAGCGCGAGCAGTATTACGCCAGTAACGATACCGCCGTGCAGCATCGTAATGAGCCTGTGCAGCCGATACCGGAAAGCATTCCGACCGATGCCCGCAAAGTGGCGCTGGGCTTTACGCTTTATCACGACCCGCGTATTTCCGGTGACAGCACGATTTCTTGCGCGCACTGCCATGCCCTGAATGCGGGCGGCGTGGATGGCCGCAAAACGTCAATCGGCGTAGGCGGCGCGGTTGGTCCTATCAACGCGCCGACGGTATTTAACTCTGTATTCAACGTGGAACAATTCTGGGATGGTCGAGCACCAACATTGCAGGCGCAGGCAGGCGGCCCGCCGTTGAACCCTATCGAGATGGCGTCTAAATCCTGGGATGAAATTATTCAGAAACTGGATAAAGATCCGCAACTCAAACAAGAGTTTATCGCGGTTTATCCGCAGGGATTCAGCGGAGATAATATTACCGATGCGATTGCTGAGTTTGAGAAAACGCTAATTACGCCAAATTCGCCGTTTGATAAATGGCTACGCGGTGATGAAGCGGCGTTAACCGCCCAGCAGAAACATGGCTATCAGTTGTTTAAAGATAATAAGTGCGCGACCTGTCATGGCGGTATTATTTTAGGCGGGCGTTCATTTGAGCCATTGGGTTTGAAAAAGGACTTTAATTTCGGCGAGGTCACTGCCGCAGATATTGGCCGCATGAACGTCACTAATGAATTACGTGACAAGCTGCGTCAAAAAGTCCCTGGCTTGCGTAACGTTGCGCTGACCGCGCCTTATTTCCATCGAGGTGATGTGCCTACGCTCGACGGTGCGGTAAAACTGATGCTGCGTTATCAGGTGGGTAAAGAACTGCCGCAGGAAGATATCGACGATATCGTGGCGTTTCTTGAGAGTCTGAACGGGGTGTATACGCCGTATATGCAGGGTAAATAAGAGAAAACCGGATGGCAAAGCGCCATCCGGTATTTTATTGTCACCCCTAAACCACCTCCTAGGGAGGTGGTGATTGATCCTGTAAGGCTATAGCCTGAAGAATGCCCATGCCGGAATATCTCTGCTTACTCACCACAAGTAAAAGGAGACAAACCAACATGGGGCTTTACAGGAGTTCATCACATGTATATTGGCGTTGCAAATACCACATAGTCTGGACACCAAAATATCGATTCAGGATCCTCAAAGACAAGCTGGGCAAGGAGCTTTACAGGACAATCTACATTCTCTGCGGAATCAAGGATTGTGAAGTTCTGGAGTTAAATGTCCAGCCAGATCATGTACATCTAGTCGTCATCGTCCCACCTAAAATCTCAATATCAACGCTAATGGGCCATTTGAAAGGTCGCAGTGCCATCAGGCTCTACAATCGTTTTCCACACATCAGGAAGAAGCTCTGGGGAAACCATTTTTGGTCGCGTGGTTACTTTGTATATACGGTAGGAGTGAACGAGGAAATTATCAGAAGATATGTGCGGCATCAGGAGAAAACGGAACAAACACATGAACAACAGATGGAATTGCTAGAGTAGTAAGCGAAAGGTGAAAGTAGCCCCCCTTACAGGGGGCATTTTCAAAAGCCACCTTCTAAGAAGGTGGTCTTTTACTGATTAACGCATGGTAACGAACTCTTCTGCTGCCGTTGGGTGAATCGCAACGGTGTTATCAAAGTCTTTCTTGGTTGCGCCCATTTTCAGTGCGACCGCGAAGCCTTGCAGCATTTCATCCATTCCAAAACCAATACCGTGAATACCGACAATCTTCTCTTCCGGACCGACGCAAACCAGCTTCATGCGGCACGGCTGACGGTGCGTGGTGACAGCGGTATACATCGCGGTAAACGATGATTTATACACTTTTACCTGGTCATCGCCGTGCTGTTCGCGAGCCTGCTGCTCGGTCAGGCCGACGGTGCCAATTGGCGGATGGCTGAAGACCACAGTGGGGATGTTGCTGTAGTCCAGATGTTCGTCCGGTTTGTTGTTAAACAGACGCTCGGACAGGCGACGGCCCGCGGCAACGGCAACCGGCGTCAGCTCAACGGCGCCGGTATTATCGCCGACGGCATAAATACCCGGCACGCTGGTGTTCTGGAATTTATCAACGACGATGTAGCCTTTTTCATTGGTTTTCACGCCAGTCGCTGCCAGGTTGAAGTTATCAGTGGCTGGTTCACGACCAATTGCCCAAATCAGGCAATCTACCGTTTCGCTACGACCATCTTCCAGTTGCAGGGTCAGGCTGCCGTCAGCGTTTTTAATGACCGCTTTCGGAATCGCGTGAGTATGCAGAGTCGGGCCTTCGGCGTTCATCACTTCAACCAGCGTGTCGACGATCATCGGGTCGAAGCTGCGTAGCGGCGCGTGTTTACGCACGAACAGATGCGTTTGGGCACCCAGGCCGTTAATCACGCCTGCCAGCTCAACGGCGATGTAACCTGCGCCGACGACCGCAACGCGCTTCGGCAGCGCGGGCAGCTCAAAGAAGCCATCGGAGTCGATCCCGTATTCCACACCCGGAATGTTCGGATGGCTCGGGCGACCACCGGTAGCAATCAAAATATGATCGGCAGTAATGGTTTCACCGTTCACTTCAATGGTTTTGGCATCCACAAAGCGGGCAAAACCTTTAATCACATCGACATTATTTTTGCCCAGCACATTGTCATACGAGGTATGAATACGATCGATATAAGCGGTACGCGTGGCGATCAGTTTATCCCAGTCGAACTTATTGATGGTGGTGTCGAAACCGTAATCCGGCCCGTACATGTGGATCGCTTCGCGAACCTGGGCGGCATGCCACATCACTTTCTTTGGTACGCAGCCCACGTTAACGCAGGTTCCGCCTAACTCTTTGGCTTCAATGAGTGCGCATTTCTGGCCGTACATTGCTGCACGGTTAATGGAGGCAATACCGCCGCTGCCGCCGCCAATAGCGATGTAATCATAGTGCTTGGTCATGACCGCTCCTTCATGTTCATTGTAGGGCGGAGAAGCGTTACGCCATCCGCCAAAATATTCGCGATTGTATACCTGATATTAAAAGGTTCCACCGATGGCTGCGATTACTCCGGCACGATCCAGCTTACCGAGGTATGACCGGTTCCTGCCGGAACCAGTTTGCTGTGCAACCACGGCAGAACGTTGTTCATCTGCTGCTCCAGCTTCCACGGCGGGTTAATCACAATCATGCCAGACGCTGTCATACCGCGCTGATCGCTGTCCGGGCGCACCGCCAGTTCAATTTGCAGAATTTTGCGGATGCCGGTGTCTTCGAGATCGTGGATCATGCGCTTGATTTGTTGGCGCAGAACCACCGGATACCACAGCGCATAGGTGCCGGTCGCGAAACGCTTGTAGCCTTCGTTAATACCGGTGACCACCGCCTGGTAGTCGCTTTTGATTTCGTAGGGTGGATCGATAAGGATCAGCCCACGACGTGAAACCGGTGGCAATTTTGCTTTCAGCTGCTGATAACCATCGGCTTTGGCCACGCGTGCGCGCTCATCTTTCTGGAATTCGCCGCGCAGCAGAGGAAAATCACTCGGGTGCAGTTCAGTTAATTGCAGGCTATCCTGTTCGCGCAGCAGCTGGCGAGCAATTAACGGAGAGCCCGGGTAGTAGCGCAACTGACCGCTACGGTTGAAGTGTTGCACCACGCCAATGTAGGGTTCCAGTTCGGCAGGCAAATCGTCCTGCTGCCAGATACGGGCGATCCCTTCCAGATATTCACCGGTACGTTCGGCATGCTCACTGCTCAGCTGATAACGGCCAGCACCAGCATGGGTGTCCAGATAGAGAAACGGTTTTTCTTTCTCTTTGAGCGATTCAATGATCAGGCTCTGGACGGTGTGTTTCAGGACGTCGGCGTGGTTGCCTGCGTGATAACTGTGGCGATAACTGAGCATGGGTAATGAAATTCCGCTGAAATGACGATTTGCCACAGTTTACAGCAGATCGGCACAGATTACCCGTAGGCCCGGTAAGCGCAGCACCACCGGGCGTCTTTCCGTCACGGTTAGCATTGAAATCCTCTACACTTAACCCCATTGTACAAATTAATATGCACAGCGCCGGATACGCGCTTCATTCACTCTTTTCAACAGGACCGCGCTAATGACCAATCCATTGCTGACTCCCTTCGAACTGCCGCCGTTTTCTAAAATTCAGCCTGAGCATGTCGTGCCTGCCGTCACTAAGGCGCTGAACGATTGCCGCGAAAACGTTGAACGTGTGGTTGCGCAGGGCGCGCCATACACCTGGGAAAATCTCTGCCAGCCGTTGGCGGAAGTTGACGATGTGCTGGGGCGTATTTTCTCTCCTGTTAGCCACCTGAACTCGGTGAAAAACAGCCCGGAACTGCGTGAAGCCTACGAACAAACGCTGCCGCTGCTGTCTGAATACAGCACCTGGGTTGGACAACATGAAGGTCTGTACAAAGCGTACCGCGACCTGCGTGATGGCGATCATTACGCCACCCTGAGTACCGCGCAGAAAAAAGCGGTCGATAACGCGCTGCGCGATTTTGAGCTTTCTGGTATCGGTCTGCCGAAGGAAAAACAGCAGCGTTATGGTGAAATCGCCACCCGTCTGTCTGAACTCGGCAACTTGTACAGCAATAACGTCCTTGATGCCACGATGGGCTGGACGAAGTTAGTCACCGATGAAGCCGAGCTGGCTGGTATGCCGGAAAGCGCGCTGGCTGCGGCGAAGGCCCAGGCGGAAGCCAAAGAGCAGGAAGGCTATCTGTTAACGCTGGATATCCCAAGCTACCTGCCGGTGATGACCTACTGTGACAACCAGGGACTGCGTGAAGAGATGTATCGCGCTTACTCCACGCGCGCGTCTGACCAGGGGCCGAACGCTGGCAAATGGGACAACAGCCCGATAATGGAAGAGATCCTTGCGCTGCGCCACGAACTGGCACAGCTGCTGGGCTTTGAAAGCTACGCCTTTAAATCTCTGGCTACCAAAATGGCGGAAAACCCGCAGCAGGTCCTCGACTTCCTGACCGATCTGGCGAAACGTGCCCGTCCGCAAGGGGAGAAAGAGCTGGCCCAGTTGCGCGCCTTCGCCAAAGCGGAATTTGGCGTTGATGAGCTTCAGCCGTGGGACATCGCCTACTATAGCGAGAAACAAAAACAACACCTCTACAGCATCAGTGACGAGCAGCTTCGTCCTTATTTCCCGGAGAACAAAGCCGTTAACGGTCTGTTTGAAGTGGTTAAACGTATTTATGGCATCACTGCCAAAGAGCGCACCGATGTTGACGTCTGGCACCCGGAAGTTCGTTTCTTCGAGCTGTATGACGAAAATAACGAGCTGCGCGGCAGCTTCTACCTCGATCTATACGCCCGTGAACATAAACGCGGCGGGGCGTGGATGGACGACTGCGTCGGCCAGATGCGTAAAAGTGACGGCACGTTGCAAAAACCGGTTGCCTACCTGACCTGTAACTTTAACCGTCCGGTGAACGGCAAACCCGCGCTGTTTACCCACGATGAAGTGATTACCCTGTTCCACGAGTTCGGCCACGGTCTGCACCATATGCTGACCCGTATCGAAACCGCGGGCGTTTCCGGTATCAACGGTGTGCCATGGGATGCGGTCGAACTCCCGAGCCAGTTTATGGAAAACTGGTGTTGGGAGCCGGAAGCGTTGGCGTTTATCTCTGGTCACTTTGAGACCGGTGAACCGCTGCCGAAGGAACTGCTGGATAAAATGCTGGCGGCGAAAAACTACCAGGCGGCGCTGTTTATTCTGCGTCAACTGGAGTTCGGTCTGTTTGATTTCCGTCTGCACGCGGAATTTAACCCGCAGCAAGGGGCTAAAATCCTCGACACGCTGGCGGAAATTAAAAAACAGGTCGCAGTGGTGCCGGGCCCAACCTGGGGCCGCTTCCCACATGCCTTCAGCCACATTTTTGCTGGTGGCTACGCGGCGGGTTACTACAGCTATCTGTGGGCCGACGTGCTGGCGGCAGATGCCTTCTCTCGTTTCGAAGATGAAGGGATTTTCAACCGTCAAACCGGACAATCGTTCCTCGATAACATCCTCACCCGTGGCGGTTCTGAAGAGCCGATGGAACTGTTCAAGCGCTTCCGTGGCCGTGAACCACAGCTGGATGCAATGCTGGAGCATTACGGGATTAAAGGCTGATTATTCACGTGAAAATCTGCTTAGTCGATGAAACAGGCGCCGGAGACGGCGCCTTATCTGTTCTGGCCGCCCGCTGGGGACTGGAACACGATGAAGATAACCTGATGGCGCTGGTGATGACGACAGCACATCTGGAGCTGCGCAAACGCGATGAACCTAAGCTCGGCGGTATCTTCGTCGATTTCGTGGGCGGTGCGATGGCCCATCGGCGCAAGTTTGGCGGTGGCCGCGGTGAAGCGGTGGCGAAGGCGGTCGGCATTAAAGGCGATTACCTGCCGGATGTGGTCGATGCAACCGCAGGGCTGGGGCGCGATGCGTTTGTACTGGCCTCGGTAGGCTGTCGCGTACGAATGCTGGAACGTAATCCGGTGGTTGCTGCGCTGCTTGACGATGGCCTGGCGCGCGGGTATGCCGACCCGGAAATCGGTCCGTGGCTGCAGGAGCGTTTGCAGTTGATTCACGCGTCGAGCCTGACGGCGTTAACCGATATCACGCCGCGCCCGCAGGTGGTGTACCTCGACCCGATGTTCCCACATAAGCAGAAAAGCGCGCTGGTGAAAAAAGAGATGCGCGTGTTTCAGTCGCTGGTGGGGCCGGATCTGGATGCGGATGGGCTGCTGGAGCCTGCTCGTCAGTTAGCCACCAAACGAGTGGTGGTGAAGCGTCCGGACTACGCGCCGCCGCTGGCGGATGTCGCCACGCCGAACGCGGTAGTTACAAAAGGGCATCGGTTCGATATTTATGCGGGAACGGCATAGGCCAGATGGTCAGCTATAGTGCCCGATGGCGCTACGCTTATCGGGTCTACAGTTCGGTGCCGTTAGTAGGCCGGATAAGGCGGTAGCCGCATCCGGCATCATGGGTTAAACAAACGGTGCCAGCGGATCGGCAATCTCAAACGCTACCGCGCGGTCCGCCTTCGGCGGGTAAATCAGCTCGCTGACAATCGACACCTTCAGCTTTTTCGCTTCTGCGCGCGTCAGTTTCACCTGCTGATCCCATCCTTCGCTATACACCGCACCCCAGGCACCAAGATCCAGGCAGGTGACGTAGTTTTCCTGACGATATGGCAGTGGTGTTATGTTTAACAGGTCTGCCGCGGCATTATTACCGGCGAATTTACCCAGCAAGATGGCGTGCTGGCAGGTCATCAGCGCATGATTGCCTTTGTCGTCGGTGGCGGCATAGGCTACATCGCCAGTGGCGTAGATATCATTGTGACCCACAACCTGTAGATTGGCATTGACATGCAGACGGCCCTGGCGATCGCGCGGGGCGTTAATCTGTGCTGTCAGGCTATTAGCCTGTACGCCGACGGTCCAGATAACTGTCTGGGAAGAAATCACCTGTCCATCTTTCAGCGTGACGCCAGAGGCATCCACGCACTCTACTTCCGCATTGACCAGCCACTCGACGCCCAGTTCAGCAGAGGCTTCGATAATCACGTCACGTAATTCCTGGCTCCAGCGTCCACCCGGCTGAGCGCCGCGTTCAACTACGACAACTCTGGTCTTAGCATCAGCGCCCAATATTTCGCGCAAACGACCTGGTAATTCCAGCGCCATTTCAATGCCGGTAAAGCCGCCGCCGCAGACCACTACCGTATTGCGAGCCTCACTTTCCGGTTGTAATGCCAGATCGTTAATGTGCTGCTCCAGTACGGCGGCGCTCTCAAGTTGGTCGAGGTCAAACGCGTGCTCGGCGGCACCGGTGACGGCGTCGCGGTTTACGTGACTTCCGCTGGCAAGCACCAGGCGGTCGTAGCGGCGCAGATGAATGTCACCGTTGGCATCTTTCCAGCTCACCTCTTTAGAGTCCGGGAGGATTTGCTCGACGTGACCTTGCAGGAAGTTGACGCCGGTAACGTCAAACAGCGGTTGCAGTGGTGCGACCAGCGTATGAACGGCGCTTTCATAAAAACGTGGGCGGACACGCAGCTCTGGCTGTGGCGCAATTACTGTAATATCAATGGCCTGCTGATGTTTATCCGCCAGTCGTGCGGCGCTTAATGCTGCCCACATACCGGCAAAGCCGGCGCCCACGATCAGAATTTGTTTACGCATTGGAGTTTTCTCACTGGTGACTACGAGTTATTTACTCGGATTTTATTTGTCGTAGTTATGAATTGCAATGCGATTGAACTCCTTTTTGCCTCAAAGGGTGAGGATTTTTTATTATCTATTTGATAAATATGTATTTAAAGTTTTATTGTGAAGAGGGGTTACTTTGCTGTCTGGAATGAGTGAAACGAAAAAGCTACAATAAACTCAGATTAATTTTTACTGAGATAAGAGAATGGCATTCTACAGTTCTGGGGTTGAGTACGGCATTCATAGCCTGATGTGTATGGTCGACAGTAAGGGCGACGCGCGGGATATGAGCGTGCGGGAAATTGCCGAACTGCAAAGTGTGCCATATGACTATCTGGCAAAAATTTTCACCCGTCTGTCCAAAGCGGGTCTGGTGCGCAGCATTGAAGGCAAGGGCGGTGGTTTCCAGTTAGCTAAACCTGCTGAACACATCACTGTGCTGGATGTGGTGAATGCTATTGATGGTGATAAGCGCATCTTTGAATGTCGTGAAATTCGCCAGCGGTTGGCGGTATTTGAGGAGCATCCACCAGAGTGGGCCTGTGAAGGCATTTGTGGTGTGCGTTCGGTAATGGACATGGCCCAGCAGCGGATGGAAGAAGCGCTCGGTCAGCATACGATTCTGGACTTGGCGCGCAAAATGTACCGCAAAGCGCCGGACACCTTTGTGGTGGAAGTGCAGGAGTGGATAGACGCGCGTAAAGGGTAGTGAGTGAAAATGCCGGATAGGGCAATAGCCACCATCCGGCACTGAAGGTTATTGTTCGGTGCTCGGCGTATTAATCATGCGGTTCAGCCATGGCACCATAATCGCCATCACCACCGTTACGGCCAGGGTCACCAGACCAATCTTACTGAAGACGTTGGTATAGATAGGCAGCGTTTGCAGCGGGTCGGTGATGTTCTCTGGTACGGCGGTGAACGTCGCGACATAACCCCCCATCAGGAAGGCTGCTGCCTGGGTCAGGAACCACATCCCGAGAATAAAGCCCATCAGGTGTTGTGGCACGAGAGCGGCGACCATAGCCAGCCCCAGGGCGCTAATCAGCAGTTCACCCAGGCTCTGGAACAGATACACCAGCACGATAAACCACGGCGACGTCAGCCCCTGCGCATCGGCAAACCACATTCCGGCTGCAGCGGCGGTCAGGAAACCCAGCGAGCACAGGAACATACCGAGCGTAAACTTCATCGGCATGGTCAGGTCTTTACCTTTGTTGCCCAGACGGGTATAGATTGCGGCCAGTACCGGACTCGCCAGTACCACCCAGAACGGGTTCAGCGCCTGGAAGCTTACCGGGTTGATGGCGAAACCAAGAATTTCATGGTGCACGTTATTGATAGCAAAGAAGTTCAGCGAAGTTGGCATCTGCGCGTACAGCACGTAGAACACCACCGCTTCCAGCATCAGGATAAAGGCCACAAACATTTTGTTGCGCCCGGTTTTATCCAGTTTGAAGGCCTGACGGAAGAAGATGATCGTCACGGCAATCGACAGGACGATCAGCACCAGGTTGGCAATCTGCACGTTGTGCATCAGCCAGGCGCAGATAAATACCATCACTACCGTTCCGGCCAGCACGCAGAATAGATTACGGAAATTCAGCGGCTTATGGTCTGGCTCTGAACCGATATTCTTCACCATTCCACGGCAGGCAAAGTAGACCAACAGCGCGACAATAAGCCCGGCCCCGCACAGATTATAGGTCACCGCATAGCCAAACTTATCGGCAATCACCGGTGCCAGCGACAACGACAGCAGTGAACCGATGTTAATCGACATATAAAACAGGGTGAAAGCACCGTCCAGACGGGCGTCTTTCGGTGGATAGCATTTTGACAGCAGGCTTGCCGGGTTGGCTTTAAACAGCCCATTACCGACGGCAATGGTACCCAAAGCAATAAAAATCAGGTCGGGCTTAAGCAGTGACATCCCGGTCATGAAGTAGCCGATCGCCAGCACAATGGCGCCGAGTACCAGCGTGCGCTTGGTACCTAACAGATGGTCGCCGACGTAGCCGCCGATCGAGATCAGGCCGTAGACCAGCGCGGCAAATGCACCAAAGGTGACAAATGCCTGTTCCTGCGAAAAACCGAGCTGCTTAACAAAAAATACCGCCAGGATGCCCTGAACGCCGTAATAGCCAAATCGTTCCCATAATTCCACAAAGAAGATCATGAAGAACGGACGAGGTTGCTGCAGCAAGCCCGTAGGTGCAGTTTTATTCATATTCCATCGCCTTTCAAAGCCATCCCGAAAAGTATGAACGCGTATGCTTAAACGCGCCGAAAAAGTCTTATTTTGTTATAGACTGCGGTTATTGGCCGCAGGAGTAGAGTATTATAGAGATAGTTTTCGATCCAATTAGTTGATCACACTAATTATGATTTATTTGTTGGATTGATGTACTAATTGTGTCTGAATGATAAAAACAAAAACGCCCGCAAAGGCGGGCGTTTACAGGCTTAACGACTTGTAGCGCGTCGGGTTATCTCCCGACGGCCAGCGTTTTATGCTTCTTCGTCGTCACGCAGCGGAACAATCAGCATGTCGACGTGGACAGTGTTGATCAGTTGGCGCGCGGAGGACATTAGCTTGCTCCAGAAATCCTGGTGATGACCACAAACGACCAGATCCATGTCGTATTTTTTGATGGCATCAACCAGAACCTGACCCAGGTCGCCGCTACCGCTCAGGGTTTCGGTGATAGGGTAGCCTGCGTTGGTGGAAAGCTCGGTTAGCGCGTGGTGGGTTTCTTCAGAAATGCGTTTCTGCATGTCGCCCAGATTCACGTCGATAAGCCCGGTGTACAGGTCGGAATAGTTTACGTCAACGTGGATAAGGGAGACTTTAGCATTGTAAGGCCGCGCCATAGAGACCGCTTTTTCAACCAGAACTTTGCTTTCCGGAGAAAGATCAACCGCGATAAGAATGTGTTTATAAGCCATAGTGTTACTCCTTCCATAAGTTGTCGATGACTAGCCTGCTGGCGTTTACCTGCCGCCGCGTCATCCGCATCCTGCGAACCTTGCGCGCGGGGCTAGCCCAGTCGTAAAAACGTACCATATAAGGACTATCCTTACATTATAGCGACCAGGATAATCCGTCAATCCGCCTTGCTTGCCAAGCAGTTAAACAAATTTTTTAGTTAATTGCATTGATAGCGATTAACCTTCTGGCAAAAAAATTAACTAATCTCCTACACTATCTAGAGAGGCGTTCGGATGCGTGATACTAATACGAACGGTTCGGCTGTACTCTTCACTGAATGGTTTGGCAGGGTATCGGGGAGCGGTAGTCCCGGAAAGGAGTTCCGTGGGCGGGTCGCCGGGGAGGAGGTATGATAAGCACCATTGCATTGTTCTGGGCTTTATGTGTCGTTTGCATTGTTAATATGGCGCGCTATTTTTCTTCGTTACGCGCACTGTTAGTGGTACTTCGTGGTTGCGATCCATTGCTTTACCAGTATGTAGATGGTGGGGGCTTTTTTACCTCGCATGGGCAACCGAACAAGCAGATGCGTCTGGTGTGGTATATCTACGCTCAGCGTTACCGCGATCATCATGATGATGAGTTTATTCGCCGCTGTGAGCGGGTTCGCGGTCAGTTCATCCTCACCAGCGCGCTATGTGGCCTGGTGCTAATCAGCATGGTTGCGCTGATTATCTGGCACTGATGCCAACGACAGATACAAAAAAAGCGGGTCAGAAAACTGACCCGCTTTTTTACCGTGCATTCGCTTAGATAAGCTTCAGAGAGAGCCAGTAAAGCCCGCCGGAAAGAAGAATTGCGGCTGGCAGGGTGAAGACCCAGGCCATCAGAATGCTGGTCACCGTTTTACGCTGTAAACCGCCGCCATCAACAACCATCGTCCCCGCAACGGAAGAAGAGAGAACGTGGGTGGTGGAAACGGGCATACCGGTGTAACTGGCGAGACCGATAGAGACTGCGGCAGTCATCTGTGCCGACATCCCCTGGGCATAGGTCATGCCTTTCTTACCGATTTTCTCACCAATGGTGGTGGCTACGCGACGCCAGCCGATCATGGTACCAATGCCCAGCGCAAGTGCGACGGCCATAATGATCCAGATAGGCGCATACTCAATGGTGCTCAGCATGTCAGCTTTCAGTTTTTTCAGCAGACGCTGATCGTCAGTGCTTACGCCAGGCAGCTTAACCACTTTATCCGTGGTATCAGAGATGCACAGCATAATACGGCGCAGCTGACCACGCTGTTCGACGCTTAACTTGTCGTAGGTTTCCAGGTTCGCCAGCATACCTTTCGCACGTTCCAGCGCGTTGATGGTATTCGCCGGGTGGCAATGGAACTCTGTCGTCGTCGCTGGAGCCGCGTCCGTCGGGGACGGAATCAACTGGTCTACGCCTGTGGCCTGTTTAAGCAGGTCAGGACGCTGCTGGAAGAAGACTTCGACGTTATTGATGGCATCACGGGTACGGGTAATCTCGTAACCGGAAGCATTCATATTCACCACGAAGCCCGCAGGCGCTACGCCAATCAGCACCAGCATCACCAGACCAATGCCTTTCTGCCCGTCGTTAGCGCCATGAGAGAACGCCACGCCGATAGCGGAGAGGATTAGGGCAATACGCGTCCAGAACGGCGGCTTTTTCTTGCCATCTTTCTTTTCACGTTCTGCTGGCGTCAGGTGGATACGGGCACGTTTTTTCGTACCGCTCCAGTAGCGACGCAGAATGAAAATAAGACCACCTGCAACCACCAGGCCGACAATCGGCGAGATGATAAGCGAGGCAAAAATACCCATTACTTTCGGAATGTTAAGTGCATCTACCACAGAAGTGCCGGTCATCAGCGCATTGGTTAAACCAATACCGATAATGGCGCCAATCAGCGTGTGGGAGCTGGATGCAGGCAAACCAAAGTACCAGGTACCCAGGTTCCAGATAATTGCCGCCAGCAGCATGGAGAACACCATGGCGAGGCCATGTGACGATCCCATATTGAGCAGCAGATCCGTTGGCAGCATATGCACGATGGCATACGCCACGCTGAGACCGCCCAGCAAAACACCAAAGAAGTTGAACACCGCAGCCATGACCACCGCCAATTGCGAACGCATTGCACGGGTATAGATCACGGTTGCGACAGCATTGGCTGTATCATGAAAGCCGTTAATCGCTTCGTAGAACAGCACAAAAGCCAGAGCAAGCAATAGTAAAAGCCCGGTATGTAAATCCAGGCCAGCAAACAAATGTAGCATAGGACGTTACGCCATTTTGAGGACATGAACGCGGCGCATTATCAGTGACTTTGGCGGCGCGGGCAAAGTGAAATATAGAGTTTTTTTGATTTGTCTCCTGCTTTGTTTTACACCACTAAAGAATTATCCTATATATTTCAGATAAATACCCTTTATCGGTAGTTTGGTGCTGGTGCGACCACTGAGGAATCTTTACAATTCACACCCGCTTTTTAGAGAGGATCGCAACGTGGAAAGGTTTGATACCGTTATTATAGGCGCTGGCGCAGCGGGTATGTTTTGTGCCGCGCAGGCAGGACAAGCAGGTAGTCGCGTACTGCTGATTGATAATGGTAAAAAGCCAGGGCGTAAGATTCTCATGTCTGGCGGGGGACGCTGCAACTTTACCAATCTTTATGTCGAGCCTGCCGCCTATTTGAGCCAAAACCCCCATTTTTGCAAATCGGCGCTGGCGCGTTACACGCAGTGGGATTTTATCGACCTGGTGGGCAAACACGGTATTGCCTGGCACGAAAAAACGTTGGGTCAGCTGTTCTGCGATGATTCCGCCCAACAAATTGTCGATATGCTGGTGGCCGAGTGTGAAAAAGGTAACGTAACTATGCGGTTACGTAGCGAAGTCCTGAGCGTCGAGCGAGAGGGTGATGATTTCATTCTCGAATTGAACGGGATGACCGTGGGCACGAAAAAGCTGGTTATTGCCTCCGGTGGTCTCTCTATGCCGGGTCTGGGGGCAACGCCGTTTGGTTATAAAATTGCCGAACAGTTCGGTCTGAACGTATTGCCAACGCGCGCAGGGCTGGTGCCCTTTACGTTGCATAAGCCACTGCTGGAGCAGCTTCAGGTGCTCTCTGGCGTGTCGGTCTCCTCTGTTATCACCGCCGAGGACGGCACCGTCTTTCGTGAAAATCTGCTCTTTACACACCGCGGGCTTTCTGGTCCGGCCGTACTGCAGATTTCCAGTTTTTGGCAGCCAGGCGAATTTGTCAGCATTAATTTGTTGCCGGATGTTGACCTTGCGAGCTTCCTCGATGACCAACGCAGCGCCCACCCTAATCAGAGCTTAAAGAATACGCTTGCTATGCAGTTGCCAAAACGTCTGGTGGAATGTTTACAGCAGTTAGGGCAAATCCCGGACGTCTCGCTGAAACAGCTTAACGTGCGCGATCAACAAACGCTGGTTGAGACGCTGACCGATTGGCGGGTGCAGCCGAACGGTACGGAAGGGTATCGTACCGCTGAAGTCACGCTGGGCGGCGTTGATACCAATGAGCTTTCATCGCGCACGATGGAAGCACGTAAAGTGCCGGGACTCTATTTTATCGGCGAAGTGATGGACGTTACCGGCTGGTTGGGAGGCTATAACTTCCAGTGGGCATGGTCGAGTGCCTGGGCGTGTGCGCAAGATTTAGCGCCAGCCTGACTGTGACGCCCGACAACCTGAGCTGCCGGGCGTTATCATTAGTTCAGACCAAGAAAGTGCTGGGCGATTTTAAAGTAGATAATTAACCCGGTACCGTCGATAAGCGTGGCGATAAACGGGGCCGAAACCACGGCGGGATCAATGCCGATACGCTTGAGCACCATGGGGATCACTGATGACACCACGGCGCTCCACAGCGTAATGCAAACCAGCGTCAGGCTGACGATCAGCGTGATTTCCATGCCGATGCCCATCATCCACGCGCGTAAGCACCCTGCCAGGCCCAGCGTCAGAGCGATCAGCAGCGAAGTTGAAACTTCTTTGCGGATCACCCGGCCCATATCGCGCAGCCGCACTTCTCCCAGCGCCATTGAACGTACCAGCGTCGAAGTGATCTGCGTACCGCTGTTGCCGCCAGTACCAATTAATAGCGGAATAAAAAAGGCCAGGGCAATTGCGGATTCCAGCGCCTCTTCAAAATGCTGAAGCACGCTGCTGGTATAGGCTTCTGCGACAAACAGCAGCAGGAGCCAGACCGAACGTTTTTTCCACAATGTCCACGGACTAATTTCCAGATAGGGTTTTTCCAGCGGTAGCGTGGCGCCCTGAAGCTGAACGTCTTCAGTAACATCATCTTCCTGTAGATGAGCGATCTCTTTTTCCATCAGACAACCGACCAGCTCACCTCTCTCAACGACAGCAACCAGATCGACTTCGCGTTCGGCTAACTCGGCAACGACCTGCGCCCGTTCATCATCAGGCTTTACATGAAATAAACAGCTGTCCGTAAGATGGTTGATGTTCAGCGACGTATCTTTTTCCTGCAATAAGCGCTTGATGGATAACACCCCGCGCAGCGCTTTTCCGGCCACAACAAAGACCTGGCCTGGGATGTCATCCGTTGTGAGTTGGGAGACAAAGTACTCGCGAGCGCCGTTCACGCTGAGATGGTCCGGCAGAGTAATAAAATCGGTGCGCATATATTGGGCGATAGCGTCGCCGTTGAAATCCGGCATAGGATGATGAGCGGCGCAGAGTGGCATAGATGACATGGTGTAATTCCCTATAAAAATCTCTCATAGGGGCGAACAAGACAGGGTTAGCGCAGGCAGATCCCTACGTCCTGGTTTTAGCACTGAACAACGTATCTGCCCGATGGTGAAATCGTCAGAAGTTACCTTGGCAACACCTTGATTCGATGGATGCCTGTATTTCCCTGAGTGGTCTCTCTCGATACCAGCAGGGCGGTAACTTGTATTTGTACAGGAGCCTCGCCATAACGAGATCGGTAAATGAGCCGCTATTATAAGGATGCCTAATCATTGATTATGTTTATAGTTGCGATTGTTTATCAATCGTTGATATACGAAATATTTCTTGTGCCAGGGCTGAACTGGAAACGACAACCGAATAGACATATTGAATCCAGGTGTTAGTATTCAATAGACAGCAGTTATGAGTATGCGTGTTTCATTTCCGGCCAGGAACGCTGATGATGACAACATTACTACCCGATTTCACAGCATTTTCGTCACTCACTTCCTTCGCGGCGTGCGTTGCTATTACGCCTGTCCGCACTCTGGCCATTATTTCTCATTCCTTCTCATCCCGGATGGAATCTCCCGCTGAATAGCTGTTCAGTGGGCTTTGTGACACGCATCGTTTGATAACAGGGATTACGGCGGGTCGGATATGGAAAAGATTAAGCGTCATCTGGTGTGGTGGGGCGCGGGTATTGTGGTGGTGGTTGCTGCAATAGCATGGTGGATGTTGCGTCCTGCGGGGATTCCGGAAGGTTTCGCGGCCAGCAACGGCAGAATAGAAGCTACCGAAGTGGATATTGCCACCAAGATTGCCGGACGAATTGACACAATCCTCGTATCGGAAGGGCAGTTCGTTCGTCAGGGCGAGGTGCTGGCGAAAATGGATACCCGCGTGCTGCAGGAGCAGCGGCTGGAAGCTGTCGCGCAAATCAAAGAAGCCGAAAGCGCGGTGGCGGCGGCACGAGCGCTGCTGGAACAGCGGCAAAGTGAAATGCGAGCCGCGCAGTCGGTGGTAAAACAGCGCGAGGCGGAACTGCAGTCGGTCTCTAAACGTCACGTTCGCTCCCGTTCTCTATCCCAGCGTGGGGCTGTATCCGAGCAACAGCTGGATGACGACAGGGCCGCGGCTGAAAGTGCTCGCGCGGCACTGGAATCCGCAAAGGCGCAGGTCTCTGCGGCAAAAGCCGCAATTGAAGCCGCTCGTACCAGCATCATTCAGGCGCAAACCCGCGTAGAAGCCGCGCAGGCCACCGAACGTCGCATTGCCGCTGATATTGATGACAGCGAGCTGAAAGCCCCGCGCGATGGTCGTGTGCAGTACCGCGTCGCTGAACCGGGCGAGGTGCTTTCCGCGGGCGGGCGCGTACTGAACATGGTCGATCTCAGCGATGTCTACATGACGTTCTTCTTACCTACCGAACAGGCTGGTTTATTGAAGATTGGCGGTGAAGCTCGCCTGGTGCTGGATGCTGCGCCGGATCTGCGTATTCCGGCGACCATTAGCTTTGTGGCTAGCGTCGCGCAGTTCACGCCGAAAACGGTCGAAACCAGTGATGAACGGCTGAAGCTGATGTTCCGCGTTAAAGCGCGTATCCCGCCAGAGCTGTTGCAGCAGCATCTGGAGTACGTGAAAACCGGTCTGCCGGGCATGGCGTGGGTGCGTGTTGATGAAAATCACCCCTGGCCTGACGACCTGGTGGTGAGGTTGCCGCAATGACGCATCTGGCGCTGGTTCCCGTTCCTCCCGTGGCGCACCTTGACGGCGTGAGTCAGCATTACGGGAAAACGGTCGCGCTGAACAACATCACGCTGGATATCCCTGCCCGCTGTATGGTGGGGCTTATTGGCCCGGATGGCGTCGGAAAATCGAGCCTGCTGTCGCTCATCTCCGGCGCGCGGGTCATTGAACACGGCAACGTGATGGTGCTGGGCGGCGATATGCGCGACCCAAAACATCGACGGGATGTCTGCCCGCGCATTGCCTGGATGCCGCAGGGGTTAGGGAAAAACCTGTACCATACGCTGTCGGTGTATGAGAACGTCGATTTCTTTGCCCGGCTGTTTGGTCATGATAAAGCGGAACGCGAAGCGCGGATTACCGAGCTGCTGAACAGCACCGGCCTGGCACCGTTTCGCGACCGTCCCGCCGGGAAACTCTCGGGCGGGATGAAGCAAAAACTGGGATTGTGCTGCGCGTTAATCCACGACCCGGAACTGTTAATTCTCGATGAACCCACCACCGGTGTCGATCCGCTGTCCCGTGCCCAGTTCTGGGATCTAATTAACAGCATTCGCCAGCGGCAGACCAACATGAGCGTGCTGGTTGCGACCGCTTACATGGAAGAAGCCGAGCGCTTTGACTGGCTGGTAGCGATGAACGCCGGGGAGGTGTTAGCCACCGGGAGCGCCCAGCAGTTACGCGAACAAACCAACAGCAACACGCTGGAGCAGGCGTTTATCGCGCTGCTACCTGAAGCCCAGCGCCAGGCGCATAAGCCGGTGGTGATCCCGCCGTATCACGCTGAGCAGGAAGAGATTGCCATCGAGGCGAAAGACCTGACTATGCGCTTCGGTAAGTTTGTCGCCGTTGACCACGTTAACTTTCGTATTCCGCGCGGGGAAATCTTCGGTTTTCTCGGCTCCAATGGCTGCGGTAAATCCACCACCATGAAGATGCTCACCGGTCTGCTACCCGCAAGCGAAGGTGAGGCGTGGTTGTTTGGGCAAGCGGTTGACCCGAAGAATATCGATACCCGCCGCCGGGTGGGCTATATGTCGCAGGCGTTTTCGCTCTACAGCGAGCTGACCGTCCGGCAAAACCTCGAACTACATGCGCGGTTGTTCCATATCCCCGAAGCAGAAATCCCCGGGCGGGTACAAGAGATGAGCGAGCGCTTTTCGCTGACCGATGTCGAAGACGCGTTGCCCGGCGCGCTGCCGTTGGGGATCCGTCAACGTCTGTCGCTGGCGGTGGCGGTGATCCATCGCCCGGAAATGCTCATTCTTGATGAGCCGACCTCCGGGGTCGATCCGGTGGCGAGGGACATGTTCTGGCAACTGATGGTCGATCTGTCGCGGCAGGACAAAGTGACCATTTTTATCTCCACCCACTTTATGAACGAAGCGGAGCGCTGCGACCGGATGTCGCTGATGCACGCCGGAAAAGTACTGGCCAGCGGCACGCCGCAGGAACTGGTGAAACAGCGTGGCGCCGCCAGTCTGGAAGAGGCGTTTATCTCCTGGTTACAGGAAGCGGCAGGCCCGGCACCGGAAGCTCAGTTACCGCCAGCCAATGTTCCGATAGCGCATGAAAATAGTCAGCCGCCGCGGCAGGGCTTTAGCCTGCGGCGGTTGTTCAGCTACAGCCGCCGTGAAGCGCTGGAACTACGACGCGATCCGGTACGTTCAACGCTGGCGCTGATGGGCACAGTGATCCTGATGCTGATCATGGGCTACGGCATCAGCATGGATGTGGAGAACCTGCGTTTTTCGGTGCTCGATCGTGATCAGACCGTCAGCAGCCAGGCGTGGACGCTGAATCTGGCGGGATCGCGCTATTTTATCGAACAGCCGCCGCTCACCAGCTATGACGAGCTGGACAAACGGATGCGTTCGGGCGAAGTGGCGGTAGCAATAGAGATCCCGCCAAACTTTGGCCGCGATATCGCGCGTGGCACGCCGGTGAAGATTGGCGTCTGGGTCGATGGCGCAATGCCGAGCCGCGCTGAAACGGTCAGAGGTTACGTACAGGCGATGCATCAGACCTGGCTGCAGGATGTGATGGCGCGTCAACCCAATTCCAGTGGGCAAAACGGGCTGATGACCATTGAAACTCGCTATCGTTACAACCCGGATGTAAAGAGTCTGCCGGCGATTGTTCCGGCGGTGATCCCGCTGCTGCTGATGATGATCCCCTCGATGCTCAGCGCCCTCAGCGTAGTGCGTGAGAAAGAGCTGGGGTCGATTATCAACCTGTACGTTACGCCCACGACCCGCAGCGAGTTTTTACTCGGCAAACAGTTGCCGTACATCGTGCTGGGGATGCTGAACTTCCTGCTGCTGTGTGCGCTGTCGGTGTTTGTGTTCGGCGTCCCGCATAAAGGGAGTTTTTTAACCCTGACGCTGGCCGCGCTGCTGTACGTCACCATTGCTACCGGGCTGGGTCTGTTAATTTCCACGTTTATGAAAAGCCAGATCGCGGCCATTTTTGGTACGGCGATTATTACGCTGATCCCGGCGACGCAGTTTTCTGGGATGATCGATCCGGTCGCCTCGCTCGAAGGGCCTGGACGCTGGATTGGTGAAATTTACCCGACCAGCCATTTTCTGACCATCGCGCGTGGGACGTTCTCTAAAGCGTTGGATCTGACCGATCTCTGGCAGCTGTTTATTCCGCTGGTGGTAGCCATTCCGGTGGTGATTGGTCTGAGCGTATTACTGCTGAAAAAACAGGAGGGGTGATGCGCCGATTACGCAATATTTATAACCTCGGCATCAAAGAGTTGCGCAGCCTGCTGGGTGACAAAGCGATGCTGACGCTGATCGTCTTTGCCTTCACGATTTCGGTTTATTCTTCCGCGACCGTCCTGCCGGGTTCGCTGCATCTGGCGCCGATTGCTATTGCCGATATGGACCAGTCGCAGTTGTCGAACCGGATTGTGAACAGCTTTTATCGCCCGTGGTTTTTACCGCCGGAGATGATCACCGCTGATGAGATGGATGCCGGACTGGACGCCGGGCGCTACACCTTCGCCGTGAACATTCCACCTGATTTTCAGCGTGATGTGCTGGCCGGGCGGCAGCCGGATATTCAGGTTAACGTCGATGCCACGCGGATGAGCCAGGCCTTTACCGGCAACAGCTATATCCAGAATATCATCAGCGGCGAGGTGAACAGCTTTGTGGCGCGTTACCGTGACAATAGTGAGCCGCCGGTGGCGCTGGAAATGCGTATGCGCTTTAACCCTAATCTGGAACCCGCCCGCTTTGGTGCGGTGATGGCGATTATCAACAACATCACCATGCTGGCGATCGTGCTTACCGGGTCGGCGCTAATTCGCGAGCGCGAGCACGGGACCATTGAGCATCTGCTGGTTATGCCGGTGACGCCGTTTGAGATCATGATGGCAAAAATCTGGTCGATGGGTCTGGTGGTGCTGGTGGTTTCCGGTTTATCGCTGATGCTGATGGTAAAAGGCGTGCTCGGCGTACCGATTGAAGGTTCGATACCGCTGTTTATGCTGGGCGTGGCGCTGAGCCTGTTCGCCACCACCTCTATCGGTATTTTTATGGGCACGCTGGCGCGCTCTATGCCGCAACTGGGGTTACTGATGATTCTGGTACTGCTGCCGCTACAGATGCTCTCTGGTGGTTCTACACCGCGTGAAAGCATGCCGCAGGTGGTGCAGGACATAATGCTGACTATGCCAACTACCCATTTTGTCAGCCTCGCGCAGGCGATACTTTACCGCGGCGCAGGGTTTGGCATCGTCTGGCCGCAGTTCCTGACGCTGTTGGCGATTGGCAGCGCGTTCTTCCTGATAGCGCTGCTGCGCTTTAGAAAGACGATTGGCACGATGGCGTAAACATTATTGCCAGGGGCTTCGCTTGCCTGGCCTACAAACGGTAACGGAGTAGGCCGGATAAGGCGTAGCCGCCATCCGGCAACGAAACAGGCAATTACTCTTCTTTCGGCAGGCACTGCAAATGACCGTGGCGCACGCCGCGTTGGGAGATCACGTCATCGGCAAAATGCTGTACATCGCCCATATCGCCTTTTAGTACGGCGATTTCCAGGCAGTCGTCATGGTTGATGTGCACGTGCAGCGTGGCGACCGATAAATCGTGGTGGTGGTGTTGGGTAGAAACAATGCGGCTCGCCAGGTCACGCTTCTCATGCTCATAAACATACGAGAGTACCGCGAAGCCCTGAGTGCCGTGCTCCTGAGTGGTTTCCTGCGCCAGTGCGCCGCGCAGAATATCGCGGATCGCTTCGGAACGGTTGTTGTAGCCACGGCGCTGACTCAGGCCGTCGAGCGTTTCTAATAAATCGTCATCAAGTGTGATGGTGATACGTTGCATCAGATTTCAACCTTACGATATTGCGCGGTGGCGCACGGGAATGAGGGCATTACAGACGCTGTACGGCGTCGGCGGTCAGGGTAAACGGCGTGGGGGTGCACACCGCCAGGCTCAGGGTATCGATCTGGCACTGGCTGACGGAGAGTGAGGAGGTCAGCGCGGTACTGTCGACGCTGACGATTTGCCAGGCACTGCCGCCGCGCTGTTTCACGATAGCTTCTTTACGCGTCCAGATGCGCCAGAACGCCGCCAACTGTTGCTCCGGGTGTTCGGCTTCAACTTCAGCGTGTTCCCCAAGACTGAATACCGTATTTGCCAGCGTTTGCCAGTTATCGCGCGGGCGAATAACTTCAATATCGCAGCCGACTTCCCCTTCGTCGCTGAGCAGCAGGACGATGTCATCGCCGCTGTGGCTGAGATTGAACCACAGCGGCGTATCGGCGGAAAAGGCCGGTTTTCCTTGCTCGCCATAGATGATGTTCGGTAATGGCGAAAGTGCATGGGAAAGCAGCACGCGACCTGCCAGCCAGCGCGCACGGCGAACACCTTGCGGCGCTTGCTCTTTCATCGCGGCAGGCAGTTCGCCAGCGCTTAAAACAGAAACTTTCCCAAGAACGATCCGGTACATATCAGGACTAACCTTTAGTAATAATGGGGTTGTGTACCACTCTTCACATGCTGTTTGCAAGTTTATCCCGGTAATCGACTTTTGGGCCTGCCGGGTCCCAGTAAAATTGCCAGTTTGCTACCGCCTGTGGTCGTTTCCATCCAGATTTTACACACGCTGGTTAACGGCACAGAGAGCAGCATGCCTACCGGGCCGAGCAGCCATCCCCATACCAGCAAAGAGAGGAAGACGATAAGCGTCGATAATCCCAGCCGATGCCCCATCATGCGGGGTTCGAGGATATTGCCAATAACCATATGCACCACCAGGAACAGCGCACCAACCAGTACGCATTCGTAAATGCCGTTGAACAGCAGCGCCTGGATCATGGGCGGGACGGCGGAAATGACCGAGCCAATGTTGGGCACGTAGTTTAGCAGGAAGGCCAGCACGCCCCACATCAGAGCAAACTGAATCCCCATCAGTGCCAGACCCAGCCAGATGATGGCACCGGTCCATAAGCTGAGCAACGTTTTCAGTGCCAGATAGTGAGATACGCCCTTGAGCGCCCGATGCAGCCCCGCAATATGGATTTGTGGGTTGTTCAGCGAAAAGCGCAGCTTATAAGGAACATGACGTACCTCAAACAGCATAAAGACGACCGTCATCACCAGCAGAACGACGCTGGCCATGGCGCCGGAAAGACTTGTCATCAGCGTGGTGGTGAAGGTCATTATTTTGTCGGAGTCCATGCGTTGTAGCATGCGCTCCGGGGACATATGCAGATTTAAAAAGGGAACCATCTCTTGCAGATGCAGGACCTTACGTGTCAGCTCCTTGTTGTATTTGGGTAGCATGGCCATGAATTCCGTGATCGAAGACGCGAGGACGCCGATCAGTGCCGTGAGGACGAACAGCATCACCACCACTACGAGCGTAATGGCAACCGGGCGACGTACTCCCCGGCGAATAAACCAGGCGACCAGCGGATTCAATACAATGGCAAAAAAGAGGGCCAGCAGCAGTTGCACAATGATATCCGCCGCGGCATGAATACCGGCGAGGATCACCACCAAAGCAGCCAGTTTGAGTAAAATGTGCAAACCCGTTTTATCGGGCTGAGCGGTTGTCATATTTTCTTCCTGTTTGCGTTTTTGCATTAAGTGTAGCGGCTGGCTTGCGGCTGAGATTCCTAAACTGACTGCTGATTTCTGCGCGGCAACATGGTAGAAATGAAACACTGTTGTGAAAATGTGGTGACCCTCCATGCCCGAACCCGTCGCTGAACCGACGCTGAGCGGTTTACGCCTTAATCTGCGCATTGTCTCTGTGGTGATGTTCAACTTCGCCAGCTATCTGACCATCGGCCTGCCGCTCGCGGTATTGCCGGGCTACGTCCACGATGTGATGGGGTTCAGCGCCTTCTGGGCTGGGTTGGTTATCAGCCTGCAATATTTCGCTACGCTGCTGAGCCGTCCGCATGCCGGTCGCTATGCTGACCTGCTGGGGCCAAAGAAAATAGTGGTATTCGGGCTGTGTGGCTGCTTTTTAAGTGGTCTGGGCTATTTGCTGGCAGGATCAACGAACGGCTGGCCGTTGGCTAGTCTGCTGCTGCTGTGTCTGGGGCGGGTGATTCTCGGGATCGGGCAAAGCTTTGCCGGAACTGGCTCTACGCTGTGGGGCGTGGGGGTGGTTGGCTCAATGCACATCGGACGGGTGATTTCCTGGAATGGCATCGTGACCTATGGCGCAATGGCGATAGGCGCGCCGCTGGGCGTTCTGTTTTATGCCTGGGGGGGCTTACAGGGGCTGGCGCTGACCGTGATGGGCGTGGCGCTGGTGGCGATACTGCTGGCGCTTCCTCGTCCTGCGGTGAAGGCCAGCAAAGGCAAACCGTTGCCGTTTCGCGCGGTGCTCGGGCGCGTCTGGTTGTACGGTATGGCGCTGGCCCTGGCCTCCGCTGGATTTGGGGTGATCGCCACGTTTATTACCCTGTTTTATGATGCCAAAGGCTGGGACGGCGCAGCTTTCGCGCTGACGCTTTTTAGCTGCACATTTGTCGGCACTCGACTGTTGTTCCCAAATGGTATCAACCGTTTAGGCGGGCTGAATGTGGCGATGATTTGCTTTAGCGTCGAGATTGTCGGGCTGCTGCTGGTCGGGATGGCTTCCATGCCGTGGATGGCGAAAATCGGCGTTCTGCTGGCTGGGGCTGGGTTCTCACTGGTTTTCCCGGCGCTGGGCGTGGTAGCGGTAAAAGCCGTCCCGCAGCAAAATCAGGGCGCTGCGCTGGCGACCTACACGGTGTTTATGGATTTATCGCTGGGGGTTACCGGGCCGCTGGCCGGGTTGATAATGACGTGGGCGGGCGTGCCGGTTATCTATCTGGCGGCAGCTGGGCTGGTGGCGGTGGCGTTATTGCTGACCTGGCGGCTAAAAAAACGGCCTCAGGTGGTGTCACCGGAGGCCGCGTCATCGTCTTAACCGTTACTGGATAACCAGCGTGTTAATGATGTTTTCTGCGGTAGTCTGCGCTTTTTGCTGATCGTCAGCAGGCAGCGTGATTTGCAGGGTCAGCAGTTGATTGTCCACTTTACCCAGCACTACGGAAGAGTAAGCGGTCTGGCCTTTGGCTGAGATGATGCTGTCTAACTGCTGCAGCGTGTGGCCTTTCAGCTCAATAGATTTATTGGTGACGACCTGCAGCTGCGGGTCGCGGCTACGCTGCTGATCTTCCAGACGTTTTGCCAGCACAGCCAGGTCTTCGTTGGTGTTGTCGCCAACAATCACAATCACCGCTTTCTGGCCGGTTGCGTCAGAATAGACGTGCATATTGTTCGCCTGGGTGCCCAGCTTGCCGCTCTGATCGGTCATATCCGCTGGCAGGGAAAAACTGAGTTTGCCGTCCAGCAGGCTGACCGGTTGTCCGCTGGCGCTACTTTCTGCGGCAGCACCCTCGGCTGGCGCTTTTGTATCGCTATTATCACAGGCTGCAAGCCCCATAACCAGCAGGCCAATACCGACATATTTAACCAGATTGCGCATTGACTTCTTCCTTTCGATAAACGGCCATAACGGCTCATTCGTCCATCTTATCACAACTCGGAAAATGAACCTTTAACTCGTCTGCAATGCAGCGATTTCGGATTTATCTGCCAGCCTTTTCAGCAACATATTCAGCAGCACGCCGTACATCGGCAGGAAGAAAATAATGCTGATCAGCACCTTGAAACAGTAATCGACCAGCGCGATTTCCATCCAGTGCTCGGCCATAAAGGCATCCGGGCTACGCCAGAAAGCGATAAAGAAGAAGGCCAACGTATCGCTGATATTGCCAAATAGCGTGGACGCTGTCGGTGCCAGCCACCAACGACGGTTCTGGCGCAGGCGGTTAAAGACGTGCACATCCAGAATTTGTCCCAGCGCGTAAGCCATAAAGCTGGCGGCGGCGATACGGGCAACAAACAGGTTAAAGTGCAGCAGTGCGCCAAATCCCTGCCACGATCCCATATAAAACAGGGACGAAACGACATAGGAGATCAGCAACGCGGGGATCATCACCGCAAAGATGATACGTCGAGCCAGCGGCGCGCCAAAAATACGCACGGTCAGGTCGGTCGCGAGGAAAATAAACGGAAAGCTAAACGCGCCCCATGTGGTATGGAAACCAAAAATGGAGATTGGAAGCTGCACCAGATAGTTGCTGGAGGTGATCACCAGCAGATGAAATAGCGATAGCCAGAACAACGCTTTTACGCGCTGAGTTTGTGTAAACGGAGTCATATTGTGACCTTTTTGTTGGATGGGGTGAGGGAACCCAATAAAAAACCGTCGCATGATACTGCTTTAAGAGCACATTGCAATGGTTGTTTTTCACGCAATCGTTAACCTGATTGGCTTACGCCACAACAGAGCGTAAAATAACGCCGTTTTTGTATGAATGAGACGACGATGAGCGATCTGTTTACTTCCCCCGACCATACTCTTGATGCCCAGGGACTGCGCTGCCCGGAACCGGTGATGATGGTGCGTAAAACCGTACGTGGCATGCAGGCCGGTGAAACACTGCTGATTGTCGCCGACGATCCGGCAACAACCCGCGATATTCCTGGCTTCTGTACCTATATGGAGCATGAGCTGGTGGCCAAAGAGACCGACTCGCTGCCGTACCGCTATCTGCTGCGTAAAGGTCACTAGTTTTGTTTGCCGGATGGCGCTAACGCTTATCCGGCCTACAAAGAACGTGTAACCCGTAGGCCGGATAAGGCCACGCCGTCATCCGGCAAAAAACTATCCTTTACGTAACAACCGCAGCGCGTTAGCGGTCACCAGTACCGTTGCCCCCGTATCGGCCAGCACTGCCAGCCACAATCCGGTTATCCCGAGCAGCGTGGTGACGAGGAAAATCCCCTTCAGGCCCAGCGCAATCGCAATGTTCTGGCGAATATTGGCGTGGGTGGCCCGCGCCAGTTGAATCATTTGCACCAGACCGCGCAGGCGGTTGTGGGTCAGGGCGGCATCGGCGGTTTCCAGCGCGACGTCGGTACCGCTTCCCATCGCAATGCCGATGGTAGCCGCTTTCATTGCCGGAGCATCGTTGATACCGTCGCCAACCATCGCCAGCGGCGATTGTCGGTTGAGATGGGTAACGGCCTGCACCTTATCTTCCGGCAAGAGTCCTGCTTTAAATTCGAGACCCAGTTCACCGGCAATGGCGGCCGCTGCACGCGGGTTATCACCGGTCAGGATCACGCCTTTCACGCCAATCTGATCAAGCTCGGCGATAGCGTTGCGAGCGTCGTCGCGCAGCGTGTCCTGTAGGGCCAGCACGCCGAGTACAGTATCGTTACGCAGCACCAGCACCACCGTTTGGCCCGCGCTTTCCATCTCGCTTATCTGCCCGGCAAAGGCATCAGCAGGCTGCTTACCGGCGGCGCAAATCAGCACGCGCTCGCCGTCGACCAGCGCTTCAATTCCAGAGCCAACCAGAGCCCGTTGCTCTCTTGCGACAGGAATAGTCAGTTCACGTGTTTGTGCTTCCCGGACAATCGCTTGTGCCAGCGGGTGTGTCGCACCTTGCTCTACTGCTGCCGCCAGTGCCAGCAGTTCAGCTTCACCAATACCGCTTGCCGGATGAATCGCTGTGACGCGCGGTTTACCGATGGTCAGGGTGCCGGTTTTATCAAACGCCACCTGTGTGACTCTACCCAACTGTTCCAGCGCGGCACCGCCTTTGATTAACGCTCCACGACGCGCCGCGGCGGCAAGACCAGAGGTAATGGCTGCGGGGGTTGAAATCACCAGTGCGCAAGGACAGCCAATCAACAGCAGCGTCAGTCCTTTATAAATCCACTCCTGCCAGGATGCGGCAAACAGCAGCGGCGGTACGAGGGTGACCAGCAGCGCAACCGCCATAATGGCTGGAGTGTAAATTCGACTGAAACGGTCAATAAAGCGCTCAATGGGGGCGCGACGTTCTTCCGCTTCTTCAATCAGCTTCAGAATACGATCAATGGCGCTGGCGCCCGGTTCGGAGAGCACTTCCAGCGTAACCAGACGGTCCACGCTGGTGGCACCTGCCGGGACTTTCTCGCCGGTGGCGCGTTCAACCGGGATCGATTCGCCGGTCAGGGCGCTTTCATCAAAGCTGGCAAAACCGGAAACCAGTTTGCCGTCGGCAGGTAAACGCCCACCCGCGGCAACTTCAATAACATCGCCAGGCCGGAGGGTATTGATAGCCACCTCTTCGCGCTCGCCGTTATGCAGGCGTGTGGCGGTTTCCGGTTTGAGCGCCATCAGTGCGCTGACCCCTTTACGGGCACGGCTGGCGGCCCATCCTTCCAGGCGTTCGCCAATTAAAAACAGCAGCAGCACCATGGCGGCTTCCGCCGTCGCGCCGATAAACAGTGCACCAATGGCGGCCACGCTCATCAATGTTTCAATGGCAAAGTAGCTGCCGGTTTTCATCAGACGCAGGGCCTGACGGGCAATGGGATACAGACCGACCAGCGTGGTGGCGATAAACGCTATCTGACCGAAGGGATGATTGAACTGCTCCAGTCCCCAGCTAATCGCCATCATGATAATCAGCGAAATCAGCGGTAGGTTTTCTTTAAAACGTGACTCGGGGGCGGCGTCCGTCGCGTGCTCATCGCGCAGGGTATAGCCTGCTTTTTGCACCGCGTTTTCAACTTGCTGGCGGATATCGGAACCGGCATCGACCACCAGTTTTTCAGTGGCGAACAGAACCTGGACCTGGTTGACGCCGCTGACCTGGCGGACCGCATTCTCTACTTTGCGGGCGCAGGCTGCACAGTCCATGCCCGCCACTTTCCAGGAATAGCGGGTACCTAGTACGGTATCGGATACGGGCGGTGTAGTGGAGCAGCTTCCTTCGCAGCAGCAGTCATCCGCCTTTTGTGGCGCAGGCGCTGGCTTGAAAGAAGAAAATTGTGGGGCCTTTTTGCCACTGGTATCAGGTGTCGACATGGCATCCTCCGGTTGATAATCATTTCGTATTAACCGGAGGATACACTCTGGAGTCGACTCCAGAGTCAAGCGTTTTAAAGATACAACGAACGAACAATCAGGAAATGTCCGGCGAAGTAGCAGGCGGCGGCAATGGCGTTATCGGCGCGAAAGCGACGACGGTAATGGCTACCCAGCCAGACAATATTGCCGATGAACAGGAGCGATGCGCCCATAAATGCCGACAGCGCCGGAGCGGTCGGGCGGAAGAACCACAGCTCACCGGCCATCCAGACCATCATCAGCGTGATGCCAATAAAGGTGCAGATAGCGACACGCAGCTCTTCCAGACGCGTCCAGATCACGGCGATCAGCAACGCCCCCAGTACCGCCAGCACCAACGGCAAAGGCCAGAAGAACGACAGCGTCATTTGGCTGGCGAAGTAAATGGTATACAGCAGATGCGACAGGAAGAATGCCCCCACTGCGTACAGCAGGCGTTGGCGCGGCAATAACGTCAGCGCATCGCCCAGCAGCGAGGCCAGCAGACCAGCCAGCACCAGATAGCTGATAGCGTTAAACATTGGCGCCTGCCAGGCCAGCAGCGCCAGCAGGAGTAACGTCAGGGGTTTAAAGACCCAGCGTTGCCAGGCGGGCCCACGATAGGAAGCATCCACGAACAACCATGCGGAAAGGCAGACAGCGATAAACGACCAAAGCATCTTAGTTCCTTGAATTCGTTATTTTTTCGTAAGCGGGGTGCTTACGGCTCTACTGTCCAGTGTAGAGGTCGACACTGCCAGATGACAACACCATAACGGGCAATGTATGCTTATTTCCGCATTTTCTGATGGGGTAATACTATGAGCAAACCACCACTTTTTTTCATTGTTATCATTATCTTAATTGTTGTCGCCGCGTCGTTTCGCTTTGTTCAGCAGCGGCGTGAAAAAGCCGATAATGATGCGGCGCCGCTGGTGCAAAAGCAGGTGGTGGTGAGTAACAAACGGGAAAAACCGCTTAACGATCGACGATCCCGTCAACAGGAAGTGAGCCCGGCGGGAACCAGCATGCGCTATGAAGCCAGCTTTAAGCCACAAAACGGCGGCCTGGAGCAGACGTTTCGTCTGGATGCTCAGCAGTACCATGCGCTAACGGTCGGGGATAAAGGCACGCTAAGTTACAAAGGTTCGCGTTTTGTTGATTTTACGCTTGAACGCTAAGGTGTCATCTGACTGATGCCGGATGGCGGCTTACGCCTTATCCGGCCTACAGATTTTTTCGCCCCGGCTCGCAACGTGCCGCCGGGCGAAAAGATCGCAGTTACTTCTTCAGCTGATCTTTAATCTTCTTCTGCCACACCAGTAGCTCAAAGACGCCGAACAGAAAAATACGGATTTTCTCTCCGTTGGTCATCTGTGGGCCATCTTTAGGCATGGTGCTTTTTAGTAGCGCCAACTGCATGCCATGCATCAGCACCATAAATATCAGTGCGACGTTAACGAAGATGTTAAGCGGGCGTGGAAAGGGTTGGAAAATATTCAGTAGTAAAAATGCCCAGACGCACAGCATCAGCAGGCGTCCCAGGTTAATCAACATCGTGTTCTCCTCGTGCTTCACGTTGGTACAGGCGATAGGCGACCTGTCCGGCAACTTTCTCACGGTATAGCGACCAGTTCACCGGAACCGGCGGCAAACCGTTTTCTACTTCGCTTTCAACGTAAATATACGCTTCATTTGCCAGCCAGCCATGAGTTTCCAGAAGTGTTAATGTTTCTTCCAGTAACCCTTTGCGAAACGGCGGATCCACAAATACCACGTTATGCGGCGTACCCGTCTGAGCCAAAAATGTCAGCGTATTGGTATTGACGACGCGGGCATGGGAGGCTTTCAGGGTGGCGAGGTTCTTTTGTAGCTGCTGAGATACCGCGCGATCCATCTCCAGAAGCGTCGCATTTGCCGCATAGCGAGAGAGGGCTTCCAGCCCCAGCGCGCCGCTGCCGGCGAAGCAGTCCAGACAGTGAGCATCGACCATTACCGGGGCCAGCCAGTTAAACAACGTTTCGCGCACACGGTCGGTGGTCGGACGCAGGCCGGGGCTGTCCGGAACCGGGAGTTTACGGCCACGCCATTGCCCGCCAATAATGCGGATCTGGCCGCTACCAGAGTGATTCGGTTTTTTCATTTCTATTATTGCTCAATCCGCCTATAGCATGTCATTCCAGGCGGTGATGTGAGTTAAGTTAACCCGTCGCCTTTCAAGTTACCTCTTCGTTGGCTGCACTTACTCACCCGAATCACTTACTAAAAGTAAGCTCATCGGGATTCGTGCGCTTGCCGCCTTGACGTAACTCGAAATTCATTGGGTATAAGTGATAGACTATTTCATCATTTTTTTAGCTGCTATGTACATAGCGTTGACGCTGTGCCATGAAGCAACAGCGGGGGAGTGTAGTCGCAAATGGCGAAAGAGAAAAAACGTGGCTTTTTTTCCTGGCTGGGCTTTGGTCAAAAAGAGCAGGCACCGGAAAACGAGACAGAAGTAAAAAACGAAGAACAACAACCGGTTGCTGAAGAAACTACCGTCGTTGACGAACAGCCGCGCGCCGAGGAAACCCGTAGCGAGGCGGAAACGCAAGCCTTTGCAGCTGAAGTCGTTGAAGTAACTGAACAGGTTGCGGAAATTGAGAAACCGCAGCCGGAAGAAGAACCTGTCGCCGAACAGGCGCAGCCGGAAATTGAGCCGGTTGCTGAACCCGTTGCTGAAACTGTAGTGGAAACGCCAGCGGCGGTGGTTATCGAACGCGAAGAATTGCCGCTGCCGGAAGAGGTGAAAACCGAAGAAGTTTCTGCCGAAGAGTGGCAGGCCGAAGCGGAAACCGTGGAAATCGTTGAGGCGGCTGAAGAAGAAGCTGAAAACGAGCCGCAACTGACCGACGAAGAGCTGGAAGCACAGGCGCTGGACGCTGAGGCTGCTGAAGAAGCGGTTATGGTGGCGCCGGTAGAAGAACCTGCTGTAGAAGAAGCGGTAGAAGAAGAGGCGGTCCAGGAGCAGGAAAAACCAACCAAAGAAGGTTTCTTTGCGCGTCTGAAACGCAGCCTGCTGAAAACAAAAGAAAACCTCGGTTCCGGATTTATCAGTCTGTTCCGTGGTAAAAAGATCGACGATGATCTGTTTGAAGAGCTGGAAGAGCAGCTGCTGATCGCCGATGTGGGCGTAGAAACGACCCGTAAGATCATTGCGAATCTGACAGAAGGTGCCAGCCGCAAGCAGCTTAAAGATGCGGAAGCGCTGTACGGCCTGCTGAAAGAAGAGATGGGCGAGATTCTGGCGAAGGTTGACGAACCGCTGAATGTTGAGGGCAAAACACCATTTGTTATCTTAATGGTTGGCGTCAACGGTGTGGGCAAAACCACCACTATTGGTAAGCTGGCGCGTCAGTTTGAGCAGCAGGGTAAAACAGTAATGCTGGCGGCGGGCGATACTTTCCGTGCGGCGGCGGTAGAACAGCTGCAGGTCTGGGGTCAGCGTAATAATATCCCGGTGATTGCTCAGCATACCGGTGCGGATTCCGCGTCCGTTATCTTTGATGCCATCCAGGCGGCGAAGGCGCGTAACGTAGACGTGCTGATCGCTGATACCGCAGGGCGTTTGCAGAATAAATCGCACCTGATGGAAGAATTGAAAAAAATCGTTCGCGTCATGAAGAAGCTGGACGAAGATGCGCCGCATGAAGTTATGCTGACTATCGACGCCAGCACCGGGCAGAATGCGATAAGCCAGGCCAAACTGTTCCATGAAGCGGTGGGCTTAACCGGTATCACCCTGACCAAGCTGGACGGTACGGCGAAGGGCGGGGTTATCTTCTCGGTTGCCGATCAGTTTGGCATCCCTATCCGCTATATCGGTGTGGGCGAACGTATCGAGGATTTACGTCCGTTTAAAGCGGACGATTTTATAGAGGCACTTTTTGCCCGAGAGGATTAACAATGATTCGCTTTGAACATGTCAGCAAGGCCTATCTCGGTGGGAGACAAGCGCTGCAGGGAGTGACCTTCCATATGCAGCCTGGCGAGATGGCGTTTCTGACCGGCCACTCCGGCGCGGGGAAAAGTACCCTGCTGAAGCTGATTTGTGGAATTGAACGGCCCAGCGCCGGGAAAATCTACTTTAGCGGGCATGACATCAGCCGTTTGAAAAACCGCGAAGTGCCGTTTCTGCGTCGTCAGATTGGCATGATTTTTCAGGATCACCACCTGTTGATGGACAGAACCGTGTTTGACAACGTGGCAATCCCACTGATCATCGCGGGCGCCAGCGGGGACGATATTCGTCGTCGCGTGTCAGCGGCGCTGGATAAGGTCGGGCTGTTGGACAAAGCGAAAAACTTCCCGATTCAGCTCTCTGGCGGTGAACAACAGCGCGTCGGCATTGCCCGTGCGGTGGTGAATAAACCAGCGGTGCTGCTGGCGGATGAACCAACGGGGAACCTGGATGACGCGCTGTCGGAAGGGATCCTGCGCCTGTTCGAAGAGTTTAACCGCGTCGGGGTCACGGTATTAATGGCCACGCACGATATTGGCCTGATCTCCCGTCGCTCCTATCGCCAAATGGTTCTGAGCGATGGACATCTGCATGGAGGCCTGGCGCATGAATAGACGTGACGCTATTAATCAAATCAAGCAGTTCGGTGGCCGACTGGATCGCTTTCGTAAATCGGGCGGTGCACCGGGTGACGGCGGTCGCAACGCGCCTAAGCGTGCGAAGGCCACGCCAAAGCCGAACTCGCGTAAAACCAATGTCTTTAATGAGCAGGTACGTTATGCGTTCCAGGGCGCGTTACAGGACCTGAAAAGCAAGCCGCTGGCGACGTTCCTGACGGTGATGGTTATTGCCATCTCCCTGACGCTACCAAGCGTGTGCTACATGGTTTATAAGAACGTAAACCATGCAGCAAGCCAGTATTATCCGTCCCCGCAGATCACCGTTTACCTGCAAAAAACGCTGGATGATGATGCGGCGGCGCGGGTGGTTGGTCAGTTGCAGGCCGAGCAGGGCGTGGAGAAAGTGAATTATCTTTCCCGTGACGACGCGCTGGGCGAATTCCGTAACTGGTCTGGATTTGGCGGTGCGCTGGATATGCTGGAAGAGAACCCGCTGCCGGCCGTGGCGGTGGTGATTCCGAAACTGGACTTCCAGGGTACGGAGTCGCTAAACACGCTGCGTGACCGCATCGCACAAATCAACGGTATTGATGAAGTGCGGATGGATGACAGCTGGTTCGCTCGCCTGGCGGCGCTGACGGGCCTTGTCGGACGCGTTTCCGCGATGATTGGCGTGCTGATGGTGGCGGCGGTCTTCCTCGTCATTGGTAACAGCGTGCGTCTGAGTATTTTTGCGCGTCGCGATACCATTAACGTGCAAAAACTGATTGGTGCGACGGATGGATTTATCCTGCGTCCGTTCCTCTACGGCGGGGCACTGCTCGGTTTTTCCGGTGCATTTCTTTCACTGATTTTGTCAGAAATTTTGGTGATGCGTCTGTCGTCAGCGGTGACTGAAGTGGCACAGGTATTTGGAACCAAGTTTGATATCAATGGTTTATCATTCGATGAATGCCTGTTATTGCTGCTGGTGTGCTCGATGATTGGCTGGGTGGCAGCCTGGCTTGCCACGGTTCAACATTTACGCCACTTTACCCCCGATTAAAAAATCTCTGGTATAATCTTTCCCTGCACTGAGTAGTTCGCTCTGCAGGGAAAGAGTCCCTGTGATCTCTTCCCGGCGTATTCATTGTGATGTCACATTTTGTGCGTAATCTATACACATTACGACATGGAACTTGTGGATAAAATCACTGTCTGATAAAAGATTGAATGATATTCTCGTTGCTCATAAGCTCTGGCATGGTTGTTGCTATTGGTTTTAGCCAATGCGCCAGATGAAAAGATTGAGAGGATTTGAATGACCAAAGAAATGCAAAATTTAGCTTTAGCCCCTGTTGGTAACCTGGAATCTTACATCCGGGCTGCGAACGCGTGGCCGATGTTGTCGGCTGACGAGGAGCGGGCACTGGCTGAAAAGCTGCATTACCAGGGCGATCTGGAAGCAGCTAAAACGCTGATCCTGTCTCACCTGCGCTTTGTTGTTCATGTTGCTCGTAATTATGCGGGCTATGGCCTGCCGCAGGCGGATTTGATTCAGGAAGGTAATATCGGCCTGATGAAAGCCGTGCGCCGTTTCAACCCGGAAGTGGGTGTGCGCCTGGTTTCCTTCGCCGTGCATTGGATCAAAGCTGAGATCCACGAATACGTTCTGCGTAACTGGCGTATCGTTAAAGTCGCGACCACTAAAGCGCAGCGTAAGCTGTTCTTTAACCTGCGTAAAACCAAGCAGCGTCTGGGCTGGTTTAACCAGGACGAAGTTGAAATGGTTGCTCGCGAGCTGGGTGTTTCCAGCAAAGACGTGCGCGAAATGGAATCCCGTATGGCGGCGCAGGACATGACGTTTGACATGTCTTCAGACGATGAGTCTGACAGCCAGCCGATGGCCCCGGTGCTGTATCTGCAGGATAAATCTTCTAACTTTGCCGACGGCATTGAAGAAGATAACTGGGAAGATCAGGCCGCGAACAAACTGACCCACGCAATGGAAGGTCTGGACGAGCGTAGCCAGGACATCATTCGTGCTCGTTGGCTGGACGAAGACAACAAGTCGACGTTGCAGGAACTGGCCGATCGCTATGGCGTTTCCGCTGAACGTGTTCGTCAGCTTGAAAAGAACGCCATGAAAAAATTGCGCGCGGCGATCGAAGCATAATCTTCCAGCCGACCTGGAAATGCTGATAAACCCTGGATGAAAATCCGGGGTTTTTTGTTTTTATCTCTCCCCCTCTCTCCTGACGTTTATGCTTTTTGTCATCAAGTTGTTATCTGCATGTCAAATTTAGCTATTCCAAAATAATAAAAATCGGGTATGTTTTAGCAGAGTATGCTGCTAAAGCACGGGTGGCTATCCAATAATCGAAATAAAGTGCTGAACAACAACATCACAACACACGTAATAACCACAATAATGGGGATTGTCAGGATGAATATGAAGGGTAAAGCGTTATTGGCAGGATGTATCGCCCTGTCTTTGAGCAATATGGCGTTTGCTAAGGATATTAAAGTTGCTGTCGTCGGCGCGATGTCCGGTCCGGTAGCGCAGTATGGCGATCAGGAATTTACTGGCGCAGAGCAGGCGATTGCAGATATCAATGCCAAAGGCGGCGTGAAAGGCGACAAACTGGTCATGGTGAAATATGACGATGCCTGTGACCCGAAACAAGCGGTAGCGGTAGCTAACAAAGTGGTCAACGACGGGATTAAATATGTTATCGGCCACCTGTGCTCATCTTCCACTCAGCCTGCGTCAGATATCTATGAAGACGAAGGCATTCTGATGATTACCCCAGCGGCAACGGCGCCAGAGCTGACCGCACGCGGCTATAACCTGGTGTTACGTACCACCGGTCTGGATTCCGATCAGGGCCCGACTGCTGCCAAATATATCGTTGAAAAAGTGAAGCCGAAGCGCATTGCGATCGTTCACGACAAACAACAGTACGGTGAAGGCCTGGCGCGTTCCGTGCAGGACAACCTCAAGAAAGCCAACGCTGACGTGGTGTTCTTCGACGGGATCACCGCTGGCGAGAAAGATTTCTCTACTCTGGTGGCGCGTCTGAAGAAAGAGAATATCGATTTCGTTTACTACGGTGGTTACCACCCGGAAATGGGGCAGATTCTGCGCCAGGCACGCGCTGCGGGTCTGAAAACCCAGTTTATGGGACCAGAAGGGGTAGCGAACGTGTCGTTGTCTAACATCGCGGGTGAGTCTGCAGAAGGCTTACTGGTAACGAAACCGAAGAACTACGATCAGGTTCCGGCGAACAAACCGATTGTGGACGCGATCAAAGCCAAGAAACAGGATCCGAGCGGTGCATTCGTATGGACCACCTACGCCGCGCTGCAATCCTTGCAGGCCGGTCTGAACCAGTCTGACGACCCGGCTGAAATTGCCAAATACCTGAAAGCAAACTCAGTGGAAACCGTAATGGGGCCGCTGTCATGGGATGCGAAGGGCGATCTGAAAGGCTTCGAATTCGGCGTGTTTGACTGGCATGCTAATGGTACGGCGACAGACGCCAAGTAATTTTCCTGGCGCCTTTCGCGCTGCAGGTGCGTTGGCTACGTTATTCAACCCCGGTCACTTACTTCTGTAAGCTCCCGGGGACTTCATAACTTGCCGCCTTCCTGCAGCGCGAAATTCTTGGAAAATTGCGAGGTGGTTTTTTATTTTTTCTCCCAGCATGTAGGCCGGATAAGCGTCAGCGCCATCCGGCTTTTTTATCTTTTTTCCCAGCCATTTTCCTGGGCCGTAAACCCTAACGCCTGCATAAACGCGGCCATCACGCTGCGGTCTTCAACGCCGACGTCGGCCATCCACCATGAACTCACGTCAGAGTTTTCCCGGATCACTTCTTCGATCAAATACTGCCCGACGCCGCGGCGGCGGGTGATATCGCGTACGCGCAATGAATCCAATGCGCCTTGTGTACCGCTCAGGGTTACGCGAACTGCGCCTAACAGACGCTCGTTAAAGCGCGCGGCGTAGATCCGGTGCGTTTCATCTACGCTTAATGATGAGGCGGAATATTCCGGCCAGATTTTGCCCAGATCAATCTGGTCCTGGTCGCTAAAGTTATCTAAACGAACGATGGTCAGCTTCATTAACAGCATGTCCAAATCACAAAAGATGGAATGAGTGTACCGAAATAATTCGCCCGGATGCTTTCTCTTTTTTATGTGAATAACCAGATTAATAATTTTGTAACAACAGTAATGACAGTTTGAAACCGTAGAGATTGAAAAACAGGCAGGATAATACCCTGGAATGCAGCATTTTATTCGGCTCTTTGTACCGTTATTTTATGCTGACAAACGTGCTTTTTTTTGTTTATCTATAGTGAAAAGCAGAATATTATCTTTTCTTAATCGACTGAAAAATAGAGATTTTAGCCTGATTTTGCTTAAATGACTGCGCTAAACCATTAATGAGACTGGTAAAAATAGTGCAGTTCAAAAAAAGCACAGACTGCTTTTTAACCACATAAATACAAAATATTAATTACGTCACGAATGGGGATTCAGGTAATGAAACGGAATGCGAAAACAATCATCGCAGGGGTGATAGCACTGGCAATGTCACACGCGGTCATGGCGGAAGATATCAAGGTCGCTGTTGTCGGCGCGATGTCAGGTCCGGTCGCGCAGTGGGGTGATATGGAATTTAATGGCGCACGTCAGGCCATTAAAGATATCAATGCCAAAGGCGGGGTCAAAGGCGACAAACTGGTCGCTGTGGAATATGACGACGCCTGCGATCCGAAACAGGCCGTTGCGGTAGCGAACAAAATCGTCAATGACGGCATACAGTACGTTATTGGACATCTGTGCTCATCTTCCACGCAGCCTGCATCAGATATCTATGAAGATGAAGGCATTCTGATGATTTCTCCGGGCGCCACAAACCCGGAACTGACCCAGCGCGGTTACGCTCACATTATGCGTACAGCGGGCCTGGACTCCTCTCAAGGGCCGACCGCCGCGAAATACATTCTGGAGAAGGTGAAGCCGCAGCGCATTGCCATCATTCACGATAAACAGCAATACGGTGAAGGCCTGGCGCGTTCAGTGCAGGACAGCCTGAAAGCGGGCAAAGCCAACATCGTTTTCTTTGACGGTATCACCGCCGGGGAAAAAGATTTTTCTGCGCTGATCGCTCGCCTGAAAAAAGAAAATATCGACTTTGTTTATTACGGTGGCTACTACCCGGAAATGGGGCAAATGCTGCGCCAGGCACGTTCCGTCGGGCTGAAAACCCAGTTTATGGGACCAGAGGGCGTCGGCAATGCGTCGCTGTCTAACATTGCTGGTGATGCCGCTGAAGGCATGCTGGTGACCATGCCAAAACGCTATGACCAGGATCCGGCGAATAAAGCTATCGTCGATGCGCTCAAAGCTGACAAGAAAGATCCAACTGGACCGTACGTGTGGATCACTTATGCAGCCGTCCAGTCATTGGCGACAGCAATGGATCGCAGCGGTAGCAAAGAGCCGCTGGACCTGGTGAAAGATCTGAAAGCACACGGGGCTGATACCGTGATTGGGCCGCTGAAATGGGACGAAAAAGGCGATTTGAAGGGATTTGAGTTTGGTGTCTTCCAGTGGCATGCGGACGGTTCATCGACCGTCGCGAAGTAATACCTGAAGACGAGTTATCCCACCGCCCGTGTAAAATGGGCGGGTATAAAAAGGTTACCTTATGTCCGAGCAGTTCCTCTATTTCTTGCAGCAGATGTTTAACGGCGTCACGCTGGGAAGCACCTACGCGCTGATCGCCATCGGTTACACGATGGTGTACGGCATTATCGGCATGATCAACTTCGCCCATGGCGAGGTGTATATGATCGGCAGCTATGTCTCCTTTATGATCATCGCTGCGCTAATGATGATGGGCATTGATTCCAGTTGGCTACTGGTCGCGGCGGGCTTCGTTGGCGCGATTGTGATTGCCAGCGCCTACGGCTGGAGCATTGAACGCGTGGCGTATCGACCCGTGCGCAGCTCTAAGCGCCTGATCGCGCTGATTTCCGCTATCGGGATGTCCATCTTCCTGCAAAACTACGTCAGCCTGACGGAAGGTTCGCGCGATGTGGCACTGCCCAGCCTGTTTAATGGCCAGTGGACCGTTGGCAGTAGCGAAAACTTCTCTGCTTCCATCACCACCATGCAGCTGGTTATCTGGATTGTAACCTTCCTGGCGATGCTGGCGCTGACGCTGTTTATCCGTTACTCCCGTATGGGTCGCGCCTGCCGTGCCTGCGCGGAAGACCTGAAAATGGCCAGCCTGCTCGGCATCAACACCGATCGCGTGATTGCGCTGACCTTTGTGATTGGCGCGGCAATGGCGGCGGTCGCGGGCGTGCTGCTTGGTCAATTCTATGGCGTAATTAACCCGTACATCGGCTTTATGGCCGGGATGAAGGCCTTTACCGCAGCGGTGCTTGGCGGCATCGGCAGCATTCCTGGGGCGATGATCGGCGGCCTGATTCTGGGCGTCGCGGAAGCGCTCTCCTCTGCTTATCTGAGTACTGAATACAAAGACGTCGTTTCATTCGCGCTGCTGATTCTGGTGCTGCTGGTGATGCCGACCGGTATTCTGGGTCGCCCGGAGGTAGAGAAAGTATGAAACCGATGCATTTTGCAATGGCGCTGCTTTCTGCCGCCATGTTCTTTGTCCTGGCGGGCGTCTTTATGGGCGTTCAGTTAGAGCTTGACGGCACCAAACTGGTGGTGGATTCCGCGGCGGATATTCGCTGGCAGTGGGTGTTTATTGGTACTGGCGTGGTCTTCCTCTTTCAGTTGCTGCGTCCAGCTTTCCAGAAGGGCCTGAAGAGCGTCTCCGGACCGAAGTTTATTCTGCCGGCGATTGACGGCTCCACCGTTAAACAGAAGCTGTTCTTGGTGGCGTTGCTGGTGATTGCCGTGGCGTGGCCGTTTATGGTCTCGCGCGGTACGGTGGATATCGCCACGCTGACGATGATTTATATCATCCTCGGCCTCGGCTTAAACGTGGTGGTGGGGCTTTCCGGCCTGCTGGTGCTGGGCTACGGCGGCTTTTATGCCATCGGCGCTTACACCTTCGCGCTGCTGAACCACTATTACGGACTCGGCTTCTGGACCTGTCTGCCGCTGGCGGGGCTGGTTTCCGCTGCTGCGGGCTTCCTGCTCGGCTTCCCGGTACTGCGCCTGCGCGGTGATTATCTGGCTATTGTGACCTTAGGCTTCGGTGAAATCGTCCGTATCCTGCTGCTCAACAACACCGAAGTGACCGGTGGCCCGAACGGTATCAGCCAGATCCCGAAACCGACCTTTTTCGGTCTGGAGTTTAGCCGTACCGCCCGTGAAGGCGGCTGGGATACCTTCAGCAACTTCTTTAACGTCAAGTACGATCCCTCTGACCGCGTCATTTTCCTCTATCTGGTGGCGCTGCTGCTGGTGGTCTTCTCGCTGTTTGTGATTAACCGTCTGCTGCGTATGCCGTTGGGCCGTGCGTGGGAAGCGCTACGTGAAGATGAAATTGCCTGTCGCTCGCTGGGCTTAAACCCTACGCGCATCAAACTGACAGCTTTTACCATCAGCGCCGCGTTTGCCGGTTTTGCCGGTACGCTGTTTGCCGCGCGCCAGGGCTTCGTCAGCCCGGAATCCTTCACCTTTGCCGAGTCCGCCTTTGTGCTGGCAATTGTGGTATTGGGCGGAATGGGCTCACAGTTTGCGGTGATCCTCGCGGCCATCCTGCTGGTAGTGTCACGCGAGCTGATGCGTGATTTCAATGAATACAGCATGTTAATGCTGGGTGGTTTGATGGTGCTGATGATGATCTGGCGTCCGCAGGGCTTGTTGCCGATGACCCGTCCACAGTTGAAACTGAAAAACGGGGAAGCAAAAGGAGAGCAGGCATGAGTCAGCCATTATTATCCGTTAACGGCCTGATGATGCGCTTCGGCGGTCTGCTGGCGGTAAACAACGTTGAACTGGAACTGCGGCCGCAGGAAATAGTTTCGTTAATCGGGCCAAACGGCGCGGGAAAAACCACGGTCTTTAACTGTCTGACCGGTTTTTATAAGCCGACCGGCGGGACGATTAAGCTGCGCGACCAGCATCTGGAAGGACTACCGGGTCAGCAAATCGCGCGTATGGGCGTGGTGCGTACTTTCCAGCACGTACGTCTGTTTCGCGAAATGACGGTGATTGAAAACCTGCTGGTGGCGCAACATCAGCAACTGAAAACCGGCGTCTTCTCCGGCCTGTTGAAAACTCCGTCGTTCCGTCGCGCGCAGAGTGAAGCGTTGGATCGCGCCGCCACCTGGCTGGAGCGTATTGGTTTGCTGGAGCACGCCAACCGTCAGGCGAGTAACCTGGCCTACGGCGATCAGCGTCGTCTGGAGATTGCCCGTTGCATGGTGACCCAGCCGGAAATCCTGATGCTCGACGAACCCGCTGCGGGACTCAACCCGAAAGAGACCAAAGAGCTGGACGAGCTGATTGCTGAACTGCGTAACCATCACAACACCACCATTTTGTTGATTGAGCACGACATGAAGCTGGTGATGGGGATTTCTGACCGTATTTACGTGGTGAACCAGGGCACGCCGCTGGCGAATGGGACGCCGGAACAGATTCGTAATAACCCGGATGTTATCCGCGCCTATTTAGGTGAAGCATAATGGGGGCGAGGATTAATATGGATAAGGCGATGTTATCGTTCGACAAAGTCAACGCCCACTACGGCAAGATACAGGCGCTGCATGACGTCAGCTTGTATATCAACCAGGGTGAAATCGTTACTCTGATTGGTGCCAACGGCGCGGGAAAAACCACGCTGCTCGGCACATTGTGTGGTGACCCGCGAGCGACCAGCGGGCGAATCGTCTTTGATGGTAAAGACATTACCGACTGGCAGACGGCGAAAATCATGCGCGAAGCGGTAGCGATTGTGCCGGAAGGGCGTCGCGTGTTTTCCCGTATGACGGTGGAAGAGAACCTGGCGATGGGCGGTTTCTTTGCCGAGAAAGACCAGTTTCAGGAACGCATCAAGTGGGTGTATGACCTGTTTCCTCGCCTGCATGAGCGTCGTATTCAACGTGCAGGAACGATGTCCGGCGGTGAACAACAGATGCTGGCGATAGGCCGTGCGCTGATGAGCCAGCCGAGGCTGCTACTGCTTGATGAACCATCGCTGGGTCTGGCGCCGATTATCATCCAGCAGATCTTTAACACCATTGAGCAACTGCGCGAGCAGGGGATGACCATCTTCCTTGTCGAACAGAACGCTAACCAGGCGCTGAAGCTCGCCGATCGCGGCTACGTGCTGGAAAACGGTCATGTGGTGCTGGAAGACACTGGCGATGCGCTACTGGCTAACGAAGCGGTGCGCAGTGCGTATCTGGGCGGTTAATCATTCTCTGAATAGACAAGGGGCCCGCTGTGGCCCCTTTTTATTGCGCTATGTTATTATTGAGAATAGTTATCAATAATAAAAAATGAACATGGAGAAAGGATGATTCGTTCAGGTACCTGCATGATGATTGGCAGTTTGTTTTTGACGCTTTCTTTAACTACCCTGGCCTCGACACCGCCAGCGTTTGACCCGCGCGATCCCGCAATCTGGGAAGAGAAATCGGACAACCCGTTAGCGCAATCCGACTCGCCCTGCGAAGTGTTTACCAGCTCGGTATGCCCGGGCTGGGAAGATGATAAATCAGATATCCAACGTGAACGTGAGCGGCGAGAGCAGCAGCGTTTACAGAATGAGTACGAACGACGCTGGCGCAGAGATTAATCTTTCTCCTGCAGCAACAGATAACGCCATCCTGGCCGGGTAAGGCATACCGCTACCCGGCTTTGTTGTGCACCACTCCGCATTTTCCTGTCACTACGCTTTCACTGCCTTGCCATCTGTTTGTCGCCTTACTATCTTTTTTTTGTAATAAAAAAGTTATTTTTCTGTCATTCGAGCATGTCATGTTACCCCCGCGAGCATAAAACGCGTGATATCGCGCATCCGGCACAACAAGAGAGATAACCGATGATATCGTTACGACATACAGCTTTAGGACTGGCACTTAGCCTGGCGTTTGCAGGTCAGGCACTGGCGGTCACCACCATCCCATTCTGGCACTCAATGGAAGGCGAACTGGGTAAAGAAGTTGATTCTCTGGCGCAACGTTTTAATGCCGCCAATCCCGACTACAAAATTGTTCCGCAGTACAAAGGCAACTACGAGCAGAGCCTGAGTGCAGGAATTGCCGCTTTCCGTACCGGAAACGCGCCTGCGCTGCTACAGGTTTATGAAGTGGGTACGGCAACGATGATGGCTTCGAAAGCCATTAAACCGGTCTATGAAGTATTCAAAGAGGCTGGCATCAACTTCGATGAGTCTCAGTTCGTACCGACGGTTTCTGGTTATTACACCGACTCTAAAAGCGGACATTTGCTTTCTCAACCGTTTAACAGCTCCACTCCGGTGCTGTACTACAACAAAGATGCCTTTAAAAAAGCTGGTTTAGACCCTGAGCAGCCGCCGAAAACCTGGCAGGACCTGGCGGAGTACACCGCGAAGCTGAAAGCGGCAGGCATGAAGTGCGGTTACGCCAGCGGCTGGCAGGGGTGGATTCAGATTGAAAACTTCAGTGCCTGGAACGGTCTGCCGGTCGCTACCAAAAACAACGGTTTTGACGGTACTGACGCGGTGCTGGAGTTCAATAAACCGGAACAGGTAAAACATATCGCTCTGCTGGAAGAGCTGAACAAAAAAGGCGATTTCAGCTACTTCGGGCGTAAGGACGAATCCACTGAGAAGTTCTATAACGGGGATTGTGCCATTACCACCGCCTCTTCCGGTTCGCTGGCTGATATCCGCCATTACGCGAAATTCAACTATGGCGTCGGAATGATGCCGTACGATGCCGATGTGAAGGGCGCGCCGCAGAACGCAATTATCGGTGGGGCCAGTCTTTGGGTGATGCAGGGCAAAGACAAAGCCACCTACGAAGGCGTGGCGAAGTTCCTCAACTTCCTGGCGAAGCCTGAAATTGCTGCCGAATGGCATCAGAAGACCGGCTATCTGCCGATCACCACAGCTGCCTACGACCTGACCCGTGAGCAGGGCTTCTATGATAAGAACCCTGGGGCTGATATTGCCACCCGCCAGATGCTGAACAAGCCGCCGTTGCCGTTCACCAAAGGGCTGCGTCTGGGCAACATGCCGCAGATCCGTACCATTGTGGATGAAGAGCTGGAAAGCGTCTGGACCGGGAAGAAAACCCCGCAGCAGGCGCTGGATGCCGCCGTTGAGCGTGGCAATCAGTTACTGCGCCGCTTTGAGCAATCGACCAAATCGTAATGTGAAATGCCGGGTGGCGGCTGCGCCTTACCCGGCCTACAAATGCGCGTAGGCCGGATAAGCGTAGCGCCATCCGGCGCTGTTCAGGAATCAAACTTCCATGTCCTCATCCCGTCCGGTGTTCCGTTCGCGCTGGCTTCCCTATTTACTGGTGGCTCCGCAGCTGGTTATCACCGTTATTTTCTTTATCTGGCCTGCCGGTGAAGCGCTGTGGTACTCGCTACAATCCGTTGATCCGTTTGGTCTTTCCAGCCAGTTTGTCGGACTGGAAAACTTTGTCGCGCTGTTTCATGACCCGTACTACCTCGACTCATTCTGGACCACCATTAAGTTCAGTACGTTAGTCACGCTAAGCGGTCTGCTGGTGTCGTTATTTTTTGCGGCGTTGGTGAATTACGTGGTGCGCGGCAGCCGTTTTTACCAAACGCTAATGCTGTTGCCTTACGCCGTTGCGCCCGCCGTTGCCGCCGTATTGTGGATCTTCCTGTTTAACCCAGGGCGCGGGCTGATTACCCATTTTCTCGGTGAGTTTGGCTATGACTGGAACCATGCGCAAAACAGCGGTCAGGCAATGTTCCTGGTGGTGTTTGCGTCGGTCTGGAAGCAGATTAGTTACAACTTCCTGTTCTTCTTTGCCGCACTGCAGTCTATTCCTCGCTCGCTGATCGAAGCCGCCGCGATTGACGGTGCGGGGCCGGTTCGCCGCTTCTTTAAACTGGCGCTGCCGCTTATTGCCCCGGTGAGCTTCTTCCTGCTGGTGGTGAATCTGGTGTATGCCTTCTTTGACACCTTCCCGGTGATTGATGCTGCCACTGCAGGCGGGCCGGTACAGGCGACCACGACGCTGATTTATAAGATCTATCGCGAAGGTTTTGTCGGGCTGGATCTGGCTTCTTCCGCTGCACAATCGGTGGTGCTGATGTTCCTGGTCATTATTTTGACGGTGGTGCAGTTCCGCTATGTGGAAAGTAAGGTGCGTTACCAATGATTGAGAACCGTCGTGGGCTGACAATATTCAGCCATGCCATGTTGATTATGGGGATCATGGTGATCCTGTTTCCGTTGTACGTCGCGTTTGTCGCGGCGACGCTGGACAACAAAGCGGTGTTTGAGACGCCGATGACGCTGGTTCCCGGCACGCAGCTGCTGGAAAACATGAAATACATCTGGGTCAACGGCGTGGGCGTCAACAGCGCGCCGTTCTGGCTGATGATGCTCAACAGTTTCATCATGGCGTTCAGCATTACGGTAGGGAAAATTACCGTATCTATGCTCTCCGCATTCGCCATCGTCTGGTTCCGCTTTCCGCTGCGCAACCTGTTCTTCTGGATGATTTTTATTACCCTGATGCTACCGGTTGAGGTGCGTATTTTCCCGACGGTAGAAGTGATCGCCAACCTGAAGATGCTCGACAGCTATGCGGGTCTGACGCTGCCGTTGATGGCATCTGCGACAGCGACTTTCCTGTTCCGTCAGTTCTTTATGACCCTGCCGGATGAACTGGTTGAGGCGGCGCGTATTGACGGCGCGTCACCAATGCGTTTTTTCCGCGATATCGTACTACCGTTGTCAAAAACCAATCTGGCGGCGCTATTCGTGATCACCTTTATCTACGGCTGGAACCAGTATCTGTGGCCGTTGTTAATTATTACCGACGTCAATTTGGGCACTGCGGTGGCGGGTATCAAAGGCATGATTGCCACCGGTGAAGGCACCACGCAGTGGAACCAGGTAATGGCCGCCATGCTGCTGACGCTCATCCCTCCGGTAATCATCGTGTTAGCCATGCAGCGTGCCTTCGTACGTGGCCTGGTCGATAGTGAGAAATAAAAATGGCTGGTTTAAAACTACAGGCAGTAACCAAAAGCTGGGACGGCAAAACCCAGGTGATTAAACCGTTGACGCTGGACGTCGCGGACGGGGAATTTATTGTGATGGTTGGGCCATCCGGCTGCGGTAAGTCTACGCTGCTGCGGATGGTGGCCGGGCTTGAACGGGTAAGCGGCGGCGATATCTGGATTGATAATAAACGCGTCACCGAGATGGAGCCGAAGGATCGCGGCATTGCGATGGTCTTTCAAAACTATGCTCTCTACCCGCATATGAGCGTGGAAGAAAACATGGCCTGGGGGCTGAAAATCCGCGGGATGGGCAAGGAACACATTGCTGAGCGGGTAAAAGAGGCGGCACGTATTCTCGAGCTGGGTGAGCTGCTCAAACGTCGTCCGCGCGAACTTTCCGGCGGCCAGCGCCAGCGCGTAGCGATGGGACGAGCGATTGTACGTGACCCGGCGGTATTCCTGTTCGATGAGCCGCTTTCTAACCTTGATGCCAAGCTGCGCGTACAGATGCGTCTGGAGTTACAACATTTGCATCGCCGACTGAAAACCACCTCGCTGTACGTGACGCACGATCAGGTTGAAGCGATGACCCTCGCCCAACGGGTAATGGTAATGAACAAAGGTATTGCCGAGCAAATCGGTACCCCAGTTGAGGTGTATGAAAAACCCGCCAGCCGCTTTGTGGCGAGCTTTATCGGCAGCCCGGCGATGAATCTGCTCGATGGGCGCATCAGCGCTACGGGTACCCATTTTGAGCTGGAGGGCGGCATGACGTTGCCCATTGGCAGAAGCGCCAGGGAGTGTATTGGGCGTAACATGACGCTGGGTATCCGCCCGGAGCATATTGCGCTAAGCTCGCAGGCCGAAGGCGGCGTGCCGCTGGTCGTCGACACGCTGGAAATGCTGGGTGCGGATAATCTGGCACATGGACGTTGGGGTGAGCAAAAGCTGGTGGTGCGGTTGGCGCATCAGCATCGCCCGACGGCAGGCAGTACGCTGTGGCTGCATCTGCCAGAACATCATCTGCATCTTTTTGATGGCGAAACAGGACAACGCGTATGAATAACTGGCCTTACCCCCATATTGTCGCCCATCGCGGCGGCGGTAAGTTAGCCCCGGAAAATACCCTGGCGGCGATCGACGTGGGGGCGCGATACGGGCATACCATGATTGAGTTTGACGCTAAATTGTCGAAAGACGGTGAGATCTTCTTACTGCATGACGACAACCTGGAACGCACCAGCAACGGCTGGGGCGTGGCTGGCGAATTGAACTGGCAGGATCTATTGCGCGTGGACGCCGGCGGCTGGTTTAGCGGTGAGTTTAAAGGCGAACCGTTGCCGCTGCTCTCGCAAGTTGCTGAGCGCTGTCGCCAGCACGGCATGATGGCAAATATTGAGATCAAACCCACCACCGGGACGGGGGCGCTCACCGGGAAGGTCGTGGCGCTGGCCGCGCGTGAATTGTGGGCGGGAATGACGCCACCACTGTTGTCATCCTTTGAAATTGATGCGCTAGAAGCGGCGCAGCAGGCGGTGCCTGAACTGCCGAGAGGTTTGCTGCTGGATGAATGGCGCGAGGACTGGCGTGAGCTGACCACGCGGCTTGGCTGCGTCTCTATTCATCTTAATCATAAGCTGCTGGATGAGGCGCGCGTGGATGCGCTGCGCGATGCGGGGCTACGTATTCTGGTGTATACCGTCAACCGACCCCAGCGCGCGGCGGAACTGCTGCGCTGGGGGGTGGACTGCATCTGTACCGATGCCATTGATACGATTGGTCCGGATTTCCAACCCTGTTAAGGCCCAATCGTTTTTAACGGAACGTTAGGCTGCGGCGTGCTGGAGGGCTTCAGCATGTCGCCGTTCTTTTTCTCCGACAGCATATGTTGCTTATTGAGCGAGCTGTCCGGATTACGGGTTCCACTCAACATCCCACCGTTACTGTTAGGCAGCATTTGCTGCTGTCCAGGATTCAACTCGCCCGGCTGAGACTGCAGCACGCGCTGGGTGTTCGTGTTGATTTGGTTTTCCATATGCTGTTGCTGCATGCGCGTCTGCGTTTGCAACTGCTGGTTGAGCATCCCTTTCTGCTGAATCTGCTGTGATTGCATTTGGGTTTGCATACGCTGCTGGCTCGGGATCTGATAACTGGGTTGATTCGGGTTATTCATGGTGTTGATGGGCTGTGCAAAGCCTGCAAACGGCAAGAGCATGGCTAAAAGTAAGAGTCGTTTCATCGCTTTTCTCCTCTCGGGGATCATTTAAGTTTACTCCTTTCTCGCCGTTACGATGATTATTTCAGAGTTATGCACCAGGCTTAGTGGGGGCAGACCCCCGTACATCTGGAGAATAACGATGATAAAACCGACGTTTTTACGCCGGGTAGCCATTGCTGCTCTGCTCTCAGGAAGTTGTTTTAGCGTTGCTGCCGCGCCGGCTGCGCCACCGCCGGTATCCTACGGTGTCGAGGAAGATGTGTTCCATCCCGTTCGCGCGCAACAGGGGATGGTGGCTTCCGTAGATGCTTTAGCCACCCAGGTTGGGGTGGATATTCTGAAACAGGGCGGGAATGCCGTTGATGCCGCTGTAGCCGTTGGCTACGCGCTGGCGGTGACGCATCCGCAGGCGGGCAATCTGGGCGGTGGCGGGTTTATGCTGCTGCGTACCAAAGACGGTAACACCACGGCGATCGATTTTCGTGAAATGGCTCCCGCTGGCGCGACCCGCGACATGTTCCTCGATGAACAGGGCAACGCCGATGCGAAAAAGTCACTAACGTCGCATCTGGCATCCGGTACGCCGGGTACCGTGGCGGGTTTCTCGCTGGCGCTGGAGAAATACGGCACGATGCCGCTGAACAAAGTCGTGCGCCCGGCGATGAAGCTGGCGGAAGAAGGCTTTGTGGTTAACGACGCGCTGGCCGACGATCTGAAAACCTATGGCAGCGAAGTGCTCCCTAATCACGAGAACAGCAAAGCCATTTTCTGGAAAGACGGCGAGCCGCTGAAAAAGGGCGACAAGCTGGTGCAAACGAACCTGGCGAAAAGCCTGGAGATGATTGCCGAGAACGGTCCGGATGCGTTTTATAAAGGGGCAATTGCCGAACAGATAGCTGGGGAAATGCAGAAAAACGGCGGGTTGATGACCAAAGAGGATTTAGCCAGCTATAAAGCCGTGGAGCGTACGCCGATTAGCGGCGACTATCGCGGGTATCAGGTCTTCTCGATGCCACCGCCGTCCTCTGGCGGTATTCACATTGTGCAGATCCTCAATATTCTCGAAAACTTCGATATGAAGAAGTACGGGTTTGGCAGCGCTGATGCCATGCAGGTAATGGCTGAAGCGGAGAAATATGCCTACGCCGACCGCTCGGAGTATCTGGGCGACCCGGATTTTGTGAAAGTACCGTGGCAGGCGCTGACCAATAAAGCCTATGCCAAATCGCTTGCCGATCAAATTGATATCAACAAGGCTAAGCCTTCCAGCCAGATCAAACCTGGCAAGCTCGCGCCGTATGAAAGCAATCAGACCACCCATTTCTCGGTGGTGGATAAAGACGGTAATGCCGTGGCGGTGACGTATACCCTGAACACCACCTTCGGCACCGGGATTGTGGCGGGTAACACCGGCATTCTGCTTAATAACGAAATGGACGATTTCTCCGCCAAACCGGGCGTGCCGAACGTTTATGGGCTGGTGGGTGGCGATGCTAACGCGGTTGGGCCGAAGAAGCGTCCGCTGTCATCAATGTCGCCGACTATCGTGGTAAAAGACGGGAAAACCTGGCTGGTTACCGGCAGCCCTGGCGGGAGCCGAATCATCACCACCGTGCTGCAAATGGTAGTCAACAGCATTGATTTTGGAATGAACGTCGCCGAAGCGACCAACGCGCCGCGCTTCCATCATCAGTGGTTGCCCGATGAACTGCGCGTTGAGAAAGGGTTTAGCCCGGACACCATTAAGCTGCTGGAGCAGAAAGGGCAGAAAGTCGCGCTGAAGGAAGCGATGGGCAGCACGCAGAGCATTATGGTAGGACCGGATGGTGCACTGTATGGCGCATCTGACCCGCGTTCCGTGGATGATTTAACGGCGGGATACTGATTTTTGATTAATAGCCCGGTGTCAGGCACCGGGCGTTTTGTTGGCTATGCCGTGAGCAACCTCGCTGGGTTATCAATACAGAGCCTGCGTAGAGTATCGTTGTCTACTCCACGGGCGGCCAGATAGGCGAGGAAAACATTCGGGACAAATCCCCAACCGTTCCCCCCATTTTTTGCCCACATCTGTTTGAGAAAAACATCATGGCTTAAAACTATCTGATCGGCGTAACCCAATTCAATCAGATGTGCTACCGCATCTGCGGTTTCCTGAACGCCTGGGGCGATACCTTCTTTTGGGAAAGTGATGTCCAGGCCAATCATGTCAAATTCAAGCCATACGCCGCGATCGAGCATTTTTCGTTGATAGGCAACATCTTTTCCCGAAGGATCTGAATGCGCCAGCGAGACTTTTGCCGGAGAGACGTTCATCTCTTCAAGGACAATATCCAGCACCTCATCACCCAGCCGCAGCCACCCTGGCATATGGATATTCATCGCAGTATGAAGATTATTACGTTGTGCCAGAGAAGCCGCTCGCAGACTGTTGCGTTCCGCCTGCGTAAAAGCGGGTGATACGCCAATTTCACCTATCATGCCGGCGCGAATATCCGTCTCGCCTATCCCCTGATTCAGTTCCTTATCAATAAGTGAGGCTAACAACTCGACAGGTTTGTGGATCCTGGCACTTTCAAACTTCTCCAGATAAGGTCCTGATGAAGCTACGATGTTCAAACCGGTTTTTAATGCCACTTCTCGCAATGACAAGACATCTCGACCGATAGATTCAGAACCTGTCGCGTCGACAATCGTCCTGCCTCCCAGTGACATAAAGTTGTTGATTTCAAAGATGACATCATCAATTTCCTTTCTGTCCATGTTATCGGCGCAGCAGTAGGGATCATGTTTCAATCCCCACTGCAGATCAGCGCTGACCTTTTTCCCCACGAGTTGCTGTGAGAATTCATAATGCGGTTCGTCAACAACCGATGATAAATCGTTAAACAGATGCTCATGCGGTAGCGTCAGACCCATATCCGTGTGCGCCACTGGGCCTGTCACGGTTTGCAGGAAACCTTTCATCCTGACACCTCCATTTTTTGCGCCATTTTGGATGCTCTGTATTCGGGGATGGTGGTAACAATTGCGCCTATTAGCGCAAACAGCGTCCCAATGATCGTGACCAGATAGACCGTATTACCCAGTGACGGGATAAGTTCATCAATCAACACTGAGCCAAGCAATTGACCCGCGGTAGAAGCAACACCGAGCATCAACAGCCCTAAGCCTCTGACCAGAATCGCCATCAGCCCGATGGACAGCAGACCCAGCGGGCCACCGAGATACATCCACCACGTATCGGGTAACTGGACGGTGACATGACCTAATGCGACACGTATCGCCAGCGCAGCGCCCAGCACACAAAAGCCGACGATGAAGTTCCAGGTAATGGAAACCAGCATAGAGCCCGTTGCCTCGGCAACTTTGGCATTTCCAGCGGGCTGCCAGCCAGCGAGTAATCCTGCCAAAAATGGAAGGATAGCGAGCAGGATAAAGGAGGTTGAATGCCACTGTGGTGACACGACAAAAATCGTGGCAATAACAGCGAACAATGCGCCAGTAACGCGCCATGGCGTGAAGTATTTCTTCTCGTCCACACCGACACCAAAACGGTCGCACAGCAGGCCGGAAAGGAGGAGGGCGGAAATTAATGCAGTTTGAAACGTGGCAACGCCCAACGCGCTGGCTGATGCCCCTTCCGAAAATACAACCATCGCCCCGCATAATCCGGCAAACCAATTCCACAAAGGGATTTTCCGCGTTTTTATCAGAGCTGGGATCGACGCGAATTGCTGGCGTGTTTCTTTGCGCGCAATAATAATAAAAAACATGACGACCAGACCACTGGCGAACGAGATTACTGCGCAAGCATTTCCATCCTGCAACCAGTGTCCCAATTGCCCATTAACGGCAGACTGCATAGGGGAAAGCATACCGGCTAAGATAGTTGCAAGCATCAGTAAGGGGGTTGAGTACTTATTCTTGTTCATACATCAATCCTTATATTTTATAAAAGGAGTAACTTTCGTTACTCCATTGTTTTTTATTTTCTGGCGATGAATTGAAGCGTGTTAACCCACAGGTCGGTATAAAACGACCAGGACATAAATTGCTGTGTTCCCCAGTGCGGCGAACAGTCGCTCATGAAGCAGGCGGTTTTACCCTGTTGGTATTCACCAAACACTAACAGCGGGTCATTATTTATTGTTAAGACAACATCGGCATCTTCTCTAGAGACAACCTGGTTATATCCAAGAAATGCCGGGTAGTCGGTGAATCCGTTAACGACAGGATGTTCAGGGGAAATAGCCTCAGCGTAGATACCTTCTGGTTTTTCTACCCGGTCATCGCCGTCAAGCATAATAACTGGCAAAACCTCGGCAAGAATGGTGTTCTTGTAATTAGCTTTTGCCTCAATACCCATAAATGACAGATAGCCGCCAATCATGAGCAGTCCACCACCATTTTTGACATACTCTTTAATTGATTCCAGAGCATTGGGCTTTATTTTTAGCTGATAGAACGTCTCGTTTTGCAACAGAAACGTATTGCTGCCGATATCGCTAATGACAATGACATCGTAACGGTTTAGCTCATCAATGCTTTCTGGAAATGCGATTTGCACGGTGTGAGCAGGCATGTAATCAACTTCTACTCCGCCTTTCTTTAAGCATTCCAGTAACCATGTGGCACCCTCTTCATATTTACTGGAGGTAAAACTGTCATAGCCTTTTGAATGGATCATGTGAATATGCCAGGATTCTCCAATAAAGAGCACCTTTAGTTTTTTCTGTGTATTATTCATAGTCTGCTCCTTGATTTAGTGAGTCGAGATAGTTTGTTTGTAATGCGAACCTTGAATGCGATGAAGAACGGATTCGTTTTCTGGCATGTCAGAGGCATTGGGTGTTTCAACAGCAAGCGAGGCGAATGCACTGGCGTAGCACAATGCAGATGCCAGTGATTTTCCTTTAGCAAGGCCAGATGCGAGTGCACCATTGAAGGCATCACCCGCTCCTGCGGTATTTTTTACAACTGCCGGGAATGCCGGAGAATAGATGAATTGTGTTCCGTCATAAGCGAGGGAGCCTTTGCTCCCTAGGGTGATAATGGTATTTTTGACGCCTTTCTGATGAATAATCTTTGCCGCACTTTTTGCCGACTCAATATCATTGACGGACATGTTTGCCAACAGACCCGCTTCGGTTTCATTTGGCGTGATATAATCAATATTATCAATAATGGTATTGACCATTTCATTGTATGGTGCTGGATTTATAATGACAGGGATATCATTTTTCTGTGCGAGACGAATGGTTTGGTGAAGCGCTTCGTAATTTGTCTCCAGTTGTACGAGAACAATATCTGAATGAACGATGGCTTCTTTTTGTATGGTGATTTCATCAGGGGAAATTGTCATGTTAGCACCGGGGTAGATAGCGATGACGTTATCCCCGGTATCTCCATTCACCATAATAGTAGCTGTACCTGTTTGTGTTTCTTTGGTCTGATAGATAACGCTTTTATGGATTTTTGATGAGTTTATAAAATTAATGGCGTAATCACTGAAATGGTCTGACCCTACTTTAGTAATAAAATGCACATCAGAATCGGCATAGCTTGCAGCTAATGCCTGATTGCATCCTTTACCTCCGGGCGAAAAAATAAATTTATCGGCAAGTAATGATTCGCCTGTCGAGGGGAGCCTCGGTAGGTAACTGATAATATCAACATTGAACGAGCCAATAACACATACATTATTCTTCATGGCAGAGAGACCTTTTTTTATTTTCTGCGCTGATTCATATTTTTCCAGCACATAAGCAATTTCGTTTTTTGCAACGTTATCAAGAGAGTCAAGGGTAATAAATGCACCACCATGACAGCGAGTGAGATATCCCTGTCCGGCAAGTTCATTGAGATCTGAGCGAATAGTTTCCTTTGTTACCTTGAGACTTTTCGCCAGATTTGAAACTTTTACAACTCCCGAAATACTGATTTCTTTCAATATTCTATGATGGCGTTCAAATTTCATTTTTTACCTCACCGTGGTTAAGTTAGTCCCAGGGGAAGTATATTGTTGTGATTGTCACCATAAAGTGATGGCAGAAACCAAAAAAAAACAAAAATGTAATATTAATATTATTAAAGTTAAGATAAATAGCGATGAAGATAGTAAGTAAAATAACCATATGATTCAGGTGGTTGTTACGCCTGAAGATGACGGCGGAGGCGATGGACTGCAATCAACAACTTTATGCCAGGATTGGATGGCAATTCCGCTTTTGCATGTAACGACGGGGAAATTAAGGATAATGACCTACAGCCTTCTGAACGTTGCAGGTCTTATTAGTTCCTTAAGGAACATACTGTTGCAGTGATTCAGACCAGTGAAATATTTGGCTGCTTTTATCCTGCAGGTTCACGACCTCTAAATCATAAAATCCCTGCGTCTTTGCCGACCGCAATTTCAGGATGTACTTACTCTCGCTGATGTCGTGCTGTCTTGTGCCGTCTTTATTCCAGTCTCCGGCGATATCCGAATAGTAATAAACAAGGTCAGAAAACACGTTGATTATCTTGCTGTCTTTGATGGTGTAGAGTTCCAGCACTTCATAAAACGCCCCGCCGCCGGAGTAGGCATCGGAGTAGCCACCGCGCACCCCGAACGCCAGAGTATCGGGAGCGATCCGGTACGGTGCCAGATCCAATTTTGTATAATAAGCCAGCGGTCTGACGGACTCATCATCGCTCTCTTTCTCGGCAGCTTTATTCCACGCTGAGATCTGGTTTAATGGTTTTTCCGAGCGGGCAATCGGCTGCAGCTGTTGGTTCTGCCAGGAGAAAACGCCGAGATATAATTTATTGGCGCGTCCGTTGTTGTAGTTTTCCGGACAGGTGTTATCCGCGTACTTTTTTGCCTGCCCGGCATCGGCCTGATTGTCAGCAAAACAGGCGACGCCAATGTATTTCCCGTCTTTTCTCCAGGCTTTGGCGCCAGTGAGGATCAGATTATTAGGATTTTCGTTCGGCGCAACCCAGCCAATCCACTGGTTCTCTGATAATCCCTGTGGAAGTTCACCAAATCCTTTCGCAGGTGTTGCCCCTGCCATTTGCTCAGCAAAAATCTGTTTACCTTCAGTATGTTGGATAGCGCCGGGTACGGCATCGAGATTTTGTACGGTAGTGGCAAAAGCTGGGGAGAGCGAGGCCAGTAAAACCAGGGGAACAAACTTTTTCACTATTGCGTCCTTTCAATAAACAGGGCGATAAGACTCGCCCTTAAATTTATTTCACGCGTGCCATAAAATACGCATCCACGTACTCGCCGTTGCGCAGGCCGTATTTCTTACCTGTCCCTTCGATCTCAAAGCCATGCTTTTTATAGACCGCAACAGCAGGTTCGTTATCAACAAACACCGTTAACTCGATACGGTCGACGCGCAGCCAGTTGTCGCACATGTCGATCATCGTACGGAGAAGCGCGCTGGCAACGCCGCGATTCTGCCAGCGGGCATCAACGCAGATACCAAAATCGGCGACATGGCTGCGGCGGGGGCGCTGCGCGACCTCAATACAGAGATGTCCGACGACGATATCATCAATGCACGCGACCAGTTGTTTGATTCCGACCCGTTCGGTTAGTCGCTCTTGCCACATCTCCATGGAAGGATGAGGAACCTGTAGCGTGTTGTGATACACCTCTGGCTGGGCATGGATCTGACGAATTGCGTCGTAATCTTTCGGTTCAGCGTGGCGTATCACTATCTCACTCATTCCTTATCTCCTTCAGGGTTAATTGAGTCTTTACCCTCGCTGAGAAAGAAAATTCCGTCAACTGCATTTTTTTGCAAAAAGAAGTAGACAAGTGCGAATGAGAATGATTATTATTGCTCTGCGTTCAGGGGAACCCCTACGGAGAACCTGAAAGCACGACATTGCTCACATTGCTTCCAGTATTACTTTAGCCAGCTTTTGCTGGCTTTTTTTTTGGGGTTTTGTTTCAGCCTGGCTTACTTGTCATTTTGTCCCCGGGATGATGCCGGATGGCGCTTGCGCTTATCCGGCCTACGGCTGAGACCTGGGTTTTGTAGGCCGGATAAGACAACGCCGCATCCGGCAAAGAATCCAACATTCAGTCTCCAGCCGCTTTGCGCTATGGTGTAGACAATCACCTTCAAAAGGACTGTCTCATGACTTTACACTGCGCATTTATTGGTTTTGGTAAAAGTACCACTCGCTACCATTTGCCGTACGTCCTCAACCGCAAAAATAGCTGGCATGTCGCGCACATTTTCCGCCGTAACGCCAGGCCGGAAGAGCAGGCGCCGCAGTATTCACATATTCACTTCACCAGCGACCTCGACGAGATCTTAAACGATCCGCAGGTGAAGTTAGTGATCGTTTGTACCCATGCTGACAGCCATTTTGACTACGCCAAACGTGCGCTGGAGGCGGGTAAAAACGTGCTGGTTGAGAAACCGTTCACGCCGACGCTGGCAGAAGCAAAAGTGCTGTTCGAACTGGCGCAAAGCAAAGGGCTGACCGTTACGCCGTATCAGAATCGTCGTTTTGATTCCTGCTTCCTTACCGCCAAAAAGGCGATTGAGAGCGGCAAGCTCGGCGAAATTGTTGAGGTTGAAAGCCATTTCGATTACTACCGTCCCGAGGCGGAAACTAAGCCGGGACTGCCGCAGGACGGCGCATTTTATGGCCTGGGCGTACACACCATGGATCAGATTATCTCGTTGTTCGGACGCCCCGATCATGTGGCCTATGACATCCGCAGCCTGCGTAATAAAGCGAACCCGGACGATACCTTTGAAGCGCAGCTGTTTTACGGCGACCTGAAGGCTATCGTCAAAACCAGCCACCTGGTAAAAATCGACTATCCGAAGTTTATCGTTCATGGCACCAAAGGCTCGTTTGTGAAGTACGGCATCGACCAGCAGGAAACCAGTCTGAAGGCCAATATCATGCCGGGTGAGCCAGGTTTCGCTGCTGATGATTCCATCGGAATGCTGGAGTATGTCAACGATGACGGCATCACAGTAAAAGAAGAGGTGAAGCCGGAGGTGGGGGATTACGGTCGCGTCTATGATGCGCTGTACCAGACGCTGACCGCCGGTACGCCTAATTACGTCAAGGAATCTGAAGTTCTAACCAACCTGGAGATCCTCGAACGCGCCTTCGAACAGGCATCTCCGGCGACGATAACCCTCGCCAAATAGCCTGCACAGACTCCTCTGGGTTTATTCATATTTTTTGAACAGAGGAGTCAATTTTCACCCTCTATGATCCCAGGCGGATTGAGTCCACACTTACTCCATCGAAAACATCTGGGGGTGAACACAATGATCTATTTACGCAAAGCTAACGACCGCGGTCATGCGAATCATGGCTGGCTCGATTCCTGGCATACCTTCTCTTTTGCCAACTACTATGACCCGAACTTTATGGGGTTCTCGGCACTGCGCGTGATTAACGATGACGTGATTGACGCAGGCCAGGGCTTTGGCACTCACCCCCATAAAGACATGGAAATCCTGACCTACGTGCTGGAAGGCGCGGTGGAACATCAGGACAGCATGGGCAACAAAGAGCAGGTGCCGGCCGGAGAGTTTCAGATTATGAGCGCCGGGACGGGGATCCGTCACTCGGAGTACAACCCGAGTAATACTGAGAAGCTGCATCTGTATCAGATCTGGATCATGCCGCAGGAAAACGGTATTACGCCGCGCTATGAACAGCGCCGTTTCGATGCCGCTCAGGGTAAACAACTGGTGCTGTCGCCTGATGCCCGCGATGGCTCACTGAAAGTGTACCAGGATATGGAGCTGTACCGTTGGGCGCTGGTCAAAGATGAGCAGTCGGTACATCAGATTGCCGCTGAACGTCGCATCTGGATCCAGGTCGTTAAAGGCAACGTCACCATTAACGGAACCAAAGCGACCACCAGCGACGGTCTGGCAATCTGGGATGAACAGGCAATTTCTATTCATGCCGACAGCGACAGCGAAGTGTTACTGTTTGATCTGCCGCCTGTCTAACGTGCTGGAACCTGATGTAGGCCGGATAAGACGCGAAAGCGTCGACATCCGGCTTTTCATCGTTTGTCATTAATTCCATGCGTCCGTGGTAAACTGGGGGAATCTATCCCTTTTTAACGCTTCAGGACGATGAAAAAGAAAAGACCCGTACTTCAGGATGTAGCCGACCGCGTGGGCGTGACTAAAATGACGGTCAGTCGCTTTTTGCGTAACCCGGAGCAGGTCTCCGTGGCGCTGCGGGGCAAAATTGCCGCTGCACTTGATGAGCTGGGTTATATTCCCAATCGCGCTCCTGATATCCTTTCTAACGCCACCAGCCGCGCTATCGGCGTGTTGTTACCGTCTCTCACTAACCAGGTTTTTGCTGAAGTGTTACGCGGCATTGAGGCCGTCACCGACGCCCATGGTTATCAAACTATGCTTGCGCACTACGGCTATAAGCCAGAGATGGAACAAGAGCGCCTGGAATCGATGCTGTCGTGGAATATCGATGGCCTGATCCTCACCGAACGTAGCCATACGCCTCGTACGCTGAAAATGATTGAGGTCGCCGGTATCCCGGTGGTTGAGCTGATGGACAGCCAGTCCCCGTGTCTGGATATCGCCGTCGGTTTCGACAACTTTGAAGCCGCGCGCCAGATGACTGCCGCTATCATCGCCCGCGGGCACCGTCATGTTGCCTATCTTGGCGCACGTCTTGATGAACGTACTATCATCAAACAGAGGGGCTACGAGCAGGCAATGCGCGATGCCAACCTGGTGCCGTACAGCGTGATGGTGGAACAGTCTTCTTCCTACTCCTCCGGTATTGAACTCATCCGTCAGGCGCGGCGCGAATACCCGCAGCTCGACGGCATTTTCTGTACCAACGATGACCTGGCGGTAGGGGCGGCCTTCGAATGCCAGCGTTTAGGGCTAAAAATCCCGGATGACATGGCGATTGCCGGATTCCACGGTCACGACATCGGACAGGTGATGGAGCCGCGTCTGGCGAGCGTGCTCACGCCGCGTGAACGCATGGGCAGCATTGGTGCTGAACGCCTGCTGGCGCGCATCCGTGGTGAAGCAGTCACACCTAAAATGTTAGATTTAGGTTTCACCTTGTCACCGGGCGGATCTATTTAAGCCAACAAGTTTGAAGTAGCTCACACTTATACACTTCGAGCACGAATGGATATTGCTTCTCTATTTATCCGGCTGGACAATGTTACCGATAACAGTTACCCGTAACAATTTCCAGATTCTTGTACCAGTGGGGGCAACGCTTTGAGCACGACTAATCATGATCACCACGTTTACGTTCTGATGGGCGTATCGGGCAGCGGTAAATCTGCTGTCGCCAGCGAAGTGGCGCATCAACTGCAGGCCGCGTTTCTTGATGGCGATTTTCTCCATCCGCGCAGCAACATCATGAAAATGGCTTCTGGTGAGCCACTCAACGATGATGACCGTAAACCGTGGTTACAGGCGCTGAATGACGCCGCCTTTGCGATGCAGCGTACCAACAAGGTTTCGCTGATCGTCTGTTCCGCTCTGAAAAAAGTCTATCGCGACCAGCTGCGCGACGGTAACCCGAACCTCTCTTTCATCTATCTGAAAGGGGATTTTGACGTTATCGAAAGCCGTCTGAAAGCGCGTAAAGGCCACTTCTTCAAAACGCAGATGCTGGTGACCCAGTTTGAAGCGCTGGAAGAACCAGGTGCGAATGAAAACGATGTACTGGTGGTCGATATCGATCAACCACTGGACGGTGTGGTCGCCAGCACCATTGAGGTTATTAACCAGGGCAGTAAGTAGTGAGTACATTAACGCTTGTTTTAACAGCAGTAGGGTCCGTTTTATTACTGCTGTTTTTAGTGATGAAGGCGCGTATGCACGCCTTCCTTGCTTTGATGGTGGTGTCTATTGGTGCAGGTCTCTTTTCCGGTATGCCGCTCGATAAAATCGCCGCGACTATGGAAAAAGGGATGGGAGGCACGCTCGGTTTCCTGGCGATTGTTGTGGCGTTGGGGGCGATGTTCGGCAAGATTTTGCATGAGACCGGCGCAGTCGATCAAATTGCCGTCAAAATGCTGAAATCCTTCGGCCACAGCCGCGCACATTACGCGATTGGCCTGGCCGGTCTGATTTGCGCGCTTCCGCTGTTCTTTGAGGTGGCGATTGTGCTGCTGATTAGCGTAGCGTTCTCGATGGCGCGTCACACCGGTACCAACCTGGTTAAATTAGTCATTCCGTTGTTTGCAGGCGTAGCGGCGGCTGCGGCGTTTTTACTGCCGGGGCCAGCGCCGATGTTGCTGGCTTCGCAGATGCACGCTGACTTTGGCTGGATGATCCTGATTGGCCTGTGTGCCGCGATTCCGGGCATGATTATCGCCGGGCCGCTGTGGGGTAATTTCATCAGCCGTTACGTTGAGCTGAACATTCCTGATGACATTACCGAGCCGCATCTGGGCGAAGGTAAAATGCCGTCCTTCGGCTTTAGCTTGTCGCTGATCCTGCTGCCGCTGGTATTGGTTGGTCTGAAAACCATCGCCGCGCGCTTTGTGCCGGTTGGTTCTTCAACTTACGAATGGTTTGAGTTTATCGGCCACCCGTTTACCGCGATTCTGGTTGCCTGTCTGGTGGCGATTTATGGTCTGGCGATTCGCCAGGGTATGCCAAAAGACAAAGTGATGGAGATCTGCGGTCATGCGCTGCAACCGGCGGGGATTATCCTGCTGGTGATCGGTGCAGGTGGCGTGTTTAAACAAGTGCTGGTTGATTCCGGCGTCGGTCCGGCGCTGGGCGAAGCGTTAACCGGAATGGGTCTGCCGATTGCCATTACCTGCTTCGTGCTGGCGGCAGCGGTGCGTATCATTCAGGGTTCTGCGACCGTGGCGTGCTTAACGGCGGTCGGTCTGGTGATGCCGGTGATTGAACAGCTAAACTTCTCCGGCGCACAGATGGCGGCACTGTCTATTTGTATCGCAGGCGGCTCGATCGTGGTCAGCCACGTTAACGACGCCGGTTTCTGGTTGTTCGGTAAATTTACCGGCGCAACGGAAGCACAAACGTTGAAGACCTGGACGATGATGGAAACCATCCTCGGTACGGTTGGCGCAATTGTCGGTATGATTGCCTTCCAGCTGTTGAGCTGAGTCTTGTTGCCCGGTGGCGCTTGCGCTTACCGGGCCTGGAAATGAGCACACATCCACATCGTAGGCCGGGTAAGCGCAAGCGTCACCCGGCTTTTTTACAGCACCATCACCCCATCCTCGGTTTTCAACCAACGCGGCGCTTTCAGCGTGTCGGCGAAATAGCCCACCAAATCCTGCAGCAAATCACCCGCTACTCGCTCCATATCATCAGAAAGCGTTTTGCTCATCAGTAAATGCGTCAAAAGCTGGCAGTAACGCCCCATCTGGTCTGTCTCAGGCTCGAAAAGGGGAAAACGGGTCGGGAATGTTTCTACCGTCAGACTGGCCTGCAGATGCTGCGGTACAGGCTCCGTTAAGGTCGGTTGCAATAACGCGAGACAGGCCGACAGACGTGCACAAATCGCCAGTTTTTCAACCGGGTCATGGCATTCAACCAGCCCTTCGACAAAACGCTCGCAGTTATCCGCCAGTTCGGTGAAGTCCGTGGCATGGCTAAAGGGCAGGGTAAATAAAGAGTGTGAAAAGAGAGGGGTAGTCGCCATAGGGCAGCCTCCAGTATGTTTTATTTAAACCACCACCGGAGAGGCTAATCTCGCGGGTGGCAGAATCGAGCGGAGTTAGCCTTACCGGTCATACTGGATACCGGCGCGTCTTGCGACGCCCCCGCTCGACCCGCCATTGAGACGAAATCGGTCGCACGACATAGAAGTATATGTCGCCAGTATGATTTTCAGAAGGCTAATTCTGGCACCTGATTTTGCAGGTGCAGCGAGAAGATAAGGCTTATCCACGATGCTGACAAGAGGGCATTCCGGAAGGCGCTTCGCAGAAATGAAAATACGTTATATCAGCGACTTAAAAGCATAAGGAATACCTGAAATTACAGCGCAATGCCGTTCAGTTAAGCATGTAGGGTGAACATGTGATTATTGCTCAGGTTTCCGTTCACCTCAGTGGTGTCATTTCTTTGAAGCGCTGATACCCGTGAACGTGCAAGGGAGGCTCACCGCCGCCTCCCTTGCAACCCAGGCTCCCGGCGGGAAAATCGTCGCTGCGCGAGTTATTCGTCTTATTCCGTCTGCCTGTCGGGTCGGGGCCGAGCCTGCGTCCCTGCAGGCCGTCCCCTCTGCCCGCATCCCTGCGGGCAGACCCGGTCAGCCGTCAACGCCTCATCGATTTTCCTGCCGGAGAGCCGGGATTGTTAAGGGGGCTGCGTAGCCCCCTTAACACGTTCACCGATGAAGAAACTCCAGAGAAGCAACGAACATAACGTGAACGGAACCGTTCTCTGAAATGCCATGTTCTTCCAGTTTCAACACCATTGCTCGGTGGCGCTATGCTTACCGGGCCTACAAATGAGCACACATCCACATCGTAGGCCGGGTAAGGCGAAGCCGCCACCCGGCGTGAAACGAGTACATCACCCCTTCATCCACATCCGTACGCCGTCGAGGAACATCTGGGTGGCCATCATCACCAGAATCAGCCCCATCAGGCGCTCCAGCGCGTTCACCCCTTTTTCCCCCAGCAGACGCAAAAACAGCGACGACTGCAGCAGAATCACAAACGTACCGCCCCAGGCGATCAGCAGGGCGATTACCAGATGCCCCATCTGATTAGGATACTGATGCGACAACAGCATTAGTGAAGCCAGGATTGTTGGACCCGCTACCAGCGGGATCGCCAGCGGAACGATAAACGGCTCTTCACCCGCCGGAAGCCCGGTGCTATTCCCGGTGGCGCTGGGGAAAATCATCTTAATGGCGATCAGGAACAAAATGATGCCCCCGGAGATAGAAACGGTTTCCGCGCGCAGGTTAAGAAATGCCAGAATTTTCTCGCCCGCAAACAGGAATATCAGCATCACCAACAGCGCAATGAACAGCTCGCGAATCATAATCGCGCGGCGGCGTTTTGGTTCGGTATGTTTCAATACGGACATGAAAATGGGCAGATTTCCGAGTGGATCCATAATCAGGATCAATAAAACTGCCGCTGAAATGATTTCATTCATAACTCAAATTCCCTGATAATTACCACGGACTTTCTGCTTGCTTGCGCAGCGGGATAAGTCGCATTACTGATGGCTTCGCTATCATTGATTAATTTCACTTGCGACTTTGGCTGCATTTTGTATGGTGAAGGATATGCCACCAGGACACTGGCATACATACACAGCACACATCTCTGCAGGAAAAAAACGCTATGAAAAATGTTGGTTTTATCGGCTGGCGCGGTATGGTCGGCTCTGTTCTCATGCAACGCATGGTTGAGGAGCGTGACTTCGACGCCATTCGCCCTGTTTTCTTTTCTACTTCCCAGCTCGGGCAGGCGGCACCGACATTCGGTGGAACCGCGACCGGTACGCTTCAGGACGCTTTTGATCTGGATGCGCTGAAGGCGCTCGATATCATCGTGACCTGTCAGGGCGGCGATTATACCAACGAAATCTATCCAAAGCTTCGTGAAAGCGGTTGGCAGGGTTACTGGATTGACGCGGCCTCTTCGCTGCGTATGAAAGACGACGCCATCATTATTCTCGATCCGGTTAACCAGGATGTCATCACCGATGGCCTGAATAAAGGTATTAAGACCTTTGTCGGCGGTAACTGTACCGTTAGCCTGATGCTGATGTCCCTTGGTGGCCTGTTTGCCAATGACCTGGTCGACTGGGTCTCCGTGGCGACCTATCAGGCGGCTTCCGGCGGCGGCGCGCGTCATATGCGCGAGCTGTTGTCTCAGATGGGTCATCTGTATGGCCATGTGGCCGAGGAGCTGGCGACCCCTTCCTCTGCTATTCTCGACATCGAACGTAAAGTGACGACCCTGTCCCGTAGCGGTGAACTGCCGGTTGATAACTTTGGCGTACCGCTGGCCGGTAGCCTGATTCCGTGGATCGACAAACAGCTCGATAACGGTCAGAGCCGTGAAGAGTGGAAGGGACAGGCGGAAACCAACAAAATTCTCAACACGTCTTCCGTGATCCCGGTTGATGGTCTGTGCGTGCGCGTCGGCGCGCTGCGCTGCCACAGCCAGGCGTTCACCATCAAACTGAAAAAAGATGTGTCTATTCCGACTGTGGAAGAACTGCTGGCGGCGCACAACCCGTGGGCGAAAGTAGTACCAAACGATCGTGAAATCACCATGCGTGAGTTAACCCCGGCGGCCGTTACCGGCACGTTGACCACGCCAGTAGGTCGTCTGCGTAAGCTGAATATGGGACCGGAGTTCCTGTCAGCCTTTACCGTAGGTGACCAGCTGCTTTGGGGTGCTGCGGAGCCATTGCGCCGCATGTTACGTCAACTGGCGTAATGGTTTGTTAATGATCAAAGGGTGCTGAGTCACCCTTTTTTTTGCGTAATACAGGAGTAAGCGCAGATGTTTCATTTTTTACCGGGAGTAAGATAAAGCATTGGCTATTCTTTAAGGGTGACTTAGTACCGGAGGTATTAAGTTGTTGCCTGAAGGTGGGACGACGCAGAGAGGATGCACAATTGTGCTGCGCCGTTCAGGTCAAAAAAAGTGTCGCTACCTGATGTCGAAAATCAGCTGGAAGGGGTGACACCATAAAACAGGATGACAACCATGTCCGTTCGTATCGATAGAGACGTGATTAATGCGCTAATTGCAGGCCATTTTGCGGATCCTTTTTCCGTACTCGGTATGTACCAAACTGACGCTGGACTTGAAGTCCGCGCCCTATTACCTGACGCCACCGAAGTGTGGGTGATCGAACCCAAAACCGGACGCAAAGTCGGCAAGCTGGATTGCCTCGACTCTCGTGGTTTTTTCTGTGCAGTACTTCCCCGCCGTAAAAATTTCTTTCGCTATCAGTTGGCCGTTGTCTGGCACGGACAGCAGAATCTGATTGATGATCCTTATCGTTTTGGCCCGCTGATCCAGGATATGGATGCCTGGCTGTTATCTGAAGGTACGCACCTGCGACCTTACGAAACGCTGGGTGCGCATGCGGATACAATGGATGGTGTAACCGGCACGCGCTTCTCTGTCTGGGCACCTAACGCTCAACGCGTGTCAGTGGTTGGGCAGTTCAACTACTGGGATGGCCGTCGCCACCCGATGCGCCTGCGCAAAGAAAGCGGTATCTGGGAGCTGTTTATCCCCGGTGCGCAGCATGGTCAGCTGTATAAATATGAGATGATCGATGCCAACGGTAAGCTGCGAATCAAAGCGGACCCTTACGCCTTCGAAGCGCAAATGCGCCCGGAAACAGCGTCGCTTATCTGTGGTCTGCCGGAAAAAGTGGTGCAAAGCGAGGAGCGTAAAAAAGCCAACCAGTTTGATGCGCCAATCTCTATCTATGAAGTGCACCTGGGGTCATGGCGTCGTCATACCGATAACAACTTCTGGCTGAGCTACCGCGAGCTGGCGGATCAGCTGGTGCCTTACGCCAAGTGGATGGGCTTTACCCACCTTGAACTGTTGCCGATTAACGAGCATCCGTTCGACGGTAGCTGGGGTTACCAACCTACCGGCATGTATGCGCCGACCCGTCGATTTGGTACGCGCGATGACTTCCGCTATTTTGTGAATGCCGCGCATCAGGCGGGGCTGAACGTCATTCTTGACTGGGTGCCGGGCCATTTCCCGTCGGACGATTTTGGTCTGGCAGAGTTTGATGGCACTAATCTGTATGAGCACAGCGACCCGCGAGAAGGGTATCACCAGGACTGGAACACGCTGATCTACAACTATGGCCGCCGTGAAGTCAGCAACTATCTGGTGGGCAACGCCCTGTACTGGATTGAGCGCTTTGGTATCGACGCGCTGCGCGTGGATGCCGTGGCATCAATGATTTATCGCGACTACAGCCGTAAAGAAGGGGAATGGGTCCCGAACGAATTTGGTGGTCGTGAAAACCTCGAAGCCATTGAGTTTTTACGTAATACCAACCGTATTCTTGGCGAACAGGTGCTTGGTGCGGTGAGCATGGCGGAAGAGTCCACTGATTTTGCTGGCGTTTCAAGACCGCAGGACATGGGCGGTTTAGGGTTCTGGTATAAGTGGAACCTCGGCTGGATGCACGACACGCTGGACTACATGAAACTGGATCCGGTTTATCGCCAACATCACCACGATAAGCTGACCTTCGGCATGCTGTACAACTACACCGAGAACTTTGTCCTGCCGTTGTCGCACGATGAAGTGGTGCACGGCAAGAAATCGATTCTCGACCGCATGCCGGGTGATGCGTGGCAGAAGTTTGCCAACCTGCGCGCCTACTACGGCTGGATGTGGGCCTTCCCCGGTAAGAAACTGCTGTTTATGGGCAACGAGTTTGCGCAGGGACGTGAATGGAACCATGACGCCAGCCTCGACTGGCACCTGCTGGAAGGCGGTGATAACTGGCATCACGGCGTACAGCGTCTGGTGCGCGATCTGAACCTCACCTATCGTCATCACAAAGCGCTGCACGAGCTCGACTTTGACGCCTATGGCTTTGAGTGGCTGGTGGTGGATGACAAAGAACGTTCGGTGCTGGCTTTCGTGCGTCGTGACAAGGTCGGCAATGAAATCATCGTGGTCAGTAACTTTACGCCTGTGCCCCGCCATGGCTATCGCTTCGGTATTAACCAGCCGGGCAAATGGCGTGAAATCCTCAATACCGATTCGATGCATTACCACGGCAGCAATACTGGCAACGGCGGTGCGGTGCACAGTGATGAAATCGCCAGTCATGGTCGTCAGCATTCACTGAGCCTCACGTTACCGCCGTTGGCAACGATCTGGCTGGTTCGGGAGGGGGAATGACGCAACTGGCAACCGGCAACGCCACCCCCCATGGTGCAACGTATGACGGCCATGGCGTTAATTTTACTCTCTTCTCAGCCCACGCTGAACGCGTTGAATTATGCGTATTTGACGAGGACGGTTGCGAACTCCGCTACGACCTGCCGGGGCGTAGCGGCGATGTCTGGCACGGCTATCTGGCCAACGCCCGGCCCGGTCTGCGCTATGGCTATCGCGTCCATGGCCCATGGCAACCGCAGCAGGGCCACCGGTTTAACCCAGCCAAGCTGCTGCTCGACCCTTGCGCCCGTCGGGTCGAGGGCGAGTTAAAAGATAACCCGCTGCTGCACGGCGGGCTAAATGAACCGGATCACCATGATAATGCCACCATCGCGCTGAAGGGCGTGGTGGTGTCCGACCATTATGACTGGGAGGATGATGCCCCGCCGCGCACGCCGTGGGGCAATACCGTGATTTACGAAGCGCATGTCAAAGGGTTGACGTATTTGCATCCTGACCTGCCGGAAGAGATTCGCGGAACCTACAAAGCGCTGGGTCATCCGGTGATGATCGACTATTTCAAGCGTCTCGGCATTACCGCGCTGGAGCTGCTGCCGGTGGCGCATTTTGCCAGCGAACCGCGACTTCAGCGGCTGGGCCTGTCGAACTACTGGGGCTACAACCCGGTGGCGATGTTCGCGCTGCATCCGGCCTATGCCTGCTCGCCAGAGAGTGCGCTTGATGAGTTTCGCGACGCGGTAAAAGCGCTGCACAAAGCGGGGATTGAGGTCATTCTCGATATCGTTTTGAACCACAGCGCCGAGCTGGATCTCGACGGTCCCGTCTTCTCGCTGCGCGGAATTGATAACCGTAGCTATTATTGGATCAGGGATGATGGCGATTACTACAACTGGACCGGTTGTGGGAACACCCTAAATCTGAGCCATCCTGGCGTTGTGGAATACGCATGTGAATGCCTGCGTTACTGGGTTGAAACCTGCCATGTGGATGGTTTTCGCTTTGATTTGGCTTCCGTCATGGGGCGTACACCTGCGTTTCGTCAGGATGCGCCGCTGTTTACCGCGATCCAAAACTGTCCGCTGCTCTCACGCGCTAAGCTGATTGCGGAACCGTGGGATATTGGTGAAGGCGGGTATCAGGTGGGGAATTTTCCCCCACCGTTTGCCGAGTGGAATGACCATTTCCGCGATGCGACGCGACGCTTTTGGCTCCAGCGTAATCTCTCGTTGGGCGAGTTTGCCGGGCGTTTTGCCGCATCCAGCGATGTGTTTAAACGCCAGGGCCGCAAACCCAGCGCCACGGTCAATCTGGTGACCGCGCACGACGGTTTTACGCTACGCGACTGTGTGTGCTTCACAAATAAGCACAATGAAGCGAATGGTGAGGAAAATCGCGACGGCACTAGCAATAACTACAGCGACAATCATGGTAAAGAAGGATTAGGCGGCACGCTGGACCTGATTGAGCGGCGGCGCGACAGCATTCATGCGCTGTTAACCACGCTGTTGCTCTCCCAGGGGACGCCGATGTTGCTGGCGGGCGATGAGCATGGTCATAGCCAGCACGGCAACAATAACGCTTACTGTCAGGATAACGCCTTAACGTGGCTGGACTGGCAGCAGGCAAATAGTGGGCTAACCACATTTACCGCCGCGCTGATTCATCTGCGCCGGCAAATACCTGCATTAACAGGGGATTGCTGGTGGGAAGAGGGCGATGGCAATGTTCGTTGGCTGAATAAGTACGCACAACCCTTAAGTGCGGATGAGTGGCAAAACGGCCCGAGGCAGATGCAAATCCAGCTTTCAGACCGTTTTCTGATTGCAATAAACGCCACGCTTGAGGTGACAGATATCGTTTTACCTGAAGGGGAATGGCATGCCATTCCCCCATTTGCCGGAGAGGATAATCCGGTGCTTACGGCTGTCTGGCAGGGACCTGCGCACGGACTGTGTGTGTTCCAGAGAAGATAAAAAGGAGTTAGTCATGGTGAGTTTAGAGAAGAACGATCGTGTAATGTTGGCGCGCCAGCTGCCATTAAAATCTGTTGCCCTGATCCTGGCCGGTGGCCGCGGTACCCGCTTAAAAGATTTGACCAACAAACGTGCCAAACCTGCTGTGCACTTTGGCGGTAAGTTCCGCATTATCGATTTTGCCTTATCCAACTGTATTAACTCCGGGATCCGCCGTATTGGCGTGATCACCCAGTACCAGTCCCATACGCTGGTGCAGCATATTCAGCGCGGCTGGTCGTTCTTTAGCGAAGAGATGAACGAGTTTGTCGATTTGCTGCCTGCCCAGCAGAGAATGCAGGGTGAAAACTGGTATCGCGGAACGGCGGATGCGGTGACCCAAAACCTGGACATCATTCGACGCTATAAAGCGGAATACGTGGTGATCCTCGCGGGCGATCATATTTATAAGCAGGACTACTCACGCATGCTGATCGACCACGTCGAGAAGGGCGCGCGTTGCACCGTGGCCTGTATGCCAGTGCCTATTGAAGAGGCCAGCGCGTTTGGCGTGATGGACGTGGACGACACCGATAAAATTATCGAGTTCGTTGAAAAACCCGCCAACCCGCCAGCGATGCCAGGCGACCCGACCAAATCTCTTGCCAGTATGGGGATCTACATTTTCAACGCCGATTATCTGTATGAACTGCTGGCGGAAGATGATCTCGATGAAAAATCCAGTCACGATTTTGGCAAAGACATTATCCCGAAAATCACCGAAGCTGGCATGGCATATGCGCATCCATTCCCGTTGTCCTGCGTGCAGTCTGACCCGGAATCCGAACCGTACTGGCGCGATGTGGGGACGCTGGAAGCCTACTGGAAGGCGAACCTTGATCTGGCTTCGGTGACGCCTGAACTGGATATGTACGACCAGGACTGGCCAATCCGAACGCACATGGAATCGCTGCCACCGGCGAAATTTGTGCAGGACCGTTCCGGTAGCCACGGAATGACGCTGAACTCGCTGGTTTCTGGCGGATGCATAATTTCAGGTTCGGTGGTGGTGCAGTCGGTTCTGTTCCCGCGAGTGCGGGTGAATTCATTCTGTAACATTGATTCGGCAGTGTTGTTACCTGAAGTGTGGGTGGGACGTTCGTGCCGCTTACGTCGTTGCATTATCGACCGCGCCTGCGTTATTCCTGAAGGCATGGTGATAGGTGAAAACGCGGAAGAAGATGCGCGTCGTTTCTACCGTTCAGAGGAAGGCATTGTGCTGGTCACGCGTGAAATGCTGCGCAAACTGCAGATCAAACAGGAGCGATAATGCAGGTTTTACACGTTTGTTCAGAGATGTTCCCCCTGTTAAAAACCGGGGGACTGGCGGATGTTATTGGGGCGTTACCTGCCGCGCAAATTGCGGACGGCGTGGATGCCCGCGTGTTGCTCCCGGCGTTTCCTGATATTCGACGCGGCATTCCCGATGCACAGGTCGTGACGCGTCGCGATACCTTCGCTGGACGTATCACGCTGCTTTTCGGGCATTTCAACGGTGTGGGTATTTACCTGATTGACGCGCCGCATCTCTACGACCGTCCCGGTAGCCCGTATCACGACACCAACCTGTTTGCGTATACCGATAACGTCCTGCGTTTTGCGTTGCTTGGCTGGGCCGGATGTGAAATGGCCTGCGGCCTTGACCCATTCTGGCGCCCGGATGTGGTGCATGCGCACGACTGGCATGCCGGTCTGGCCCCGGCGTATCTGGCGGCGCGCGGCCATCCGGCGAAATCGGTGTTCACCGTACACAACCTGGCGTATCAAGGCATGTTTTATGCAAAGCATATGGATGACATCCAATTGCCATGGTCGTTCTTTAATGTGCACGGGCTGGAGTTTAACGGCCAGATTTCGTTCCTGAAGGCAGGATTGTACTACGCAGACCACATTACGGCGGTGAGTCCAACTTACGCGCGGGAGATTACCGAACCGCAGTTTGCCTATGGTATGGAAGGTCTGTTGCAGCAGCGTCATCGGGAAGGACGGCTTTCCGGCGTGCTGAACGGTGTGGATGAAAAAATCTGGAGCCCGGAAACCGACCTGCTGCTGGCGTCGCGCTATACGCGTGACACGCTGGAAGAAAAGGCGGAGAACAAACGGCAGCTACAGATCGCGATGGGACTAAAGGTTAACGATAAAGTGCCGCTGTTTGCTGTCGTGAGCCGTCTGACCAGTCAGAAAGGGTTGGATCTGGTGCTGGAGGCTCTGCCGGGTCTGTTAGAGCAGGGGGGGCAACTGGCGTTACTTGGCGCGGGCGATCCGGTGTTGCAGGAAGGTTTCCTCGCCGCGGCGGCGGAACATCCGGGCCAGGTGGGCGTACAGATTGGTTATCACGAAGCCTTCTCGCACCGCATCATGGGTGGGGCCGATGTGATATTGGTTCCCAGCCGTTTTGAGCCATGTGGCTTAACGCAGTTGTATGGACTGAAGTACGGCACGCTGCCGCTGGTGCGGCGCACCGGTGGGCTGGCTGATACGGTCTCTGACAGTTCGCTGGAAAACCTGGCGGATGGTATCGCCAGTGGGTTTGTATTTGAAGATAGTAATGCCTGGTCGCTACTACGTGCGATCCGGCGTGCTTTCGTATTGTGGTCCCGGCCTTCGCTGTGGCGGTTTGTACAACGTCAGGCCATGACCATGGATTTTAGCTGGCAAGTCGCGGCGAAGTCATACCGTGAGCTTTACTATCGCTTGAAATAGTTATCCAGGAATCACCTATATGAATGCTCCATTTACTTATGCATCGCCCACACTCAGCGTAGAGGCACTTAAGCATTCTATCGCCTACAAGCTGATGTTCACGATTGGTAAGGACCCGGTCATTGCCAATAAACATGAGTGGCTGAACGCCACGTTGTTCGCGGTGCGCGATCGTCTCGTGGAGCGCTGGCTGCGTTCTAATCGTGCGCAATTATCCCAGGAAACTCGCCAGGTTTATTACCTGTCTATGGAGTTTTTGATTGGCCGCACGCTTTCCAATGCACTGTTATCGTTGGGTATTTATGACGATGTCAAAAATGCGCTGGAAGGTATGGGGTTGGATCTTGAAGATCTGATCGACGAAGAAAACGACCCGGGTCTTGGCAACGGTGGCCTCGGGCGCCTGGCGGCCTGCTTCCTGGACTCACTGGCAACGCTGGGACTGCCGGGACGCGGCTACGGTATTCGTTATGACTACGGCATGTTCAAGCAAAACATTGTTGATGGCCGACAGAAAGAGTCGCCGGACTACTGGCTGGAATACGGTAACCCATGGGAGTTCAAACGCCACAATACGCGCTACAAAGTGCGCTTTGGCGGGCGTATACAGCAGGAAGGCAAGAAAACGCGCTGGATAGAAACCGAAGAGATCCTCGCGGTTGCCTACGACCAGATTATCCCCGGTTACGACACCGATGCCACCAACACGCTGCGCCTGTGGAATGCCCAGGCCAGTAGCGAGATCAACCTCGGTAAATTTAACCAGGGCGACTACTTTGCGGCTGTGGAAGATAAAAACCACTCCGAGAACGTCTCCCGCGTGCTTTACCCGGATGACTCCACCTATTCAGGACGCGAGCTGCGCTTGCGCCAGGAGTATTTCCTGGTCTCCTCCACGGTGCAGGACATTCTGAATCGGCATTATCAACTGCACAAAACCTACGATAATCTGGCGGATAAAATCGCCATTCACCTCAACGACACCCATCCGGTGCTGTCGATCCCTGAGCTGATGCGTCTGTTGATTGATGAGCACAAGTTCAGTTGGGATGATGCGTTTGAAGTGTGCTGTCAGGTTTTCTCATATACCAACCACACTTTGATGAGCGAAGCGCTGGAGACCTGGCCGGTGGATATGCTGGGCAAAATTCTGCCGCGCCATCTGCAAATCATTTTTGAGATTAACGACTACTTCCTGAAAACGCTGCAGGAGCAGTATCCGAACGATACCGGTCTGCTGGGGCGGACGTCGATTATCGATGAATCTAACGGCCGCCGGGTGCGTATGGCATGGCTGGCGGTCGTGGTGAGCCACAAGGTTAATGGTGTGTCTGAACTGCACTCCAACCTGATGGTGCAGTCGCTATTTGCTGACTTTGCGAAGATCTTCCCGACCCGCTTCTGCAACGTTACCAACGGCGTGACGCCGCGTCGCTGGCTGGCGCTGGCTAACCCGCCGCTCTCTGAGGTGCTGGATGAGAATATTGGCCGCACCTGGCGTACCGATCTCAGCCAGTTGAGCGAGCTTGAACAGCACTGCGATTTCCCGTTGGTGAACCAGGCGGTACGCCGAGCGAAGCTGGAGAACAAAAAACGTCTGGCCACGCTCATTGCCCAGCAGCTTAACGTGGTAGTGAATCCGAAATCGCTGTTTGACGTACAGATCAAGCGTATTCACGAATACAAACGTCAGCTGATGAACGTGCTGCATGTGATCACCCGCTACAACCGCATTAAGGCCGATCCTGACGCCGAGTGGGTGCCGCGTGTGAATATCTTCGCCGGTAAAGCGGCTTCGGCCTATTACATGGCGAAGCACATCATTCATCTGATCAACGATGTCGCGAAAGTGATCAATAACGATCCGCAAATTGGCGACAAACTGAAAGTGGTGTTTATCCCCAATTACAGCGTCAGCCTGGCGCAGGTGATAATTCCTGCTGCCGACCTGTCTGAGCAGATTTCACTGGCCGGGACCGAAGCCTCCGGGACCAGTAACATGAAATTTGCGCTGAATGGCGCGTTGACCATCGGTACGCTGGATGGTGCCAACGTCGAGATGCTGGAACATGTGGGCGCAGAAAATATCTTTATCTTTGGTAATACGGCGGAAGAGGTTGAAGCCTTGCGTAGTCAGGGCTATAAGCCGCGTGAATATTACGAGAAAGACGAGGAGTTGCACCAGGTGCTGACGCAGATCGGCAGCGGTGTATTCAGCCCAGAGGAGCCGGGACGCTATCGCGACCTGGTGGACTCATTGATCAACTTTGGCGACCACTATCAGGTGCTGGCGGATTATCGCAGTTACGTTGATTGTCAGGATAAGGTTGATGAACTGTATCGCCACCCGGAAGAGTGGACTACCAAGTCGATGATTAATATCGCCAACATGGGTTACTTCTCATCGGACAGGACGATCAAAGAGTACGCTGAAAACATCTGGCATATTGATTCGGTGCGGTTGTAAAACACGAGGCCGGGGGCGTTTCGCTTGCCCGGCCTACGTTTATGCACTTTTGTAGGCCGGATAAGGCGTCGCCGCCATCCGGCATTTTTATCAGGACGCCAGCGACAGCTGGTGCTTCTCAATGTATTCTGCCAGCCACTGGGTCATGCGCGACTGCTGCTCAGCGTTCAGCCACATACCTTCTTTCGTGCGACGCCACAACGCATCTTCTGCACGACGAACCCATTCGTGATCGACCAGATATTTCAGCTCGGCTTCATAAAACTCATGGCCAAAGTCTTCACCTAACTCGGCAAGCGAGGTGGCTTCGCCGATGACCCATTCGGTGTTGCTGCCGTAGGTGCGAGAATAATGGCGCGCCAGCGACTCGGTCAGGAACGGGTAGCGACGGCGCAGTTTGGCCGCGTAGTCTTCGCGATCGCCGCCAATGTCACCGCCGGGCAGAATGCACTCTTTGGTCCACGCCGGGCCGATGCCCTGATAGTACGACGCCAGTTTTTCCATCGCATGTTCAGCCAGCTTACGATAGGTCGTCAGCTTACCGCCAAAGACCGACAGCAGCGGCGCTTTGCCGTTTTCGTCGTGGATATCCAGCGTGTAATCACGGGTGATCGCCTGCGGTGAGTCAGACTCGTCATCGCACAGCGGACGCACGCCCGAGTAAGTCCAGACGATATCATCACGGCCCAGCTGCTTCTTAAAGTGCGCGTTGTAAACCTTCAGCAGGTAATTGATCTCGCTTTCATCAATTTTCACGGCTTTCGGATCGCCTTTGTATTCAACGTCTGTCGTCCCGATGATCGAGAATTCGTCCATCCATGGGATGACAAACACAATGCGTTTATCTTCGTTTTGCAGAATATAAGCCTGCTTCTGGGTATGTACACGCGGCACCACGATGTGGCTGCCTTTAATCAGGCGAATACCGTACGGTGATGGCAGGTGCATACCGTCGTCAAAGAACTCTTTCACCCACGGACCGGTGGCGTTGACTAGGCCACGCGCCTGCCAGGTGTGTTTTTTGCCGGTATCGATATCTTCAGCTTCAACAATCCACAAACCGTTTTCACGGCGAGCAGAGGTGGCGCGAGTGCGGGTTAATACTTCTCCGCCTTTGCGTACGACCATTTGGGCGTTTGCCAAAACCAGTCGTGCATCATCTACCCAGCAGTCAGAATATTCGAAACCGCGCACAATCTCAGGTTTCATTACGGAATCTGCGCCAAAACGCAAACCGGTAGAACTTGGCAAACTGGTGCGTTTGCCCAGATGATCGTACATAAACAAACCAATGCGGATCATCCACGCCGGACGCAGGTGTGGGCGGTGGGGCAGACGAAAGCGCATCGGGAAGGCGATATGTGGTGCCATTTTCAACAGCACTTCACGTTCGGCCAGCGCTTCGCTCACCAGACGAAATTCGTAGTGTTCCAGGTAGCGCAGGCCACCGTGGATGAGTTTGGAGCTAGCGGAAGAGGTGGCGCAGGCTAAATCCTGCGCTTCCAGCATCAGCACGGATAAACCGCGTCCAGCGGCATCTGCCGCGATACCGGCACCGTTGATGCCTCCACCTATCACAATCAGATCTTTGGTTTCCATGCTGGCCTCTCGCACTTTCGTTATAGCTCATTAATGTTCGTTATCGAGCATAATAGCAAAGAATCGCGCCATTGGTAACATCGGATAAACAATTTACAGTGATACATATAACATTATGGCGTTTAACTGCCGTCGGGACGTACACTAAGCAGTAACATGTCCGAAAAGCGTCACCTGCCATAAAAAGAAGAGAGAGCAATGGATCAGTTTGAATGTATTAATGTCGAAGAAGCGCATCAGAAGCTGCATCAGGGGGCGGCGGTGTTAGTGGATATTCGCGACCCGCAAAGCTATGCAATGGGCCATGCCCCACAGGCATTTCATTTGACGAACGACACGCTGGGATCATTTATGCGCGAGCATGATTTCGACACTGCCGTGTTGGTGATGTGTTATCACGGCAACAGCAGTAAAGGCGCGGCGCAATATCTTCTGCAGCAGGGCTATGACGCGGTTTACAGCGTTGACGGCGGCTTCGATGCCTGGCATCGACATTTTCCGGCAGAAGTGGCATACGGTTCGTAAGCTAACAAAGATGCAGCCTGAAACGGGCAGGATAGATATACTGTCCTCTTTTGTGTGGAATAAGCGACAGCAACCATGTTGATGATTACCTCTTTTGCTAACCCCCGCGTGGCGCAGGCATTCGTTGATTATATGGCGACACAGGGCGTTATCCTGACGATTCAACAACATCAGCAAACGGATGTCTGGCTGGCGGATGAGTCCCAGGCTCAGCGCGTGCACGCTGAACTGGTGCGGTTTCTGGAGAATCCGGGCGATCCGCGCTACCTCGCAGCAAGCTGGCAGTCGGGTCAGACCGACAGCGGTCTGCGCTACCAACGTTATCCGTTCCTGGCCACATTGCGCGAACGCGCAGGTCCGGTAACCTGGTTGGTGATGGCCGCGTGTGTGTTGGTGTTTATCGCGATGAACGTGCTGGGCGACCAGGCTGTGATGCTCTGGCTGGCATGGCCGTTTGACCCTTCGCTGAAATTTGAATTCTGGCGTTATTTCACCCACGCTTTTATGCACTTCTCGCTGATGCATATTCTGTTCAACCTGCTGTGGTGGTGGTATCTCGGCGGTGCGGTTGAAAAGCGTCTGGGCAGTGGAAAACTGATTGTTATTACCGTGATCAGCGCCCTGTTGAGCGGTTATGTTCAGCAGAAATTTAGCGGCCCGTGGTTTGGTGGATTGTCTGGCGTGGTATATGCGCTGATGGGCTACGTGTGGTTGCGCGGCGAGCGCGATCCGCAGAGCGGTATTTTCCTGCAGCGTGGTTTGATTATCTTTGCCTTGATCTGGATTGTTGCCGGCTGGTTTGATCTATTCGGCATGTCGATGGCGAATGGCGCTCATATCGCCGGGTTGGCCGTGGGTTTGGCAATGGCGTTTGCCGATACTATAAATGTACGAAAACGAACTTGATTCAAGTTTTGTGGTGCCGGAAGGCGGTGTGCGTTTGGACCAATTTGTAGGCCGGATAAGCGTCAGCGCATCCGGCAAAATTTCAGGGAACAATAATGAAGCAAACACAACGACATGACGCGATTATCGAGCTGGTAAAAAAACAGGGATACGTCAGTACTGAAGAGCTGGTGGAGCATTTCTCCGTCAGCCCGCAGACGATTCGCCGCGATCTTAACGATCTGGCCGATCAGAACATGATTTTGCGCCATCACGGCGGCGCGGCGTTGCCATCCAGCTCCGTTAACACCCCGTGGCATGACCGTAAAGCAACGCAGACGGCGGAAAAAGAGCGCATTGCCCGCAAAGTTGCCACGCAGATCCCGAACGGTTCTACGCTGTTTATTGATATCGGAACCACGCCGGAAGCGGTGGCTCACGCGCTGCTCAATCACAGCAATTTACGCATTGTGACCAACAACCTCAATGTGGCGAATACGCTGATGGCGAAAGAGGATTTCCGCATAATCCTCGCCGGTGGCGAACTGCGTAGCCGCGACGGCGGTATTATGGGCGAAGCGACCCTCGACTTTATTTCTCAGTTCCGTCTGGACTTCGGCATCTTAGGCATCAGCGGTATCGACAGCGATGGTTCGCTGCTGGAATTTGATTATCACGAAGTTCGCACCAAACGCGCGATCATTGAGAATTCACGTCATGTGATGCTGGTGGTGGACCACTCGAAGTTTGGGCGTAACGCGATGGTGAATATGGGCAGCATCAGCATGGTGGATGCGGTGTATACCGATACGCTGCCGCCTGCTGGTGTGATGCAGGTGATTGCTGACCATCATATTCAGTTAGAGCTGTGCTAAGGTAATTCCAGGCCTGATAAGCGTCGCGTATCAGGCATTAACTAAACGCCGTATCCCATCATTTTCAGCAGCTTCTGCGCATGTTGCACCGCATCCTGGCGGTGTGCGACGCCGAGCTTTTGGTACAAATTGCGGATGTGCGTCTTGATGGTCGTTGCCGCGACGGCCAGCTCTGCGGCGATCTGCTCGTTGCTGTAGCCCGAATAAATCAGTCCCAGAACCTGCCATTCGCGCTGGGTCAGCGGGCTGGTGCGGATAAGCTCCGGTACTTCCGGGTGAGTCAGCAGACGCTCAACGAACCCTTCATCGAAGTGGGCGAATTTATGGCGATGATGCTGGTTAATTTCACGCAAAATGCGCTGGGCGCGGTGCTGATCGAGTTCCGGTAAGGTATTGAGCTGAATCAGCTGACGCAGTTGTTGCGCCATGGCCTCGCCTTCGATAACAAAGTGGCTGATAAACCCGGTGCGGTTCGCCAGCTGTAGGGCCTCGAGTAACACACGCTGGGCGTCATTTTTGCGCCCTGCCTGCCAGTAGAGCTGATTAAGCAGCAGCAGGTTACGGTTCAGATCGCTCATCAGGCGCAGATTGCGCGCATTTTCATTCAACTCTTCCAGCACAATTTCAGCCGGTTCAAACTCACCCAACAGGATTTGCGCGCGAGCGATGTTGCGCCACTGGCTTTGCAGGAAGTGGTTATTGGCGAATTCTGGTTTCGGCGTGTGGCGCAGCCAGTTGGCGGCAGAGTTTTTGTCGCTCACCATTTGCCAGTAAATCACCCGCACCTTATCGGCGTTGGAGATCCAGTCGCTGTGATAGTGACCGTTGCCCAGCAGGTTTTCCAGACGGTTGAGCAGGCTGCGAGCGTTATCAAGATCGCCCCGCGCAAGTGAACACTGAACCAGCAGCGCCAGACACTGTAGCTGCTGCTGCGGCTGGAAAGTGGAAAGCAGTTCAATACCGCTACGAGCAGAGGCTTCTGATTCGTCCAGACGCGCCCATGCCCACAGGAGCTGCGCGCGAATACGTACCAGGAACTCGTGCATCGGCAGCTGTTCCAGGTGCTGCTCTTTGATCAGCTGGAACGCTTTTTCCTGAGTCTCCCAGGCGGCCTGTAAAAAGCCTTGGGCAAACAAAATTTCGCTTTGCTGGATAAGGCTCCACAGTGCGTAATGCCAGACGTCATGATGACGTGCCATTTGCTCGGTTTGCTGCATTAACGCCAGAGAGCGCGTGAGATCGCCCTTACAGTGCAGGACTTCGCCGTGCACCGAGGTGGCGACGATACGACTATAGAACCAGGCGATGGGTAATTCATCCAGCGCCAGTTTTGCCAGGCGTTCGGCTTCGTCAGGGTTGCCATCGTTAATCGCTACCTGCGCCCGTAAAGCGTTGAATTCGGCGTGCAGCGTTGGCTCCATGTCGCCTTTTATTTCCTGCTCTGCGCGCGCCAGCAGGGTGTTAACCTCTCCGTAGCGGTGCTGGCTCTGCATCAGCCATGCCTGTAGCAGAACCAGACGCGGATTTTCCAGCAGGCTTTCCCACGGTAGGGCTTTCAGCGACTCTTCCAGTAACGTTAGCTCGCTGTGGTTAAACAGTCCCCACGCATGATTAAGCAGGATATCGCGCAGCATATGGGCGTCACCGGCCGCCAGCGCGTGGTGGATAGCTTCGCTGGGGAAGCCTTGCGCCATCCAGCTTTCGGCGGCGGCGCGGTGTATTTCGGGCAGTTCGTTCGCCAACTCCCATTGGCAGCGCTGGCGTAAAAAGCTGCCAAACAGCGGGTGATAGCTGAACCACTCGCCAACGTCATCCATCCGCTGCAGGAATAACCCCTGGCGCTCAATTTCTTCCAACCGCATCTGGCCATTTTCTTCCCCGGTAACGCGGACGATCAGCGCATCGTTCATGGAACGCAGAATGGCGCTTTTCAGCAGGAAGTGACGGGTGCCGAGGTCGACGCTGTCCAGCACTTCATCAACCAGATAATCGGACAAATGGCTGGCGTTGATCCCCGCGAGACGGCGTGCGGACTGGTGCGCAGAATGGTTGTTCTGGCGGGCGGAGAGGGCGATCAGCTGTAACGCTGTGGCCCAGCCAGCAACGTCATCGCACATCCGGCTGCTTTCTGCCGCTTCAATGGGAGAGGACAAACGTCGGTCGAAAAATTGTTTGGCTTCCTGATGGTTAAAGGCCAGCTGTTGGCTGCCTATTTCCAGCAGTTGATCGCGCACCCGCAGATTGGCAATACCCAACTGCGGCAGGTTGCGCGACAGTACGACCAGCGTGAGGTTTTCAGGCTGGTGACGCAGGAAGAAACGCATCGCTTCGTGAATAGCCGGATTGGAGATCAGATGATAATCATCCACCACCAGGTAGAGCGGACGGTGCCATTCGGCCAGTTCGATAAATAACTGGGCAAACAGTGACGTCAGACTGGCGTACTGGCGCTTTTGCACCATCGCTTCGCTGGTGGTGCAATGTCCACCCGTTGCCTGTTGGATGGCGGCGATCAGATAGCTGGCAAAGCGCTCTTGTTGATTATCGCCTTCATCCAGAGAGTACCAACCTAAGTCGTTCTTCCCCGCCGCCCATTGTGAAACCAGCGTTGTTTTTCCATAACCAGCAGGACTTGTTATCAGGGCAAGCCTGAAATTGTTCACGCCGGAAAGTTTAGCCAACAGGCGCTCACGAACCACCGTATGGTCGAGTCGAACCGGACGACTTAATTTAGACGGAATCAACATAAGTTAGTCACTTCACTGTGTGAAAATAGGGAAGAATGATTTTTTTTTGCGCTTCGTAATTAATAGATATAAGGTCGGCCAGATTGGTGTTTTATGCAAGCTAAGCGGACTTTTTGTGTGTCTGATTTTGCACTATGTCACAAATCTATACATCTATTGCAATAATTGTTTTAAAGAGTCGCAACAGGCGTGGCGACTGGATCCGTTGTAATTTTTAATGTGTCGAAGAATCCCTCTGTTTTTATATGGTTACCCAGGCGGCTAATCAAAATCGACGAATTTTGTGGCCGACTTAAAATTTTTATGTGAATTATCTTACCCGGCATAGATATTTCAGGTTAGAAACTATTTCTCTATTTACATTTTGTTTCTCATCGTCACTCCATTATTTGAGATTGTCGATTAATCCTTTGTTATTAATGCGTCATCCAAAGAGCGTTATGCACGGTTTGCGCGAATTTACGGGTGATTACGCCCCCTTTAAGTGGCGGAGATCACACTTTTATGCTCATCCCCGCTCCTCCTCCCTCCCTAATCCGTGCCAGGATGAGGAATGTCAACAACGAGCCAGGCAAACTAGCGATAACGTTGTTTTATTACCTAAGGATCTGGAACCCCTATGTCACAGCCTACTTTCAACAAAGATCAATTTCAGGCTGCCCTGACGCGTCAGTGGCAGCGCTTCGGTTTACTGTCGGCTCAAGAAATGACGTCGTGCCAGTGGTGGCAGGCAGTGAGTGGGGCGTTGGCTGAGTTACTCAGCGCCCAGCCTGCGGCGAAACCGGCAAAAAATCAGCGTCACGTTAACTACATCTCGATGGAGTTTTTGATTGGCCGTCTGACCGGCAATAACTTACTCAACCTCGGCTGGTATCAGGAGGTGAGCGATGAGCTGAAAGCACATGACGTCAACCTGACCGACCTGCTGGAAGAAGAGACCGATCCGGCGTTGGGTAACGGTGGATTGGGACGCCTGGCAGCCTGCTTCCTCGATTCGATGGCGACTGTCGGCCAGTCGGCGACGGGCTATGGCCTCAACTACCAGTACGGCCTGTTCCGTCAGTCGTTTGCCGATGGGCAACAGATGGAAGCCCCGGATGACTGGCATCGTGGCAGCTACCCGTGGTTCCGTCACAACGAGGCGCTGGATGTGCAGGTTGGGATTGGCGGTAAGGTCAGCAAAGAAGGCCACTGGGAGCCAGGTTTTACTATCACCGGTCAGGCCTGGGATCTGCCAGTTCTCGGCTACCGTAACGGCGTAGCGCAACCGCTGCGTCTGTGGCAGGCCAGCCACGCGCATCCGTTTAACCTGACCAAATTTAACGACGGTGATTTCCTGCGCGCAGAGCAGCAGGGCATCGACGCCGAAAAACTGACGAAAGTGCTGTACCCGAACGATAACCACACCGCGGGTAAAAAGCTGCGCCTGATGCAGCAGTACTTCCAGTGTGCCTGCTCCGTAGCTGACATTCTGCGCCGCCATCATCTGGCAGGGCGTAAACTGCATGAGCTGGCTGATTTTGAAGTTATTCAGCTCAACGATACTCACCCGACCATTGCCATTCCTGAGCTGCTGCGCGTGCTGATTGATGAGCACCAGATGAGCTGGGACGATGCGTGGGCCATTACCAGCAAAACCTTTGCTTACACCAACCACACCCTTATGCCAGAAGCGCTGGAGTGCTGGGACGAGAAGCTGGTGAAAGCGCTACTGCCGCGCCATATGCAAATCATCAAAGAGATTAACGAGCGCTTTAAGACGTTGGTTGATAAAACCTGGCCGGGTGATGCTGAAGTCTGGGCGAAGCTGGCGGTGGTGCACAACAAACAGGTGCGCATGGCTAACATGTGCGTGGTCAGCGGCTTTGCGGTTAACGGTGTGGCGGCGCTGCACTCCGATCTGGTGGTGAAAGATCTGTTCCCTGAATATCACCAGCTCTGGCCGAACAAATTCCATAACGTCACCAATGGGATTACCCCACGTCGCTGGATTAAGCAGTGCAACCCTGCGCTTGCCGCACTGCTGGATAAAACGCTGAAAAAAGAGTGGGCCAACGACCTCGACCAGTTGATTAACCTGGAAAAATACGCCGACGACGCGAAGTTCCGTCGGCAGTATCGCGACATCAAGCTGGCGAACAAAGAGCGCCTGGTGAAGTTTATTAAAGCGCGTACCGGTATTGAAATAACGACTAACGCGATTTTTGATATTCAGATTAAACGTCTGCATGAGTACAAGCGTCAGCACCTCAACCTGCTGCATATTCTGGCGTTGTACAAAGAAATCCGTGACAACCCGCAGGCAGATCGCGTGCCGCGCGTATTCCTGTTTGGCGCAAAAGCGGCTCCGGGTTACTACCTGGCGAAGAACATTATCTTTGCTATCAACAAGGTGGCGGAAACCATCAATAACGACCCGCAAGTGGGTGACAAGCTGAAAGTCGTGTTCCTGCCGGATTATTGTGTCTCGGCGGCGGAAATGCTGATCCCGGCGGCAGATATCTCTGAGCAGATTTCAACCGCAGGGAAAGAGGCTTCCGGCACCGGTAACATGAAGCTGGCGCTGAACGGTGCGTTAACCGTTGGTACGCTGGATGGCGCAAACGTCGAAATCGCCGAGAAGGTGGGTGACGAGAATATCTTTATCTTTGGTCATACCGTGGAAGAGGTGAAGGTGCTCAAAGCCAAAGGCTACGACCCGGTGAAATGGCGTAAAAAAGACAAAGTGCTGGATGCTGTCCTGAAAGAGCTGGAAAGCGGGAAATACAGCGACGGCGACAAGCATGCCTTTGACCAGATGCTGCACAGTATCGGCAAGCAGGGCGGCGACCCGTATCTGGTGATGGCGGACTTCGCGGCCTACGTTGAAGCTCAGAAGCAGGTTGACGTGTTGTATCGTGACCAGGAAGCCTGGACCCGGGCGGCGATTCTGAATACCGCACGTTGCGGCATGTTCAGCTCGGATCGCTCCATCCGCGATTATCAGGCTCGTATCTGGCAGGCGAAACGTTAAGGAATCGCGATGGAAAGCAAACGTCTGGATAATGCCGCGTTGGCGGCGGGGATCAGCCCCAATTACATTAATGCCCACGGTAAACCGCAGTCTATTGGTACCGAAACCAAACGGCGTTTGCTTGACGCCATGCATCGCACCACCGCTGCCACTCAGGTGGCGGTAACTCCGGTGCCGAATGTCATGGTCTATACCGCCGGTAAGAAAATGCCGCTGGCGGTTGAGGGAAGCGGAGAGTTTAACTGGCTTCTGACCACCGAAGAGGGCGTACAGCACAAAGGGCATGCCGTCGGCGGTAAATCTTTCACTCTTCCGGCGAAGCTGCCGGAGGGGTATCACACGTTGACCCTGACCCAGGGCGAGCTGCGTACCCATTGTCGTATCATCGTGGCGCCAAAACGCTGCTATGAACCGCAGGCGCTGTTAGCCGGGCAGAAGCTGTGGGGCGCATGCGTTCAGCTCTACACCCTGCGATCAGAAAAGAACTGGGGGATTGGCGACTTTGGCGATCTCCGCGCCATGCTGGTAGATGTGGCGCAACGCGGCGGCGCGTTTATCGGGCTTAATCCTATTCACGCGCTGTATCCGGCTAACCCGGAGAGCGCCAGCCCGTACAGCCCGTCTTCACGCCGCTGGTTGAACGTGATTTATATTGATGTGAACGCCGTAGACGATTTCCGCCTGAGTAAAGAGGCGCAGGCGTGGTGGCAGAAACCCGCGACTCAGCAAGCTCTGCAACGTGCGCGCGATGCCGAGTGGGTTGATTATTCTGCCGTTACTGCACTGAAGATGACGGCGCTACGTATGGCGTGGAAAAGCTTCTCTGCACGTGATGATGAGCAGATGGCGGCATTTCGCCAGTTTGTGTCTCAGGAAGGGGACAGCCTCTACTGGCAGGCAGCCTTTGATGCGCTGCATGCGCATCAGGTCAAAGAGGACGCATTACGCTGGGGATGGCCGGTGTGGCCGGAAGCTTTCCAGTCAGTGGACTCGCCAGAGGTAAAACGCTTCTGCGAAGAACATCGTGACGATGTGGATTTCTACCTGTGGTTACAGTGGCTGGCGTATACCCAGTTTGCTGACTGCTGGAAAACCAGCCAGAGTTTTGCGATGCCGATTGGACTGTATCGCGATCTGGCGGTTGGCGTGGCCGAAGGTGGGGCGGAAACCTGGTGCGACCGCGAGCTGTATTGCCTGAAAGCCTCGGTTGGTGCGCCGCCGGATATTCTCGGTCCGCTCGGACAAAACTGGGGGCTGCCGCCGATGGATCCGCACATCATTACGGCACGCGCCTACGAACCGTTTATCGAACTGCTGCGCGCCAATATGCAGAACTGCGGTGCGCTGCGTATCGACCATGTTATGTCGATGCTGCGTCTGTGGTGGATCCCCTACGGTGAAACTGCCGATCACGGCGCTTACGTGCACTATCCGGTCGATGACCTGCTTTCAATTCTGGCGCTGGAGAGTAAACGTCATCACTGCATGGTAATTGGTGAGGATCTGGGTACTGTGCCGGTGGAGATCGTCAGCAAGCTGCGCGACAGCGGCGTGTACTCCTACAAAGTGCTTTATTTCGAGAATGACCATGAGAAAAACTTCCGTACGCCGAAAGCGTACCCGGAACAATCAATGGCAGTCGCGGCGACGCATGACCTTCCTACGCTTAAAGGTTATTGGGATAGCGGCGATTTGACGCTGGGTAAAGCACTGGGCCTGTATCCGGATGAAGTCGTGCTGCGCGGGCTGTATCAGGACCGAGAACTGTCGAAACAAGGGCTGCTGGACGCGCTGCACAAATACGGCTGCCTGCCAAAACGTGCCGGTCACAAGGCGTCCCTGATGTCGATGACGCCGATTCTTAATCGCGGCATGCAACGCTACATCGCAGACAGCAACAGTGCGCTGCTGGGCCTACAACCGGAAGACTGGCTGGATATGGCTGAACCGGTCAACATTCCGGGGACCAGCGACCAGTACAAAAACTGGCGGCGTAAGCTCACCGCCACGCTGGAGCAGATGTTCGCAGATGAGAGAGTGAATAAGCTGATTAAGGATTTGGATAAGCGGCGAAAAGCGGCCGCGAAGAAGAAATAAAGAAATCAAGCCGGGTAGGCGCTAGCGCCACCCGGCTTTTTTACATCAGATTGCCATATTTAACAGCAGACACCCTACCAGACCGCACACGGAGATAATGGTTTCCAGCATTGACCATGACTTGATGGTTTCACCGATGGTCAGGTTGAAGTACTCCTTGAACAGCCAGAAGCCTGGATCGTTCACGTGGGAGAAGATGACGGAACCGGAACCAACCGCAATAACCATTAGCTCAGGGCTTACGCCGGTTGTTGCAATCAGCGGCGCCACTATCCCACCAGCGGTGATCGCTGCAACGGTTGCGGAACCCAATGCGATACGCAGTACTGCAGCGATAGACCATGCCATCAGCAGCGGAGACACGTTAGAGCCGTGCATCATTGAGGCGATGTATTTGTCCACGCCGCTATCAACCAGAACCTGTTTGAAGGCTCCGCCACCACCGATGATCAACAGCATCATCGCAATGATTTTGATTGAAGACACCAGCGTGTCGTTAATCTGATCCATCGAACGTCCGCGGTTCAGACCAAACGTGAACATCGCAATCAGCACTGCAATCAGCGTTGCCATGACCGGGTCGCCGAGGAATTCTGCAACTGTCAGGAAAGCATGACCTTTCGGCAGAATCATCTCCGCCACGGCGCGCATTGCCATCAGAATAACCGGGACCAGAGAGGTCCAGACGCTGACGCCAAAGCCTGGCATCTCTTCTTCAGTGAAGGTTTTTGCGCTGTACAGACCTTCCGGGATTGGCTTATCAATGCCTTTCAGGAAACGTGCGTATACCGGACCGGCGAGAATAACGGTCGGGATTGCCAGAATCGTACCAAACAGCAGGGTTTTACCCATATCTGCGTGGAAAATGGTGGCAATAGCGGTTGGACCCGGGTGCGGTGGCAGGAAGCCGTGCGTTACGGACAGTGCCGCAGCCATTGGCACGCCAACGTACAGCAGCGGGATGTTGGCAGCAGCGGCAATGGTGAACACCAGCGGCAGCATCAGTACGAAACCAACTTCGTAGAACAGGGCAAAACCAACGGTGAAGCCGGTTAATACCACCGCCCATTGAATATGTTTTTTGCCGAATTTAGCAATCAGGGTGGTTGCGATGCGCTGTGCGCCGCCGCAGTCCGCCAGCATTTTGCCCAGCATGGCGCCAAAACCCATAATCAGGGCGAGGCTGCCAAGGGTTCCGCCGACGCCGGCTTTAATTGAACCGATGACTTTATCCAGTGGCATCCCTTGCATCAATCCGACAGCAAGCGCCACCAGGACGAGAGCGATGAAGCCGTTCATTTTGAAACGGATCATCAGGAGGAGTAACAAGATTACACCGATAGCAACGATGACTAATGGCATGATTTACCTGGCCTTAACTTTGTTATGGGTAACGTCAGTGTTTAGATGACAAATTCCGATTGTCCCGACCGGGAACAGAGTATTCTCAGCACCAATGCTGGTTGCCTGCAAAACTAATCAGTTTAGCGGACTATTATGTGTGTGTTAGGTGCTGATACGAATGATACGGGTAACATGTGGCGATTGAAAATCACCTGGGCAGGCAAAATTTAAATTATGAGAGGCTGGTCAAATTATGCGGGGGATTATTACAGGGTACGTGCAGAGAAATGTAAGGGCGTAGGCCGGATAAAGCGTTTACGCTGCCATCCGGCATCGATGCCCGGTGGCGACGCGGATGCGTCTTACCGGGCCTACAAGTCTGGTCGTTAGTAGTAAGAGTGCTCGCCGCGCTGGTGTTCGGTTAAATCGCGAACGCCTTTCAGTTCAGGGAATTCAGCCAGCAGCTGCTTCTCGATACCTTCTTTCAGCGTCACATCGACCATTGAACAGCCGTTACAGCCGCCGCCAAACTGCAGAATGGCGTAGCCTTCATCGGTGATTTCCATCAGAGATACGCGACCACCGTGGCCAGCCAGCTGTGGGTTGATCTGCGATTGCAGCATGTACTCCACACGTTCCATCAGCGGCGCATCATCGGCAACTTTACGCATTTTGGCGTTTGGTGCTTTCAGGGTCAGCTGGGAGCCTAACTGGTCGGTAACGAAATCGATTTCTGCATCTTCCAGATACGGTGCGCTCAGTTCATCAACATATGCGGTCAGCAGGTCAAATTTAATGGCGGTGTCGGTTGCTTCCACGGCGTCCGGCGGACAATAAGAAACGCCGCATTCAGCGTTAGGCGTGCCGGGATTAATCACAAATACGCGGATTTGCGTCCCTTCTTCCTGATTTGCCAGCAGTTTGGCAAAGTGCGCTTGTGCAGCATCGGAAATATGGATCATAGTAATGGCCTAATAGTTGACTATTTTACTTGGTTATAATACGCCCATCATCGAGGCTCTACAAGGTTCGACACAGGCACCATACCTGGACAGTCGCCGCGCCGTTGCGTAAAAGCAGCTGCGCGATTTCCGCGATGGTACTTCCGGTAGTGACGACATCATCCACAATAACCATATGGAGTCCCTGCACCGGCAATTCAAGGCGAAAGGCATTTTTCAGGTTACGTTTACGTAATCGGGCGCTGAGATGGTGCTGTGTGGCGGTTGCCCGAACCCGCGAGACGGTCCGGCTGTCCCAGTCGCAACCCAGCCAGCGTGCAAGCGGACGGCACAGTAAATCGCTCTGATTAAACCCTCTGCGCCAGTGTCGACGTTGCCAGAGCGGGACGCTGACCAGCCTGTCCGGCAGAGGAAGGGCGCTGACGCGCCGGGCCTGTAGTACCTCCAGCAACAGCAAACGCGAAAGAGCGGAGGCTGTTTCGCTGCGTCGCGAAAACTTGAGCTGGTGGATAAGCCCGCTCAACGGCGGAACATAGTCGCTGACGGTGACCAGCCGCTGCCACGGCGGCGGTTTTTGCAGGCAGCGCCCACAGGGAATGACGGTATGAGCGGCAGGGAGTCCACATTGGGGGCATAGGCTGGCGTGTTGGCGCGTTGCCCGCGTACAGACTGAGCAGATCCCCCAATGCCCTAACGTCAGGGGCATTCGGCATAGCCAGCACAATCCCGGTACTGTTAGCATAGATGCATCCTTTCAGGCTAAAAGAGAACAATAACTGATGAATGACATCTGGTGGCAGACCCAGGGTTCGGGAAATTGCCATCTTGTGCTGCTGCACGGATGGGGACTGAATGCGCAAGTGTGGCATTGCATAAGCGAGGAACTGAGTTCGCATTTTACGCTGCATCTTGTCGACTTACCGGGATTTGGTCGTAGCCAGGGTTTCGGTGCAATGTCGCTGGAAGAGATGGCTGAGCGGGTATTGAAACAGGCATCGGAGAAAGCTATCTGGCTCGGCTGGAGTCTGGGCGGGCTGGTCGCGAGTCAGGTAGCCCTAACGCATCCTGAGCGTGTTCAGGCGCTGGTGACCGTCGCGTCTTCCCCTTGCTTTAGCGCGCGGGATGAGTGGCCGGGTATCAAGCCAGAGGTGCTGGCAGGCTTCCAGCAGCAGCTGAGCGAAGATTTCCAGCGTACAGTGGAGCGTTTTCTGGCATTGCAAACGATGGGTACGGAAACCGCGCGTCAGGATGCGCGAGCGTTGAAGAAAACGGTGCTTGCTTTACCCATGCCGGAAGTCGAGGTGCTTAATGGCGGGCTGGAGATCCTGAAAACAGTTGATTTGCGTGAACCGCTGTGCGCGGTGGAAATGCCTTTCCTGCGGTTGTACGGCTATCTTGATGGCCTGGTGCCGCGCAAAGTCGTCCCGATGCTGGATGCCCTGTGGCCGCAGAGCGAGTCGTTGGTGTTTGCTAAGGCGGCGCATGCGCCGTTTATCTCGCATCCGGCGGAGTTCTGCTCAGCGCTGGTGGCGTTAAAACAACAGCTATAGCCAATGTTGATTTGCCCGGTAGCGTCGCGCTTGCCGGGCCTGAAATTAATGCGGTTGCGCAGGCAGGTCTTTAGCGCTAAGCCCGGTAATTCTGAGTATTGTTAATCTGTCGATACCATCCACTAGCATGGTTGTCGCGATGCGCAAAGCTTCCTCTCGTTTGCCCGTTTGTAACCCCTCTTGTAATCCTTTCCGATGGCCTTCCTGAAGGCCATTAAGATGCCCTTCCTGTCGTAATCTTTCGGCGATAGTCATCAACTTGTCCTTATGTTGGGGTAAACGTTCGGCGATTTCATGAATAAATTCCCCAAAATGCATGGTGTCTCCGGCTTGCATCAGGTAATTAAACAAGGCTTTCAACTGGTTGTCATTAGCGTGTCCTTTAACAAGCAGGATGGCCAGTTTTTCTACCAGCCCCATTAAATCGCGTTTACGGATATGTTTTTGGATGAGTTCCAACAGCGCCATCCGGCGATGCTGCATAATCTCGTCATCGGGCATAACGGTGATATCGATCAATGGAAACGCGGTGCTATAAAGCTGTCTGGCGGACTCTGGGTCATCAAACTCGTCCAGCCAACAAAGTGAATAGGGGTATGGGCTTGCTGCACCATGATAAAAAAGTAGGGGGATTACCAGAGGCAGCTTCTTATGTCCCGCATCCAGATGACGCTGCATTACCGCAATGGCATAGCGCATTAGCCGAAATGCCATGTGAGCATCGGCGCTGCTTTGATGTTCAATAATGGCGTAAATGTAACCATCACCTTCGCGAGTTTTTAACGACCACAGCACGTCGGAATAGTACGCGCGTAAATCGTCCTCGATAAAGCTGCCTGATTCCAGTTGCAGCGTTTTAAGATCGCATAGTTTTTGTAAAGAGGCTGGAAGATGGAGCTGAAGAAAGTCGCGTGCGGTTGCCGGGTGGTTTAAGAACGTTTTGAAAATCGCGTCATGCGGCGTAGCAGTCGTGTCAGTATTCATGGCGATCCGTCACCTGAGAAACAAGATGACGAGACTCTACTTTCATGGTCGGCAGTAATCATCCACGAATTAATAACGATGCGTAGCTGGCTGGAGGATAGATCTTTTTTGTTGAAATAATGAAATCTATGTGGAATCCATTACGCAAAAAAGCCGGATATCTGCATAAACGAATTATCCGGCCTGGACGTTTGCATCATTTGTAGGCCGGATAAGCGTAGCGCCATCCGGCAAATAGCATCTGATTAGCGTAAAGCCCACCATTCGCGCAGGCAGGCTTTACCTTCCGGGCAACTTTTGCAGCTTCCGGAAAGACACCCGTCGGCATCTTCCTGAATCCGCACCGCTTTGCCCATCTTTTCTAACTGATTCAGCATGGCGTCAATCATGGGCTGCGGGGTATGCAGCGTGTGGCTAATTTGTGTTGCCTCCATGCGCCCCCGCAAAGCCAATAAATCACGAACCTGAATAAGTGATGCCATTGTCGATAACCTTAGTGGCAATCGCCAGTCGTGCTGGAACAGCAGGAACTCGCCGTTCTGTTGGTTGCCAGCAGTGCGAGGTCCACGCGGCTGCGAGCTCGACGCAGTAGGCCCAGCAACACGATGTTAAACAGGATGACCGCTAAAATGCACACCAGGCTGTAGGTCGGGTGCTCTTTGTAGCTGACCGTCTGATAAAACAGCGTCGACAGAGAGTAGGCGATATTCAGGCCCCACAGAATCGAGAAACTCATCCAGCCACGGCTGGATTCACGTGCGATAGCGCCCATCACTGAAATGCACGGCACATACAGCAGAACAAAGATCAGGTAGCTGTACGCGGCGGCGGCGCTGCCAAATTTCTCGCCCATCACGCCCATTGCGCCCGTCGCCATTTCGCCGTCGCCCTTGCTGGCTTCGATAGGGTTAGCCAGTACGCTCAGGCTGAAGGTGTCTTTCAGGCTTTGCCAGGTTTCATCCACTGCGCCGATCAGCTCGTCACCGAGGTGGAAATCTGCCGGGTTGAACTCTTCTTCCTGAATGTTTTCCGCGGTATAGAGCGTGTTCAGCGTACCCACCACCACTTCTTTCGCCATCGCGCCGGTGAACAAACCTACGGTTGCCTGCCAGTTATCTTCGTGAACGCCAATCGGTTTAAACACAGGAGTAATAACACGGCTAACGGAGGCCAGAGCAGAGTCGTTGATGTTATCGACGATTTTCCCGCTCAGCGAGAAACTGTTAAACGCGCTGAGGAAAATGCTGACGATGATGATGACTTTACCTGCACGCAGAACGAAGCCTTTCAGGCGTTGCCAGGTCTGAATAATCAGACTCTTGATGTGCGGCACGTGATATACCGGCAGCTCCATCACGAACGGTGTTGCTTCACCACGCATGATGGTGTGTTTGAGCATCAGGCCCGTCAAAACAGCCATCACGATACCCAGTACGTACAGCGAGAAGACCGCCAGTGCGCCGTTCTGACCAAAGAACGCCGCGGCAAAGACGGCGAAAATCGCCAGACGTGCGCCGCAGGACATAAACGGCGCCATCATGATGGTCATCAGACGCTCACGCGGGGCGTCCAGCGTACGTGCGCCCATCACGGACGGTACGTTACAGCCAAAGCCGACGATCAGCGGGACGAACGATTTTCCCGGCAGTCCCAGCGCCTGCATCAGACGGTCCATCACAAACGCGGCGCGCGCCATGTAGCCGGAGTCTTCAAGGAAGGAGAGGAACAGATACATCATGCCGATTTGCGGTACCAGCGGCAGCACGGTGTTAATCCCGCCGCCAAGGCCCTGGGCCAGGAAGATGGTTAGCCAGTCCGGGAAGTGCAGCGTGTAGCCAATCCACTGAATACCATGGATAAAGAGTGCTACGGAGCCAACGTCAAACAACGGTTGCAGTGCGCCGCCGATGTTAATGGCGAGCAGGAACATCAGGTACATCACGAACAGGAAAATCGGTAGCCCGAGGAAGCGGTTGAGAACGATTTTATCTACCGCGGTGGTGAAACGGCTCGGTTCTGCCGTCAGAGTATTGCTGACGGTATCGCAGATAGCGGCAATGCACTGATAGCGCGCATCGGCGATATGCAGCGCCGGATCATCCATTGTCTCGCTCAGGCGTGCGATAGAGGCATCGAGATTTTGCGCGGCATCACCCGCATAGGCGCGGCTGTAGATATCGCCTTCCAGCATCTGCAGGCCAAGCCAGCGGCGCTGTTTGAGCGGCATATCTTTGGCCATCGCGTCGGCGAGGGAGTCCGCTTCCTGCAGCAACGGCTGGGCATAATGGACCAGCTCGACAGTGTCGTTTTCTTTGTAGCGATCGATCGCCAGCTTCAGCGCTTCAATGCCGCGGGCGCGGGTGGAAACCAGCGGAACCACCGGGCAGCCAAGACGTGCTGAGAGGGCGTCGATATCAATACGGATTTGCTGCTTTTCAGCGATATCCAGCATATTCAACGCGACGATGCAGGGGATGCCCAACTCAAGCAGTTGCAACGTCAGGTAGAGGTTGCGTTCAAGGTTTGAAGCATCGACCACGTTGATCAACAGATCCGCGTCGCCGCTTAAAATATAGTGGCAGGCAATCTGCTCATCGAGAGAGGTCTGGGATGAGATTGTCGTCAGAGAATAGGTGCCGGGTAAATCCACCAGCGTGACCTGATGGTCCGTTGTGGCGAAATGACCTTCTTTACGCTCAACGGTAACGCCAGCCCAGTTACCTACACGCTGGCGCGCGCCGGTGAGCTGGTTGAATAAAGTTGTCTTGCCGGAATTAGGATTACCAATTAAACCAATGGTTAGTTTTTTCATTTTTATAGACTCACTGTATTAACAGGAAACCGCTTCCACTTCTAATAACGCCAAATCCTTTTTACGCAATACCAGACTTACGCGACGCGTTTCGATATGGATAGGATCGCCGAGCGGGGCGACGCGTACTACGTTGAAGGAGGAGCCGGGCAGCATGCCAAGTGACAACAGTTTCTGACGATAAGCCGGGCTGATTTCACGGGCAAAGCCGGTAATTTTCCACGCACTGTCAGGAGTGAATTGCATAGGGACCTACTTATATCTCGCTAACTGGATGATTACCTCATGGGGCGACAGGGCGGCATGAGACCAGATGATTAGCCAACGTAAGGAAAGAGTAAATAATCAACAAAACAATGATAATGAGAATGGTTTCTATCATCAATAGAATAAATGTGACGGAATGTACAATTGGATAATAATTTGAGCCAATTTTGATATTCCTCAATATTTATTCTGGTAGGGAAAGAATGGTTCGCGGAGGTAATTATTGAGAATCTTAATGTTTAATTAAGGTTTCATCTGTTAATAAAGTGATAAATATATTGTGGTGAAAAGCGGGGCATATATTAAATATGCCGGATAAGGTATTGATTCCGTCATCCGGCACACGGTTTAAACTTAGCGCTTTTTACCCATTGCCGCCGCCAGCGCATCCATCATCGCGCTGTTGCCCGCAGGCTGGGCGTCACGGCCACGCGGTTTCGCCGCTTTTGGCGCCGGGCGATTGCCCTGAGTGCGATCGTTATTCCCGCCGCCGCGACGCGCATTGGTTTCACCCGGCTGCTCGTCCAAACGCATGGTCAGCGCGATACGCTTACGTTGCAGGTCCACTTCCAGCACTTTCACCTTCACAATGTCGCCCGCTTTCACCACGGTGTGTGGATCGTCGACGAACTTATTCGACAGCGAAGAGATATGCACCAGACCATCCTGATGAACGCCGATATCAACAAACGCGCCGAAATTGGTGACGTTGGTGACCGCCCCTTCCAGGATCATTCCCAGCAGCAGATCGTTCATGGTTTCGACGCCATCGGCAAACTGCGCGGTTTTAAATTCAGGACGCGGATCGCGGCCCGGTTTTTCCAGCTCTTTGATGATGTCGGTGACGGTCGGCACCCCGAAGCGTTCGTCAGTAAAATCGGCGGCTTTCAGATTGCGCAGTTCGTTGCTGTTGCCCATCAGGTCACGCAGCGATTGCTCGGTAGCGGCCAGAATGCGTTCCACAATCGGATAGGCTTCCGGGTGAACGGTGGAGGCATCCAGTGGGTTATCGCCATGGTTGATGCGCAGGAAGCCTGCACACTGTTCAAAGGCTTTTGGCCCCAGACGGCTGACTTTCAGCAATTGCTGACGGTTCTGGAACTGACCGTTCTCATCACGCCAGGCAACGATATTTTGCGCCATCATGCGTGTCAGGCCGGCCACGCGGGTCAACAGCGGAACGGAAGCGGTATTGAGATCGACGCCGACGGCGTTCACACAGTCTTCCACCACCGCGTCCAGCTTACGCGCCAGCTGCGTTTGACTAACGTCGTGCTGATACTGGCCCACACCGATCGATTTCGGATCGATTTTCACCAGCTCAGCCAGCGGATCCTGCAGACGACGGGCGATAGACACTGCGCCACGCAATGAAACGTCGAGATCCGGGAACTCCTGCGCCGCCAGCTCGGAAGCCGAGTAAACCGATGCCCCGGCTTCGCTGACGATCACTTTCTGCGCGGTGACTTTCGGGAACTGTTTCTGCACGTCGAGGAAGAAGCGCTCGGTTTCGCGCGACGCTGTACCGTTACCAATCGCCACCAGCTCAACGTTGTATTTTTCACACAGCGCCGCAACGGCAACGGCGGCTTTGGCGGCCTGACCGGTGTGTGGATAAATGGTGTCGGTCGCGACCAGCTTACCGGTACCGTCAACAACCGCCACCTTCACGCCGGTACGCAGGCCGGGATCGAGGCCCATGGTGGCGCGCAGGCCGGCCGGAGCCGCCATCAGCAGGTCATGCAGGTTACGGGCAAAGACGTTGATTGCTTCATCTTCCGCGCGTTCGCGCACGGTGCCCATCAGTTCGGTTTCGAGGTGCATCAGCACCTTAATTCGCCATGTCCAGCTCACAACGCCTTTACGCCAACTGTCTGCCGGTGCGTTGTTCAGTCGCAGGCCAAGGTGATCCTGAATGATTTGCTCGCCGTGGCTCTCTTTTGGCGGCTCATAGAATTGCGGATCGGCATTCAGCGAAAGCTGCAGCACGCCCTCGTTACGGCCACGGAACATGGCCAGCGCACGGTGGGATGGCACGGTAGAGATCGGTTCGTGGTGATCGAAGTAGTCGCGGAATTTCGCGCCTTCCTCTTCTTTACCGCTTACCACGGTGGAAACCAAATGCGCGTTCTTCCACAGGTAGTCACGCACTTTCGCCAGCAGCGCGGCATCTTCAGCGAAGCGTTCCATCAGGATGTAACGTGCGCCGTCGAGGGCCGCTTTGGTATCCGCCACGCCGTTGTCGGCGTTGAGATATTTAGCGGCTTCTGTTTCCGGGTCGTGAGACGGCTCGTTCCACAGCAGGTCTGCCAGCGGCTCAAGGCCTGCTTCAATGGCAATCTGCCCACGGGTACGGCGCTTAGGTTTGTACGGCAGATAGAGATCTTCGAGTTCGGTCTTACTTAACGTGCCGTTGATCGCTTTCGCCAGGTCGTCGGTCAGTTTGCCTTGCTCGCCGATAGATTTCAGGATTGCCTGACGGCGGTCTTCCAGTTCACGCAGATATCCCAGACGGGTTTCCAGATTACGCAGTTGCGTATCGTCCAGACCGCCGGTGATTTCCTTACGATATCGTGCGATAAACGGCACGGTGTTCCCTTCGTCAAGCAGGCGAACGGCAGCTTCTACCTGTTCAGCACGAGCCTGAATTTCACCTGCGATAATGCGGCAGAAAGAATCATTCATCATGGATAGCTTCGTCTATAGGATAAAAAATCAGGGGATAGTTATACGGATTGACTGACAAAAATGCCAGCCATCTGCCGGGGCTTCGGATTGTTCCGGTCTCACTTAACGTATTCAATCTCGTTCACGTACCAGCTGGCTTCGCCACCAGGGGTGTTTACTACTGCGAGATCGCCGACTTCTTTTTTCAGCAGCGCCCGCGCCATTGGTGAGTCGATAGAGATGTAATCTTTACGACCGAAGATCTCATCGTAGCCAACAATACGGAATTTGCGGATGTCGCCATCGTCATTTTCAATCTCAACCCATGCGCCAAAGAAGACTTTGCCCTCCTGCTGCGGGGAGTAATCGACGATTTTCAGATTCTCCATGCACTTGGTCAAATATCGGACGCGGCGGTCGATCTCACGCAGGCGCTTTTTATTATACTGGTAGTCGGCATTTTCGCTGCGGTCACCCAGACTTGCGGCCCAGGTAACTTTTTTGGTGACTTCCGGGCGCTCTTCACGCCAGAGATAATTCAGCTCTTGTTTGAGTTTTTCATACCCTTCACGGGTTATCAGGGGCGTTTTCATCTTATTGTTTTACCTTCGACTCTGTGATGATACGCACAATTAGTATTACGTGAGCATATCAACAGAATAAATAATGTATTGCGAGAAACATTGTATACTTAAGCTGCTGTTTAATATGCTTTGTAACAATTTAGCCTGGAATTCATACCAGAATTCGCTGGTGACTCACGTTAGCTTTCTTAAGAATATACACTTAATTGTTGCGAACCTTTGGGAGTAATAACAATGCAAGAGAACTATAAGATTCTGGTGGTCGATGACGACATGCGCTTACGTGCGCTTCTGGAGCGTTATCTGACCGAGCAGGGCTTCCAGGTTCGAAGCGTCGCAAACGCTGAGCAGATGGATCGTCTGCTGACCCGTGAGTCTTTCCACCTGATGGTGCTGGATTTAATGCTGCCGGGAGAAGATGGCCTGTCTATTTGCCGTCGCCTGCGCAGCCAGAGCAACCCGATGCCGATCATTATGGTCACGGCGAAGGGCGAAGAAGTGGACCGTATTGTAGGACTGGAAATCGGCGCTGACGATTACATTCCGAAACCGTTTAACCCGCGTGAGCTACTGGCACGTATTCGCGCAGTCCTGCGCCGTCAGGCGAATGAACTGCCGGGCGCGCCTTCTCAGGAAGAAGCAGTCATTGCGTTTGGTAAGTTCAAACTGAACCTCGGTACGCGTGAAATGTTCCGTGAAGATGAGCCTATGCCGCTCACCAGCGGTGAGTTTGCGGTGCTGAAAGCACTGGTCAGCCATCCGCGTGAGCCGCTGTCCCGCGACAAGTTGATGAACCTGGCCCGTGGTCGTGAATATTCTGCGATGGAACGTTCTATCGACGTCCAGATTTCCCGTCTGCGTCGCATGGTGGAAGAAGACCCGGCGCATCCACGCTACATTCAGACCGTATGGGGTCTGGGCTACGTCTTTGTTCCGGACGGTTCTAAAGCATGAGGCGAATGCGCTTCTCGCCACGAAGTTCGTTTGCCCGCACGTTATTGCTCATCGTCACCTTGCTGTTTGCCAGCCTGGTGACGACTTACCTGGTCGTGCTGAACTTCGCGATTCTGCCGAGCCTCCAGCAGTTTAATAAGGTCCTGGCCTACGAAGTTCGTATGCTGATGACCGATAAACTACAGCTGGAGGACGGTACGCAACTGGTGGTGCCGCCCGCATTCCGTCGGGAAATTTATCGTGAGCTGGGTATTTCCCTCTATTCCAACGAGGCCGCTGAAGAAGCCGGACTGCGTTGGGCGCAACACTATGAATTCTTAAGCCATCAGATGGCGCAGCAGTTGGGTGGCCCAACGGAAGTCCGCGTTGAGGTAAACAAAAGCTCGCCGGTTGTGTGGCTGAAAACCTGGCTGTCGCCCAACATCTGGGTACGTGTGCCGCTTACGGAAATTCATCAAGGCGATTTCTCACCGCTGTTCCGCTATACGCTGGCGATTATGCTGCTGGCTATCGGTGGCGCGTGGCTGTTTATCCGTATCCAGAACCGACCGTTGGTGGATCTTGAACATGCGGCGCTGCAGGTGGGGAAAGGTATCATTCCACCGCCGTTGCGTGAGTATGGCGCTTCAGAGGTGCGCTCCGTAACCCGAGCCTTTAACCATATGGCCGCAGGTGTGAAGCAGTTGGCCGATGACCGTACGCTGTTAATGGCGGGCGTGAGCCACGATTTACGTACTCCGCTGACGCGTATTCGTCTGGCAACGGAAATGATGGGCGAAGAGGACGGTTATCTTGCGGAGTCCATCAATAAGGACATCGAAGAGTGTAACGCCATCATCGAGCAGTTCATCGATTACCTGCGTACCGGTCAGGAGATGCCGATGGAGATGGCGGATCTGAACTCGGTGCTGGGTGAAGTGGTTGCGGCAGAAAGCGGCTATGAACGTGAAATCGAAACTGCGCTGCAGCCTGGCGCCATTCAGGTGAAGATGCACCCGCTGTCGATCAAGCGTGCGGTTGCCAATATGGTGGTTAACGCCGCCCGCTACGGCAATGGCTGGATTAAGGTCAGTAGCGGTACGGAGACGCATCGCGCCTGGTTCCAGGTAGAAGATGATGGTCCGGGCATCAAGCCGGAGCAGCGTAAGCACCTGTTCCAGCCATTTGTCCGCGGCGACAGCGCGCGCAGTACCAGCGGCACGGGGCTGGGTCTGGCGATTGTGCAACGTATTATCGATAACCATAACGGCATGCTGGAGATTGGTACCAGTGAACGTGGTGGGTTGTCGATTCGTGCATGGCTTCCGGTTCCTTTCACTCGCGCGCAGGGTATCACGAAAGACGTATAAGAAAGGGAGGCGAAATGCCTCCCTTTTTGTTGCTGTAGGCCGGATATGTGGCAACCGCCATCCGGCATTTTTCGTTACAGCTTCGGTCCGGCGCTAACCAGCGCTTCACCCGCAGGGGTGTCGGTGTATTTCTCGAAGTTCTCGATAAACAGTTTCGCCAGTGCATTGGCTTTTTCCTGCCACTGCTCTGGAGACGCGTAGGTATTACGCGGATCGAGAATGCGCGTATCCACGCCCGGCAACTCGGTCGGGATAGCCAGGTCAAACATCGGCAGACGGAACGTTTCTGCGTCATCCAGCGAACCGTTCAGGATGGCGTCAATAATCGCACGGGTATCTTTGATAGAGATACGTTTGCCAGTACCGTTCCAGCCGGTGTTAACCAGATACGCCTGCGCACCTGCCGCCTGCATACGTTTCACCAGCACTTCTGCATACTGCGTTGGGTGCAGAGACAGGAATGCTGCGCCGAAGCAGGCAGAGAAGGTTGGGGTCGGTTCGGTAACGCCGCGTTCGGTACCGGCCAGTTTGGCGGTGAAGCCAGACAGGAAATGGTACTGAGTTTGGTCTGCTGTCAGGCGAGAAACCGGCGGCAGCACGCCAAATGCGTCGGCAGTCAGGAAGATAACCTTCGTTGCATGACCCGCTTTTGACACTGGCTTAACGATATTATCGATGTGATAAATCGGGTAGGAAACGCGGGTGTTTTCAGTTTTGGAACCGTCGTCGAAGTCGATGGAGCCATCTTCGCGCACGGTGACGTTTTCCAGCAGCGCGTCACGACGAATTGCGTTGTAGATTTCTGGCTCGGCATCTTTAGACAGTTTGATGGTCTTCGCGTAGCAACCGCCTTCGAAGTTAAATACGCCGTCGTCATCCCAGCCGTGTTCGTCATCGCCAATCAGGCGACGTTTCGGATCGGTGGACAGAGTTGTTTTACCGGTACCGGACAGGCCAAAGAAGACTGCCACATCACCTTTTTCCCCGACGTTTGCTGAGCAGTGCATGGAGGCAATGCCTTTCAGCGGCAGCAGGTAGTTCATCACGGAGAACATACCTTTCTTCATTTCGCCGCCGTACCAGGTGCCGCCAATCAGCTGGATACGCTCAGTCAGGTTGAAAGCCACGAAGTTTTCAGAGTTCAGACCCTGCTCTTTCCATTGTGGGTTGGTGCACTTAGCGCCGTTCATCACGATGAAATCCGGTTTAAAATCAACCAGCTCTTCGTCGCTTGGGCGGATGAACATGTTTTTGACGAAATGCGCCTGCCAGGCAACTTCGGTAATGAAGCGCACGGAAAGACGGGTATCGGCGTTAGCGCCGCAGAATGCATCAATGATAAACAGGCGCTTGCCGGAAAGTTGCTGGGTAACTAATCCTTTCAGATGCTGCCAGGTTTCCGGGGAGAGCGGTTTGTTGTCGTTCTTACCTTTACCTTTGTCGGACCACCAGAGCGTGTCGCGCGTGGTGTCGTCACGGACAATGTACTTATCCTTTGGCGAACGTCCGGTAAAGATACCGGTATCAACGGCAACGGCGCCCAGATTCGTTAACACGCCACGTTCATAACCTTCCAGGTTTGGATCAAGTTCTTCCTGGAAAAGCGTGTCGTAGTCTGGATTGTAAACGATATCCTGAACGTCATTGATACCATAAGCCTTGAGATCTTGCGGGGTTAAACTGTTGTTCACACGCATTTCACTGCTCCTTAGCCAATATGTATTACCTGGAATAGTAAGGTTTTTTAGGGATTGCTAACCGCGACAAGGCTCATAGATTTACGCATCCGGGAAAATCACGGGTTACCGAATACGCTGCGACTCCTGTCACAAAGAGGCGGATATTATGGCAGGAAACCCTTTTTTGTTGTGGAAAATGTTCTTAAAACGTTAATGAAGAGTGTTTTTGGCGGGAATCTTGTGAGTGTAATCGCATTCACGTAAGAAAATAACGTAACTCATACATATACAATATCGATTCACTTCCCGTCGCGTTAGTCTGAAATCAGCCTACCAATGCTCAAAATTGTGAAGTTGATGCGATAATTAGCTTTTCCCTTCATTCTGGAAACTGACATGGATAGTGCTGAAATTTCACGTACAACGCGTTTGGGCATAATATTTATCGGCCTGTTGCAGGGGGCATTATGCTACCTGCTGATGACATATCTGGTGCCCCATAACGACGACTGGCTGTTCTATGGCATGCCTGCGACGATTGCGATCACCTCGGCACTTTTGCTTACTGTCGTTTCTTTCAAACAACGCGCGCTGTGGTATTGGATGGCGCTGATCTTTGTTGTGGTGCTGGCGATGAGCGTCTGGCTAAAGTGGCAAGTCGAGGACAGTGATAAGTGGCGGCAACATGAAGTTTTTATGTTCTACGGTTGGCGCTTACTGCTGATGGCGATGCTTGCCTTGCCCTGGATTCAGTACTCGCTTCATGTCTCTCGTGAGCAGGCGCGTTACCCGCATTTTTATCGGCAATTGTGGCTTAATGCGTTGACGTTGCTGATTGTCTTTGTCGCCAACGGTCTGTTCTGGCTGGTGCTCCTGCTATGGAGCGAGATGTTTAAGCTGGTCGGTATTCCCTTCTTCAGCACGCTCTTCTTTGATACCGACTGGTTTGGCTATGTGGCCTTTGGTCTGATTACCGCACTGGCAGTGGTACTGGCTCGTACACAGTCGCGTCTGGTCACGGCGGTACAAAAATTACTGACGTTTATTGCCACCGGTCTGTTACCTCTGGTCGCGCTGTTGGCGCTGATGTTCATACTGACCTTGCCCTTCACCGGACTGGAGGCTATTTCGCAACGCGTGTCTGCGGCCGGGTTGATGTCAACGCTGACGCTGCTCCTGTTGCTGTTGATGGCTATCGTGCGTGAACCGCAAAAAGAGGCGTTACCCTATCCTGGCGCGTTACGCTACCTGATCAAATGCTCTCTGATTGTCGCGCCCATCTATATGCTGATTGCCGGTTGGTCACTGTGGGTGCGAATACAAGCAGTACGGTTGGACGCCTGAGCGTTTGTATGGCGTGCTGGTGGTCGTGGTACTGCTGGTATGGTCGTTTGGCTATCTGGCCAGCATTTTACGCCGCGGGCGCAATCCGCTTGAGCTTCAGGGGCCGGTCATTCTTGGCGTTTCGTTGCTGGCATTGGGGCTGTTGGTTCTGCTGTCGTCGCCGGTTATTGATGCCTGGCGTATCAGCGTTAGCAGCCATATGGGGCTGTATCACAGCGGGAAAATTAAACCGGATCAGGTCAGCCTGTATATGTTGGATCACAGCGGAAAACCGGGGCGCGCAGCGTTGGAAGCATTACAAAAAGATGTGGCGTTTAATCAAGACAGTAAGCGCAGACGCGACTTGAATTCTCTGCTGCAAGGGAGCCGGGATCCGGTTAAAGAGCTAACCGCAACACAGTTAGTATCGAAGGTTGTGATTGCTCCGGGGAGCGAGAAGCCAGACGATGCGTTCTGGACGTTTGTCAAAGCACAGGGGTATCGCATCACCTCTTGTGCTGAGCAGAATGCGTGCGTATTGGTGAGTCAGGACCTCAATGCGGATGGTCATCCTGAGCAGGTGCTATATGCTTTTGGCGATGGGGAGAGTCTGGTCTTCGGCATGCAGAAAAACAAATGGGATTTGTTAGCTGTTGCCAGGCTACCTGAAGGATTCAATAAGGATAAATTGCTGCAGGCGGTGGCGAATCAGCAACTGGGTTCAGCCCCCAGAATCTGGCGGGATATCACTATTGATGGCAAAAGACTGCCGATGACTTATTACACCGAGTGAGTGTGTTGCCGACAGCGTTTTTGCCGGATAGCGGCGCGAACGCCTTATCCGGCCTACGACAGTTTTTCCGTAGGCCTGATAAGCGCCTTCAGGCAAGACGGTGATTAATGCACCTGTGGATCGGCAGGGGAGGCGTTGCTGCGGATCTCTGCAATATCCATGGCGTTAAACAGATAGTGGCTACCGCAGTAATCGCAGTGCATATCGATCTCGCCTTCTTCCGCCAGAATGCTGTCAACTTCTTCGTCCGGCAACGTTTTCAGTGCGCCTGCGCAGCGTTCGCGTGAACAGGTGCATTTGAACTCAACGTCCTGCGGATCGTAGAGAGTAACCTCTTCTTCGTGGTATAAGCGCCACAGCACTTCGTTGGCCGGCAGCGTCAGCAACTCTTCGGCCTTGATGGTTTCGGTCAGGGCGGTCAGGTGATCGAAATCATCTGCCTGTGCGTTTTGCGCCGGCATCACTTGCAGCAGCATTCCGCCAGCAGCGGGTTTGCCATCAACGTCGCCAGTGCGGATGAACAGGCGTGTCGGCAGCTGTTCGGAACGCATGAAGTAGTCTTCCAGACAGGCTGCCAGCGTGTCACCTTCCAGACCGACCACGCCCTGATAACGCTCGCCTTCTTCCGGGGTAATGGTGATCACCAGGTAGCCGTTGCCCACCAGGGTTTTCAAATCGGCATCTTCAGGAATATCACCCTGCATGCGGGCCACGCCGCGCATCTGCTGATTGTTGTTGCCGTTGATGACGGCCAGGCTCAGCGGACCATCACCCTGCAACTGCACAGTGATATCACCGGCAAACTTCAGCGTAGCGGTGAGCAGGCTGGTGGCAACCAGCAGCTCAGCCAGTACGTTTTTGACCGGCTGCGGGTAAGTATGATTTTCGAGGATCTGTTGCAGGGTTTCCGAAACGGTCACCAGCTCGCCGCGCACGGCAAAGTTTTCAAACAGATAACGATGTAATTGGTCATGTTGCGGCATAATCATCTCTCTTGCAGGTGACAGTCACTCGCTGTCGCCATGTTTAAATCGTAACAGGTCGCGGCGCTCTTTCTTGTCCGGTCGTCTGTCCGGGTGCGGCATGGTTAACGCGTTAAGTTTACGCGCCAGCGCCATTTTTTCGCGTTTTTCCACGCTTTCCGCGGTTTCTTCATACAGCGTAACGGCTTCCGTTGCCGGGCGACGCTGCTCGGTAATGGCCTTGATAATGACCGTTCGCTCGTCATTTCCCTGGCGAAGGGTGAGGGTGGCGTTCAGCTCGACAATCTTGCTCGGCTTACTGCGCTGGCCGTTGTAATGCACCTTACCGCCTTCAACCATTTCGCGGGCTAGCGCACGCGTTTTGTAAAAGCGTGCAGCCCACAGCCATTTATCCAGCCTGACTTCAGCAGAGGGCTTTTCTTTCATGGCGTCTCCTTCACATCAGTGAGGGGATCAGTCGGCGGTAGTCATTCAGTGACGGATGGCGTGCGTACTGCTTTTCGGCGATGCCGGAGTCGGGATTGGTCACGCCGAGGCAGTAACGAATACCGTACAGAGCAGCGGCGTCGAGAATGGGTTCGCTGTCGTCAATAAACAGCGTCTTCTCTGCACTCATTCCCGTTTCTTCAGCCACAGCGTGCCATAACCGCTGATCCTCTTTGGGATAACCAAATGTGTGGGTGGAAAGTAATAAATCAAGGTGTGAGGCCAGACCGGTATGCTCCAGCTTCACCGCCAGATTATGCGGATGCGCGTTGGTGAGCAAAATACGGCGCTTGCCGCTGGCTTTTAAAGCATCAAGAAACGGTACGGTATCTTCACGCAAAACGGCGCGCGGTCCCTGTTCCGTTGTCATGGCGCAAATATCCAGATCCAGGCACTCGCTCCAGTAATCCAGGCAGTACCAGTTTAGCGTATGCTGCACGGCATGATACTGCTGACGAATATAGTCCTGGGCTTCCTGGGGAGAGATACCCTGCTTCGCGCCATAGGTTTCCGGCACCAGTTTTTGCCAGAAATAGTTATCGAATGCCAGGTCGAGCAGCGTGCCGTCCATATCTAACAACACGGTGTCGACATCCTGCCAGGCAATATTGATATGCATGGAAACTCCCCACAAGAAAACATGATGCGCGACAGAGTAGCATATCCTGTCGTGCAAGCGTGTTATCGAATCAGGCTTTCCGGGTCGTCAATCAGCGTTGGATTCAGGCAACTTTCGTAGTAGCTCTGAATTTCCGCGATGCGGGTGCGGTGACGCTGGTAGCGTCTGAATGCCTGCACGCTGTTGTAGACAGTGCATCCGAGCATGGAGAACATCAGCAGCGTCGTGCCAAGGTAGCGCCATAACCCTGAACGATCCGGGATACGGTGCAGGCCAATGTGCTGGGTGCCATTGGCGTCAGTCGAAATATTGGTGACGATCCCCTCTGCGCGAAACGGTGTCTGCATCAGCATCTGCGCCAGGCGCTGGAAGGCGTTCCACTGTTCCTGGGGAGGATAGTCATATAGCGAGGTCGTCGGCCACGGCTGATCGACCAGATCGCTGCCTTCATCGCTGATAATCAGGAAACCGCCGGGAGCAGGGCTATTCAGCGCCTGGGCCGCTCGCGCAGTCTCGCGTGAAATAAATGGTGCCGTAGAGGTATTCACCAGATTATCTAACGACTCAGCGCTTACCGGACGCAGCAGCACGTTCACCCCATCCAGTTTGCCTGCGTTCGCTCGCTTTACCAGCGCGGCCCAGTCCTTGCTGTTACCGAGGTTAACCAGCGCATTCTTTAAGCGTACACATTCATCTTTGGCTGCACACAGATCGGCCGTTTTCAGGACAATCTCACCAAAATCGTCCAGTAACACCATGCCGGACTTTTGGATTGCCGAGCGTAACGATGCGCTGACGCGAGAGTCATCGTCAGGTTTGGGATGCAGCTGGCGGTTCACGGCCTGCGTGAGCGCAGTGGCCTTATTCACCAGATCGGATTCGGGCAGCGGTAATGCGCGTGCGTCATTCCAGATAATTTGCGAGCAATCGAAAGGCATAAACGGCGTGGTGGGCTGCGCATTCCAGCTCCCTTGGGTATGAATATTACACATACCCGTACCGCTCAGGTGCAGCGTGTCACCCACGCGAACGCCCGCGTTTTCGAGCTGTTTAACGCTGGTGGCTTCGATAGTTTGCGCGCCCTTCATCCAGGAAAGCGTGACCTTTATCGGCATATCCAGCGGGATCCAAAACAGCAGCATCAGCAGTACCAGCAACGAGCCGCCAGCGATGACGGCGTTGCGCAGCCAATGTTGCAACGGGAAATTTTTGACTTCATCGTGCAGAGATAAAAAACGCCCCTGGCGGACAACGTGGCGATCGAGATAAATATCGATATCCGTTTGCTGGCCAAGGTCTTGGGCGATGTAAGGTTGCCAGTGAGGTGGGTAGATCAGATCGATAATACCCAGCGAGATATTATTAATTTGCTCCTGGTCGTTTTCGCCAAACAATCCCCAGCGACGCGGCGTACCGCGCAGACAATGAATTTCCCGCAGGGCGGTTTTGGACGGCGGGGCGAATAATCCCCACAGACCCGCAGCTAACAGCAACACCGCGCCACCGACTGCCCACGGAACAAACGTATTCGGGATAACCAAACAGAAAAAGAACAGCAGGAATGATGCGGTTATCAGCAACGCCTCGCGCAATCCCGAAGGGCGGCTGAGCGCATATTCTTCATGGGTTTCCTGGCGAATATTCAGCAGTTCAATCTGCTCACTTTCTTCACCACGAATGGATGCCTGGGTAGAAGCGGTGTGCTGCAACGCATAGCCACGCGCTTCCTGCATATATTCCTGCAGCGTATGGCCGTTCAACGAGATAACCAGCGGTATTGTATTGGTATGGATTATCTCAACGCTGTTTTCGTCATTGATGTATTGTTCCCAGAAAGGGGGAAGGTGTACCTCAACGGAATCAAGATAGTAGCGCCATTTGTTAGGATCGTCGGTAGTGATGCCGTAACGTGTAATCGAACGAGTAAGCACGATGACGCTATTACTTTGGGCATTCAACGTTAATGAGACTGGCGCAGAACTGGCTCCAGTTGGACCTGGTACTTGCTGAATTTGACTAAGGCTTTCGAGATAGTTTTCGACGGCAGTGCGTTCTTCAGGCGCGAGTTTACGTTTCGAGGCGTCTGAGAAAACGCTGCTCAAGGGTAAATTTTTCTGCCTGGATTTTGATTTGAGTAGCCATCCTGCAAGCAATGAGCAGGCCAGCAAAGCAGCTAAAAAAATCAGAATGGTGCTCATGCTTTCCCCATCTTACTTAGTCTGTCAGGCGTGGTCAGTCGCACCCTGTTCAATATTCGTGATTCTGTGGTTGGCTATCGGCAAGTGTGGAGTCGAACTTGAGCATCTTTAAGTACAGCCCAGTAAAAGCGAATCATAACAAAATCACTAAAAATGGAATATCAGCAAATTCCTGGAGTTATTTCAACCTATTGACTTTTAATTTGAAATAGGGATTAACTTTTAGTACGTTACATAAATGTAAATAAACGGCAATTCACATTGCCGAAACCGTGCGGTATATCGCACAATAACCCCAGATTTCACAGCAAAGATCCTCACAATGAGCAAATCATTACAGAAACCCACGATTTTGAAAGTGGAAACCGTCGCCCAATCCCGGCTGTTTAAAGTCGAAAGCGTGGACCTTGAGTTCAGCAATGGCGTACGCCGCGTTTATGAACGTATGCGTCCATCCACGCGTGAAGCGGTAATGATTGTGCCGATTGTTGACGACCACATGATCCTCATCCGCGAGTACGCAGTCGGGACCGAATCTTACGAACTGGGTTTTTCCAAGGGATTAATCGATCCTGGCGAAAGCGTTTTTGAGGCGGCGAATCGGGAGCTGAAAGAAGAGGTGGGGTTTGGCGCAAAAGATCTGACGTTTTTAAAGAAACTCAGCATGGCGCCATCTTATTTCTCCAGCAAGATGAACATCGTGGTGGCAGAAGATTTATATCCTGAATCGCTGGAGGGTGATGAACCTGAGCCATTACCGCAGGTGCGCTGGCCGCTGGCGCATTTGATGGACCTGCTGGAAGATCCTGATTTTCACGAAGCGCGTAATGTCAGTGCGTTGTTCCTCGTACGCGAATGGCTGAAAGGGCAGGGGCGGCTTTAATTACTCTGCAGCTAATACACGAACAACAAAAAAGGCGCCTAAGCGCCTTTTTTGATCAGAACAGTTCGTGCGTTTCACCATTATCGATAATGGTTGTTCCCACCTCATGCACCGCCTGTTGCGTCGGCTGAGTGCCTTCAATGAAGTACTCCGCGCGGCTATTGCCACCGCTTGCCAGTTGTCCTGTGCTGCGATCGATATTGACCGTCACGATACCCGGTGGCGGCGTCAACGGCTGTTCAGGCACGCCTTCCAGCACGGACTTCATGTAGGCATCCCATGCTGGCTGCGCACTCTTCGCACCGCCTTCGTAGCCGGAGATTTGGTCTTTGATCGCGCCGGAAGCTGTCGTATGACCAAGGTTGCGGCGATGATCATCAAAGCCGATCCATACTGACGTCACCACGCCTGGTCCGTAACCGGAGAACCACGCATCTTTAGAGCTGTTGGTGGTTCCGGTTTTCCCGCCGATATCATGACGCTGTAAATCGCGACCTGCGCGCCAACCGGTTCCCATCCAGCCTGGTTCACCAAATATATTGGTGTTCAGCGCGCTTTTAATCAGGAAGGCCAGCGGTGTGTTGATCACGTGCGGAGCGTATTCCTGTGTGCCGCTTTGCGCGACCAGTGCCTGGTTAGCCTGCTCAAGCTGCGGCATAGGCACGGCGGCATTCTGCTGTTCCTGCGAGACGGCGACATCTTCTACGTTACTGTTTTCCAGCACGTTAGATTTCTGGGTATCGCCGTAAATCACCGGAATATCGCATTCCGGGCAGGCAATTTTCGGCTTCGCTTCGAAGATAACGCCGCCCATATCGCTTTCGATCTTACTGATGAAATACGGATCGACCAGGAAGCCGCCGTTAGACATCACTGCGTAACCGCGCGCCACCTGCAACGGTGTGAACGAAGCCGAACCCAGCGCCAGTGACTCGGTATGCACAATGTTCTGTGCCGGGAAACCGAAACGTTGCAGATACTCTGCCGCATAATCCACGCCCATGGCGCGCATGGCGCGTACCATCACCACGTTTTTCGACTGACCCAGCCCCTGACGTAAGCGGATAGGACCGGCATACTGCGGCGGGGAGTTCTTCGGCTGCCAGTCGGAACCAGCACCGGCATCCCAGCGGGAGATTGGTACGTCGTTGAGCATGCTCGCCAACGTCAGACCTTTATCCATCGCGGCGGTATACAGGAATGGCTTGATGTTAGAACCCACCTGGCGTAACGCCTGCGTTGCACGGTTAAACTTGCTCTGGTTGAAGTCAAAACCACCAACCAGTGCCAGCACCGCGCCGTTTTGCGGATTGATGGAGACCAGTGCGGAGTTGACGTCCGGCACTTGCGCCAGCCACCAGGCATCGCCCACCTGGCGTACCCAGATTTGCTGGCCGGCCTGTACCACGTCGGTCACTTTACGCGGCGTTGGGCCTTGTTGAGTATCCGAGCGGTAAGGACGCGCCCAGCGCATACCATCCATGCGTAATGACACTGACGTACCATCCGCCAGCGCGGCAATGGCTTCCTGAGGATTGGCACTGGTAACAACCGCCGGTAACAGCGGTCCATAAGTCGGCAGCGCTTTCAGCGTATCGGTGATTTTTTTGCTGTCCCAACTGCTTTCGCCCACTTTCCACAGCACGTTCGACGGGCCGCGGTAGCCGTGGCGCATGTCGTAATCCATCACGTTGTTGCGTACTGCCTGCTGAGCTGCCTGCTGTACTTTGCGTGTAATGGTGGTGGTGATGCGATACCCGTCTTCATAGGCTTTCTCACCATAACGGTTATACATCTCCTGGCGCACCATTTCAGACAGATACGGTGCAGAGAAAGCGATTTCCGGCGCGTGGTAGTTGGCGTCAATGGCCTCGCCGCGCGCCTGATCGTACTGGGCCTGCGTGATGTAGTTTTCGCTCAACATACGCGACAGTACAACGTTACGTCGCGCGGTTGCCCGGTCCATCGAATAGAGAGGGTTGAAGGTTGACGGCGCTTTTGGCAGACCGGCAATCACCGCAATTTCACTTAAGCTGAGTTGATCCACCGTTTTACCGAAATAGACCTGCGCGGCAGCACCCACGCCATAGGCGCGATACCCCAGGTAAATCTTGTTCAGATACAGCTCGAGGATCTCATCTTTACTCAGCAGTTGTTCAATGCGGATCGCCAGGAACACTTCTTTGATCTTACGCATCAGCGTACGTTCCGGGCTCAGGAAGAAGTTTCTCGCCAACTGCTGGGTAATGGTACTCGCCCCTTGCGACGCGTGACCAGAGAACAATGCTACGCTGGCCGCACGGAAGATCCCCACCGGGTCTACCCCGTGGTGCTCATAAAAGCGGCTGTCTTCTGTGGCGATAAAGGCTTTAACCATTACCGGCGGCATCTGATCCAGCGTGACCGGGATTCGACGTTTCTCGCCATACTGCGCGATTAGCTCGCCGTCAGCGCTGTAAACCTGCATCGGGATCTGTAAACGCACATCTTTGAGCGTCGCGACGTCAGGTAATTGCGGCTCGATATAGCGATAAAGGCCATAAATCGAGCCTGCTCCCAGCAGGATGCAACATACTGCAAGGATTAATAAATACTTTACGAACTTCACTGGAGATTTCCCATTTAGTGGCATTTGGGCAGTTTATAAACAAACGCGCGGTAGTATAAAGGCAAGCCAGACGCATTGATATACCCGTTAAAGCGACGGGTGATAAGGAGATCATCAGCAATGGCTTTCAATATCTGGAAAATTGGTCTGCATATTCAGCAACATGAAGTGCTGGCTGTCGCTATCGTTCGCGAAGCATCAGGTTGGTATCTGCAGCGCTGGTGGCGTATACCGCTGACGCCTCAGGTTATCGTCGATGGCCACATTCGCGAGCCTGAACAGCTGGTCGCCGCGCTACTGCCGTGGAGCCGGGAGCTCCCTCGCCGACACTATATTCATCTCTCTTTTCCCGCCAACAGGACGTTACAAAAAAAGTTTCCTCGTCCGACAATGACGTTACGCGAGCCAGAGCAAACCGCATGGTTGTCCGGTTCGATGGCGCGTGAACTGGATATGGCGCCGGATGCACTGCATTTTGATTATAGCGAAGACACTTTGAGCCCGGCGTTTAACGTCACTGCTGCGCAAAGCAAAGAGATTTCAGCGCTTCTGACGCTTATCCAAACCCTGAAGGTGCAGGTTACGGCGATTACCCCGGACGCCAGCGCGTTACAGCGATTTATTCCCTTCCTGCCGGAGCATCACCAGTGTCTGGTATGGCGTGATGATGCCCAGTGGTTATGGGCGACCCGTTCAGCATGGGGACGTAAATCAACGGGCGATATTGGCCGTATCGAGGAGCTTGCCACGACATTATCTCTGCCCACGACAGTCATTGCGCAATGCTCCCCCGGCGGCTTCGATCCTTTAAGCGCCGTGTCTGTGCGCCAGCCGCCCATTCCAACGCAAAGCCATCACTTCGCCATTGCTCTGGGACTCGCTATGGGGGGCGTGTACTGATGATTGCGACCATTAATCTTCTGCCCTGGCGTCAGGCTCGGCGTTACGCTTGCCTGCGCTTCTGGGGCATCTTATTTAGCGCTTCACTCTTGCTTAGTATTGGCGTGTTGTTGCGCTATTACAGCGCTTTGAGTGTAGAGAATCGGGCTGAATTGTTGCTGGCAGACGCCGAAAAGACGCGGGCCGAGGCCCTCATGGCGCTGAAGCCGCGTGTGCAACAGCGCCAGCAACGATGGCAGCAGGTTCAGGCGCGGAACAAACAGCGTGAGCAGACCCGAAGCTGGCAGCGGGCTTTGCAAGGGCTGGCGGAATTACTGCCGGAGCAGGCGTGGTTAACAAAAATGACCTGGCAGCAGGACACGCTGGAACTGACGGGAAACACGCTGAACTTTGCCGCATTGAAGGCATTGGAAGCGCAATTACGCCAGTTGCCGTTGTTTATGTTGAACAGCCCAGGAGAAACGCAGCAGGATGCGCAGGGACGCTGGCAATTCCACTTTCGACTGACACGGAGCGACGCGCATGATAAAGCTCTGTGATGTCTGGTTAGCGCAGTCGCCACGCTTTCGACTCATATGCTGGTGCGGCTGGATGTTGGGGTTACTCATACTGGTGACGCTATGTCTTTACCCCGTAGCGCGGGAGCGGACTATGCAACGCGAGTCGCTGGTCCAGCAACGTGCAGCTATTCAGATGCAATGGCGAGATGTATATCTGCTGGCGGCATCACCAGCAGAGTCTGAAGAGAAACTGACCTTGTTCTCCCCGCTGCTGTTTCAGAATTCACTTACCCGTCTTATCCACTGGCAACCCTCAGCTCAGGGGGGAGAGATGGCGCTGATATCGGCCTGGGATGCTATCCCGCTGACGTTTGTCCAGTTGGCGGATCAGGGGATGAACGTCAGCCGATTTTCGCTTAGCGCAGAAGGCACGGAGCTGCTGCTAACGCTACAGCTGGAGCGCCTGAATGATGGTTGAACGCTGGTTGTTGGCATGTATAAGCGTACTGATGCTCACCGGTATGCGTAATCCCTTCCTGCCGCCGGAGGACCGTTGTCAAATTGCTGAGCTGTCGACATGGCGTTTTCAGGGCATGGTGAGTCAGGGCACACGACCCATCGGCATCGTTCAGGATAGCCAGAAAAAATGGCGGCGGGTTAAGCGAAATGACGTCCTGGAAAACGGTTGGACGATTATGCAGATAACGGCCCAGAACATAACCCTCGACACAGAAAAAAACTGCGAACCGCCGCGGTGGCAGTGGCAGCGACAAGGAGCGGTAAATGAAGCGATGGATAGCGTTGATAGTAATGGCACTGGCGGTCGGGATAACGAGCGCGCTGGCGACGAAACCGCAAAACGTGACGCTGGTGGTCGATAATGTGCCGGTTACGCAGGTATTGCAGGCGCTGGCTGAACAGGAACAAAAAAACCTGGTGGTTTCGCCGGATGTCAGCGGTGTGCTGTCGCTGCATTTGACGGATGTCCCCTGGAAGCAGGCATTGCAGACGGTGGTAAAAAGTGCCGGGCTGGTATTACGTCAGGAAGGCAACGTCCTGCATGTGCATTCTGTTCAATGGCAGAGTGAAAATGCGGCTCGTCAGGAAAACGAGCAGGCGCGGATTCAGGCTAGTCTTCCGCTGGAACATCGCAGCATCATTTTGCACTATGCTGATGCCACCGAGCTGGTAAAAGCCGGAGAAAAGTTGCTCAGTGCCAAAGGAAGCATGACGGTGGATAAACGAACCAACCGCTTACTGCTGCGTGACAATCGTGTTGTTCTCGACACCCTGGAAACGTGGGTAGCGCAAATGGATTTGCCGGTTGCCCAGGTTGAACTGGCGGCGCATATCGTCACCATTAATGAAAAAAGTTTGCGTGAGCTGGGGGTGAAGTGGTCACTGGCTGACGCACAACAACCGGGGGCGGTTGGGAATGTCACAACGCTTGCCAGCGATCTCTCTGTAGCCACCGCCACATCCCGTGTGGGATTTAACATTGGCCGTATTAACGGTCGTTTACTGGAACTGGAGTTGTCTGCGCTGGAGCAAAAACAGCAACTGGATATCATTGCCAGTCCACGATTACTGGCATCTCACCTGCAACCTGCCAGTATTAAGCAGGGCAGTGAGATCCCTTATCAGGTCTCCAGCGGTGAAAGCGGTGCGACATCCGTCGAGTTCAAGGAAGCGGTACTGGGGATGGAGGTGACGCCAACGGTGTTGCAGAAAGGGAGAATCAGGCTGAAACTGCATATCAGCCAGAATGTTCCGGGACAGGTTCTACAACAGGCAGATGGCGAAGTGCTGGCTATCGACAAGCAAGAGATTGAAACGCAGGTCGAGGTAAGAAGCGGCGAGACGATTGCGCTTGGCGGGATTTTTTCACATAAGAATAAATCCGCAGCCGACAGCGTGCCGCTATTAGGCGACATTCCCTGGCTTGGCTCTCTTTTTCGCCATGATGGTAAAGAAGATGAACGGCGCGAGTTAGTGGTCTTTATTACGCCCAGGCTGGTTTCAACGGAATAACTTATGCATGAAAAGCCGTTGTTTTTGCACTGAACACGTTTCAGGGATTTGACGTGAGGGTGTATTTAGCATACAAGGAGTACCGATTTGAGCGTCGGTACTTTTCTTTACTTATGCGGCAGTGAATACGCTTTGCCTTTCCGGTGGTGTGCCATAGGCTTATTGGGTGTCATTTGGCTGCGCGATACGTCGCCAGGTCTGATGTTTGCAGGGTAGCATGCCTGCCACGACCAGAAATGCGTTAGGTTTGGTGATTTATTCAGTTGCCAAACCCGCTTGAGTATTGAGATAATTTTCAGTCTGACTCTCGCAATATCTTATGAGGTTTCAGTTCATGTCCTGCTGCGCTGGGTGTCTGCGAAGCGGGTTTACCATTAACGAATAGTCTTAGTAGTACCGAAAAAATGGCAGAGAAACGCAATATCTTTCTGGTTGGGCCTATGGGTGCCGGAAAAAGCACTATTGGGCGCCAGTTAGCTCAACAACTCAATATGGAATTTTACGATTCTGATCAAGAGATTGAGAAACGAACCGGAGCTGATGTGGGCTGGGTCTTCGATGTAGAAGGTGAAGACGGCTTCCGTGATCGCGAAGAAAAAGTCATCAACGAGTTGACGGAAAAACAGGGTATTGTGCTGGCAACTGGCGGTGGCTCTGTAAAATCACGTGAAACACGTAACCGTCTTTCCGCGCGTGGCGTCGTGGTCTATCTTGAAACGACAATTGAAAAACAACTTGCGCGTACTCAACGTGACAAGAAACGCCCGCTGCTGCAGGTAGAATCACCGCCTCGTGAAGTTCTGGAAGCGTTGGCTGACGAACGCAATCCTCTGTACGAAGAGATTGCTGACGTGACCATTCGCACCGACGATCAGAGCGCAAAAGTCGTAGCAAACCAGATTATTCATATGTTGGAAAGCAACTAATTCTGGCTGAATACACACTCGTCTGCGGGTACAAGTAACTAAGGTGGATGTCGCGTAATGGAGAGGATCACAGTCACTCTCGGGGAACGTAGTTACCCTATCACCATCGCGGCTGGTTTGTTCAATGAACCAGCTTCATTCTTACCGCTGAAATCGGGCGATCAGGTTATGTTGGTGACCAACGAAACCCTGGCCCCCCTTTATCTCGATAAGGTTCGCGGCGTACTTGAACAGGCGGGTGTTAACGTTGATAGCGTTATCCTTCCCGATGGCGAGCAGCATAAAAGCCTGACGGTTCTGGATACGGTTTTCACCGCATTACTGCAAAAACCGCACGGTCGTGATACCACGTTAGTTGCCCTTGGCGGCGGCGTGATTGGCGATCTGACCGGTTTTGCGGCAGCCAGCTATCAACGTGGTGTTCGTTTTATTCAAGTCCCGACAACCCTGTTGTCGCAGGTCGACTCCTCCGTTGGCGGCAAAACCGCCGTAAACCATCCCCTCGGTAAAAACATGATTGGCGCGTTTTACCAACCGGCCTCCGTGGTGGTGGATCTCGATTGTCTGAAAACGCTTCCTGCGCGTGAGCTGGCATCGGGGCTGGCGGAAGTGATCAAATACGGCATCATTCTTGACGGTGAATTTTTCAGCTGGTTGGAAGACAATCTGGATGCGTTGTTGCGTCTGGACGGCCCGGCGATGGCGTACTGTATTCGTCGTTGTTGTGAGCTGAAAGCAGAAGTTGTCGCAGCAGACGAGCGTGAAATGGGCTTACGTGCTTTACTGAATCTGGGGCACACGTTTGGCCATGCGATCGAAGCTGAAATGGGTTATGGCAATTGGTTACATGGTGAAGCGGTGGCCGCTGGTATGGTAATGGCTGCCCGTACGTCTGAACGTTTGGGTCAGTTCACCTCCGCTGATACGCAGCGCATCATTACGCTGTTACAGCGAGCAGGCTTACCGGTGAATGGGCCGCGTGAAATGTCCACTGAGGCTTATCTGCCGCACATGCTGCGAGATAAAAAAGTGTTAGCGGGAGAGATTCGTTTGGTGCTTCCGCGAGCGATAGGGAAGAGTGAAGTGCGCGGCGGAGTGTCGCACGAGGTGGTTCTTAACGCTATTGCTGATTGCCAGCAGGCGTAACAACAAGAAAGGTCAGGCTTACGTTGCGAAACGTAGGTCTTTTAGCTTCAGGTTATGTGCAAAGTCGTAAGCATTAACCTTTGAGTGGGGTGTTAAATGGATGAATTCAAACCAGAAGACGAGCTGAAACCCGATCCCAGCGATCGTCGTACTGGTCGTTCTCGTCAATCGTCTGAACGCGATAATGAGCCGCAAATCAATTTTGATGATGTTGATCTGGATGCTGACGATCGCCGTCCTGCGCGCGCACGCAAAGAGCGTGATGAAGAGCAGGACATTGAAGAAGAGTATGAATCTGATGACGATACCGTGGATGAAGAGCGTGTAGAACGTCGTCCGCGCAAGCGTAAGAAAGCCGCCAGCAAGCCTGCCTCCCGCCAGTATATGATGATGGGCGTGGGTGTTCTGGTACTGCTGCTGCTGATTATCGGCATTGGTTCTGCGCTGAAAGCCCCCTCATCTTCTTCCAATGAGCAGGCAGCATCTGGTGAGAAGAGCATCGATCTCTCTGGCAGCAATGCAACGGATCAGGCGAGTGCAACGCCACCTGCAACGGGCGCAGAGCAGACTGCTGGCAATACCCAGCAGGATGTTTCCCTGCCACCGATTTCCTCTACCCCGACTCAAGGTCAGGCACCTGCGGCAACTGAAGGGCAGCAGCGTGTTGAAGTGCAGGGCGATTTGAACAACGCTCTGACACAACCGCAAGGCCAGGAGCAAGTTAACAACGCTGTGGTTAACTCTACGCTGCCGACCGAACCTGCGACCGTTGCGCCGATGCGTAATGGTAGTGCTGCGCGCCAGACTGCGAAAACGGAAACGACTGAACGTCCTGCGGCTACGCATCAGGAACGTAAACAGGCCGTAATTGAGCCGAAGAGCAAACCGCAAACTACGGTGAAAGCGACGCCGACAGAGCCGAAACCTGTTGCCCAGGCAAAACCAACCGCAACTGCGCCGACTACCACAACCAAAGCGCCTGTGGTAACCGCTACGCCGAAAGCGACCGCTGAGCCGAAAGCAACCACGACGGCGCCAGCACAGACCGCAACGCCTGCGCCAACGGCGACAGCAACAACGACAACACCTGTTGCTGGCGGAGCGAAAAGTGCAGGTAACGTTGGAGCGTTAAAATCTGCGCCGTCCAGCCATTACACGCTGCAGCTCAGCAGTTCTTCTAACTACGACAACCTGAACGGTTGGGCGAAGAAAGAAAACCTGAAGAACTATGTGGTGTACCAGACGACGCGTAACGGTCAACCGTGGTATGTTCTGGTGACAGGCGTGTATGCGTCTAAAGAAGATGCGAAACGTGCAGTGTCTACGTTACCCGCTGATATTCAGGCGAAAAACCCGTGGGCAAAACCGCTGCACCAGGTTCAGGCCGATTTGAAGTAAGATAGGATATGTTCTGCAATGGTTTGCTGTTTCGCCCAATTGCGGGACAAAGACTAAAGCGCAGGATGCTGTCGGAGCTTTCTCCACAGCCGGAGAAGGTGTAATTAGTTAGTCAGCATGAAAAAAAATCGCGCTTTTTTGAAATGGGCAGGGGGGAAATACCCCCTGCTTGATGATATTAAACGGCATTTACCTCAGGGTGAGTGCCTGATTGAACCTTTCGTGGGTGCCGGGTCGGTGTTTCTCAACACCGACTTTTCTCGTTATATTCTTGCCGATATCAACAGCGACCTTATCAGTCTCTATAACATCGTGAAGACGCGTACCGATGAGTATGTGCAGGCTTCTCGTGAGCTGTTTATGCCTGAAACCAATCAGGCTGAGGTGTACTATCGGTTCAGAGAAGAATTTAATGCCAGCCAGGATCCGTTCCGCAGAGCAGTGCTGTTCTTGTATCTGAACCGCTTTGGTTACAACGGATTATGCCGTTATAACCTGCGCGGCGAGTTTAACGTCCCGTTTGGGCGTTATAAAAAACCTTACTTCCCGGAAGCCGAGTTGTACCATTTTGCTGAGAAAGCGCAGAATGCGGAGTTCCATTGCCTCTCCTATGAAGAGTGTATGGACCGTGCGGATAGCAACTCTGTGGTCTATTGTGACCCGCCTTATGCACCACTTTCGGCGACGGCAAATTTCACTGCGTATCACACCAATAGCTTTAGCCCGAAAGAGCAGGCGCATTTGGCCGAGATGGCAGAAAAGCTGGTCAGTAAGCAGATCCCAGTGTTAATTTCGAACCACGATACGCCCGATACCCGTGAATGGTACCGAGCGGCGAAACATTTTCAGGTCAAAGTGCGGCGCAGCATAAGCAGCAATGGCGGCACGCGTAAAAAGGTGAACGAACTGCTGGCACTGTATAAACCAGGAGTTGTAACGCCTGCGAAGAAATAAATCTCAAGGAGAAGCGGATGAAACAGTATTTGATCGCCCCCTCAATTCTGTCGGCTGATTTTGCCCGCCTGGGTGAGGACACTGCGAGAGCGCTGACTGCCGGTGCCGACGTTGTGCACTTCGACGTCATGGACAATCACTACGTACCGAACTTGACCATCGGACCGATGGTACTGAAATCGCTGCGTAAATATGGCATCACTGCCCCGATTGATGTTCACCTGATGGTGAAACCGGTCGATCGTATTGTCCCGGACTTCGCCGCCGCCGGTGCCAGCATCATTACTTTTCACCCGGAAGCCTCCGAGCATGTCGATCGCACTTTACAGCTGATCAAAGAACATGGCTGTAAAGCGGGCCTGGTGTTCAACCCGGCAACGCCGCTGAGCTATCTGGACTACGTCATGGATAAGCTCGATGTGATCCTGCTGATGTCCGTTAACCCAGGCTTTGGCGGGCAGTCCTTCATCCCACAAACGCTGGATAAACTGCGCGAAGTGCGTCGTCGCATTGATGAATCTGGCTACGATATCCGCCTCGAAGTGGACGGCGGTGTCAAAGTGAACAACATTGGCGAAATTGCCGCGGCAGGCGCAGATATGTTTGTCGCAGGCTCCGCTATTTTCGACCAACCAGACTACAAAAAAGTCATTGATGAAATGCGCAATGAACTGGCGAAGGTAAGTCATGGATAAGTTTCAGGATATTCGGGGCGCTGCATTTGACCTCGACGGCACGCTGGTCGACAGCGCGCCGGGATTAGCCGCAGCGGTGGATATGGCGCTGTATGCGCTGGAATTGCCGGTTGCCGGAGAAGAACGCGTTATCACCTGGATTGGTAACGGTGCAGATGTACTGATGGAGCGCGCGCTGGCGTGGTCTCGTCAGGAGCGCGCGACATTACGTAAAACGATGGGTAAACCGCCCGTTGATGATGATATTCCCGCTGAGGAACAGGTACGTATTTTGCGTAAGCTGTTCGACAGATACTACGGTGATGTCGCAGAAGAGGGGACATTCCTGTTCCCTGATGTTGCCGACACGCTGGGCGCGCTGCATGCGAAAGGATTGCCGCTGGGTCTGGTAACCAACAAACCGACCCCGTTTGTCGCGCCATTACTCGAAGCATTAGATATCGCCAAATACTTTAGCGTGGTCATCGGTGGTGACGACGTGCAGAATAAAAAACCGCATCCGGATCCGCTGCTGCTGGTGGCAAGCAAGCTTGGCATCAAGCCTGAGCAAATGCTCTTCGTAGGGGATTCACGCAATGATATTCAGGCGGCAAAAGCTGCTGGCTGTCCGTCCGTTGGCCTGACCTATGGCTACAACTACGGTGAGTCGATCACGCTGAGCCAGCCCGACATTATTTACGACCGTATTAATGAACTACTGCCCGCTCTCGGGCTTCCGCATAGCGAAAATCAGGAATCAAAAAATGACTAAGCCCATCGTTTTTAGTGGCGCACAGCCCTCAGGTGAATTGACCATTGGCAACTATATGGGTGCGCTGCGTCAGTGGGTGAGCATGCAGGATGACTACCATTGCATCTACTGCATCGTTGACCAACATGCCATCACCGTTCGTCAGGATGCTCAGCAGTTGCGTAAAGCAACGCTCGATACGCTGGCGCTGTACCTGGCATGCGGTATCGATCCTGAAAAAAGTACAATTTTCGTGCAGTCTCACGTACCGGAGCATGCACAGTTAGGTTGGGCACTGAACTGCTACACCTACTTCGGCGAGCTGAGCCGTATGACCCAGTTCAAAGATAAATCCGCACGCTATGCGGAGAACATCAACGCCGGCCTGTTTGATTATCCGGTACTGATGGCGGCAGACATTCTGCTGTATCAGACCAACCAGGTACCGGTTGGCGAAGATCAGAAACAGCATCTGGAACTGAGCCGCGATATCGCCCAGCGCTTCAACGCCCTGTATGGCGAGATCTTCAAAGTGCCTGAGCCGTTCATTCCTAAATCCGGCGCGCGCGTGATGTCGCTGCTGGAGCCGACGAAGAAAATGTCCAAGTCGGATGACAACCGCAACAACGTGATCGGCCTGCTGGAAGATCCGAAATCTGTGGTTAAGAAAATCAAACGCGCGATGACCGACTCTGAAGAGCCGCCTGTTGTACGCTACGACGTGCAGAACAAAGCGGGCGTTTCCAACCTGCTGGATATCCTCTCTGCGGTCACCGGCCAGAGCATTCCGGAGCTGGAACAGCACTTCGAAGGCAAAATGTATGGTCATCTGAAAGGTGAAGTCGCAGAGGCCGTTTCCGGTATGCTGACCGAGCTTCAGGAGCGTTATCACCGTTTCCGTAACGATGAAGCTTTCCTGCAGAAAGTGATGAAAGACGGTGCGGAAAAAGCCAGCGCACGTGCTTCTGTTACGCTTAAAGCCGTTTACGAAGCGATTGGTTTTGTCGCCAAGCCGTAATGCGCTCTGTGTTGTTGAAGAAACCGGGTTACGCCCGGTTTTTTTTCGCCTGTTGGTTTGTGAACCTCAAAAAATGTGAAGCGCCTCGCCGTTTGCATATTTCCTCATTGCGTTATATCTTCACTTTAATGAAGATATAAATATTCAATTTACTGAAAATATAAAATGCGTCGGACATTTATCAAGAAAGAGGGGGTTGTGCTGACAACCCTGGCTCGTTACCTGCTCGGTGAGAAGTGCGGTAACAGATTGAAAACTATTGATGAACTGGCAGCCGAGTGTCACTCATCGGTAGGGTTAACTCAGGCTGCGTTGAAAACGCTGGAATCCTCTGGGGCAATCCGTATTGAGCGTCGTGGGCGTAACGGTAGCTATCTGGTGGATATGGATAACCGTACGCTGCTAAAGCATGTGGATATTAATAACGTGGTCTGTGCGATGCCGCTGCCTTACACCCGTTTATATGAAGGACTGGCGAGTGGGCTGAAAGCGCAGTTCGATGGGATCCCGTTTTATTATGCACACATGCGTGGGGCTGATATTCGCGTGGAATGCCTGCTAAACGGCGTCTACGACATGGCGGTGGTTTCTCGTCTGGCGGCGGAAAGTTACCTTGCTCAGGACGGGCTGCGCATCACGTTGGCGCTGGGACCGCATACCTACGTTGGCGAGCATCAGCTAATTTGTCGCAAGGGCGAATCTGCAGATGTAAAACGTGTCGGACTCGATAACCGTTCGGCGGATCAGAAAATCATGACCGAGGCCTGTTTTGGCAACCGTGACGTTGAATTGATCGATATGCCTTATCACGAAAGCTTGCAGCGTATTGCGAAAGGGGATGTGGATGCGGTTATCTGGAACGTGGTTGCCGAGGCCGAGCTGGCGGTTTTGGGGTTAGAAGCTACGCCGCTCACCAACGACCCGCGATTTTTGCAGGCCACGGAGGCCGTGGTACTTACCCGCGCAGAGGATTATGCGATGCAGCAGCTACTGCGCGCCGTTGTTAACAAAGAGGCGCTGCTTGCCCACCAACAACGTGTGGCGAACGGTGAACAGGAACCCAGTTATTAAGTGAAGGCAAACGACATGGAAAACAGGCTTAACCTGCTGTGTGAAGCAGGCGTTATCGACAAGGATATTTGTAGCGGCATGCTGCAAGTGGTCAGGCGGTTGGATGAAGAGTGGCGTTTGCCGATTCACAGCGAGCAAGGAACCATGGCGATGACCCATATGGCGAGTGCGTTAATGCGCAGTCGCCAGGGCGAAGTGATTGAAGCGCTGGATGGTGAGTTGCTGGAGGAGTTGGCGCAATCTCATCTCTGGCCAACTATTTTGCTGGTACATCAGGCGCTGATGAAAGAGTTTACGGTGGCGCTGCACGCGAATGAAGAAGGCTATATGTTGGCGAACTTGTATGGATTGTGGATGGCGGCGAACGAAGGTGTCTGAAATCACTGGGAAATGAGCTTATTGCATCTTAAATATTCAAAAAAATGAATATTTAACTGAAGGATTAGAAACGAGGCCGAGAAATGTTTATAGACGCATTGAAACGCCAGAACCCCGCGCTAATCTCCGCCGCTATCGCGTTATGGCAGCAGGGAAAGATCGCCCCTGATAGTTGGGTCATTGATGTTGACCAGGTCATTGAGAATGGCAAACGTCTGCTGGATGTCGCGGGGCAACATGGTATCTCGCTGTATCTGATGACCAAACAGGTTGGACGTAACCCGTGGCTGGCGGAGAAACTGTTGCAGCTTGGCTATGAAGGCATCGTGGTTGTCGATTACAAGGAGAGTCGCGTCATGCGCCGTGCCGGGTTACCGGTTGCGCATCAGGGACATCTGGTGCAGATCCCGTCGCGGCTGGTCAATGAAGCTGTAGCGCAAGGTACTGAAGTCATCACATTGTTCTCACTGGAGAAAGCGCGCGAAGTTTCCGCTGCTGCGGTGAAGGCCGGTTGTGAACAGAATGTGATGCTGAAGGTGTACGACAAAGATGATTTTCTCTACCCGGGGCAGGAAAGCGGATTTCCGCTGATGTATCTGACGGATGTGGTCAATGAAATCCGCAGACTGCCGGGCCTGCGCCTGAGCGGCCTCACCCATTTCCCATGCCTGTTATGGGATGAAAACTCCGCGCAGACGATGCCGACGCCTAATCTGCATACGCTGGTAAATGCCCGACGTCAGTTGGTTGAGGCCGGGATTGCCATTGAGCAGCTTAATGCACCGTCAGCCAGTAGCTGTTCGTCACTCCCTTTGCTGGCGGAATATGGTGTCACCCATGCGGAGCCGGGTCATGCGTTGACCGGCACCATTCCTTCCAATCAAAAAGGCGACCAGCCGGAACGCATTGCGATGCTGTGGTTGAGCGAGATATCGCACAATTTTCGCGGGGACAGTTATTGCTACGGCGGGGGCTATTATCGTCGCGGCCATGCGCAAAATGCGCTGGTCTTTACGCCAGAAAATGACGCGCCGATCGCAGCGAAGCTAAAACCCGTGGACGACAGCAGCATTGACTACTACCTGCCTGTGGCCGGTGAGTTTCCGGTGAGCAGCGCGGTGATCTTCTGTTTTCGCACCCAGATCTTCGTGACGCGTAGCGACGTGGTGCTGGTGTCGGGCATTCAGCGCGGCGTAGCTGAAATCGTCGCGCGATACGACAGTCTCGGCAATATTCTGGAGGACTAATGGCCCGATTCGTGGTGTTGGTAATCGACAGTTTTGGCGTTGGCGCAATGAAAGACGTCACGCGGGTCAGGCCGCAGGATGCCGGAGCGAATACCTGTGGTCATATCCTGGGCGAACTCCCGCAGTTACGGCTGCCAACGCTTGAGAAGTTGGGGCTGATTAACGCTCTGGGCTTTGCGCCTGGCGTGATGAAACCTTCGGAATCGGCGGTCTGGGGCGTTGCGGAACTGCAGCATGAAGGGGGAGATACCTTTATGGGCCATCAGGAGATTTTAGGCGCACGGCCTCAGGCCCCGCTGCGGATGCCATTTAGCGACGTCATTGATCGCGTTGAGCAAGTGCTGAAAGCCGCAGGCTGGCAGGTGGAACGTCGCGGCGGCGAACTGGCGTTTCTGTGGGTCAACGATGCGGTTGCAGTGGGCGATAACCTAGAGGCGGATTTAGGTCAGGTCTACAACGTCACTGCCAACCTGTCCGCCATTGCGTTTGATGAGGTGCTAAAGATTGGCCGCGTAGTGCGTGAACAGGTTCAGGTCGGGCGCGTCATCACCTTTGGCGGCCAGCTTGCGAACAGCCAGCGCATTCTGGATGCCGCCGAAACGATGGAAGGGCGTTTTGTCGGCATTAATGCTCCACGCTCCGGTGCGTATGAAAGCGGTTTTCAGGTCAGGCATATGGGCTTTGGCGTAGATGAGCAGGTACAGGTACCGCAAAAACTGCATGACGCCGGAATCCCTACCGTGCTGGTCGGTAAAGTGGCGGACATCGTTGGCAATCCGCACGGGCGCAGCTGGCAAAACCTGGTAGATAGCCAGCAGATTATGGATATCACGCTTAACGAATTTAACGCGGAATCGACGGTATTTATCTGTACCAACATTCAGGAAACCGATCTCGCCGGACACGCTGAAGACGTCGCACGTTATGCCGAACGGCTGCAGCTTGTTGATCTTAATCTTTCACGCCTTCTGACCGCTATGGAGCCAAATGACTGTCTGGTGGTCATGGCCGATCACGGCAACGATCCGACCATAGGGCACAGCCACCATACCCGGGAAGTTGTGCCGGTATTGGTGTATCAACAGGGGCTTGAGCCTGCGCAATTAGGCATCCGGGCGACGTTATCCGATGTTGGCGCTACGGTGTGTGAATTTTTCGGCGCGGCGGCGCCACAAAACGGCTGTTCTTTTCTCTCGGCATTGCGCCTTACAGGAGACACCTTATGAACTTTGATCCGACGGGCTACACCTGGGTCCACGAACATCTGCATATCGATCTCTCCGGATTTAAGAATAACCTCGACTGCCGGTTAGATCAGTACGATCTCATTTGTCAGGAAATGAAGGATCTCCGGGCGTCAGGCGTCAGCAACATTATTGAGATGACCAACCGCTATATGGGACGTAATCCGCAATTCATGCTCGACCTGATGCGCGATACCGGAATCAACGTCGTGGCCTGCACAGGCTATTACCAGGATGCGTTCTTCCCTGAACATGTTGCGGCGCACAGCGTGGAACAGCTCGCGCAGGAGATGGTCGATGAGATAGTCATCGGTATTGATGGTACTGAATTGAAGGCCGGAATTATCGCGGAAATTGGCTCTAGTGAAGGCGTGATTACGCCGCTTGAAGAGAAGGTGTTTATCGCCGCGGCACGGGCACACATCGAAACCGGACGCCCCATCTCAACCCATACCTCTTTTAGCACGATGGGAGTGGAACAGCTGGTGTTGCTACAGGCGCACGGCGTCGACCTTTCCCGCGTAACCGTTGGTCACTGCGACCTGAAAGATAATCTCGACAATATCTTACGCATGATCGAGCTCGGCGCGTATGTGCAATTCGATACCATCGGAAAAAACAACTATTACCCGGACGAGAAACGCATCGCCATGCTGCACGCGATACGCGATTGCGGACTGCTTAGCCACGTCATGCTCTCTATGGACATTACCCGCCGCTCGCATTTAAAAGCCAATGGCGGCAATGGCTACGACTATCTGTTAACCACCTTTATCCCACAGCTGCGCCAGTCAGGATTCAGTCAGGCCGATGTGGACACGATGTTACGTGATAACCCCTCAAAATTTTTCCAATAAGGACAGAATCATGAAAAAGATTGGCGTTGCTGGCTTACAGCGTGAGCAGATTAAAAAAACCATCGAAACCGCAGCACCGGGCTGCTTTGAAGTCTCCATTCATAACGATATGGAAGCGGCGATGAAGGTGAAATCCGGACAACTGGATTACTACATCGGCGCTTGTAACACCGGTGCGGGTGCAGCACTGTCGATTGCCATCGCGGTGATTGGCTACAACAAGAGTTGCACTATCGCCAAGCCGGGTATTAAGGCGAAAGACGAACATATCGCAAAAATGGTTGCGGAAGGGAAAGTGGCGTTTGGTCTCTCCGTCGAACATGTTGAACATGCGATTCCGATGCTGGTTAACCACCTGAAATAAAAGGCATGACTATGGATCTGTATATTCAGATTGTGGTGGTGGCCTGCCTGACCGGCATGACGTCACTTCTGGCACACCGCTCGGCGGCCGTCTTTCATGACGGCATCCGCCCGATTCTGCCGCAACTGATCGAGGGGTACATGAACCGCCGGGAGGCGGGAAGTATCGCGTTTGGTCTGAGTATCGGCTTTGTCGCGTCGGTGGGGATCTCCTTTACCCTGAAAACCGGCTTGCTCAACGCCTGGCTGCTGTTCCTGCCGACGGATATTCTCGGCGTGCTGGCAATGAACAGCCTGTTGGCGTTCGGTCTGGGCGCTATCTGGGGCGTATTGATTCTGACCTGCCTGCTGCCGGTGAACCATCTGCTCACGGCGTTGCCGGTGGATGTGCTGGGTAGCCTGGGTGAATTAAGCTCGCCGGTGGTTTCCGCGTTCGCGCTGTTCCCGCTGGTCGCTATTTTCTACCAGTTTGGCTGGAAACACAGCATTATCGCGGCGGTAGTGGTACTGATGACCCGCGTGGTGGTGGTGCGTTACTTCCCGCATCTGAACCCGGAATCAATTGAGATTTTTGTGGGGATGATGATGCTGCTGGCGATCGCCATTACGCATGATATTCGCCATCGTGGCGATGAAGAGATGGATGCCAGCGGATTATCTGTCTTTGAAGAACGAACCTCACGGATTATTAAAAACCTGCCGTATATTGCCATCGTTGGCGCGCTGATTGCCGCCGTTGCCAGTATGAAAATTTTTGCTGGTAGCGAGGTCTCAATTTTTACGCTGGAAAAAGCCTATTCAGCGGGGATTACGCCTGAGCAATCGCAGACGCTGGTTAACCAGGCGGCGCTGGCGGAATTTATGCGTGGGTTGGGTTTTGTGCCGTTGATTGCCACCACCGCGCTGGCAACCGGTGTATACGCGGTAGCGGGCTTCACCTTTGTTTATTCCGTTGGTTATCTGGCACCGAACCCGTGGATAGCGGCAATCCTTGGCGCTATCGTGATTTCCGCGGAAGTGTTGCTGCTGCGCTCAATTGGCAAATGGCTGGGGCGTTATCCGTCAGTGCGTAACGCATCGGACAATATTCGTAATGCGATGAATATGCTGATGGAAATGGCGCTGCTGATAGGCTCGATTTTTGCCGCCATTAAGATGGCTGGCTACACCGGTTTCTCGATTGCGGTAGCGATTTACTTCCTCAACGAATCGATCGGGCGTCCGGTGCAGAAGATGGCGGCCCCGGTCGTGGCGGTGATGATTACGGGTATTGTGCTGAATATTCTCTACTGGTTTGGTCTGTTTGTTCCGGCCTGAGGAGGCGTAAAACATGAAGACGTTCCCTCTACAAAGTCTGACGCTCGCGCAAGCACAACAAAAGCAGTTTGCGCTGGTGGATACGCTCTGCCGTCACTTTCCTGGCGCTGACTTTCTGGCCGGTGGCGATTTCGGGCTGACCCCAGGGCTGAATCAGCCCCGGGTCACGCAGCGTGTGGAAAAGGTGCTGGCCGAGGCGTTTCATGCTGAAGCCGCCGTGCTGGTTCAGGGTGCTGGCACCGGGGCTATTCGCGCCGGGCTGGCCGCACTGCTCAAACCCGGGCAGCGGCTGCTGGTACACGACGCACCTGTGTATCCTACAACACAGGTGATCATCGAGCAGATGGGCATCACCCTGGTCAGGGCTGATTTCAACTGCCTCCCGGCAATCGCGCGTGCTGTTACGCAGTATCGCCCTGATGCCGCGCTGGTACAGCATACGCGGCAGCAACCGCAGGACCATTACGTTTTAGCAGATGTGTTGGCGGAAATAACACAATGCGGCGTACCGACGTTAACCGATGACAACTACGCGGTGATGAAAGTAGAGGGTATCGGCTGCGAATGCGGGGCGACGCTGTCCACCTTTTCCTGCTTTAAGCTCTTCGGCCCGGAAGGCGTAGGGGCGGTTGTTGGCAAGGCAGAGGTCATCGCTAAAATCCGTAACACCCTCTATTCCGGCGGCAGCCAGATCCAGGGTGCGCAGGCGCTGGAGGTGCTGCGTGGCCTGGTTTTCACCCCGGTGATGCATGCGGTGCAGGCTGGCGTTTCTGAGCGTCTGCTGAATCTGCTCGATAGTGGAGCGATACCTGAGGTGAAAAAAGCGGTTATTGCTAATGCCCAGTCGAAGGTGCTGATCGTGGAGTTTCACCAGCCGATTGCCGCCCGTGTGCTGAAAGCGGCGCAAGAGAGAGGTGCGCTACCGTATCCGGTAGGAGCGGAGTCGAAATATGAAATCCCGCCGCTGTTTTATCGCCTCTCCGGGACCTTCCGTGAAGCGAATCCAGAGCTGAGCAACTATGCGATTCGTATTAATCCCAATCGCAGTGGCGAGGACACGGTGCTGCGGATTTTGCGGGAAAGCGTGAGTGCATGTGAGTGAGCGTAAATCTAAAATGAAAAAACCGGGAAATTCCCGGTTTTTTTGTATCTGCGCAATCGCGTATATTATTGATTTGCAGCCGGGCCGCAGCCACCAATAATTTTAGAAATTGAAATTGCCGGATGGAATAAATAATCGTAGCTACAGTTGTTTTTTGTGTTTTCAATATGACCAGTGCATGCGGTCAGCGTAGCCAGTACACCTGCCACGATGGTGATTTTTGCAAATTTAAACATGATAAAATCCTTGTAAAATATCTATTTATTAAATGGATGAAATCCATTTCTCGGCGATTAAGATATCAACTAAGGAAGATTTTAAATAGTCCGAATAAGGACATGATAATGTTAGGATAAATTATATTTTTAATGAATTAAAATGCTATGAAATGTATCTATTTTTAATAAATTGATGAATGCTATGGATGATATTTTATTTAGATTAAATATTAACTTTTGTGAATCATAAATAAATGCCCTGAATATCAGGGCATTTATTAGCATTCAATTAATGATTCGAGAACCAGTTCAGCTTATCGCGTAGTCCAACCACGCGACCGACGATAATCAGCGCCGGACTTTCAACCTGCTGTGCCAGCTCGCCGAGCTGCGTCAGAACCCCGTTGACGACGCGTTGCTTCACGGAAGTCCCGTTTTCTACCAACGCGACGGTCATATCAGGCTGCATGCCAAACTCAATCAGTTTTTCCTGGATGGTGGCTGCCTGATTCAGTCCCATGTAGAACACCAGCGTCTGTTTCTCGGCCGCCAGGTTTTCCCAGTCCAGCTCACCGCCGGTTTTCAGGTGTCCGGTAACCAGACGCACGCTCTGAGCGTAATCACGATGGGTCAGTGGAATGCCGGAATAGGCAGAACAACCAGAGGCTGCGGTAATACCAGGCACTACAGAGAATGGAATACCGGCATGGCACAGCGTTTCCAGCTCTTCGCCACCACGGCCAAAGATGAACGGGTCGCCACCTTTCAGTCGTACCACGCGCTTGCCCTGTTGTGCTTCACGCAGCAGGATCTGATTGATCTCTTCCTGCGGTACGCAGTGATAGCCCGCACGTTTGCCGACGAACACTCGGTCTGCATCGCGGCGGACAAGGTTCATGATGTCGTCGGAAACCAGGCGGTCATAAACCACGACATCCGCTTGCTGGATCTGCTGTAACCCTTTCAGCGTCAATAGTCCGGCATCGCCAGGACCGGCGCCAACCAGCACCACTTCACCACGGTGATCCAGCGGTTCGCTGAGCATTTGCTCGGTGGTTTCCTCGACGGCTTTTAGGTCATTGTTAGCCAGCGACTGCGCCAGGCGGTCATTCACGAACAATTTTTCCCAGAAGCGGCGACGTTCACCCATGCTGGCAAACTGTTTCTTCACCCGGGAGCGCAACTTGCCGGCATATTGTGCGACCTGGCCCAAATGCTGAGGCAGTACGGATTCAAGCCTTTCACGCAGCAGACGGGCAAGCACCGGCGATGTCCCGCCGGAGGAGACCGCCACCATCAGCGGCGAGCGGTCGATAATGGAGGGCATGATAAAACTGGCTGCTTTTGGCGCGTCGACCACGTTGCAGAAGATACGACGTGACTCCGCGGCGGTGCTGACGCTTTGGTTGACGGCATCGTCATCGGTGGCGGCAATAGCCAGCCAGCAGGTGTTGAGCAGGGACTCATCGAACGGTCCCTCAACCAGCGTCAGCATGCCTTCATCTGCCCATACTTTGAACTGCGGAATAAACGCCAGTGCATTAACCGTTAAACGGGCGCCCGCTTCCAGCAGTAACCGCGCTTTGCGTTCTGCGACATCACCACCGCCGACGATCAAGCAGTCGCGGTCACGTAGTTGACAAAATATAGGCAAATGGTCCACGACATTACCCCTTAATTAATTATTAGCAGCCGCCTCTGGCTGGTTGATTTTTGCCGGAGCCGGACGCTCCGATTTTGGCGTAGCATACCAATAACCTAATCCCATGAATACGACACCGGACAAAGTATTACCGAGTGTCACCCACAGCAGGTTATGACCAATTCCTGACAGGGTATAAGCTTCGCTGTGATGACCGAACCAGGAGAGGGCAAACAGCGTCATGTTGGCCACCGAGTGCTCGTAGCCTGAAGCGATAAACGCCAGCAGACACCACCAGATAGCAAGGAATTTTGCCGCGCCTTCGGTACGGATTGCCATCCATATTGCCAGACAAACCAACCAGTTACACAGTGCGCCTTTAAAGAACAGCACCGTTGCAGGCGCGGTGGTTTTCGCCAGCGCGACCGAATGGACGATGCTGGTATCGACCGGCAGCAGACTGCCGCCTCCCCAGCTATAAAGCAGGGCGACAAACACGGATCCGACCAGATTTCCCAGCCAGGTTTGCGGCAGGATAGCCCACATTTGGCCGTGGCTGATGGTGCCCGCTTTGACGCCGAGCGTCAGGAACATGGTGTGACCGGTAAACAGTTCTGAACCGGCAATAATAACCAGCGTTAAGGCGATACCAAAGGTTGCACCCATCACCAGCGGACGTACGGACGGGTCGAGCAGGTTACCGAGGGTAAAAATAAGGATGATGCCGAGGCCAACATAGGCCCCTGCCATTGCCGAACTGACCCAGAACCCGAGCGGGTTATTTGCCGACAGGCGTGCGATGCGCGCAGCGTTAGCCGCACACTTATTGATAGTGTCTGTGAACATGTGTTGATTATCCTTGAAGTACAAAAATAAAAAGAAATCGTAACCGTAGGCCGGATAAGGCATTTATGCCGCCATCCGGCAATGTGCTTTTGCAATTGCCTGATGGCGCTACGCTTATCAGGCCTACCAATAAAAGACCTACAAATACATCAAAAAAGGGGAGGCGTTGCGCCTCCCAAAAATTAATTAACCGCGCAGTTGCACCGTGCCGTCTTTCACTCGCGCTTCGTAATGTTTCACGGAGAATTGTTCGTCTTCCATGCACAGTCCGTCGCTTAAACGAAAACGCTGTTTTTTCAGCGGGCTGGCAACCCACAATTCGCCCTGGTGTTCAGCAATCAGCCCACGAGAAAGCACGCTGGACTCAAAGAACGGGTCGATGTTGCTGATCGCAAACACCTGGTCGCTGTGATACGGGCGGAAAATCGCAACCTGCTCGTTACCTAACAGGGCGCAGACGCCTGTTGCAGGCAGAATGTCATCGATTTTGCAGATGTTTTTCCACTGGCTCATGCGTTTTCCTCCACCAGAGTCACCGGGATACGCTCATAAGGCGTGGCCGGACGATGTTGTTCACGTTCAGGCACAACCTGGACATTCGGATCGCGTTTATCGCTGTTGATAAAGTGTTTGAAGCGAACCTGCGCGGATGGAGTGTTAACGGTTTCTGTCCACTCGCAGACCACCGCTTCACGCAGACGGGCCATCTCTTCTTCAAGATGCTGGTTCAGGCCCAGCTTGTCGTCGATGATGACGGACTTCAGATACTCGATACCGCCTTCCAGATTGTCTAACCACGGTGCGGTGCGGGTCAGTTTGTCGGCGGTACGGATGTAGAACATCATGAAACGATCAAGATACTTGAGCAGCGTTTCGCGATCGATATCTGCTGCCAGCAGGTCTGCATGGCGAGGTTTCATCCCGCCGTTACCGCAAACGTACAGGTTCCAGCCTTTCTCAGTGGCGATGATACCCACGTCTTTGCCCTGAGCTTCCGCACATTCGCGGGTACAACCGGAGACGCCGAATTTCATTTTGTGCGGGGTACGAATGCCTTTGTAGCGATTTTCCAGCTCCACGCCGAAGCCGACGCTATCGCCGACGCCATAACGACACCAGGTGCTACCTACGCAGGTTTTCGCCATACGCAGCGCTTTGGCATACGCGTGGCCGGTTTCAAAACCCGCTTCAATCAGCTGACGCCAGATTTCCGGCAGGTCATCTTTCTGCGCGCCGAACAGACCGATACGCTGAGAACCGGTAATTTTGGTGTACAGGTTAAACTCACGCGCGATACGGCCCACGGCCACCAGGCCTTCAGGGGTAATTTCACCGCCCGCAGAGCGCGGGATCACGGAGTAAGTACCGTCTTTCTGGATGTTAGCCAGGAAGTTGTCGTTGGTGTCCTGCAGCGGCGTGTGCTGTGGTTTGAGGATGTACTCATTCCAGCAGGACGCCAGCAGAGAACCCACGGTAGGTTTACACACTTCGCAGCCGTAGCCTTTCCCGTGTTTGGCCAGCAACTCTTCGAAAGTTTTAATGCCTTCTACGCGGATCAGGTGGAACAGTTCCTGACGTGAATACGGGAAGTGTTCGCACAGGTTGTTGTTAACTTCGATACCCTGTTTCGCCAGTTCGGCGTTCAGGACCTGCGTTACCAGCGGGATACACCCGCCACATCCGGTACCGGCTTTGGTTTCCGCTTTCAGCGCCGCAACGGTATGGCAGCCTTTGTTGATAGCGGCAACCAGCATGCCTTTGGTGACGTCAAAGCAGGAGCAAATCTGCGCGCTGTCCGGCAGTTTATCGACACCGATAGATGGCTTACCGCTGCCCGCATGTGCTGGCAGAATCAGTGAATCTGGATTTTCCGGCAGTTCAATGGCGTTCAGCACCAACTGCAGCAGATTGCCGTAATCGCTGGTGTCGCCAACCAGAACCGCGCCGAGCAGGGTTTTGTTATCTTCGCTAACGATCAGGCGTTTGTAGACTTCTTTGCTTTCGTCGAGATAGACATAGCTACGTGCGCCCGGCGTGCGAGCATGCGCGTCGCCAATACCGCCGACGTCAACGCCGAGCAGCTTCAGCTTGGCGCTCAGGTCCGCGCCTTCAAAGGCGTTTTCAGTTTCGAGAATATGGTCAACGGCAACCTGCGCCATTTTGTAGCCAGGAGCGACCAGACCATACACGCGGTTGTTCCAGCTTGCGCATTCGCCGATGGCATAGATGTCCGGGTCAGAAGTCTGGCAGGTGTCGTTAATGACGATACCGCCGCGTGGCGCGACGTCAAGGCCGCACTGGGTGGCCAGTTTGTCGCGTGGACGAATACCGGTAGAGAAGACGATGAAATCGACTTCCAGTTCGCTACCGTCGGCAAAACGCATGGTTTTGCGCGCTTCGGTACCTTCCTGAACGATCTCTTTGGTGTTTTTGCTGGTGTGCACACGCACGCCCATGCTTTCAATTTTGCGACGTAACTGCTCGCCACCCATATGATCCAGCTGTTCAGCCATCAGCATTGGGGCGAATTCAATCACGTGGGTTTCAACGCCGAGGCTTTTCAGCGCACCAGCGGCTTCCAGGCCCAGCAGGCCACCGCCGACCACGGCACCGCGTTTGCTACGGCGCGCGCAAGACTCAATCGCGTTGAGGTCTTCGATGGTGCGGTAAACGAAGCAGTCCTGGGTTTCCGAACCTTTAATCGGTGGGATCCACGGGTAAGAGCCCGTCGCCATGATTAGCTTATCGTAGTAAACCGTACGACCTGCGCTGGAGTGGATTACTTTCTCCTGGCGGTTAATGGTAATTGCGCGCTCGCCCACTAACACCTTAACGCCGTGCTTCTCGTAGAATCCTTCACGCACCAGAGAAAGCTCTTCGGCGGTGTGGTGGGAGAAGTAGGAAGACAGGTGTACGCGGTCGTATGCTTTGCGGGGTTCTTCACAGAAGACGGTAATATCAAAATTGGCAGCGTCGGATTTATCAAGAAGATCCTCAATAAAGCGATGGCCGACCATACCATTACCGATAATAGCGAGTCTGACTTTGCTCATTTTTGCCTCGATTTCTTTTCTATTACTGCCTACCTTAACGATTCAGCAACCGCACTTATTGATGCAAATCAAATTCGCCCTTATATACTCCTTAAGAGGTATATAACTGATTTGTCAGCATTTTTATAAGTGACGGAATTATTTGAGTTTTCGTGTTTGTACAAATAGCGTACAAATTAAGGGGTTTTTGTAAGAATTGGCCTACATGACCAGAGAAAGAAGAGAGGAGGCGAAAATATGCCGGATGATGTGGATACCATCCGGCAGTGTGTAGGCCGGGCTAGCGAAGCGTCCCCGGCACTGAAATTAATGCGTTGCTGGCGCGTTATGCTGGCGATGACGCGTGACGAAGCCAAGAATAAAGCACATTACGAATACAACCGCATATAAGCCGTTAGCCGTCTGCAATGCCGCCTGTGGGCCGCTATGTGCCACAATAGGGCCGGTTACCACGAAGGTGAGCATAGTACCGATGGTGCCGCAGGTCAGAACGAAGTTAACCAGTTTGGGTGAGGCGACCTTCGTCTGCTGGGATCCAAGGGTAATGATGGTGGTATAAATCGCGCTGGAGAAGAAGCCCAGCGTTAGAATGAACCACGGCATATGTTCCGGCGTACCCGTGATAAACAGATACATCAGTACGGTGGCCAGACCCGCCAGTACGGTCAGGATGCGTTGCAAATCGAAGAAACGCAGAATGAAGCTAAACGCCCACATGCCAACCATGTAAGACATCCAGAAGTCGCTGACCAGTTTACCTGCGTCGTTCAGGCTCATACCCAGGCTTTTGGCGTATTCCGGAACCCAGGAGATAAAGCCCAACTGACCGAGGATGTAGCACAGTGCGGCGATCGCCAGAAACAGCACGCCAATCCCCCATTTTTCTTTTACTACCGGCGCATCTGACTGCTGAGCGTGTTTACCCAGTGCCGGAAATTCACAACCGAAGGTCAGCAGGAAAATGGCGACGTATACCAGGCCGATGCAGGCATAGACCCAATACCATTCGATGCTGCGCGCTAACAGGAACGCGGCAACCATCGGGAAAATCATACCGGCCATGCTGAAGAAGGAGTCAGTAAACAGCAGGCGTGAACCGCGCTGGCGACCTTCGTACATTTGAGTTACCAGGAACGTACCAATCGACATGGTTATACCGCTCACAAGACCCAATACAAACATGGCGGCAGAGAACAAGGCCAGGCTATGGCTGAGCATCAGTCCGGCGACTGCCAGTACCATCAGGATAAAGCCGAAGCGCAACTGGGTTTTCAGGGGCACGATTTCCATTAGCCATGCATTTAGAAAGATAGAGATCAGAATGCCGGCATTCAGGAAGGTGAAGGTGTTACTCATGCTGGAAACGGGCAAATGGAAGTAATCTGCGATGTTTCCCATCACCATCCCGGTGACAATTACCAACGCACCTGTCAGGGCGTAGGAGAGAAAGCTAATCCATGTGAGCTTGATGCGATTGCTGTTAGTCATGACTGGCCTGTATAGAAGTGTAAGGCGCATTGACTGCGCCGTGAGCGGGCAGATTTTAGGCGCTTTTGTGATGTATTTAAATATTTATTGGTAATGACTTTGTTTATTACATTTTTGTGTGTGATCTAAATCACATTGATTCATGCGGCAGTAAGGTTACATTTGTTTCAAGTACGTAAAATTAGGTAAAGGGATGGCCTTGTCCTTGAAGGCTCTTTAGAATCAATTCACTTGCTTCATTTCTGCTCTTGTTAAGGAATTCTCATGCTCAAATCGACTCTGGCGGCTGTTGCAGCTGTTCTCGCTCTTTCTGCTCTCTCTCCCGCAGCACTGGCAGCAAAAGGTGACCCTCATGTTCTGCTGACAACCTCTGCTGGTAACATTGAGCTGGAGCTGAACAGTCAGAAAGCCCCGGTTTCAGTGCAAAACTTTGTCGATTATGTCAACAGCGGTTTCTATAACAACACTACGTTCCACCGTGTGATCCCTGGCTTCATGGTGCAGGGCGGCGGTTTTACCGAGCAGATGCAGCAGAAGAAACCTAACCCGCCCATCAAGAATGAAGCCGATAACGGACTGCGTAACACCCGCGGCACGATTGCTATGGCGCGTACAGCGGATAAAGACAGCGCGACCAGCCAGTTCTTTATCAACATTGCAGACAACGCTTTCCTCGATCACGGCCAGCGCGACTTTGGCTATGCTGTCTTCGGAAAAGTTGTGAAAGGTATGGATGTCGCGGATAAGATCTCTCAGGTACAGACCCATGATGTCGGTCCATACCAGAATGTTCCGTCAAAACCGATTGTTATCCTTTCTGCTAAAGTTCTGCCGTAATCGTATCTCGCGCGGGTAGTTCTTGCCCGCGTTCCCCCCTATCTCTGCGTAACCCGAAATTGCTGCTTATACTTGTGGCAAGTGTCGGCTCATTCAGGGAGGTCACGTGAAAAAACTCACCGATAAACAAAAGTCCAGGCTGTGGGAACAGCGGCGAAACGCCAATTTCCAGGCCAGCCGACGGCTGGAAGGCGTAGATATTCTACGGGTTACTCTGAGTGCTGAAGACGCTCTGGCGCGTCTTGAAGAGCTGAGGAGGCACTATGAGCGATAAATTCGGTGATGGTCGCGACCCGTATTTATATCCGGGCCTGAATGTCATGCGTAACCGTCTGGGGATTCATCAGGCGCAGCGTTTGGCACAGGCGGCTTATGAACTGACGGCGCTGCGTGCGGCGACTATCGAATTGGGGCCGCTTAAACGGGGCTTACCGCACCTGTGCGCCATTCATCGCCAGCTGTATCGGGATATTTTTGACTGGGCGGGACACCTGCGCGAAGTCGATATTTACCAGGGCGATACTCGCTTTTGCCATTTCGCCTATATCGAGAAAGAGGGCAATGCACTGATGCAGGACCTGGAAGATGAGTCCTGGCTGGTGGGATTACCGGAAGACAAGTTTGTCGATCGTCTTGCGCACTATTATTGCGAAATCAATGTGCTGCATCCGTTTCGCATTGGTAGCGGTCTGGCGCAGCGTATTTTCTTCGAACAGTTAGCGATTCATGCAGGGTATGTGCTGAGCTGGGATGGCATTCCGGTTGAGGAGTGGAATCAGGCTAATCAGAGCGGGGCGATGGGTGACCTGTCTGCACTGCGGGCGATATTTCGTAAAGTGGTAAGCGAAGCACCGGAAACTGAGTAGAATAGCGCGGTTCTTATGTACCGGAGCCGCCATGATCCTGCTTATCGATAACTATGACTCTTTCACCTGGAACCTGTACCAATACTTCTGCGAACTGGGGGCTGATGTCCTTGTCAGGCGCAACGACGAGCTGACGCTGGCGCAAATTGACGCGCTGAGCCCGCAAAAAATCGTCATTTCCCCGGGACCCTGTACGCCGGATGACGCCGGTATTTCGCTGGAGGTTATTCGCTATTTCGCAGGGAAGATCCCTCTGCTGGGCGTTTGTCTGGGGCACCAGGCGATGGCGCAGGCCTTTGGCGCGACCGTGGTTCGGGCGGCGAAAGTGATGCATGGTAAAACGTCGCCGATTACGCATAACGGGCAGGGCGTTTTTCAGGGGCTCGCCAATCCATTAACGGTAACGCGCTACCATTCTCTGGTGGTTGCTCCCGAAACCCTTCCTGACTGCTTTGAGGTGACCGCCTGGAGTGAAACGCAGGAGATCATGGGTATTCGCCACCGGGAGTGGGATATGGAAGGGGTGCAGTTTCACCCGGAGAGCATTCTCAGCGAACAGGGGCATCAGCTGCTGGCTAATTTCCTCAACCGGTGATTTGTGGTTGCTATTCAGTGATTTTTTATTCATATTTTGTGATTATAATTTCACTAGCATTTCTGCTTAACAGGGTGGTAATGACATGGCAACTGAACAAACTGCAATTACACGCGCGACATTCGATGAAGTGATTCTGCCGATTTATGCACCGGCTGAGTTTATCCCGGTAAAAGGGAAAGGGAGTCGAGTATGGGATCAACAGGGTAAAGAGTATGTTGATTTCGCGGGCGGCATTGCAGTTACCGCGTTAGGGCATTGCCATCCTGCACTGGTTGAGGCGTTAAAAACCCAGGGTGAAACCCTGTGGCATACCAGCAACGTTTTCACCAACGAACCTGCGTTGCGCTTAGGCCGTAAAATCATTGAGGCAACATTCGCCGAACGCGTACTGTTCATGAACTCCGGTACCGAAGCTAACGAAACCGCCTTTAAGCTGGCGCGCCACTATGCCTGCGTGCGTCATAGCCCGTTCAAAACCAAAATCATTGCCTTCCATAACGCGTTTCACGGCCGCTCGCTGTTTACCGTATCCGTCGGCGGGCAGCCGAAATATTCCGACGGCTTTGGACCAAAGCCGGCAGATATCATCCATGTCCCGTTTAACGATCTGCATGCGGTCAAAGCGGTGATGGACGATCACACCTGCGCGGTGGTGATCGAGCCTATTCAGGGCGAGGGTGGCGTTACTGCGGCAACGCCGGCATTCCTGCAAGGCTTGCGTGAGCTCTGTGATCAGCACCAGGCGCTGTTGGTATTTGATGAAGTACAGAGCGGGATGGGGCGTACTGGCTCACTGTTTGCCTATATGCACTACGGCGTGACGCCGGATATCCTCACCAGCGCCAAGGCGCTCGGTGGCGGTTTCCCGGTGAGCGCGGTGCTGACCACCCAGGAGATTGCCTCCGCGTTCCACGTGGGTTCACACGGCTCCACATACGGCGGTAACCCGCTGGCCTGCGCGGTTGCGGGAGCTGCGTTTGATATCATCAACACGCCGGAAGTGCTGGAAGGTATTCAGGCCAAACGCCAGGCGTTTGTTCAGCATTTGCAGAAAATTGACCAGCAGTTTGACATTTTCAGCGACATTCGCGGTATGGGACTGCTGATTGGCGCCGAACTGAAGCCGCAGTTTAAAGGCCGGGCGCGTGATTTCTTGTACGCCGCGGCGAATGAAGGCGTGATGGTACTGAACGCCGGACCGGACGTGATGCGTTTCGCGCCGTCGCTGGTGGTGGAGCAGACCGATATCGATGAAGGGATGCAGCGCTTCGCGCAGGCCGTGGCGAAAGTGGTGGGTTGATTGCCGGATGGCGGCGCGAGCGCCTTATCCGGCCTACAGGGTAAGGTGTGATTCGTAGGCCGGATAAGCGTAGCGCATCCGGCAGTCGATCTTAACCTTTCATGTCCCGCAACCGGCGGCTCAGCCAGATCCCATGGTGCGGTCGCTGACGCCATGCTACCGACGAAATGGTATGCATGGTGTTCAGATGCCCCAAAACCCGCTGCAGATGCTGCTCAAGGGTGCTTAAAGGCCCATGGGACAGCATCTCTGGCGCCTCAAGAATATTCACATCGCCGGAGCTTCCGGGTCCGTCATATTCCAGCCGCTGCTGACAGCGCTGGATCGCAATTTCACAGGACTCCAGATATCGCTGCGCCAAATCCGGCGTCAGCATCGTATGTTCCCTTGCCAGCGTAGTCATTGCGTTGATGTGTTCGACGATGAACTGACTATGCGTAACCCACAGTTTCATGTCCGCCAGATAGTGCGAGTTGAACCCAGGCTCCTGCATCGCCTGGTTAAGTGAGTTGAACAGCGTGTTATGCGCCTGGTTGACCCGCATGCGTTGATACGCCAGCGGTGTGGCCTGGGGATCGTTGCTAAGAATCAGGCGAATGGCCTCCTGATCGGCTTCTAACGCATCGTGGGCGTTTTTACGCAGTAAACCGCTCTGCCACTGCGGCCACAGCCAGAGCATCCCGCCAAAAGCGATCAGGCAGCCAGTGACCGTATCGATAAACCGCGGCACGATAAACTGTTCCCCGTTCAGTGTCAGCAGTTGCAGGGTATATACCGCGGTGACGGTAAAGCCGACGGTAGCCCAGCCGTAGTTTTTGCGGATGGTCAGATAACTCACCAGGGTTATCAGTAGCATGCCTGCCAGCGTGTAACCTTCCTGAATATGAAAGTGCAGCGTGACGCCGGCGATCACCAGACCGACGAGCGTCCCTACTGAACGGTGTAAGATACGTACCCGGGTTGCCCCGTAGCCATTTTGCGTGACAAACAGGATTGTCATCAAAATCCAATAGGGTTTTGGCAGGTGTAAGGCGCTGCCCATCAGGCTGGCAATGCTCAACATGACGCTGATGCGTCCGGCATTACGCAGCGCCGGGGATTTCAACGACAGATAGCTTTTCAGGGCAGGGATCAGCGGCAGCCGACGCTGCTTGTCAGCCATTAAATCACGGGCATACAGTGGCCGCTGGGTGCGTAGCACACGGGCAATACGGCTGAAGTGCCAGTAGCAAAATTGACCCACCGGATTGTCCGGATGCTGGTTGGCGATTTTCTCCAGCGTGCCAATCTGCTTTTCCATTGAGAAACGGGTCGGTAAGCGGTGATACAAAATATCATCGGCCAGTACGCGAAGGCGTTCGGCGACGGTGCGCGCATTCCAGCGAATCACTTGTTCGGCGTGGCTACGTTCGACCAGCTTTTGCACCTCTTCCGGCTGGTGGAGGCTAACGGAAATATGTTCCTGTAAATCGAGCGCCTCCTGAAAGGCACGTAGCAGGCGCTTATAATCGTTGTTGCGATGCGCCGACAGCATATGCATTTGCTGATAGCACTGGGTAATTAAATCCACCGCTTTTTGCTGGCGCACCAGCAGGGGAGGCAGCGCTTTTTCTGGGTCGGCATGCTGGGTCAGCATGCTGTACTTGGCCTCACAGTAATCGGCTAATTCGCGGTACAACAAGCTGAGCGACTCACGCAGCGGCTGCTCGCGCCACATCCAGAACCAGAACCAGTTGAACAGGCCATACCACAATGTGCCCAGCGCGTAGATTAGCAGCGGCTCCCAGACGGGCATGTTACCTGCCAGACTGAGTGTGAAAATTGCCGCGATAAGCGAGGCAGGTAGTAGTCGCGCATGCAGAGGGCCTAATTCTGCGGTTACACCAAGAATCAGCGTCAGGCCGGTGAGGATCAGCGGCAGCGGTATAGTCTGTGCCAGCAGTAATTGCATGATCAGACTGCATCCGGCAAACAAAGACGCGCCAATCACTAAGCGTTTGAAAAAGCGCTTATGCGGGGTATCAAGACCGGCAATATTGCAGCAGGCAGGGACGAGGGAAAAGAGGAGTCCCAGATGAAGCTGACCGATGATCAGGCCGACGGCCACAGGTAAACATAGCACCAGCGTTTGTCGTAGTGCGTAGTTGATCTCTGGGTGGTATATCAGTCTTCGCCACATCGGAGCAAACAAAAGTGGCGCATTACGGGGTAACGCGCCACTTCGATGGGGTTAACGTGTGCCGTAGACGACGATGGTCTTACCGTGTGCGGAGATCAGGTTCTGATCTTCCAGCATCTTCAGAATACGACCGACGGTCTCACGGGAGCAGCCAACGATCTGGCCGATTTCCTGACGGGTGATTTTAATCTGCATGCCGTCCGGGTGGGTCATCGCATCAGGCTGTTTCGCCAGATTCAGCAGAGTCTGCGCGATACGACCGGTAACGTCGAGGAAGGCAAGGTTGCCCACTTTTTCAGACGTGACCTGCAGACGGCGAGCCATCTGAGAGGACAGGCGCATCAGAATATCTGGATTGACCTGGATTAATTGGCGAAATTTTTTGTAGGAAATTTCAGCGACTTCACATGCAGTTTTAGCACGGACCCAGGCGCTGCGTTCCTGACCTTCTTCGAAGAGGCCTAATTCACCAATAAAATCGCCCTGATTCAGATAAGAAAGGATCATTTCTTTCCCTTCTTCATCTTTGATCAGCACTGCCACTGAGCCTTTAACGATGTAGTACAACGTTTCCGCTTTTTCACCCTGGTGAATCAGCGTGCTCTTCGATGGGTACTTATGAATATGGCAATGAGACAAGAACCATTCGAGAGTCGGGTCTGTTTGCGGTTTGCCAAGCACCATGCGCGGTTATCCTCTGTTATAAGCTGTCTCCAGAGCCAAAAAACATCCTGTCTCTGGGTTTGCAAAAATGTGCTTCCCGCTACCTGGGAAGGGGGCTGTCAATACGTGCGACGGCCTGTAATGTGATGTCCTCTGCATACATGCAGTACGTCAATGTATTACTGTAGCATCCCGACTGTTTTAGCATAGCTTTCGCCGTGTGTCTCCTGGTGTCTCGCTTCAGCATGACGCAGGTCGCCTTCCGTTGCGAGATTTGTTGTGTGCGCGTAATCTGTCAGGAAAATTGATGCATCGGAGTAATAAAATATGCAAGCACGTGTTAAGTGGGTTGAAGGGCTGACCTTCCTCGGTGAGTCCGCCTCTGGCCACCAGATTTTGATGGACGGTAATTCCGGTGATAAAGCGCCGAGCCCGATGGAAATGGTCTTAATGGCTGCGGGTGGTTGCAGCGCAATTGATGTGGTGTCGATCCTGCAAAAGGGTCGTCAGGATGTGACCAACTGCGAAGTGAAGCTGACCTCCGAGCGTCGTGATGAAGCGCCGCGCCTGTTTACCCATATCAACCTGCATTTCATCGTAACGGGTAACGATCTGAAAGATGCGTCCGTCGCACGTGCGGTCGATCTTTCGGCGGAAAAATACTGCTCCGTGGCGCTGATGCTGGAAAAGGCGGTGAACATTACCCACTCCTATGAAGTGGTTGCCGCGTAATTGCTGATGCCGGATGGCGGCGTTGCCTTATCCGGCCTACAGGGCGATGTTGAGTCGTAGGCCCGATAAGCGAAGCGCCATCGGGCGCTTTCCACATATCACTCTATCTTTTTGCCTTCCATCAGTCGCTGCACCAGCGGCAGCATAATCAATTCCATCGCCAGACCCATTTTTCCGCCCGGTACGACCAACGTATTGATATGAGAAATGAATGAGCCCTGCAGCATGGCCAGCAGCCACGGGAAGTCGATCCCTTCCAGATTACGAAAATGAATCACGACAAAGCTTTCATCCAGTGACGGAATGCTCTTGGCGGCAAAGGGATTAGAGGTATCGACGGTTGGTACGCGTTGGAAGTTGATATGCGTACGGGAAAACTGTGGCGTGATGTAATTGATGTAATCGTCCATTGAGCGCACCACCGAGTCCATCACCGCTTCACGCGAGTGTCCACGCTCGCTGGTATCGCGGATCAGCTTCTGGATCCACTCCAGGTTCACGATTGGCACCACGCCAACCAGCAGATCGACATGCCGGGCCACATTTTGCTGAGGGGTGACAACGCCGCCGTGAAGTCCCTCATAGAACAGGACATCCGTCGGTTCAGGCAGCGGCTGCCAGGGCGTGAATGTCCCCGGAACCTGATTCCACGGTACTGCTTCATCGTAGGTGTGCAGGTATTTACGCGACTGACCTTTGCCCGTCTGGCCGTATTCAATGAAGGTTTGCTCCAGCAGACCGAAGTCGTTAGCTTCGGGGCCGAAATAGCTGATATGCCGCCCGGCATCGCGTGCTTTGCGAATCGCCATGTCCATTTCCGGACGGGTATAGCGGTGAAAACTGTCACCTTCCACCTCGGCGGCGCGCAGGTTTAACTGCGCGAAAATTTTACGAAACGCGAGGCTGGTGGTGGTGGTCCCCGCGCCGCTGGATCCTGTTACCGCAATCACCGGATGTTTGGCAGACATAACAACTCCATGAAATGGTTGTAATTATAGTAAAGTCGGCCGGCGGCTAGGGATTACTCGTGAATCTGCTTCCTCGGCATAATGTTGACCGTTTCATGCAGTTCGGACCACACCAGCACGGCTTCACCTGATTGTAGTTGGCGTTTGACGTCGGCGACTTTTTGTTCGAGCGAGCGTTCATGTTCACCGTAATCGGTGCCTTCACGCAAGACAAAGCTTTCAATCAGATTGTCCAGCGCGTCCGGAGAGATATCTTGCCATGGGATAATCATGATGACGCCTCCAGATACGTTGTCAGCCAGTCCGGGATTCTTGATTCCAGCCACATCTCAGGACGGCGCACTGTGCCACCAATAAATCCGACGTGGCCGCCATGTTCAGTCAGCTGATATTCCACCTGCGAAGGCAGATTTTCCGGTTTCGGGATCACGTGATGATCCATAAACGGATCGTCTTTAGCATGGATAATCAGCGTTGGTTTGGCGATCCGATTGAGCAACGGCATGGCGCTGCACTGGCGGTAATAGTCTATAGCATCGGCGAAACCGTGGATTTTGGCGGTGATCAGATCGTCAAAATCGCGAATGCGGCGCAAAGATTTCAACTGGGCCAGACTTACCGGCAGCGAACCTGGATACGCCTCAAGCTTACGCGAGGCGTTGGCTTTCAATAAATTGAGCAGGTAGCGCTGATAGACACGGGAAAAGCCCTTGTCCATATGGTAGCTACAGGCTTCGAGCACGAAAGGCGCAGAAACGATAACCGCTGCATCTATCGGAATATCGTTGCCTTCTTTTGCCAGCAGACAAGCCAGCATGTTTCCACCGAGTGAATAACCTACCGCGGCGGTCGGTGCGCGACCGAACTCACGTTCCAGCCAGTGTAAAAACCAGGTGCCATCTTCTGTTTCACCGGAGTGATAAATACGGTTCAAACGATTGGGCTCACCACTGCAACCGCGAAAATGCATTACCACGCCCAGCCAGCCGCGCTTTTGTGCTGCTTCAATCAGGCCATGTGCGTAGGGGCTGTTCAGACTACCTTCCAGACCGTGAAAAACCACCAGGCGCGGTTTGTGTTTCGCCTGTTGCGGATCTTCACTCCACGCCAGATCGACGAAATCACCGTCGGGCAATTCCAGACGCTGCCAGTGGGCGTCGAACTTCACCTTACGGCGAATTAATCGCGGCAGCATCGTCTGCAGATGGCGGTTACTGATACCGCGCATCGGGCGGAATTCTCGCGAATCGTCGGTAGGTGGGGTCATTTCTGTGGACGTGATTTCAACCATAACACCGGAGCAATTAATAATCGGAAAGAATAACTATACCGCGCACAGCGCGTGCGGGTTAGCCAATATGTGATTTTGTCGCTAGTCAGTCAGCAGGTTACGCGAGAAAAAATGAAAATCGACGTTAGGTTTACGTCGCCACAGGCGGGCTTTACGCGTCCCTGTCGCCACGCTTTCTCCAGTATCTTCAAACATTCCTGACGCTTCAAAGCGACGAATCAGACTTTTACGCTGGATCGACTGACCGAGGATCACCTCAGTGGCTTCGAGTAGTTGCCCATGGGTAAATGTTTCCGGCAAGCAGTACACTGGCAGGAGCGAGTACATCGTTTTTTGCCGCAAGCGATGCAGCGCCGCTGTAATGATTTTCTCGTGATCAAACGCGAGTGAATAGTTTTTCAACTCATCAACCGGCACCCAACGGGCATTGCTGACGCTGGCGATATGGGGCGCGCAGTCTACCCAGGCGATTAGTGCAAACCAGGTGACCGTCAGGCTCCAGCCGCGCGGGTCACGATCAGGCCCGGAAAAGGTATCCAGTTGTTCCAGCCACGAAGGCGAAACACCCGTTTTTTCAGTGAGTTTGCGCAGTGCGGTGGCACGGGTTGAATCATCGTTTTCGATATCAATAAAGCCGCCGGGTAATCCCCAACGTCCTTTTTGCGGCTGCTTTGCCCGCTCGACCAGTAATACGCACAGCGCCTGCTGATGCAGGGTAAATAACACACTATCTACTGTCACCAGAGGTGAAGGGAAGCGGCTGGCGTCGTACTGATTCAGGTAGTCGGCTTCGGTGGTCATAAGGTACTCACGATGATTTGTAACGCTGATAAGTGTACCAGCCCGGTACTGGGGGGCAAGGCTCGTTTTTTCTTATTACTTATCAGTGGATTAACTAACAGCTTAAAAATAATTCATTTTATGCTTGCCTAATATGTGTCTTAAGGACATTATTAATTGTGTCTAAGGGACACAATTGAGGGGTGAACGCGATGAACATAAAATTGACACTAACTTTGGACGACCAGTCCTATGCCGTTGCCAGCGGTGTTTTTCCTGATGGTGCTGTCTGGTTAAAAGTCACCGATGCGTTGCCAACCTTTGCTCGCCTGATGCGCATCCGTGCCACGGCTTTGCGCGATATGAACGATTTTATGCTGCTGGCGCAACTGGTTGAGGCGGTCCGTCATCAGACCGATGTACTGGTCAGCCATCTCGACCTTCCCTGGCTGCCGTGGGCGCGTCAGGACAGACATATGGTATCGGGTGACAGCTTTGCGCTGAAAGTCTTCGCCAGTCAGCTCAATACGTTGAAGTTTGACAAGGTCAACGTGCTCGACCCGCACAGTGACGCGGCGGCGGCTGCAATCGACAACTTTGTGGCGATCCCCCAGGAGGTTTGCCTGATGCAAAGCGCGTCATTATCGCGGCTGTTTCAGCAAAACGCGCTGATGTTGGTTGCTCCCGATGCAGGATCCCTGAAGAAGATTGATGCCGTAGCCAGAGCGGCCGGTGTGGAGCAGTACGCCATCCTGAGCAAAAAACGTGATGTGGCAAGCGGCAGCCTGACGGGATTTGCGTTATTGGCCGGAGACGTCAGGGGGAGGGATCTGCTGATTGTCGACGACCTGTGTGATGCTGGCGGCACCTTCATAGGTTCTGCGCAGGTGCTACGTGATGCCGGTGCCCGCAGCGTTAGCCTGTACGTCACCCACGGGATCTTTTCTAAGGGCGTTGAACACCTGTTTGCTAACGGTATTGACGCCATCTACACCTCCACTTCTTTAGCTGCCCCGACGCTGGAACATCCGCAGCTTGAACTTATCGATATTGACGCGATTTACCGCGCCTGAGGGAGACACCTGTTATGAAAATGAATCCTATTTTAGCTATCGACGGCTACAAAGTGTCTCACCGCGTGCAGTATCCGCAGGGCACCCGTCGCGTGTATTCCAACTTTACCCCACGCAGCGATCGCTTTTTCTCCTCGCCGTTGGCGGATGGCAAACTGGTATTTTTCGGCCTGCAGGGGTTTATGCAGTGGTTTTTAGTCGACCTGTTTAATGAGGCGTTCTTTGCCCGTCCGGAAGATGAGGTTGTGAGTGAATACAAACAGGTCATGGATAGCTATCTCGGCAAAGATGCGGTGGCGGTGGACCATATTCGTGCATTGCATCAGTTGGGCTATCTGCCGCTGCACATCAAGGCGCTGGATGAAGGCAGTAAAGTCCCGATGGCGGTACCGGTTTTAACCATTATCAACACCAAACCCGAATTTTTCTGGCTGGTGAATTACCTGGAGACCGTCCTGTCGGCGGAATTGTGGAAAGCGTCGACAAACGCCACGATTGCTCACCATTACCGTAAAATCTGCGCACGCTGGGCACAGAAAACCTGTAGCGACTTGACGCATCTTGACTTCCAGTGCCATGACTTTTCATTTCGCGGTATGTCCGGATTACAAGACACCATGCAGGCGGGCAGTGGGCATTTGTTGAGCTTTAAAGGGACCGACAGTATTCCATCTCTGTTGTACGCCCGCGATTACTACACCGACGGCGAGACCTATTTTATCGGCGCCAGCATTCCAGCTACTGAACACAGCGTGATGTGTATGGGCGAGCGCGAGCATGAGATTGAAACCTTCCGCCGCCTGATTGCCGATCTCTACCCGCAAGGATTTGTATCGATAGTATCTGATACCTGGGACTACTGGCAGGTGCTGTCGGAATATACCCGCGAACTGAAGAGCATCATTCTGGCGCGTGAAGGTCGTGTGGTATTCCGTCCGGATAGCGGCAACCCGGTAGAGATTCTGTGCGGTACTGGCGAAGATAACGATACAAGCAGCGATCGTACCGCTCAGGAGAAAGGGTCCGTGGAAGTGCTGTGGGAGATTTTTGGCGGTACGATTAACGCCAAAGGTTACAAGGTGCTCGACCCGCATGTGGGACTGATTTATGGCGACTCCATCACCCTTGAGCGGGCGAATGAGATCCTGCGTCGTCTGGAATCGAAAGGATTTGCCAGTTCAAACGTCGTGTTTGGCGTCGGTTCCTTTACCTATCAGTACAACACGCGTGACACCTTCGGTTTTGCGATGAAAGCGACGTGGGGAGAAGTCGACGGCAAAGGCCGGACGATTTTCAAAGAGCCGAAAACCGATAATGGCCTGAAGCGTTCAGCCCGTGGTCTGCTTCGCGTCACACGTGATGAGCAAGGGGAACTGCGTCTGCATGATGAACAAACCTGGAAACAAGAGCAGGAAGGGGAGCTGAAAACTCGTTTTCTCAACGGCAAGCTGTTTAACCGCGAGCATTTCGAAGAAATCCGCCAGCGTCTGGCGATGCAGGGATAATTCAACAAAAATGCCGGATAGGACGTATTGGCGTCGGATCCGGCAATTATGACTACTCGGCGAGCATCTGCTCAAGCTGCTCCTGAGCGTCCAGCCAGGCCATTTCACACTCTTCCAGTCCGGATTTCGCACTGGCCTGCTGCTGCAGACAAGCGGTGAGTTCGGCTTTGCGGCTTTGGTCGTACAGTTCGCTGTCGCCGAGTTTCTCTTCCGCCTGAGCTAACTGCGCGTGCAGTTTCTCCATCTCTTTTTCCAGACGGGTGATCTCTTTGCGCAGCGGTTGCGTCAGAGTGCGCAGTTCCGCTTCACGACGCTTCTGGTCTTTACGTGCCTGGGCGCTGTTAACGCTCTCTTTCGCTGGTTCGTCGCTCTGATTTTCCTGTTTCTGGACATCGCTCAGCCACTGCTGATAATCCTCCAGATCGCCATCAAACGGCTCGACTTTCTTGTCGTGTACCAGATAGAGGTCGTCGGTGGTGGAGCGGATCAGGTGACGGTCGTGCGAGACGACAACCAGCGCGCCTTCAAAATCGATCAGCGCTTCGGTCAGCGCCTGACGCATATCTAAGTCCAGGTGGTTGGTCGGTTCATCGAGCAGCAGCAGGTTCGGGCGCTGCCAGACGATCAATGCCAGCACCAGACGCGCTTTTTCGCCACCGGAGAAGCGGCGAGTCTCTTCGCTGACTTTATCGCCCTGGAAGCCGAATCCACCCAGGTAGTCTCGTAGTTTCTGCTCCAGCTCCTGCGGCGCCATGCGTGCCAGATGCTGAATTGGTGATTCATCGGCGCGTAAAAACTCCAGCTGGTGCTGCGCGAAGTAGCCCAGCTTGATGCCTTTCGCCAGGCCAATCTCGCCGCTGATGGGGGCCAGTTCGCCGGCCAGCAGCTTAATCAGCGTCGATTTACCCGCGCCGTTGCGACCGAGCAGACCGATGCGGGAACCCGGCACCAGGTTCAGTTTGATCGAATCGAGAATGACGCGATCGCCGTAGCCAGCGCTGACCTTTTCCATCTTCAGCAGCGGGTTTGGCAGGCTTTCCGGTTCACGGAAGCTGAAGTGGAACGGGTTGTCCACGTGCGCTGGGGCAATCAGCTCCATGCGTTCCAGCATTTTGATACGACTCTGCGCCTGTTTTGCTTTCGTTGCTTTAGCGCGGAAGCGATCGATATAGCTTTGCAGATGTGCCACGCGCTCCTGCTGGCTTTCGTACATGGCTTGTTGCTGCGCGAGGCGGGTCGCACGCTGGATTTCAAACGCGCTGTAGTTGCCGGTGTACTCGAACATGGTTTGCTGTTCGATATGAATAATTTTATCCACCACCGGATCGAGGAAGTCGCGGTCGTGGGAGATCAAGATCAGCGTGCCCTGATAGCTTTTCAGCCATCTTTCCAGCCAGATCACCGCGTCGAGATCGAGGTGGTTGGTAGGTTCATCGAGCAGTAGTAGGTCTGAACGGCAAATCAGCGCCTGGGCCAGGTTGAGGCGCATACGCCAGCCACCGGAGAAGTCGCTGACCGGCCGTTCAAGCTGTTCGTTGGAGAAACCTAGGCCATGCAGCAGGCTGGCGGCGCGTGAACGCACGGTCCAGGCATCGATGGCATCCAGCTTGCCATGGACAGTGGCAATGGCATGTCCATCGTTACGTTCGTTGGCGTCGTTCAACTGCGCTTCCAGTTGACGATATTCGCGGTCGCCGTCAATGACGTACTCCAGCGCGGGCTGTGGCAACGCAGGCGTTTCCTGATTCACCCACGCGAGCTGCCAGTTTCCCGGATAGGTAAATCCTCCAGCGTCGGCGCTGAGTTCATTTTTCAGCAATGCCAGCAGGGTAGATTTACCACAGCCATTTTTACCCACCAGGCCAACCTTCTGCCCTGGATTAATGGTGGCCGTGGCATTGTCCAGCAAGACGCGCACGCCGCGACGAATTTGTAACGATGAGAAAACAATCATAAGGCGCCGTATGTTCAGACTATGTTAATTTATCATTATGATAATGTAATGTGCGGGCCGTTTGCCGCACCGAGGCGCAATGGTAGCCCAAAACGTCGAAAATAGACAAAAGACAAAACCGGGAGGGGGATGATGTTCCAGCCAGCGAAAGTCTTGCTGCTGTATGCCCATCCGGAATCTCAGGACTCGGTCGCGAACCGTGTTCTGCTTAAACCGGCCATGCAGCTCAGCAATGTTACCGTGCACGACCTTTACGCGCACTATCCTGATTTTTTTATCGATATTCCGCATGAACAGGCGCTGCTGCGTGAGCATGATGTGATTGTTTTTCAGCACCCACTCTATACCTATAGCTGTCCGGCGCTGTTAAAGGAGTGGCTTGACCGCGTACTGAGCCGTGGATTTGCCAGCGGTCCAGGAGGGAATCAACTGGCGGGAAAGTACTGGCGTAGCGTTATCACTACCGGAGAACCGGAAAGTGCCTACCGCTATGACGCGCTAAACCGTTATCCAATGAGCGATGTGCTGCGCCCTTTCGAGCTGACGGCCGGTATGTGCCGCATGCACTGGATGAGCCCTATTATCGTTTACTGGGCCAGAAGGCAAACGAAGCAGGAGCTGGACAGCCATGCGAAAGCGTATGGTGACTGGCTGGCGAATCCGATCCCTGTGGGAGGCCGCTGATGGAAGGTTCAGATTTGTTGACAGCCGGAGTGTTGTTCCTCTTCGCAGCGGTGGCGGCGGTACCGTTGGCATCGCGGTTGGGTATCGGCCCGGTGTTGGGATACTTGCTGGCGGGTATTGCCATCGGCCCGTGGGGATTAGGGTTCATCAGTGATGTGGATGAAATCCTGCACTTTTCCGAGCTGGGCGTAGTTTTTCTGATGTTCATCATTGGGTTGGAACTTAACCCGGCCAAGCTGTGGCAACTGCGGCGTTCAATTTTTGGCGTCGGCGCCGCGCAGGTGATGCTGAGCGCGGTGGTGCTGGCCGGATTATTGATGCTCACTGCGTTCTCCTGGCAGGCGGCAGTGGTTGGCGGCATTGGTCTGGCGATGTCATCGACCGCGATGGCGCTACAGTTGATGCGTGAGAAAGGCATGAACCGCAGTGAATCCGGGCAGTTGGGTTTTTCGGTGCTGCTGTTTCAGGATCTGGCGGTGATCCCTGCGCTGGCGCTGGTTCCGCTGCTGGCGGGGTCTGCTGACGAACATTTTGACTGGATTAAAGTGGGAATGAAGGTGCTGGCCTTTGCCGGCATGCTGATTGGCGGGCGCTATTTGCTGCGTCCGGTTTTCCGCTTTATTGCGGATTCTGGCGTGCGGGAAGTGTTCACCGCTGCCACGCTGCTGTTGGTGCTGGGTTCTGCTTTATTTATGGATGCGCTGGGGCTGTCAATGGCGCTGGGAACGTTTATCGCGGGTGTGCTGCTGGCGGAAAGTGAATACCGACACGAGCTGGAAACGGCAATCGATCCTTTTAAAGGACTGTTGCTCGGGCTGTTTTTTATCTCCGTTGGCATGTCGCTCAATCTCGGCGTGCTCTACACCCATATTCTGTGGGTGGCAGCGAGTGTGATCGTGCTGGTAGTCGTAAAAATGCTGGTGCTGTATGTACTGGCGCGTCTTAACGGCATGAGAAGCTCTGAACGGATGCAATTTGCCGGGGTTTTAAGTCAGGGCGGTGAATTCGCTTTCGTGCTGTTTTCAACGGCATCCTCGCAACGGCTGTTTCAGGGCGACCAAATGGCGTTGCTGCTGGTGACCGTCACGCTGTCGATGATGACCACGCCGCTGGTGATGAAGTTGATTGATAAATGGCTCTCCCGCCAGTTTAACGGCACGGATGAGGAAGACGAAAAACCCTGGGTGGAAGATGATAAACCGCAGGTGATTGTAGTGGGGTTTGGGCGTTTTGGTCAGGTTATTGGTCGCCTGTTGATGGCCAATAAAATGCGTATTACCGTCCTGGAGCGAGATATCAGCGCGGTGAATCTGATGCGCAAATATGGCTATAAGGTCTACTACGGTGACGCCACTCAGGTGGAACTGTTGCGCTCCGCAGGGGCAGAGGCGGCACAGTCTATTGTTATTACCTGTAATGAGCCTGAAGACACAATGAAACTGGTGGAACTGTGCCAACAGTATTTTCCGCATTTGCATATTCTTGCGCGAGCGCGCGGACGTGTAGAGGCGCATGAGTTATTACAGGCCGGTGTGACGCAGTTTTCCCGCGAAACGTTCTCCAGTGCGCTGGAGTTGGGGCGTAAAACGCTGGTTACACTGGGGATGCATCCGCACCAGGCCCAGCGTGCTCAGCTGCATTTTCGTCGGCTGGATATGCGCATGCTGCGGGAACTGATCCCCATGCATACAGATACGGTACAAATCTCTCGAGCCAGGGAAGCACGGCGCGAGCTGGAGGAAATTTTCCAACGAGAGATGCAGCAAGAGCGACGTCAGCTGGATGGCTGGGATGAATTTGAGTAGAGGATAATCATGGCAATTCGTAAACGTTTTATCGCAGGCGCAAAATGTCCGTCCTGCCAGTCGCAGGATACGCTGGCGATGTGGCGTGAAAATAATATCGATATTGTTGAGTGTGTTAAGTGCGGTCATCAGATGCGGGAAGCCGATAAAGAGGCGCGCGAGCACGTTCGCAAAGAAGAGCAAGTGATCGGGATTTTTCATCCGGACTAGCGATATGGCGCAGCTTTTTTTAAGCTAGAGGGTACACGGGTGCAGAATTCCGCTACAATCTGCGCCACTATTCTTTCCATGCTCAGGAGATATCATGAAAGTAGCAAAGGACCTGGTGGTCAGCCTGGCCTATCAGGTACGTACAGAAGACGGTGTGTTGGTTGATGAGTCTCCGGTGAGTGCACCGCTGGACTACCTGCATGGTCACGGTTCCCTGATTTCTGGCCTGGAAACAGCGCTGGACGGTCATGAAGTTGGCGACAAATTCGATGTTGCTGTTGGCGCAAACGACGCATACGGTCAGTACGACGAAAACCTGGTGCAGCGCGTTCCTAAAGACGTCTTCATGGGCGTTGACGAACTGCAGGTTGGCATGCGTTTCCTGGCTGAAACTGACCAGGGTCCAGTACCGGTAGAAATTACCGAAGTGGAAGACGACCACGTTGTGGTTGACGGTAACCACATGCTGGCTGGCCAGAATCTGAAATTCAACGTAGAAGTTGTTGCTATCCGCGAAGCGACCGAAGAAGAACTGGCTCACGGCCACGTTCACGGTGCGCACGGTCACGACCACGATCATGACCACGGTCATGACGGTTGCTGCGGTGGACACGGCCACGACCATGGTCACGAGCACGGCGGCGAAGGCTGCTGCGGCGGTGGCGGTAAAGGTAACGGCGGCGGCTGCGGTTGCCACTAATACCCTTCGTCTTTCAACCCACAGCGGTGTTGGCTGCGCTTTCGAATCCTGGTCACATAGTTATCTATGCTCCCAGGACTTCCTCAAGCTTGCCGCCTTGCTGTGATTTGAAATCCTTTGGGTATATGTGAGTAGATCCGATAAGCGTTAGCGCTTTCGGACACAAAAAAAGCGGGGATATCCCCGCTTTTTTACGTCTCAATAATGTGGCGGAGGGGTCTCTTCAGACTGCGACGCGATGTGGGACGGTTGCGTTGCTTTGAGCTTTTCCGTCAGCAGACGCAGATGGTCGCGCAGTTTGGCCATTTCCAGTTCATGCGCGGTCACCGTCACGTTGAGCTCTTCAATGGTTATCTCCTGAAATGCCAGGCGACTTTCCAGTTCAGCCAGGCGAGTTTCCATTGTTGTATCCTGCATGATTCACCTCTTTCTTTTTTCTCCGGCAGATCGCGGACTGCGGCGAATTCTACTTAACTTTGCCTGTTTGCACAGCACTCAATCTTCGGTAACGAAACTAATTTAAACAAAAAGAGTCTGAAAAGTGGTGATAATAGGGCGTGCCTGTATGTTGATTTGTTCTGCAACGCTTTATAGTACATTTTTATGTTAGTTAACCCTGGGGTGAGATGCCCCGGCCCTGGAGATATGGATGAAATCACTGTTTAAAGTAACGCTGCTGGCGACCACAATGGCTGTTGCTCTGCATGCCCCGATCACCTTCGCTGCTGATGCTGCGAAACCAGCCGCTACTGCTGACAGCAAAGCAGCATTCAAGAATGACGACCAAAAAGCCGCTTACGCGCTGGGCGCGTCCCTGGGTCGTTATATGGAAAACTCTCTGAAAGAGCAGGAAAAGCTGGGCATCAAACTGGATAAAGATCAGCTGATCGCTGGTGTTCAGGATGCGTTTGCAGACAAGAGCAAACTGTCTGACCAGGAAATCGAACAAACTCTGCAGGCGTTTGAAGCGCGCGTGAAGAGCTCCGCCCAGGCAAAAATGGAAAAAGACGCGGCTGACAACGAAGCCAAAGGTAAAGTTTACCGCGAGAAATTTGCTAAAGAGAAAGGCGTTAAAACCTCGGCTACTGGCCTGGTCTACAAAGTAGAGAAAGAAGGTACCGGCGCTGCACCGAAAGACAGCGATACCGTGGTTGTTAACTACAAAGGTACGCTGATCGATGGTAAAGAGTTTGATAACTCTTATACCCGTGGTGAGCCGCTCTCTTTCCGTCTTGACGGTGTAATCCCGGGCTGGACTGAAGGCCTGAAAAACATCAAGAAAGGCGGCAAAATCCAGCTGGTTATCCCACCGGATCTGGCTTACGGCAAAACGGGCGTTCCGGGCATTCCGGCCAACTCTACGCTGGTCTTTGATGTTGAACTGTTAGACATCAAACCGGCACCGAAAGCTGACGCGCAGCCAGATGCTGCACCGGCAGATAAAGCTGCAGACAGCAGCAAAAAATAAGCTAACAGAAACCGCCGCCCACAGGGCGGCGGTTTTTTATTATCGACAGGATATAATTAATACTGGAAAGCGCCTTGTGCGCTGTATTACTTTAGATGCCCCTATAATAGTGATGAGCCTGCCCTGACAACATAACGACAGGCTCCTGAAAAGGAGTGCTTTTTTTCATGTCCAGGTCGCTTTTAACCAACGAAACCAGTGAGCTAGATTTGCTGGATCAACGTCCTTTCGATCAAACCGACTTCGATATCCTCAAATCCTACGAAGCGGTAGTGGACGGGTTGGCGATGCTCATTGGTTCCCATTGTGAAATCGTATTGCACTCTTTGCAGGATTTGAAATGCTCGGCCATCCGCATTGCTAACGGTGAACACACGGGCCGTAAAATTGGCTCACCGATTACTGACCTTGCGTTGCGTATGCTGCATGATATGACGGGTGCGGATAGCAGCGTGTCGAAGTGTTACTTCACACGTGCGAAAAGCGGTGTCTTGATGAAGTCGGTGACGATTGCCATTCGCAACCGTGAGCATCGCGTGATTGGTCTGCTGTGCATCAACATGAACCTTGATGTCCCTTTCTCGCAGATTATGAATACCTTTATCCCACCGGAAACCCCGGAAGTGGGCTCTGCCGTCAACTTTGCTTCTTCGGTGGAAGATCTGGTTACCCAGACGCTGGAATTCACAATCGAAGAAGTGAATGCCGATCGTAATGTTTCCAACAACGCGAAGAACCGCCAGATAGTCCTGAATTTGTATGAGAAAGGCATCTTCGATATTAAAGATGCCATCAACCAGGTCGCCGATCGGCTGAACATCTCCAAACATACGGTCTACCTCTATATTCGTCAGTTCAAAAGTGGCGATTTCCAGGGGCAAGATAAGTAATGCGTTTTGCCATCATGGTGACGGGGCCTGCATACGGCACGCAGCAGGCGAGCAGCGCGTTGCAATTTGCTCATGCGCTACTCAAAGAAGGGCATGAGCTAAGCAGCGTCTTTTTCTATCGTGAAGGTGTGTATAACGCCAACCTACTCACTTCGCCTGCCAGTGATGAATACGATCTGGTACGGGCCTGGCAACAGCTGAACCAACAGCATGGTGTAACACTGAATATTTGCGTGGCTGCGGCGTTGCGACGCGGCGTGGTTGATGAGACTGAGGCAAAGCGGCTGGGGCTGGCAGGAGCTAATTTACAATCAGGTTTTAACCTCAGCGGGCTTGGATCACTGGCTGAGGCATCCCTGACCTGCGATCGCGTGGTGCAATTCTGATGAAACGTGTTGCTTTTGTCTTTTCTACCGTGCCGCACGGCAGCGCATCTGGCCGTGAAGGGTTAGATGCATTGCTGGCGACCTCTGCATTAACGGAAGACCTCGGTGTGTTTTTTATCGGTGATGGCGTCTTTCAAATCCTTCAGGGACAGCAACCGGATGCCGTGCTGGCGCGAGACTATATCGCGACCTTCAAACTGTTAGGGTTGTACGATATCGATCAATGTTGGCTCTGCGCTGCCTCATTACGCGAGCGGGGCCTTCAGCAGGGGAGTAATTTTGTGATCAATGCGACAGCGCTTGAACCGGAAGATTTACGCCGTGAGTTAGGCAACTATGACGTCATTTTAAGGTTTTGAGACTCTCATGCTGCACACACTACATCGCTCCGCGTGGCTTACCGATTTCTCCTCTCTTCTTCGTCTGATTGATAAAGACGATGAACTTTTATTGCTCCAGGATGGCGTGACGGCAGCAATCGAAGGAAGCCGTTTCCTTGAAAGTCTGCAAAATGCCTCCATTAAGGTCTATGTACTGGAAGAAGACATTAAGGCTCGCGGGTTGAGTGGTCAAATTTCAGACAGTGTCGTCAGGGTTAGCTATACTGACTTCGTCAGACTTACGGTGAAGCATCCCAGCCAGATGTCCTGGTAATTGTGGGATCGTTGTATATTTCTTGACACCTTTTCGACACCGACCTAAAATTCTGCGTCCTCATATTGTATGAGGTCGTTTTATTACGTGTTTACGAAGCAAAAGCTAAAACCAGGAGCTATTTAATGGCAACAGTTAACCAGCTGGTACGCAAACCACGTGCACGCAAAGTTGCAAAAAGCAACGTGCCTGCGCTGGAAGCATGCCCGCAGAAACGTGGCGTATGTACTCGTGTATATACTACCACTCCTAAAAAACCGAACTCCGCACTGCGTAAAGTTTGCCGTGTTCGTCTGACTAACGGTTTTGAAGTGACTTCCTACATCGGTGGTGAAGGTCACAACCTGCAGGAGCACTCCGTGATCCTGATCCGTGGCGGTCGTGTAAAAGACCTCCCGGGTGTTCGTTACCACACCGTTCGTGGTGCGCTTGACTGCTCCGGCGTTAAAGACCGTAAGCAATCACGCTCCAAGTATGGCGTGAAACGTCCTAAGGCTTAATGGTTCTCCGTTAAGTAAGGCCAAACGTTTTATATTAATGTCAAACTAAACTCTTAGAGTTTTGGACAATCCTGAATTAACAACGGAGTATTTCCATGCCACGTCGTCGCGTCATTGGTCAGCGTAAAATTCTGCCGGATCCGAAGTTCGGATCAGAACTGCTGGCTAAATTTGTAAATATCCTGATGGTAGATGGTAAAAAATCTACTGCCGAAACTATCGTATACAGCGCGCTGGAGACCCTGGCTCAGCGTTCTGGTAAAAACGAACTGGAAGCTTTCGAAGTAGCTCTCGAAAACGTGCGCCCGACTGTCGAAGTTAAGTCTCGCCGCGTTGGTGGTTCTACTTATCAGGTACCAGTTGAAGTCCGTCCGGTCCGTCGTAATGCTCTGGCAATGCGTTGGATCGTTGAAGCTGCTCGTAAACGCGGTGATAAATCCATGGCTCTGCGCCTGGCGAACGAACTTTCTGATGCTGCAGAAAACAAAGGTACTGCAGTTAAGAAACGTGAAGACGTTCACCGTATGGCAGAAGCCAACAAGGCGTTCGCACACTACCGTTGGTAATCCCTTCGGAGTTTTAGTCACCAGGCGGGCGCTTCTAGTAAGCAGCCCGCTTTGGGCTACTTAAATTGAACGCCTAAAAGATAAACGAGGAATCAAATGGCTCGTACAACACCCATCGCGCGCTACCGTAACATCGGTATCAGTGCGCACATCGACGCCGGTAAAACCACTACTACCGAACGTATTCTGTTCTACACCGGTGTAAACCATAAAATCGGTGAAGTTCATGACGGCGCAGCCACCATGGACTGGATGGAGCAGGAGCAGGAACGTGGTATTACTATCACCTCCGCAGCGACTACTGCATTCTGGTCTGGTATGGCTAAGCAGTATGAACCGCATCGCGTAAACATCATCGACACCCCGGGGCACGTTGACTTCACTATCGAAGTAGAACGTTCCATGCGTGTGCTTGATGGTGCAGTAATGGTTTACTGCGCAGTTGGTGGTGTTCAGCCTCAGTCTGAAACCGTATGGCGTCAGGCAAACAAATATAAAGTTCCGCGCATTGCGTTCGTTAACAAAATGGACCGTATGGGTGCGAACTTCCTGAAAGTTGTTGGTCAGATCAAAACCCGTCTGGGCGCGAACCCTGTTCCGCTGCAGCTGGCAATTGGCGCTGAAGAAGCGTTCACCGGTGTTGTTGACCTGGTGAAAATGAAAGCCATCAACTGGAACGAAGAAGATGCAGGCGTAACCTTCACTTATGAAGATATCCCGGCTGACATGCAGGAACTGGCTGAAGAATGGCACCAGAACCTGATCGAGTCCGCTGCAGAAGCTTCAGAAGAGCTGATGGAGAAATACCTGGGTGGTGAAGAACTGACTGAAGAAGAGATCAAAAAAGCTCTGCGTCAGCGTGTTCTGAACAACGAAATCATCCTGGTAACCTGTGGTTCTGCGTTCAAGAACAAAGGTGTTCAGGCGATGCTGGATGCGGTAATTGATTACCTGCCATCCCCAGTAGACGTACCTGCGATCAACGGTATTCTGGACGACGGTAAAGATACTCCTGCTGAGCGTCATGCTAGCGATGACGAGCCGTTTGCTGCTCTGGCATTCAAAATCGCTACCGACCCGTTCGTGGGTAACCTGACCTTCTTCCGCGTGTACTCTGGTGTGGTTAACTCCGGTGACACCATCCTGAACTCCGTGAAAACTGCACGTGAACGTTTCGGCCGTATCGTACAGATGCACGCTAACAAACGTGAAGAGATCAAAGAAGTTCGCGCGGGCGATATCGCTGCTGCTATCGGTCTGAAAGACGTGACCACTGGTGACACTCTGTGTGACCCGGATCACCCGATCATTCTGGAACGTATGGAATTCCCTGAGCCGGTAATTTCCATCGCGGTAGAACCGAAAACCAAAGCTGACCAGGAAAAAATGGGTCTGGCTCTGGGCCGTCTGGCTAAAGAAGACCCGTCATTCCGCGTATGGACTGACGAAGAATCTAACCAGACCATTATCGCTGGTATGGGTGAGCTGCACCTCGACATCATCGTTGACCGTATGAAGCGTGAATTCAACGTTGAAGCGAACGTCGGTAAACCTCAGGTTGCTTACCGTGAAGCGATTCGCGCGAAAGTTACCGATATCGAAGGTAAACACGCTAAGCAGTCTGGTGGTCGCGGTCAGTACGGTCATGTTGTTATCGACATGTACCCGCTGGAGCCGGGTTCAAACCCGAAAGGCTACGAGTTCATCAACGACATCAAAGGTGGTGTAATTCCTGGCGAATACATCCCGGCCGTTGATAAAGGCATCCAGGAACAGCTGAAATCTGGCCCGCTGGCTGGTTACCCGGTTGTTGATCTGGGCGTGCGTCTGCACTTCGGTTCTTACCATGACGTTGACTCCTCTGAGCTGGCGTTTAAACTGGCCGCTTCTATCGCCTTCAAAGATGGCTTTAAGAAAGCGAAACCAGTTCTGCTTGAGCCTATCATGAAGGTTGAAGTAGAGACTCCGGAAGAGAACACCGGTGACGTAATCGGTGACTTGAGCCGCCGTCGTGGTATGCTTCGTGGTCAGGAATCCAACGTCACTGGCGTTGTTATCCATGCTGAAGTTCCGCTGTCTGAAATGTTCGGATATGCAACCCAGCTGCGTTCTCTGACCAAAGGCCGTGCTTCTTACTCCATGGAGTTCCTGAAGTACGACGATGCGCCGAACAACGTTGCTCAGGCCGTTATTGAAGCCCGTGGTAAATAATCCACAGGATTAAAACCTAAGTCCCGTGCTCTCTCCATAGGGGAGAGCACTATAGTAAGGAATATAGCCGTGTCTAAAGAAAAATTTGAACGTACAAAACCGCACGTTAACGTCGGCACCATCGGCCACGTTGACCACGGTAAAACTACCCTGACCGCTGCAATCACTACCGTACTGGCTAAAACCTACGGCGGTGCTGCTCGTGCATTCGACCAGATCGATAACGCGCCGGAAGAAAAAGCTCGTGGTATCACCATCAACACTTCTCACGTTGAATATGACACCCCGACTCGCCACTACGCACACGTAGACTGCCCGGGCCACGCCGACTATGTTAAAAACATGATCACCGGTGCTGCGCAGATGGATGGCGCGATCCTGGTTGTTGCTGCGACTGACGGCCCGATGCCGCAGACTCGTGAGCACATCCTGCTGGGTCGTCAGGTAGGCGTTCCGTACATCATCGTGTTCCTGAACAAATGCGACATGGTTGATGACGAAGAGCTGCTGGAACTGGTAGAAATGGAAGTTCGTGAACTTCTGTCTCAGTACGATTTCCCGGGCGACGACACTCCGATCGTTCGTGGTTCTGCTCTGAAAGCGCTGGAAGGCGAAGCAGAGTGGGAAGCGAAAATCATCGAACTGGCTGGCTTCCTGGATTCTTACATCCCAGAACCAGAGCGTGCGATTGACAAGCCGTTCCTGCTGCCTATCGAAGACGTATTCTCCATCTCCGGTCGTGGTACCGTTGTTACCGGTCGTGTAGAGCGCGGTATCATCAAAGTTGGTGAAGAAGTTGAAATCGTTGGTATCAAAGAGACTGCTAAGTCTACCTGTACTGGCGTTGAAATGTTCCGCAAACTGCTGGACGAAGGCCGTGCTGGTGAGAACGTTGGTGTTCTGCTGCGTGGTATCAAACGTGAAGAAATCGAACGTGGTCAGGTACTGGCTAAGCCGGGCTCTATCAAGCCGCACACCAAGTTCGAATCTGAAGTGTACATTCTGTCCAAAGACGAAGGCGGCCGTCATACTCCGTTCTTCAAAGGCTACCGTCCGCAGTTCTACTTCCGTACTACTGACGTGACTGGTACCATCGAACTGCCGGAAGGCGTAGAGATGGTAATGCCGGGCGACAACATCAAAATGGTTGTTACCCTGATCCACCC